>JAGHTO010000006.1 GCA_018065305.1 Candidatus Cacconaster scatequi | reverse complement strand
ACTTGCGGCCGGACAGCGTCCATTCTCGCCATCTGCGTCATTTGCTTCGCAAATAACTTGCTGTCTGCGGCTGAGTCTGTCCTTTGCCGCAATGTCATCCCAGTCTGCAAGTGTTATACGCCTGTACGGATGAATTGAAATGACAAAAATGGGACTCGGTTCTCCCGAGTCCCTCAGTCCGGTCGGGGAAGTTCCGTCCGGTTCCTCTGATTAAAGTATCACATAGATATAAAAAAATGAGTTGTTATTTTTCTTCGTGGATCTTGTGAGAAGGTCGTCGTTGTTGTCCATGAATCCAACGTTCCATCCCTGGCCGATGAATTTACGCACGCATGCGGCGCCTATGCCGGTGGAGCCTCCTGTGATGAATATTGTTGCCATTGTTTGAGAATCAGATAAATGCGGGACAAAAATGAGCATTTTTAACTAACTTCGCGGCAAGTTATGACAGTAAAAAAGATATTTCCCTGGATAGCCGCGCTCTTTACGGTGACAGTGTGGTCGGAAACGTTTGTCTCCACCAAGATACTCCTTGAGCATTCACTCAGCCCGGCGGGGATATTCCTTGCCCGCTTCACGCTCGCTTATGCCGGAATGTTGCTGCTGTGTCATAAAAAACTGTTCTCCGACAACTTCAAAGACGAACTCAGGCTTTTCGCGATGGGAATAATCGGCGGGTCGTTGTATTTTCTGGCCGAGAACACGGCCCTGAAGTATTCCACGGCATCGAACGTGGCCATTCTGGTGGGGACCGCTCCTCTTTCGACGGCACTTATTCTTGGGGCGGTGTATAAGGAGGAAAAGTCTTCGCCCAGGCAGGTGCTGGGTTCCGTCATTACTTTCCTCGGAATGGCTCTGGTGGTGTTCAACGGTCAATTTGTACTGCATCTTAATCCCAAAGGAGACATGCTCGCCATAGGAGCTTCGGTGTGCTGGGGACTGTATGCACTGATTCTGAAGAACATATCGGCAAAATACGATATACTTTTCATTACCAGGAAGGTCTTTGCGTACGGAATTATCTCTATGGGCGTGTTCCAACTTCTGACAAAGTCGTCATTTGCTCCCGTTAGCGTGCTTCTGCGTCCGCAGGTGTGGGGCAATCTGCTATACCTTTCGCTCATAGCATCTCTGTTGTGCTTCATAGCCTGGAACTGGTCGGTAACCCAAATCGGCATAGTGCGTGCAACGAACCTCATCTACGGACAATGCTTCTTCACCATGGCGTTCGCCGCAGTGATTCTCGGCGAACGCATCACCCCTATGGCCATCATAGGCACGGTGGTGCTTATTGCCGGAATGGTTATCGCCTTATATGTTTCCGATGATCACCGCACGGAAACTCATTGACGGATGCACGCAACGTAGCGGTTAGCCGTAAACTCAGTCTTGTGCGATCAGTACCATCTGTCCCGGTGCGAGGGTGAGGGTGACTTTTCGCCCCTTTATCTTGAAATCGGTGAACTCTGTCCTTCCGTCCTGCGTAATGGTCCAGGCCCCGGCATCGCGGGGAAGCGTCACGCCCGCCGGCAAGGTCCAGGTCTTGTCGGTGTAGCCGTTCTCTGAGAAGGCGACAATGTTCTCATTGCCGAGCCAGACAGCGGGGAGGAAGACATCGCTTTCGGCAGCGAGGATGATACCGTCCTTTGCGACGGACATCATATCCTCTTCATCTTCATACTTCGTCCTCACGCCATCTTCGAACACTCCGATGCAGTTGTCGTGCTCATCCCTTATTAGGGCCTTGCGGCCGAACGTGTTCAGATACTGGCATATGAGATTCTTCTGGCAGAATCCCTTCTTGAACTCGTCAAATCCCGCTTCGGTGGATCCGGCATTCTTGAAGGTCTGCTCTCCGTTGATGTTGTTTCCGAATGCACGGACACCGCAGTTCACTCCGTTGGCCTGCGTCGCGTTCAGGGAGAGGGACATCTCTTCCGAACCGAAATGATAGTACATCGGGAAGTAACCCTCGGTGATGTCGCCGATAGCCATATTCCATACGCCTTCGGTAGTGACGTCTATTCCCTTGGAATCAAAATATTTAACTATGTTGGCCCTTGCTTCCATATCCTGCTCGGCTGTGTAACCGTGCCAGGGGCTGACGGGGGAAATGAATCCGACCTTGTATTCGCCATCCTCGTTGATGAACGGGACGGGAGCAGTCTGGTGGAATGCATCGATGTGGATTGTACCCGCTTCCGCAATGGGGAGGAGAGAGCAAAGTTTGTCTATTCTCTCCTGTGCAAGTCCCTTTTCCCATTCCGCAGGATAACATACCTTGTAGCCCCACTCCGAATTCATAAGGGAACCGTCTTTCTTTCTGGCAAGTACGTCCGCTTTCCTGTACTTCTCGAACAGAGGGCTGTCGTCGAAGGCATCGAACATATTGATATGAAGACTGACTGTAGTGTTGTATTCCTTCGCCGCCTCCATCAGCCAGCGGATGCTCTGCAGGGCATCTTCATCCTCCGGACGCTTCACGGCTTGATTGCCCTCGAAGAAGGCGGGATACTTGGAATCGTGGCCGTTGTACTGCCAGCCTACTAGATAGACCACTTTCGGTATTCCCAGAGTAATCCGGTCCATACCCTTGATGAGTTCGTATGCCTGATTGATTGTGAGATAGACTGTCTTCTCGCCGTTGTCACGAATTTTGCATTTTCCGAGGAAGTCACCGTTGTATTCGGCCTGACATAGGAACAGCTTGGTAATCATCATCTTGGAATAGTCGTAACGCGGGGTGACCTTCCACTCGAAGGGCACCTGCTTGAACAGGAGAGTGTCCGTTTTCCCCTGCAATGAGAATACCTCCGGATTTGCGGTCCCGGATATCCGGCCGCAAGATACGGCCACGGCCGCAAACATCATAAAGATAGTTGTTCGATTTATTTTCATTGTATGGATAATAACGGATTGATGATGCTACTTCAGGGGTTTTATGATTGCTGCGAATCCTCCTGACGGCACGCAGCCGACACTGAGGCGGTCGGAAGTTTTGACGGTGGATTCTGAACATACAATGTTGTTCGGATTACTTTCCGAATCGGCGGCATCCTGATAGAGAGTCATAGTGTAATCACCCTCTCCGAGGAAACCGGCGTCGAATGTGAATTCGTGTTTTGACCTGCTGTTGCCGATAGCTCCGAGATACCAGTCGCGTCCGCTTCGGCGGGCGACAAGGATACATTCTCCCGGCTCCGCGACAAGCACCCGCGTTTCATCCCAGACCGTAGGCACCTGACGGATGAAGTCGAAGCCTTCCTGACCTTCGTATGCGGCAGGGGTGTCCGACACGAGATGCAGGGCACTTTCGTAAACGACATACATTGCAAGCATGTGGCTGCGGGTGTTCGTCACGACAGGACGAGCAAAATCAGGGGCGTATTTGTCCATCGTGACGGCGCGGAATCCTCCAAGATGGTAGTCCGCAGGACCGGCTATGCAGCGGGTGAAGGGAAGGTCGAGATCGTGGTCGGCACCGAGCTGGCGGCCGTTCCACTTGTAGACCTCATAGTTCAGGGTATTCTCTCTGGTGAACTCGCAAGGGTAGGTGCGCTGCAGGCCCGACGGTTTGCTCGCACCATGGAACTGGATATGCAGATGATACTTCATACCGAGTTCCAGAGCCTTCCTCTGGAAGTCTATCATCTCCTGGTCATCACGGTCCATATAGTCTATCATCATACCTTTGATACCCCATTCGCTGTACTGCCTGAAAGTCTCCTCGATATTTTTCGAGAGAGGTTTCCAATGGACCCACACACGCATTTTAACTCCTTTTTCGGCGGCATATCGGCAGATGGGTTCAATCTCGAAACCGGGGCAGAGACGGCTGGCGTCATCAGTGTCCTTCGGGCGTCCAGTCGAACTCCCTTCATTGTAGAACCACGGGTATTCGCGGTCATTCTCATCGATGATTCCGGTGATGGAATGGTATTGGATGCCGTTCCTGGCGCAGAAATCTATGAAATGGGTGCTGATATTGTAGTTGATGGTGTTGATGTCTCCTTTTTTCATCCCTGCGGGCGCCTGATAGCCGCACCACCAGGGCCAGGTGGATTTACCAGGGTTGAGCCAGGAGAGGTCCTTCTCCTGACACGGGTCGCAAAGAGTCGTGAGTATATTGGACTCCAAAAACGCTCCGGCCCTGTCAGAGACCATAAACACGCGCCAGGGGCTGCGGTGGGGGAGGTTGCCTATGACACAGAGACCGGAATCGTCAAGGCGAGGCGACAGCGCCCCGGTAAGCATGCCATCTTTGCTCATCAGCATCATTCCGGCATAATCCACCACGTTCGCTTCGGTGACCGACATAAACTTTCCGGAAGGGAACTCAAGGAACACGGGCATATCCATCATGAGGCTGTCCTCGTATGTGCTCAGGGCTGCGGTCTTGTAGTTCGCTTCGTGTGAACAGATGTGCCCCGGCAGTATCATGGCCTTGGCCACGGGGTCGCTCGAAGGCTTGAGTTCCATACGTTCGGACTTGACAGCAAGGCTCTTCATGCTCTTCTGTTCAGGAATCAGATAACGATAGGCCACACCGTCATCGAAGGCCCTCATATATATTTGGACCTGCCGTCCGGCGGCATTCTTGAGGGTGGCGACAAGTTCGTTGGAAACGCTGTGGACGTGACTGGTCTTGCCCACAGGCATATCGTAATCATCGACTATCGCAACAGGTTTGCCGGCCGTTACTTTTACTTCGCCGCCGAAATAACCGTCTTCGAATTCCACGCCTATGGGAGAATCGGAAAGCAGTGTCTCCCCCTTATAGTCGATTGAAATCATCGACTGTCCTTCGGTGACTGACAGATGAAAATTGAGATTGCCGTCCGGAGAGGACACAGTAACCACAGACGGAGTACAGGCTGTAAGAAGTGCCAGCATCAGAGAGATGCTCATCATTTTGGCAATGGACGCGAAGTGCCGTGGCGTCGTATTCGTTGCGTTGTCTATCATAATAGCACAAAAATAGTCATTTTTCAATCGTTTTCAGTATCCTGCCGCTCCTGTAGTATCCGTAGTGGTTGTGGCCGTCGATGTTGCCGGCATCCAGCGCATAGATGTCCAGCTGCATCCCGTAAGTATCCTTCAACCATTTGAAGAAATTGAGATTGGCAAGAGTCTGCTCTTCGGTGGAGCCCTCCCAGGTATGGTCTATCCAGCTGAAATATTCCGATTTGGACGGTGTCTGCTGAGTTGCTCCTCCTTTGGAGAATGGTGCGGTCTGCGCCTGCATATCTGATGACATCAGCAGAGTTCCAAGCGCCAGTGTGAAAACGAAATGTCGCATAATATGAATCAGATAATCGTGATGATCAGCAGGTAGGACAGGTGGGCGATGATGCCGGCGCCGATGCCTCCGATGGTGTGGGCGAGAATCGCCTTGCCTGTGAGTTTACGGTAGCCGAGAGTGTCCAGCATTGCCGTATGGGTGCTGAGGTATCCGCTGAAACACATTCCTATTGCCGTGCAGACGGCGATAGCGTTCCCGTCAATCCATCCCTGACTGAGGAAATTGGGGATGAGGCCCAATGCGGCCCCGACAGCCCCCAGGGCCGTTATGGGGAAGGCTATCAGATGCGGGTCGCTGAACCCGAACAGCCAGTCGAACAGGAAATTGATTTTGCCGGCGGCAAGAGGCAGGAGTTCAGTCCCTTCGTAGGCCGCTCCTGTATATGCTCCGCCGACTCCGGGACCGAAAGTGAGCAGCATCACCAGAGTGGAAATCACAAGGACTCCGGGGATGATGGCAAGCCCTACGTCAACCCCCGTCTTTCCCCCGTCCAGAATGGCGTTCAACGCTCTGATGAAAACGGAATTCCTGTGCTCTTTTTTCTCACTTCTGTTCTCGACGGGACCTTCCACCGCCAATTCCTTTTTGTAGGAAGGATATGCCTTGACAACAAGATGCTGCATTGTTCTGGTGGAGATTATGCATCCGCAGAAAGCTCCGAACAGACCTACGAGAGGTTCCCAGTAGAAGCCCTGACCTATCATAAACACAATCACCAGTATCCCCATACCGAAGGCCGTGCCGAAATTTGTAAGTGAGATGAACTGATATTTCCTGAAATACGAGGCGAATCTCTTGTCCTGGGCAAGGGAGATGATTGCCGGATTGTCGGAGAGAAAAGTGAGGACTGCTCCGAGAGAGGCCACTCCGGGAAGATTGAAGAGGGGCTTCATCAGGGGCCTGAGAATCTTCTCGAGCAATGCCACCACTCCGAATTCCATCAGGATCCGGCCAAGGGCACCGGTAATTACGCAGATGGCCATAAGGTAGAACACGGTGTTGAGCAGAAGGTCGTGAGCCGTGTGCATTATGGTGTTGAGCATATTGGCGGCTCCCATACTGAGCCCGAGATAGAGGAAAAGACCTCCCACAATGAGAAGGCACGTAAGGCCTTCAGCAATACTCCGGTTGAAACTGCGCTTCTTCATCCTCATTGTTTTCTATATATGTGAAAATTCCATTTTACACCGACTGATCCGATAAATTTATCTTCATTATCCGCATTCAGGTCGTACGCCTGAAGATGAAGCCTGAAGTCCCTGTCTTTTTTGATTGGGAAAAATTCAAGACCGCCTCCGTATCTGAAGCCACGGTAAAATCCCGTCTGGTCCTCATACGAGAACTTCGCGCCGACCGACATCCAGTCAAACAGCCGGAAATCAGCCCTTGTGCATACGGACCAGACATTCATCTTCCCTCCGTCGAATACGGGGTAATGGCCGCCGATAAGGTCGAGATATGCGGAGAATCGGGACAAGGTGATTTTGTTTCCCAGACATACCGAGAACCGGTTTGCCCGGTCATATTTCTCCATATTGGCCGACCAGATGAAGTTGAACGGTCCGTGATTTCCTTTCCACATCAGATGAAACCCGAACATATCGTGACGGCCCGGCTCCGCAAGGGGACTCTTGGTCGCTTGAAATTCCAGCGCGTCATTCCCGCCAGAAAAATTGAACTGTGCGGAGAATCCCGGCTGGAAAGCCTTGTAGACGTCAATATAGTCCGAATAGAAATAGATGTCTATCGGCGCGTTGTCAAATTCCCAGGAACCTACCGCCAGCGGAATCTTTCCGAATTTGAATGCCCAGGACTCGTTAGGCGTGAATTTTATATAGACCCAGTCCGTAGCACTGAGTACATCTTCCTTTTCGATTGGTTTGTTGAGATGCTGGAAAAAAGAGACGGAAAACTTGTCGTTGAAGCTGCCGTCCACTGCAAAGCTGAGCCGCTCCACCTTGAAACCGGTGTTCAGAAGGCTCATTCTGCTCTCCAGCCTGACGTCCACGTTGCCTGCGGCCGCCGCAAAGGAAACCAGGCAGGCAAAAACAAGCGACAGGTATTTTCTGACCATTCCGGCGAATCTTTACAGAACCTCAATGTCGCTGTCCACGCTCTGGAAACCGTCGCCGTCACCAACCAGTTCGAGGACGTCGAGCCTGATATATCTGCCCTTTGCTGGAGAGGAAAGCCCTATGCGCCGGAAAGAAGGGTCGTTGATGATGTTGCCGAACTCGAACTCCGCAACCTTGCTCCATCTCTTCCCGTCAAGGCTTACGCTCACGGTCCCTTTGCTGACATAGTCCCCGTGGAAGTTGTTCCTGTTGGGGATGAAGTTGAGTGCGGACATCTCAATGATTTTGCCGCAATCTATGACAGTGTTGTAGGGATTGATGGTCATTTTCCAGGATGAACGGTCATAGCCTATCTGCCTGGATACAATCTCGCCAGAATTTCCATTGACGATTGAAACAGCCTTGACGACTCCGTTCTCGAATTTGAAAGGTCCGGAATATACCGGTGATGAGGCGTCGGGTTCCGTGCCGTCGGTGGTGTAGTGTATCTCGCTGCTGACATTTCCGTTGGACAAAGTGCTCTTGGCGGTACGGAATACATTGTTCTCGGCAAGGATGCTTAACACTCCGTCGCGGCTGTGGCTGATTGAGAAGGTGACGGGGTTTTCCTTATAGTAGTGGGCGCTGCAGGTGCTTAGAATGGCCTGGGCACGGCTGCTGAGGACGCGGATGCGGATGCACTCTGTCGAAACGGATGCGAACCTGACGATGCGCTTGTGGCCGACATTGCCTCCGCACGCCACTTCCTGCCACTGCCCGTCACATAAGGCATCGATGGCGAACTTCTCGATTCTCTCTCCCGTCTGTCCGATAGGCTCGGCAAGAACGACACGGTTGACGGTCTGACATCCCTTGAGTTTCATCTCAAGGCTCTCTTTCACTACGACAGGCCTCTTCAGCGCCGACTTGCAGAGGTTGACTCCGTATGTCTCCCGGATTCTGCGTCCGACCTCTTCAAGAGTCTTCACGTCACGTTCTCCCAGGACTCCTTCTCTTGTGGGAGGGATGTTCAGCATAAATATGGTGTTGCCGCCGACGGTCCTTTCATACATATCGAAAACGTTGTCGGCGCTTCGTACGCTCTGCTCGTCATCGTTGCGGTAGAACCAGCCGTGCCGGATTGAAACGTCCGTTTCGGCAGGGAAGTATTTCAGAGTATAAGGGGCCTCCAGTCCGGCGAGGAACTCGCGGCTTCCCATATCTTCCGCTCCAATGCCTGGAATCAATCCTCCGTTTTCGTTGAAAGGCAGTACGTTCCACTCGCTTTCACGGGTGTCTCCCGCTTCGTTTCCGCACCAGCGGATGTCCTCTACATTGAACATTACCGCATCGGGTGCAAGCGTGCGTATCATTTCAGTCCACGCCGCCTGATTGTATTGCTGGCCTCCCTTGTGTCTGGGATGGGCGCCGTCGAACCACAGCTCGCTGATGGGGCCGTACTCCGTCAGCAGCTCAAACAGCTGGCTCATGAAATACTCGTTGTAATCGTCGGCCTCATATTGGAAAGTCCTTTTGTCGGCGAACGGACGGCCTTCAACCTGCTTGGGAATCGTGCGGAGAGTTGTCCGGCTGCCGTTGCCGTAGAGGCCGTCGTCTTCCATCTGACGGAGGTCGGCGGGGGAGAGGTAGACTCCGAGCTTAAGGCCGTATTTCCTGCACGACTCGCTCAATGAGCGCAGAATGTCACCCTTTCCGTTCTCGAATCCGCTCGACATTATGCCGTGCTTCGTATATCTTGTCTGGTAGAGCACGAATCCGTCGTGGTGCTTTACGGTCAGCACCACCTTTTTCATACCGGCGTCTTTCATGACTTTGCACCACTGGTCGGTGTCAAGATGCTTGAGGTCGAATACGGCGGGGTCTTCGGTACCGGTGCCCCATTCGCGCCTGGTGAAAGTGTTGGGGCCGAAATGGAGGAATGCGATGAATTCGTCATCCATGGCGGCGAGTTGGCGGGAGGAGGGAAGAACCTGAACGGCCTTTTCGGCTATCTGTTCAGGGGTGTCATCGGGGTTGATTGTGACGGACACGGCCTCGCGGGGCTGGTCGGCGCATCCCGCCGCAATCAGGCAGGCGAACAACAGTAGTGCATTGAGTCTTTTCATAATAGCAAAATTAGTCATATTTCTTTTTTTATCAATCCAAAATAGATTACTTTTGCAGTACATTTATGAACAGACTTGTCAGAATATCCGGCATCCTGCTGCTTTCTCTGTACGCGTTCTTCTTCGCGTCCACCAATCTGTTCATCCATACCCACGAAGGCTCTTATTACAAGATTGTCCACTCCCATCCGTGGAGCGGAAAGGCGCACGGGCATACCTCCCAGGAGGTCCAGCTTATCAATATTGTATCGGATCAGACCTGTCTGGCCGGAAATGGCGTCGAGACTCCAGACTGTCCCGTCCTCCCCGGCACTGCACATCAGGCGAGCCTTCCGGAATTTCTATGCCGTCAGGATTGCCGGCTTCTGTCGGACCTTCGCGCCCCTCCTTGTCTATAGTATATCCTGAAGCCGTTCCTACGGCAACCGAGAAACAGATTATACAACAGACAAGAAGAAATAATATGAAAAACAGAGTATTTGCGCTCCCGTTCATATTGTTGCTGGTGTCTTGTGGGGGTAAGACTGAGGAGTCCGGCGACCGGCAGCTTTCATTCAAGGGGGACAGTGTGTTTGTCAATGCGGCATCGCCGGTTGCAGGCACCATAAAAACAACGGAAGTATCAAAAGAACCATTCTCAAGTGAATTCCGCACAGTCGGCGTCGCCACTGCCGAAAATGGAAAATTCGGGGAGGTTTCTCTTCCTTTCGACGGAAGGGTGACCGGCGTTTACGTGACTTTGGGAAGAAAAGTCAGGAAAGGAGAACCTCTTTTCGAGATATATTCACCCGAATTCAACGAGCTGGTGAAGGAGTATTACCAGGCCTTGAGGACATTTGAAAAACTGAAGGTCGATTATTCAAGAAAACAGGAGCTGTTCAGCCACGGCATCATCTCCAAGAGGGAATTGGAGGAACTGTTTGCCGAATATGAAAACGCCTCGAAGGATTTGGAATCCGCCTGTTCAACGCTTGAAGTCTATAACGTGAATCTGGACGAAGTGAGTGTCGGGCAGCCCGTATCGATTCTTGCTCCGATAAGCGGGGAGGTGGTTGTCTGCGACCTCACTGTCGGCGAATATATGAAATCGGATGAAAAGCGGCCCGTCGTCGTTGCTGATTTGAGCACGATGTGGATCAATGCGTATGTCAAGGAGCACTATATCGGTCATTTGAATTCCAACGCGGGCGCCGAGATATTTCTGGATTCCTCTCCGGATGAGAAAATTGACGCGGGGGTTTTCAACATCGGCAGCGTGGTCGATTCCGAAACCCGCTCGGTGCAGGTGATTCTGGCCTGTGAAAACAACAGGAGGCTTCTCAAACACGGTATGTATGTCTCCGTCCATTTCATCTCCGAGCCGAAAGATGAGATAGTCCTGCCTTCTTCCGCCATTTTTCAGGGGGAACAGCATAACTACGTCTATGTATGCGGAAAAGAAAGCGGGGTGTTCGTCAGAAGAAGGGTTGTACTTGGCAGCGGGAATGACGACAACTCCAGGATTTGCATAAAGAGCGGCCTTGCGGTGGGGGAGAAGGTTGTGGTTGACGGCGGAATATATCTGGCACAGTAAATACGGGGCTATGGAAAGATTTTTTGAATTGACCATACGCCGCCGCTGGCTTGTGGCTGTGTCATTCCTTATAGTCTCCGCATTCGGAATCTATGCCTGGACCACACTGTCAATCGACGCATATCCGGACATAGCGGATACCACCGTGCAGGTTGTCACCCAGGTTCCGGGACTGGCCGCCGAGGAAATCGAACAGCAGGTCACAATTCCCCTGGAGCGTGCACTGAACGGAATACCCTCCCTGGAGATGTTGAGAAGCAACAACACCTTCGGCATTTCCACGATAGTGCTTGTGTTCAAGGATGGGACGGAAGATTATTGGGCAAGGCAGAGGGTGCGCGAATGCATAGGTGACGTAGACCTTCCGTACGATGCCGTTCCGGAACTGAATCCCCTCACGTCACCGACAGGAGAGGTGTACAGGTATATACTTGTCAGTGAAAATCACAATCTCAGGGAATTGACGGACCTGAACAAGTGGGTGGTCATTCCCCGCCTTACGCAGATTCAGGGTGTGGCCAGCGTGAGCAATTACGGCGGCATAACAACCCAGTTCCAGGTGGAACTTGACCCGGACAAGCTGGTAAAGTACGGAGTTTCCCTTTCGGAGGTCAGAGAGAGCATAGAACTTAACAATTCGAATGCCGGAGGGAGTATGCTCACAATCGGCGACCAGAGTTATGTCGTCCGTGGCGAAGGTCTGATTGACGATCTCCGCGATATGGAGAACATTGTCGTCAAGAACGAAGGCAAGGCGCCGGTGCTGCTGAGCGACCTTGGAGCGCTGAAGTACGGGAACCTCGAACGGAAGGGGATTATGGGATTTCTTGACGATGAATACGATTATCGCGACGGAGTCGAGGGTATAGTTCAGATACTGCGCTACCAGAATCCTTCCGAAGTCCTTGAAAAAGTGCATTCTGTCGTGGAAGAACTGAATGATGACATTCTCCCTAAAGGAGTGCAAATATATCCCTTTATGGACAGGACCAATCTGGTCAACAACACCCTTCATACTGTCTCTCACACTCTGTTTTTCGGGATGCTTCTGGTTATCGGGGTTCTGCTGATATTTCTGGGGAATCCTCTCAGTGCCATACTTGTGGCCCTGACCATCCCGATTTCCCTTCTGATTGCATTCATTCTGATGCGTCTGACGGATATCCCGGCAAACCTCCTTTCTCTGGGAGCCATCGATTTCGGAATTCTGGTGGACGGTGCAATAGTTATGATGGAGACCATCCTCAAGAAGAGGGAGGACCATCCGGATACCCCTTTCGACGGCAGGAGCATTGTCAGACGTGTCGTCGACGTTGCCAGGCCGATATTCTTCTCGACACTCATCATCATAGTGGCATATATGCCTCTTTTTGCGTTCGAGCGTATCGAGAAGAAACTCTTCACCCCGATGGCTTTCACGGTCGGTTACGCGTTGGCGGGAGCGCTTGCGGTCGCCTTGATTTTCATCCCCGGAATGGCTTATGCCCTCTACAGGAAACCGCGGAAGGTTTTCCACAACAGAGTGCTTGAAAGACTGTCGTCCAAGTACCGTGATTTCACGGAACGCAACCTGGACAATCACCGCCCTGTCGTCGGAGTAATGGCTTCAGTTCTGGCTCTCGTTGTGGTTTTTGCCATTCTCGTGGGTAAGGATTTTCTCCCTGCCCTTGATGAAGGAGGAATCTGGATTCAGGTTCAGACCCCTCCGGGCATCTCCTTGGAAAGGTCGTCGCATATGGCGGATGCCCTGCGCCACCGGCTGAAGCAGTTCCCGGAAGTCTCGTATGTGATGACCCAGGTGGGACGCGACGATGAGGGCACCGAAGCATTCTCTCCCTCACACATAGAGTGCGGTGTAGGCCTGATTCCGTACAAGGATTGGAAGCGAGGGAAGACCAAGGCGGATCTGATTGCAGAGATGTCGGAGGCAATTGCGGAGATGCCGGGCTACAAAGTGGGTTTCTCACAACCTATCATAGATATGGTGATGGACCAGATGGCCGGTTCCCACAGTGATTTGGCTGTCAAGATATATGGGGAGGATATGAACCGGACAAGGCATCTTGCCGAACAGGTCCGGGATATTGTCAGTCGGATTGACGGGGCGCAGGATGTGGCAATCGACCAGGAACCCCCGATGCCTCAGTTGAAAATCAAGGTTGACAGGGAGAAGGTGGCCCAGTATGGCGTCAATGTCTCCGATATAGCCGATCTGATAGAGGTGGCGATAGGAGGCAAAGCCATATCGCAGGTTTTTATCGGGAGCAAGGTTTATGACATAACCTGCAGGTTCAAGGAGAGTGTCCGGGACACTCCGTCGGAAATAGGGGCTCTTATGATCACATCGAGCGGAGGCACGATGATACCCATTTCCACTGTGGCAAGCGTCGAGACCGTTCTCGGAGCCAGTTCGATTTCACGCGAGATGAACCGCAGGCACCTGACAATCAGGCTCAATCTCCGCGGACGGGATCTCACTTCATTCCTCAGTGAGGCCAGGGCCGCGATAGATGAGAAAGTCGGATATGACCATACGGAATATCAGATCAAATGGGACGGACAGTTTGAAAACCAGAACAGGGCCTATCGCCGGCTGGGAATCATAATCCCGTTCGTACTTGCGATAATGTTCCTTCTTCTTTTCGGCGCGTTCGGACGTTTCCGTCAGGCGGGGCTGCTGATAGGTATGCTGCCTCTGGCGCTGGTCGGCGGTCTTGCGGCCCTGACTTTGCGCGGAATGACGTTCAACGTCTCCTCCGCTGTCGGTTTCATAGCGCTCTTCGGACTCACGATCCAGAATGGCGTGATAATGATTTCGCATATCAATGATTTGAGGAAGGATGGGATGGAGCTGCGTCAGGCCGTCGTTTCCGGGACCTCACACCGGCTCAGGCCTGTGCTTATGACCGCAATGGTGGCCGTTCTCGGCCTGTTGCCGGCATCAATGGCAACCGGAGTCGGATCTGACGTGCAGCGCCCTCTGGCGACGGTAATCGTCTACGGACTGCTGTTTTCAACAATCATCACCCTTTTCATCCTGCCGTCTCTGTACTATCAGATGGAGAAAAGGGTGGCAGAAAGAAGCAAAACTGAAAATGATGAAGAATTTTAGAATATTGTCGCTGTTTACCGCGCTGATGCCCCTGATGCTTTCCGCCCAGACCGTATCGTTCGGCGATTTCATCAGGGCTGTGGGCAAATACAATGCATCCGCTGTCGCGGAAAGGTATAATCTTGATATCGCAAGTGCTAATCTGAGAGCCTCCCGTGTTTTCAATGATCCGGAACTTGCAGTGACATATGGCAACAATCAGGACTGGGATTTGATGATGGGGCAGAACGTGGACGTCGAACTGGGTTATAATTTCAGCCTTGGAGGCGTGAGGCGGGCCAGGATGAATGTCTCTATGAGCGAAAAGGAGATGACGGATGCCTCGGTGGATGCATTTATGTGCAATCTGCGGGCGGAAGCCTCAATCGCCTGGTCCGAGGCCTGGAAACTGAAAAAGAGAGCGGAGCTGGCTGCGTTGGAATCGGAATTGATGGAAAAGGTCGCCTACGGTGACAGCATAAGGTTGTCTCTCGGGGATATAAGCTGGTCCGATGCGATGCAATCCGCTCTGGAAGCCCGTACTCTGAGGGGAGAGGCTCTCTCTCTGATGACTGAATATCGCAATTCCCTGATGGGGCTTTCCCTGCTTGCCGGCGGTATGGAACTGGAGGATATTGAAGATGAGCTGAATGGAGAAAAGGAGGCTGACCGCTCTTTGGAAGAGCTGTATGAGATTGCTCTGGCCGAAAGGGCTGATTTGAAAGTGGCGGAGCTGTCGCATCAGTTGTCAGACCGCAATCTCAATCTGATAAAGGCTTCCCGTGCGATGGAATTGGGAGTGACCCTGGGGTACTCCTTCAATAAGGAGGTGCGAAACGAGATTGCGCCTGCTCCCCAGTTTCACGGATTTACCGTCGGAGTCTCGATTCCTTTGAAGTTTTCCTCATTCAACAAAGGTGAGGTCAATGCGGCAAAGGCGTCGGTAGATCAGCGGAAGGTATATCTTGATGCTGCTGTGAGCCAGGTGAAGATGGAGGTGGGGCAGGCCTACAATTCATTCGTGGCCGCAGGAAAGATTCTTTCCGAATACAGTGAAGACATCATAAAATCAGCTTCGGAGATATTGGAGAGCCGGCGCATAGGCTATGCCAACGGTGACAGCAGTTTTACGGAATTCCTTTCGGCGCAGTATACTTTCGATGATGTGATGAGTTCCTATATCGATGCGGAGTGCGAATATTTCCGAAGCACGGTTCTGCTGAATCAGTCTGTCGGAAGGTATTAATTTCGTATATTTGCGAAAATATTTTGTACCCGTATGAAAATTCTGGTGGTAAACGATGACGGATATCAGGCGAAGGGCCTGCAGTCCCTGGTGAAGATTCTCAAACCGTACGGAGATGTGACGGTGGTCGCTCCCAAGGTTCATCAGTCAGGTATGTCGATGGCTGTCTCCCTTGGCGTGCGTCCCATTGCGGCAAGATATCTCGGAAGAATCGACGGAGTGGAGTGGCACTATCTGGACGCCACTCCGGCCAGTTGCACGAAGTTCGCCCTTGACGAGATATACGGGCAGGACAACAAGCCGGATGTCATAGTCAGTGGAATAAATCACGGGTTGAACTCATCGACCGCCGTGTGGTACAGCGGGACTATTGGCGCGGCCCGTGAAGGGGCTCTTGCCGGTCTCCTGTCAATCGGTGTTTCTCTGGACAATCTGTCCCACGATGCCGACTTCTCGATGGTTGAGAAACTGTTTCCTCCGATTTTCGAGAAGCTTGTGGAGGTTGCAGAGAAGGGGATTGTCTATAACGTGAACTTCCCCGATCTTCCTGAAGATAAGGTTTGTGGCATCAAGGTGACCGTGCAGGGGTTCGAGAGCTGGATAAAGGAGTTCGTTCCGTACGATCCGAAGCTTTATGAGAAATTCGGGGTGCTTGCCAATGCGGGGAATGGGAACGGCGGACCCGCGTTCGTTCCCGAAGAGGGGGAGAAAATCTACATGATGGCGGGGGAGGTTATTGAAAGTCCTGAAAATACGGAATTTACGGATAATTATGCCAATGAGCACGGATATATCTCGATTACTCCGCAGAACATTGACAACACTGATTACGATGAGTTCCGCCGCCTCCACCGTTTCTTTCAATGAAAATCTACGTCATAGCCGGTGAGGCGTCGGGAGACCTGCACGGTGCGGCTCTTATGAAGGAGTTGTATGCGCAGGATCCCTCCTGTGAGCTCCGTTTCTATGGTGGGGATATGATGGCCTCCTGCGGCGGGACGATGGCCAGACACTGCGGGAATACCGCGGTGATGGGCTTTTCCGAAGTTATCGGCAAGGCGGGGGCGATTCTCGACAATCTCCGTTTCTGCAAACGCGACATCCTCTCTTTTTCACCTGATGCCGTCATACTCATAGACTACCCCGGTTTCAATCTCCGGATAGCCCGTTTCGCAAAGAAAAAAGGATTTAGGGTTTACTATTTCATCCCTCCGAAAGTATGGGCGAGGGGGAGATGGAGAGTCTCTCTTCTGAAAAGATATACGGACCGTGTGTTTTCCATCCTTCCCTTTGAGAAGGAGTTCTTTCCGCGCTACGGAGTTTCCGTTCAGTATGTAGGCAATCCTTTGGTTGACAATGTGATGAGGCATAAGTTCTCAAGTGTCGGTGAAGGTGATTGCACGATAGCCCTTCTTCCCGGAAGCCGGTCTGCGGAACTACGGTTCCTGATGCCCCGGTTTGCCGCCATGGAGAAGCTGGTCCGAGCAGATTCACGGTTCGACAGATATCGGCTGGTCATCGCGGCTCCGGCCTCCATAAACGAAAGGGAGTACCTTTCATTTCTGCCATCTAATACTTCAATTAAAATTATAAGTGACAGGACATACGATATTCTTAAACAGTCTGATGCGGCTGTTATATGTTCTGGAACTGCAAGTCTTGAAGCGGCCCTTATCGGAACCCCTCAGGTTGTATGCTACGGCTTCGGGACTGTCACATATCTTCTGGCCAGGCTGCTGGTACACGGCATCCGATATATCAGTCTGGCGAATCTGATTCTGGACAGACCGGTGTTCAGGGAGCTGATTCAGTATGAAGCAAATCCCGATGCGATGTTCAGGGAACTGTGCTCTCTTCTCTTTGACACTGACGTCAGGGAGAGGATGCTTTCCGACTACAGGGAACTTGCCGGCAGAATGGGGGGATGCGGAGCTGCAGAAAGGGTTGCCGCCGCTATTGTTGACGATTGCAAAAAATAGTATATTTGCAAGTCGGTTATGAAAAGACTGGGTATAAAAGCGAAGGTCCTGTACGGATGTCTGGTTATCGGCATAGCTCTCTTTTTTGCGGGGACTGTGTCCATCTTCGAGTACGCCAGGACCAACAGGTATGTCACCAGTGTCATAACGGACAATATCAACAGCATCAGCACATCCAGCGAACTTCTGCACGTGACCGACCAGTACAATGCAGAGCTGATGTACAATCTCGTGATAAGCAATTCCGCCGATTCCGTAGGTAATTTCTCCGCATTCCGGGAGAACAAATACAGTGTCGCCCTCGAGAATCTCAGGGACAGGTTTTCAGATCCCCGTGAGGTTGCGGCGGCGGATTCGGTGGTCTATGCATACGTGGCATATATGCAGGTCGCATCGGAAGCCGAAGAAATATGGAACTATTCATACGACGTGCGCAGCGAGTGGTTCTTCAACCGGCTCCAGCCTGTCCACCAGGAATTGCGGCGCTATCTGATGCAGCTCACGCAGGTATGCCAGAACACCCTGACCGAAAACACCGAGAATCTGCAGGCGGGATATTACAGGGGGCTGATGCCGGGAGTTGTTTCCGGTCTTTTCGGGATAGTCCTTGTAATGTTTCTGAATTATTATCTCCGGTACTATCTGATAAATCCTCTTCTCAGGATAACGACGGGAATAAAGCGTTTCAGGCAGTTCGGGAGGAGCTATGACGTCCGTGTCGAAACGGAAGACGAAATGGCCGATCTGAATGAAGTGGTCAAGGATATTGTCGACCTGAACCAGTCTTACAAGAAGAAACTCAAGCAATGAATCTCGGAGTCATATCGAGGAACGTCGGCATTGCGCTGATTTCTACGGCGGCCTTTATGTTTCTCTCAGCTTTCGTGTCCGCTCTTGACGGGTTCGATTCATCATTCTCGCCTCTTGTATTCAGTGGAATCATAACTGCCCTTATCGGAGTGTTCCCCTTGATTTTTGTCAGGACGAGGCAGGACATATCCACAAAGGAAGGTCTTGCCATCCTGGTCTTTTCGTGGACTTTGTGCTGTGTCTTCTCAATGCTTCCATACGTGTTGTGGGGAGGGGAGTTCACGGTGGAGAACGCCTGGTTTGAAAGCGCTTCCGGCATAACCACGACAGGGGCGACCTGTCTGCGTGATATCGAAGCCTTGCCGAAAGGCCTTCTGTTCTGGCGCTCTTCGACCCACTATATCGGCGGGTTGGGAGTTGTTGCCTTCATCATTATGATTCTCCCTTCAATGGGAACCATAAGGTTGAAGATGAGCAAGATAGATTTGGAAGACATTTCCCGTGGCAACTACAGCTACAAGTCCGGGCAGTTCATCAGGGTGGTGGTTACGGTTTATTTATGCATAACGGCTGCGGCGTTCGTCTGTCTGATGCTTGCCGGCATGACACCGTTCGATGCCATAAATCACGCATTCAGCGTTGCGGCTACCGGAGGATTCAGCACGAAGAACGCCTCCATAGCCGCCTATGACTCACCGCTGATCGAGGCTATCCTGATAGTGTTCATGATACTGTCCAGCCTCCATTACGGTCTTCTTTACGCCTCCTTTGCCACCAGAAGTCCGAAAGTGCTCAGGAATCCTGTCTCCAGATTCTATCTGTCGACGATTCTTGCATATACTGTTCTTGTGACTGTCAGTCTCTCGGTTTCAGGGCTGCATGACAATATTTTCGAATCTTTCAGGCAGAGCGTTTTCGCCGTGGTCAGTACGATATCGACAACCGGTTTCGCCACGACGGACACGAATGTCTGGCCTGTCTTTGCAATATTCATTCTGCTGTGTGCGGCGGTGCAGTGCGGATGCTCCGGCTCAACTACGTCAGGCGTCCGTTCCGACAGGATATGGATTCTGGCGAAGGCCTCGGGAGCCCATCTCCTGAAGATGGCTCATCCCAATGCGGTCGTGCGGGTCAAGACAGACGGACATGTCATCGACAATGACGTTTTCACCAGTGTCGCAGTCTATGTTCTGCTCTATCTTGACCTGGTTCTGATAGGCTCTCTCGTCTACTCCGGCCTCGGCGTGGATTTCATTACGTCGCTCAGCGTTTCAATCTCGATGATGAGCAACGTAGGCCCCTGTTTCGGGGAGTTCGGCTCTTCGATGAGCACTTTCGCGGATGCCGGCATCGTTGCCAAGGTTCTGATGGGATGTCAGATGATTATCGGACGTCTGGGCGTGTTCTCGATGCTTTCCATCTTTGTTTTCCTAAGAAAGGACACCTGATGCTGACACAGGAGACATTTGTCCGGACGATGCAGAAGCATCTCGGACTGGAACCCACCGACTGCCAGAAAAAGCTTTTTTCCAAGCTTGCCGGGTTTTCATTGGACGGCGGAGACTCTGATATACTCGTGGTGACGGGGTATGCCGGCACGGGCAAGACTACGGCAATCGCGGCTTTCGTGCAGACCCTCCGTGAATTCAAGTCCAGATATGTCCTTTTGGCTCCGACGGGCCGCGCCGCGAAAGTTCTCTCTTCATTCACGGGCAAAAGTGCATACACCATCCACAAACATATCTACCGGCAGAAATCGGGAGGCGTGTTCGGCGAATTCCAGCTCAATTTCAACAAGGCCAACGACACTTTTTTCATAGTTGACGAGTGCTCCCTCATTTCGACCGGAGCCGAGTCCGGCGGGTCACTTTTCGGTTCTGGCGACCTTCTTGACGATCTTGTCACGTTTGTCAGGGCAGGAGAGGGCAACAGGCTGGTGCTGATAGGCGACAAAGGGCAGCTGCCTCCGATAGGGCTTGACAGAAGCCCCGCCCTGGACGTGGATTATATGGGCAGGTACGGCACTGTGGAGAGCGCCTCTCTTGAGACAGTCGTCAGGCAGGCGGCTCTGTCGGGAATCCTTACCAATGCCACGATAATCAGAAAACAGATAGAAAGCGGGATTCCGGGCAGTCCGGAGATGGTTCTGGACGGTTTCAAGGATATTGAAAGAATTACCGGAGGCGATCTGATTGAAACGGTGTCCGATGCCGTAGGCCGGTATGGATTGGACGGAATTGCGGTAATCTGTCGTTCCAACAAGAGGGCTAACAGGTATAATGCCGGAATCCGCTCGACTGTTCTGATGCGGGAGGAGCGGTTGAACAGGGGTGATAAACTGATGGTGGTCAAGAACTGCTACCAGTTTCTGGAAGATGTCACGCAAATGGATTTCATAGCCAACGGTGACGTGGCGACACTTGTCAGAATCTCGCATTTCGAGGAGAGGTATGGTATAAATTTTGCCGAAGCGGTGCTTGAGTTCAATGACTACGGGGATGTGGAGGTGAAGGCAAAGGTGATTCTGGATACGCTGACATCCGAACAGGCGTCGCTCTCTCCGGACAAGCAGACGGAGCTGTATCAGGGAGTCTCTGAGGATTATTCTCACATCAAGAGTGCCAGAAAGAGATATGAGGCGGTCCGCGAAGACAAATATTTCAATGCCCTCCAGCTGAAATATGCCACGGCAATCACCTGTCACAAATCCCAGGGCGGACAGTGGCCCTGCGTCTTCATTGACAACCCGTTCTGGCAGGAACTCACTTTGGATGACCTCAGGTGGCTTTATACCGCTGTCACAAGGGCCACAGAGAAGGTCTATCTGGTTAATTTCAGAGATGAATTTTTTAAAAAGTCGTAAAATATGGAAACAATGAACCCTCACACAATGTATTGGATAATGTTCATCGGTGTGGCTGTGATAAGCTACGTCGTGCAGATTCTGTTTCAGAAAAAGATTGACGCCGCTTCCAGGTGCCGATTGAATATGAGCGGACGCGACGTTGCGCAGAAGATGCTTTCGGACCACGGCATAACAAACGTCAGAATCATCTCGACTAACGGTCGTCTGACCGACAATTTCAATCCTTCCGATATGACCGTCAACCTCAGCGAGGCGGTATATGACCAATACAATGCCGCTGCAGCGGCAGTGGCCGCCCACGAGTGCGGCCACGCGGTCCAGCACGCCACGGGTTACGGCCCCATCCGTCTCCGCAGCGCGCTTGTGCCGGTTGTCTCCTTTGCATCCAGAGCCGTTACCTGGGTTCTGCTTGCGGGAATGTTTCTGATCAATATCTTTCCGCAGCTGATGCTTTTCGGGATAATCCTTTTCGCGATGACCACTCTTTTCAGTTTCGTCACCCTGCCCGTTGAAATCAATGCGAGCCGCAGGGCTCTGGCCTGGCTGGACAGGAGCGGAATAACTGATTCGGCCAATCACGCGGCGGCTGAAGGTGCTCTCCGCGCCGCAGCCTACACATATGTCGTGGGAGCGCTGAGTTCACTTGCAACCCTTATCTATTACATTCTGATTTTCACCTCCGGCAGGAGGAACTGATGGCATCCATCAGTTCGCGGTTGGCCAGGGAGATATTGTGGGTGTTGACGGAGGATTCGATTTTTCCTGCTTCGACCGTGTCGATGAATTCCTTGAATTCGTAGTAATATTCATCGTGCTCCAGACCGCTGCATATCTCGCGGGGGCCTTCCTGCGCGCTTCTTCCCGATGTCGGCTCCGAATGGGGGATGAACTGCACTTTCCGGCAGATGTGAACCGCATCCATCAGGATGTTGCCCTTCTCACCGCATATTTCAGTCGGCAGGGAACTGTCGATTGCTTTTGAGAATGAGAGGACTGCGGTCATTCCGGGGTAGGAGAGTTCCACTGTGCCCTGGATGTCCGTATCACCGAATTCCGTATTCATCAGGACCGTATTTGAGTTGATTTTCTGAGGCCTGCCGAAAAGGGATATTGCCGCAAAAGTGGTGTAGATGCCGATGTCGGCAAGAGCGCCGCCGCCCATTGTGGGGTTGAATGAGTTTGAGACAACGCCCTGCTTCAGCGCATCATATTTGGTGGAATACTGGCAGTAGGATGAATTGTAGTGCCGTATCGGGCCTATGCCGGGAAGCAGTTCCTTCGCTTTTATGAAATTCGGGTTGAGAGTGGAAATCATCGCCTCCATCAGCGTCTTTCCGCTGTTGATGGAAGCCCGTATCATCTGCATCACCTCGTCCGTGGAGCAGGCGAGAGGTTTCTCGCAGAGTACGTGCTTGCCCGCATTGAGGGCGTCAACCGTGTATCGGCAGTGTGTCGAATTGGGGGTGCCGATGTAAACGGCGTCGACTCCGTCCCATTCCAGCATCTGATCAAAGTTGTCGAATGCCCTGGCTTCTGCAGCGAACGCCTCCGGATGTCCGGCTATGAAGGCCTCGGCCTTTTCAAGGCTTCTGGAGCATACGGCAGTGGCCCTGAAACGGGGGTCCTGCACGGCACCCTTCAGGACCCAGTCGCTGATGCGTCCTGTTCCGACAATGGCGAATCGTGTGATATTGCTCATTTTATGATACTTTCTGAAGCCAGCAGTTTCTTGTACATCTTCAGGCATATCCAGGCGTCCGTTGCCGCATACTGCTGCTGCTCGGGGGAAAGGCGGGCCGCTTCCCAGTTGGAGCACTGCTGGGCCTTGGAAACTTTCAATCGGAGTATGATGGCGGACATTTTTCTGACGCTCTTCTCTTCTATGCCGTATCTGTTCCCGAACTGTTGCAGGTCCATGAATCTTCCCGCCTCGAAATACCTGTGCCGTTGCAGTCCGTGAATGTCGTCATTCACCGCCGCACCTATCTTCGTTATGCTGGGGTCTGCAAGAATCTCCGCAAGTTCCTCCGGCAGGCCGATATGGTTCAGGCGGAACAGAAATGCGTCGGTTTCACTGGACAACTGGAGAAGCGCAGTGCCGTGTCTCGGAGCATTCGCCTGAAAGACAGGTTTCGTCTCGGTGTCGAATCCCAGCAGCCTCTGCTCCTTGAGATGATTTATCGCGTTCTTGAAATCCCTCCCCGTAGAGGAGATGACACCTATCCGTCCCGGAAAAACGGCGAGGTCATAAGATTCTATCTCTTCCGGTGTTATTGTAGGGGAGTACATTCCAGTTTGTCAAGTTCTGATGGTTCTGTGTCGATGAGTGTGCCGTCGAATTCAAACGGCGGTTCCATAATCAGGCTCACCGCCTGGGGAGTTGTCCTGAGCGCAAGGTTGTGCTGTTGTCTCAGCGTGCTGTAGCAAATCATCGCGGCCGCCTGACGTGAAGTGAATTCATCCACTCCAGTGACCGTAACTTCCGTACCTGCGTACGACAAAGCCTGTCTGATATTCTCAATGCCGGCATCGGCAAGGTTTGCGGATGCTATTATGATTGTCTTGGACCTCTCTTTGGCGGATCCGTTATATTCAGCTGACAACAAAATCGACGCCATCTTCAGGCATTGGCGGGAGAGGACTGCCTGACTTGCGGTGGAATCCCGAAGCAGCACGAAGGTGAAGTGCTCTCCGGCAAAATCGGGAATGCCGTCTTTGCCGGGATTTCCTGTAATGTTGTCATATTCATCCAGATCCCTAATGTTTTTCAGGGCATCTGGATAATCGGACCAGGTGCAGATTACGCCTATTTCAAGTCTGTGAAGGTCTTCGGGAAATTCGCTGAAATCCACTTTTTCGGCCAGTTCCGGAACTTCAACCGTCTCCTGCTGCGCGGGGCTGCAGGAAATTGCCAGCACGATGGCGGCAAGACTCAATATCGATATGCCGTATTTCATTGCGGCAAATTTACAAAAAAATTTTGCCGTGAAAATCTAAAATGCTATCTTTGCAGACCCAAAATATTGTTTGACAACCGTTAAGCCAGTGATTAAGAGATAGTTCAATGTCTATCCGCTTGCGGTTATAAATTTTTAAAATTTATTTTTATGTACGCAATCGTTGATATTGCAGGACAGCAGTTCAAAGTTGAGGCGGGACAGCAGGTTTTCGTCAACAGGCTCGCTTCCGCTGAGGGTGATGCTGTTTCTTTCGACAAGGTTCTCCTTGTTGACGAACAGGGACAGGTCAAGGTCGGTGCCCCCTATGTTGAGGGTGTTGTGGTAAAAGCCACTGTACTCGAACATTGCAAGGCCGACAAGGTAATCATCTTCAAGAAGAAACGCCGTAAAGGCTATCAGAAGAAGAACGGTCACCGTCAGTATCTGACCAAAATCCAGATTGACGCAATTGCTTAACCATTAAAACGTTTAGATTATGGCACACAAAAAAGGTGTTGGTAGTTCAAAGAACGGCCGTGAATCACAGAGCAAGCGCCTCGGTTTGAAATTGTTCGGCGGACAGGCAGCAAAGGCCGGCAACATTATCGTCCGTCAGAGAGGTACAGTCCACTATCCCGGTGAGAACGTGGGAATGGGCAAAGACCATACTCTTTTCGCATTGGTGGATGGCACAGTCACCTTCAAGAAGAAGGCTGGCGACAAATCCTTTGTTTCGGTAGTTCCTTTTCCGAAAGCCGAAGCCTAGCAGGTTTATGCCGCAATGACAAATGTGGATGACTGAAGGCCGTTGGCTTTTCAGTCATCCGCTTTTTTTACTATATTTGCCCCGCTTAAAAAAATTATTGCAATGCTTACACTGAAACTTCTCAGGGAGAACCCCGAATTCGTAATCGAGCGCCTCAAGGTCAAGCACTTTGACGCAAAGAAGATTGTTTACGATATCATAGATATAGACGCGCGCCGCCGTTCGATTCAGACGGATCTTGACGCCTGCCTTTCACAACAGAAAACTCTTGCCGCCAGAATCGGCGGTCTGATGAAAGAAGGCAAGAAAGCCGAGGCTGAAGCCGTAAAGGCTGAGGTGTCTTCCCTGAAGGACAAGTCCAGGGAACTCGAAACGAGTCTCAGTGACAGTCAGGCTGAACAGGACCGCCTTCTTGTTCTGCTGCCGAACCTCCCCTGCGCGCAGGTGCCGGAAGGAAAGACTGCCGAAGACAATGTTGTCGTGAAGATGGGAGGCAAGACCCCGGAACTGGGAGAAAACGCTCTTCCTCACTGGGAACTCGTCAAGAATCTTGATATCATCGACTTTGACCTGGGTGTCAAGCTCACAGGAGCGGGATTCCCCGTCTACAAGGGCAAGGGTGCACGTATTCAGAGGGCGCTGATATCATATTTCCTTGAGAAAAATACTGAGGCCGGCTATTTGGAGTATCAGCCGCCTTATATGGTGAACGAAGCGTCAGGTTTCGGAACAGGTCAGCTCCCCGACAAGGAGGGGCAGATGTATTTCGCACCTCTCGACGGTTTCTATTTGATTCCGACGGCGGAAGTCCCCGTAACCAACATCTATCGCGACGTGATTCTCAAGAAAGAGGATTTCCCCGTGAAGATGACTGCATACACACCCTGCTGGCGCAGGGAGGCCGGTTCATACGGCAAGGATGTGCGTGGTCTGAACCGACTGCACCAGTTTGACAAGGTTGAGATTGTCCGTCTGGAACTGCCTGAAAATTCATACGCCGCACTTGACCAGATGGTGGCGCATGTGGAGACGCTTGTTCAGGAGCTCGATCTTCAGTATCGTATCCTCCGTCTTTGCGGTGGTGATATGAGTTTCACTTCCGCAATAACCTACGATTTCGAAGTGTTCTCTGCGGCCCAGAAACGCTGGCTGGAGGTCAGCTCCGTATCAAATTTCGAGTCATATCAGGCCAACAGGTTGAAGCTCAGATATAAGGACGAAACAGGAAAGACCGTCCTCGCGCACACGCTGAACGGCAGCTCCCTGGCTCTCCCCAGAATTCTTGCTGCAATAATCGAGAATTACCAGACACCTGACGGAAAGATTGTCGTTCCCGAAGTGCTCAGGAAATATACCGGCTTTGACATCATAGACTAAGTTACTTCAGGATGGTCGGAGCGCAGAGGATAGTGATGGGAATTGACCCCGGAACCAATATTCTTGGTTACGGGGTCATTCTCATAGACAGCCGTAAAGTCCAGTATGTCGATATGGGGGTGATAGACCTGAGAAAGGAAAAGGACCATTTCCTCAAATTGAACCGGATTTTCAAGGAGGTCGGCCAGCTGATAGAAAGATACTCTCCCGACGATCTGGCAATTGAAGCCCCATTTTACGGGAAGAATCCCCAGGTGATGCTCAAGTTGGGCAGGGCTCAGGGCGTTGCGATTTCCGCGGCTCTTACGAGGCAGATACCCGTGTTCGAATATGCCCCAAGAAAAGTCAAGATGGCGATAACGGGGAGGGGCGACGCATCAAAGGAGCAGGTCAAGATGTTGGTGGAGAAGACGTTGAAAACCACTTTGGATATCAAGTTCCTTGATGCATCGGATGCTCTGGCAATCGCACTGTGCCATTTTTATCAACTTACAAGTCCTCTGACGGACACTTCGGCATCCACGAATTGGAAGGCTTTTGTCGAGGCCCATCCGCAGAGGGTGAAAAAAAATTGATGCCCGGATTTACTTACTGCGGTCCAGGCAGTCAAATGCCTTGTTGATTCAAAATTGAAGATGAAAGATTTTTACAAAAGATTTGCATTGTTGTTTATATCGGCGACAATGTCTTTGACTGCATTTGCCGACGGATTTTCCGTCAGGATGAAATTCATTGATGCCAAAAGTGGGGCGGGGGTGGAGTATGCCACCGTCTCTTTGACAAAACAGGGATCCGACAAGGTCTTGAAATATACACAGACGGACAGCAAGGGAAATGCCGCTCTCGAGGGAATACCCGAGGGTGTATATGTGCTTAAGGGAATACTTCTTGGCTACAATGATTATTCCGGCACGGTCGAGGTCAGGAAGGATGTCAACCTCGGGGAACTCAAGATGAGCGTTTCCGCCGAATACCTGAAGGGTGCGGTGGTGACGGACGTCGGCAATCCGATAGTAGTCAAGAAGGATACCATAGAGCATAACGTCTCTCTGATGCACTCTTCGGACAACGACGTGTTGGAGGACCTTCTCAAGCGTGTTCCCGGAGTTGAGGTGAACAGTGACGGGACAATCACGGCGAACGGAAAGACCGTGAGCAAGATTCAGATAGAAGGAAAGGAGTTTTTTACGAACGACCCTTCTCTCGCCAGCAAGAATCTGCCCGCCAAGATAGTGGACAAGGTGCGGGTGGTGGAAAAGAAGTCGGACCAGGCCCGTTTCACCGGGATAGATGACGGTGAGGAGGAGACGGTGCTCGACCTCGGAATCAAGAAGGGGATGATGAACGGATGGCTCGGCAACTTCAGCGCGGGCGGCGGTATGGATGTTCGTGATAAGGGTCTTGACGGCTCCGCCCAGAAAAATGATTTCAGGTATCAAGGTGCCGGGCTTGCCGCAAATTTCACCGACAAGAGCCAGCTGGCCTTCATCGGTAACGTAAACAACACCAATAATCGCGGATTCCAGGATATGATGGCATCCACTATGGGCGGTATGCGCGGAGGCGGTATGCGTGGAGGCAACAACAACGGTATCGCAAATTCCTTCATGCTCGGAGGTAACGGCGGATATACTTTCAAGGACAAGTCTGAGGTGGTAGCGAATGCAATGGGCAACGGAAACAGACGATATGTCGAAGAGAGTACCGCAAGGACTACATACAATTCCGACGGGTCATCCCTGTTCGCCACGGAGGACGGTACCAATTACAACAATACATACGGAATCAGGGCAGGGGGGCGTGCCGAAATAAACCTCTCCGAGAAGGCTTCTCTCATAATCGAGCCCGGTTTCAGATATGGCTGGGGCGACTATGAGGAAAAGAATCTCTTCGCCACCGACAAGACTCTCTCCGGAGGTGGCAACTACAAGGTGAATGACGGTAACAGTCTCTCCACGGGAAAGAGCAATTCCGTGAATGCAGACGGCAGGATAGTCTATCGGCAGAAACTGGGGAAGCCGGGACGCACCCTTTCCGTGAATGCCAGATACCAGTTTTCCGACACCAAACTGGACGGTTCAAACTACTCGCTCACCAATGCGTATGAGGAGCCGGACCAGGCCGGGCATCAGGCATTTACTTCAAAGACCGTCGACCAGCAGTTCAATCAGAAATCGAATTCCAATTCCATCAACGCACGTCTGGCCTATACGGAACCTCTCGGCAAAAATTTCTATCTTGAGGCGAATTACCGTATCAGGACCTCGAGGAACAATTCCGTCAAGGATACTTACGACAAGGATGACAAGGGCCAGTATACCCGAAAGGACGATCTCTATTCAAGCAATGTGACCAACAGATATATGACGCACATTGCCGGCCTGAGCCTGATGAAGCAGGAAGAGAAGTACAACCTGACCATCGGCGCTACTATTGAGCCCAACAAGACGGTAAATGAAACCAGAGGCGCGAAACTTGACACCTCTCTCACCCTCAAGGTACTCAACTGGTCACCTAATGCAAGGTTCGACTATAACTTCACGGACCACAAGATGCTTCGCATCAACTACCGTGGCAACAGCACACAGCCGTCCATCAATCAGCTGATGCCTATTCCCGACAACTCGAATCCCCAGAGGCAGGTTCTTGGAAATATGGAACTGAATCCCTCCTTCAATCACGAACTGCGGATGATGTACCGTGGGACAAGTATGGAGAATTTTTCCTCGATACACGCCGAATTGAACGGGAATTTCACTCCACGCAGCATAGTGAACGCAACCTGGACAAATGCGGCGGGAGTTCAGTATTCCGTTCCGATGAATTATGAGAAGCCGACATATTCCGCCAACGGTATGTTCATGTTCAACTCGCCGATAGGAAAGAGCAAGTTCTCCATTATGTCCTTCACGAGATTGAATTATGGCAACGGCGTTTCCTTTGTCGGGGACAGTGACATCGACCCGCTGGACAAGGCTTCATATCTGAATCTTGACAATTACACTTCCAACAGATATCAGAACGTCTCGGCGAATGAAAATCTGAGGCTGACATACCGCAGAACAATCTGGGAGGCTTCCGTAGGCGGGGAAGTCAGATATTCACAGGCATTCTATGAAATCTCTGAGAAGAACCGGCCTGCCACCTGGACCAACGGGATTTTCGGAAACGTCGTGCTCAACTCCGACATCATCAGCTTATCCACTGATGTCAGGTACACTTTCTACAAGGGCTATTCCGAGGGGTACAATGACCCGACGCTCGTTTGGAATGCGGAAATCAGCAAGCAACTTCTGAAGAACAGGATGACGGTAGCAGTCAAGGCATACGACATCCTGAACCAGAGCAAGAACACATTCCGGACGACTACTGACAACTACGTTCTCGATACCAGGAACAACACACTCGGCCGATATGTCATACTGACCATCACATACCGTTTCGGAAGTTTCGGAGGAAAGAAGATGATGGGTATGGGTGGAGGCCCGGGACCCGGTGGACACGGAGGTCCCGGAGGAATGCGTCCCGGTGCAGGAGGTCCTCCTATGGGCGGTCGATGAAGATTCTGACGGATTCCTACCGTGAAGCATAAGTCCGCCACTTTTCGATGACGGCGCTCATATCCTGTGGAAGTGGTGAGGAAAAACGGATTGTCTTTCCTGTTGTCGGATGGGTGAAGCCCAGAGTCGCTGCGTGCAACGCTTGCCTGGGAAGTATCTCGAAACAGTTGTCTATGAACTGTTTGTATTTGGCGTACAAGGTGCCTTTGAGGATCCTGTCGCCGCCATATCGCTCATCATTGAAGAGGGGATGGCCGATGTGGTTCATATGGACCCTGATTTGGTGCGTACGCCCCGTTTCGAGGATGCACTCCACGAGGGTCACGTAGCCGAAACGTTCAAGAACCTTGTAGTGGGTAACTGCGTGCTTGCCTTCGGAGCCATCGGGAAATACTTTGAACCTGAGTCTGTCATTGGGGTCCCGTCCGATGTTGCCGTCGATGACTCCGCCATCCTCGTCGATGTTTCCCCATACAAGAGCGATGTATTTGCGCTCTATCGTGTGGTAGAAGAACTGTTTTGCAAGAGAAATCTGCGCCTCGTCGGTTTTTGTCACGACAAGCAGACCGGAAGTGTCCTTGTCGATTCTGTGAACCAGCATTCCCATCCTTTCGTCCTCCTGAGGCGTGCCTTTTTCTATGCCGAGATGGTATGCCAGAGCATTGATGAGTGTTCCGCTGTAGTGTCCGTGGCCGGGATGCACGACCAGACCGGCAGGCTTGTTGAGCACTATCAGGTCGTCGTCCTCATATACTATGTCGAGAGGAATGTTTTCGGGCGAGGCATCGAATCCGTGGTGCTCGAAAGGCATCACAATCGTTATCACGTCCAGCGGCTTGACCTTGTAGTTGGCCTTCACGACCTTGTCGTTTACCCTGACATATTCTGCCCCGATTGCAAGCTGGATGCGATGGCGCGAGGTGCGTTCCATCTTCTCCGTGATGTATTTGTCAATGCGGAGCAGAGACTGCCCCTTGTCCACTACAAACCTGTAGTGTTCATACATCGGCACCTCTTCTTCAAGAGTCTCCTCATCGTTCAGGATGTCTTTGTCCTCAATCAAAACTCTCTTCCTTCAATGACGCCGCTGCCACCTTGGCCTGGCTTACCGTGAGTGAAATATTTACGGTGGTGCCCATCTCCACGGTTCCGGACTCTTCGGATTCTTCGGAATTCGGGTCCGGATCCTGGAAATAGACTATTGCCGACAGTGTGTCGGAATATGTCTTTACAGTCTCGTCATACCGGACTTTTCCCAGATTGAGAGAGTTGTCGATGATGTTGTCAAATGCAATGCCGTAGCTGTATCCGATAAGGTGGGGGATATATGTTGTGCTGTTGTTCGGGTCCAGACCGAGAACGAGATCAATGCGGTTTTCACATTCAATCTTTTTCCCGGGAGCAATTTTCTTTCCCCTGTAGGTCTGCTCCAGAACGTTGTTGGTGGCGATGTCCTCCTTGTAGGTGAGTTTTCCGACAATCAGACCCTTTTCCTGAAGCTGTGTCCTTGCCTGCCGCAGGGAGAGCCCCACAAGGTTCGGCATCGATACTTTCTTCATCTGAGTGGCATTGATTGTCAGAAGGATGCGTCTGCCTTCCTTGACCTTGCTGCCGGGAGCGGGCTTTTGGGAATAGATGGAACCTTTGGGAAGGCGTGACATAAATACGGAGTCGGTGACATCCAGTCTGAAGTTTGACTGGGAAGCCATATTTGCAGCCTCCTCAAGCGTTTTTGAAGTGAAATCGGGGACTTCAATCTCCTGTCCGTGTCTTGTGCGTATGGAAAGAAACAGTTGGGCGGCAAGAATCAGAACGGTGATTACGACCGCCGCCGCTATCAGGTTCTTGAGAAACCATCTGTTCTTTTTTTTCGGTTTGTCCATATTCCTATTGTTCATTCGGCAAAGTTAGTAAAATTCTTATTCTTGAAAATGGCGGAAAGGTAGATTGTCCGGACAAGAAGATGTGCGAAATATGCTGTTAACAGCAGGTTCATCGCATTTATGGAGAGGTCTGCACCGTCAGCGGATGAAGGAATTCCGGCAAGCCATATTCCGGCAAAATATATCCCGAAGAAAGTTATCGTAGCGAGTATCATTGCATTGCGGACAGGGACGGTGGCGGTGGCACCCTCGTATATTCCGTCCCAGGTGAAGGCGGCGCATCCCAGCGGAGGCATTATGAGAAGCCACCAGAGGAATTTCTCGCAGGCCAGTGCGACTGTCGTGTCGGATGTCATCAGGGACACCATCCAGGAGCCGGCCAGTGCATATATGCCTATGAACAGGGTTGCAACCCCCATACTCCACAGAAATACCAGTTTAATCGCCTGATTCATGTCTTTCCGGTTTCTCTCTCCGATGAATCGTCCTGTCAGGGCCTCTCCGCTATACGCGAAGCCGTCGGTGAAATATGAGAATATCATCAGAAGTTTCATCAGGATGGTGCTGGCCGAAAGGAATACGTCCCCGTAGCGTGCTGCGATGGTGGTATATCCTATGTATATGGCTATGAAGCAGACGGACCTTATGAAAAGGTCGGAATTCATTGACATTATCTCCTTCACTTTTCCGTAATCAGGATTCTTGACTCGGAAATTCATCCATCTGTATTTGAAGCGGATGATGACAACGGCGGTCAGTAGGCCTGAATACTGGGCGATGACCGTCCCGACGGCGATTCCCGGATATCCCATCCCTTCCCAGCCTCCTACGCCGAGAGTCAGGAAAATGCTTGCAACGATGTTCACCGCATTTACCACAAGGTCGGTGAACATTGAACTGAACGAATCCTGCATCCCGACAAACCACCCCTTGATAACCATCAGCGACAGTGTGGCGGGTGCCGCCCAGATTCTTATGAAGAAATACTGCAGGGCAAGATTCTTCACGGTGGGGGAGGTCTTCACTACCAGGAAGGCGGCTTTCGGGAACGGCGATTGCAGGAGAAGGATAATCAGTGAGATTATGAGGGAAATCCCGAGGCTTCGTGCGAAGATGTCTGTACATTCCTGAAAATCTTTCCTGCCGAATGCCTGTGCTGTCAGACCGCCAGTGCTTATGCGCAGGAATCCGAAGTTCCAGTAGAGAAGGTCAAACAGGAGTGAGCCTATTGCGATGCCTCCGATGAATTCCGCCGCTCCGTAAGATCCGGCCCCGCCAACGAGATGTCCCGCAACGGCTATATCCACCATTCCCACGAGCGGGACGGTGATGTTCGCCAGAATGCTCGGGACGGCCAGCCTCAGTATTTCACGGTTCGCACCGTTCATTTATTACCCGTTACTGTTCGACTATTCTGGAGCGGAAGTCGAAGTCATAGCCGTCCATGGGGATGATTACTTTGAAATCATACACCCTCTTGTCTTTTTCCAGACGCAGAAATCCCGAATGGCTCTCTCCCGGCTTGATGGACTGGCTCTGGAGGTAGTTCTTTGTCCTTTCCTCTCTTGTCTTGTCGAGTTCTGCAAGGTATGGCTTTTTTCTGGCGTATTCAATATCGCGGAGGAATCCTCCGGCAATGCCCAATCCGACGTATCCCGGGTTATTGTACGGACTCCCGAACGTCGAAAGTGCCAGAGATGATGATGCCATTGACATTGCGTGTCCGATTTCATTCATTCCCTTGCTTTCACTCGCTTTATTCGCTTCATATCTGTCTACTGCTTCTATCAGATGGACATATTCATTCTTGCTCATCAGAGACAGATTTACGACTGTCGTGTCTTTGCCTTTGGCTTTATGACCCGTTGCGCGGATATTGCCCGTGTTGAACAGAATGCCGTGGTCGGAATTGTTGACAATCGTGAGAAACAGATAAAAATGCTCTTTTGCATAGGTGCTGCGCATTGTGACGAGAACCCCGTCCCTCAGATAATATGTGTAGCAGTTTCCTTCATCATAATACATACCGCATCTGGGCAGATTCGTGGATTTCAGGAACCGCTTCGGGTCCAGATTTTTAGTTGAGGCCGTATCGACGGTGATTCCTCGGAAGTCCATATCCTTTCCTCCCTCCGAGTCGTCAATGATATCGAATTTGTCTTCAATGGGGATTTTTTCGAATTCGAATATGAAGTTCACTTTATTCTGTCTGCCTTCGAGAACGGAGTATTCAACCATCGATTCATCGGCAATGGGAACGTTGTGTGCCTTGACCATTTTGTAGTCGAGGTCACCGTCTGTGGCATGGAGCGTTCGGGGAAGGTTGAACAGCACGGCCTCGGTTGCATTCTCAGGCATTGTGAAGACGGCGAAAATCTGCGTTGTGGAGTCAGTCTGGCGGACATATTTCAGAGACGTGTTGACATTGCTTTTCTCCACGGAAGATATTCTGTACAATTCTTCGGCTCCTGCAGGGACAAGGCAGGACAGTATCAGTGCTATTGTTGCAATTCTTTTCATGACAACTTCTTAAAAATTCAATGTGTAGGGTTCCCCGTTGAGCAGTAACGTTATGGTTGTGGATGAAGGTGTGTGTCCTCCCTTGTACTTGAAAATAACGAAACTTTCCAGAGTCTCCCCGCTCTGAAGTGTCGTATCCCTGAAGTAATATGGCATCAGACTGTCGCGTACGGCATTACGCTCTCTCATATACGGCTCTTCATCCGGCTCGGATACTTTGTCCAGAAGGAGACCCAATGCAAACAGACCCAGTCCGGCTGCGCCGTTGACACCCGGGCTGAGGGCGGCGTTTGTTGCCGTGCTTGCCAGTACCGTACCGGCATTTTCAGGAATCTGGTGTCTGATTTCAAGCCAGTCCATATGTTTCCACTCATCATTCGCCTTTTTTGCATCCAAAGCCCAAATCTTGTAGTTGACAGGTTTGTCCTTTTTCATTCTCAGGGCTTTAGCCGACATATCGTTCATCTTTATCTGTATCGGACCTTCTGTCCGGTTGACAATCTCGAAATCGACGGAAAGGAAGTAATCCTCCATATCACTGCTGTGTGGCACTCCTGATGCAGAAAAATAGATTCCGCCGTCATCATAATGATGGACAGGCATCCCTGCTTCATAGTAATACCAATATTCGGAATAGGGCGTTCCATTCAGGAATTCTCCGGTTACAACTTCTGCGGTTGCCTCTTTCCCGGCTTTCAGCCCGTTGATATGTAAAGGCACCGATTCTGCATCGTCCTCAATCAGGTCGAACGGCCCGTCATAGGAGAATTTTTCGAATTCAAGAGTGCAGTTCAGGTACGGATGTCCGGCCTTGAGATATGCATATCTCGGTTCAGAGTCATCTCTTATCGGCATATGACTTGTGTGCAGAAGGGCATAATCACCGTCTTCCGTGACGATCCGTGTTTTTCTGCTGATGTTTTTCATATATGGAGGGAAGCCTTCCACCGCGCTGTCCGGGGTATATCTGCACAGCAGAATCACTGACGAATCGGTCTCGACAAGATACTGGACAGTGAAGTTCCCTTCAGGTCCGTCGACGGGATAGGCCGGTATGTTCCTGGCCGTAGAAGTTCCCGGCAATGCAAACAGAATTGCCGGAAGAATTGCCATAAGGCAGAAATAAAAGATACGGTTCATATTGGCCCAAAGGTATTATTTAATCTGCTAAAATCAAAGCTTCGGATACGAAATGCACATTGATGCGACAACGTTCGCCACGGTTGCCCTTGTGCGGTTCAGACCTCCTTTGTCATAAGGATGGCACCTGTTCGCCATAATGATTATTGCCAGACTGTTCTCAATATCTATCACAATTGAGGGTCCGGTATATCCGGTGTGGCAGATGGTATGTTTGCGGCTTGTAATGTCTCCTTTCATCCGTGAATAATCGGAGCTCACGTCCCATCCCAGCGCACGCCCGACTTCGGGTGCAATGTCATCGGGAACCGTGGTCATAAGCTCTACCGTCAGAGGGGAAAGAATGCGGCGACCGTTTATCTCCCCACCATTCATCAAAGCCGCGGCTATCACGGCACAGTCCTCGGCGGTGGAGAATACCCCGGCATTGCCGGAATTACCCCAGTTGCACAGGCGTGCAGTGGGGTCGTGAACCCGCCCCTTCAGAGGGAGTCCGTCCCCCTGCACTTCAGTCGGTGCAACAAGGGCCAGCACCTCCTCCGGAATCTCTCTGTCGAGAGGAAGGTACATCGTGTGCCGGAGTCCGAGCGCATCGAATATGTTCTTCTGTGCATAGTCGCACAGTTTGCTTCCTGTCACATTCTGGATAATGGCTTGAAGCGTGTTGAAATTCACGCAGCTGTACAGAAAGTCGGTGCCCGGCTCAAAATTCCGCGATGTTTCCGTGGCAATGTATTTTATAAGGCTGTCGGGGCAGTTCTCGCCATAACGTCCACTGACCAGTTCCGCGTCGACCGAGGCGGGCAGGCCCGAAGTATGAGTCAGAAGATGTTCCACCGTTATGCGACGGGTGCTTTCACCGGCCCAGGGCTTGAATCCGGGAATATATTCGTCGACATAGTCGTGCAGGCGGATACGTCCTTTTTCAATCAGTTGCATCATTGACAGGGTGGTGCTGATGCATTTGCTGCAGGATGCCATATCGAACATCGTCCCCGTAGTCATAGGTTCCACTTCGGGCACTGTCTGTTTGTTGCCGTATGCCTTCAGAAATACGAGCCTGTCTTTCCGGACAACGGCCACCACTGCACCGGATGTGTTCCCGTCAGCGATGGCTTTGTTCATAATGGAATCCACCAGTACGAATCCTGTGGGGTCCATACCCATTTTTTCTGGTTTTGCAGTTCTCAAGCCTTCCGGCCTGCAGGAAACGAGAATGAGAGCGGAGAAGACCGCCAGTAATTTACAGGTAATCATTCTGATGAGCTTTGGCTGTCAAATTTAAGAAATTTCCAGGTGATTGCAGTTATCTCAAAAGCGCCCACCTTTTTATCTGTTTGTCGGATTATTTGATGACGAACCATCTGTAGCCGTTCGCTGGGATGGTAGTCGTGAGTTCTATGGTGTAGTCGCGGCGGAGCTTGTACGTCTTTGTCGCTCCTTCCTGCCCGGTCACTCGGGCCTTATCGGTGAGGCCGGTGTAGTAGAGGGGAACGGTGATGGTGCGGGTGATTTCCCCGCCGGTGGGGTTGAAGACCATAATGAAGCCCTTCTCCTCAAGCCCGGGGTTCACGTGCATGAAGCCGTCCCAGTCGACTCCGTCGGGGCGGCGCAGGTGGATGACGTCGCTGCAGAGGATGTCGCGGTACTTCTTGTACCAGGCTATCACCTCCTTCACGCACTCCTTTGTACGTTCGGTGTCGTAGAGGCGGAAACCGCGGTAGCAGGCCTGCACACCCGAACCGTAGTTCTGCATCATATGTGCCTTGTAGGCGTCAAGATGCTCGTCCAGAGGTTCCAGAGTGGCCGCTGCTCCACCACCGTGGTACTGCACAAGCGGCACGAAGGTCCAGCTGTTGGTGGCGGTGCGTTTCCACATCCCGTCGTAGATGTTCTGGCGGCCGAGGATTATCTGTCTGTCGCGCGGAAGCGACCAGTTCACCTCGCGGTAGCCCACGGCGCTCTTGTTCGAGCCCACGAAGCGGAATCCGTCGTCAGGTACATTCATATAGATGCCGTTGGCACACATCCAGCGGTACATATCGTCGATGACCTTGTGCTGCTTCCACTGCGAGTCCTCCAGACCGGAGTGGTGGGCGTGGCTCGTTGAGGCGCAGGGGTCACCGTTGTATGAGCCGTCGTGCTCGAGGACGTCGAATCCGGTCTTCTCGTAGAACGTCCTTATCTTGCGGAAGTAGTCATATCCCCATTCGGTGCAGATGCAGGGCGAACTGCCGAAGGTCATTCCGCCTCTCTTGCCGGTGGCCGGGTTGATCAGGTCCACCTCTTCGCTGATCCAGCGGCTGGCGTACAGCGAGTAGCCGCCGAGTTCTATCCCCTTGGAGTGCGCGTAGTCGGCCAGAGCCTTGAACTTTGCGATGTTCTCTTCCGATTCGTCCTCCATATCGAGGCCTGAGCCGAAGCTGAGAATGACCATCTCGTATCCGGTCTCGGCGCACTGGTCGATTGCAGTCCTTACGACCTCGGGGTCGGTGGAGGTGCAGTGCATGAATATTGGATTCTCGCTTGTCCAGGGAGCGATATGGTTGCAGAATCGTTTGAAGAACAGAGACTTGCGTTCCCTGTCTTCGGTATCATACGGCATTATCCAGTTCCTGAAGCTTTTGAAGGTGCCGCCTGCCTCGATTATCTCCTGAGGGCCGCGGGGGAGTCTGACCTGGAGCTGGCAGGGGGTCTCGAGAGCGTAACTTACCTGGGAAGTGTAGCGGGGGTCCTTCTCCCAATGGGTGGTGAAGCCTTCGTCCCAGTCACTCTCCACATAGATGTTTACCGGGCGGAACTTCACCGGGCCATCAACGATGGACTCGGGTTCCACCATTGCAAGGTCTTCGAGCACAAACTCATTGAGCATATAGGCGTATTTTGCCTTGTTGTTGAGTTCGAACCATTTGCTGATGATGGGATAGCCGTCGTAAACGGCAACGTGAAGGTCGAGTTCCAGCTCCTTGAGAAGTCCGGGCCCCGCGAGCTTGAAGACTATCTCTTTGCCCGTGGGTTTCCACTCCTTCACGAGAGACCAGCGCTTGTGCTTCCACTCCATACGTGGCTGGAGGTCGCGGACCTCGAAGTCCACCACCTGGAATGAATCGGGAATGGGGGTGAAGCTGTCTATCCAGCTGCTGAGCGTGTAACCATATTCGAACTGCCCTGTAAGACCGCCTATGCTGTAGATGTGTCCGTCGATTTTCAGGGAGCCCTCGCTGCTCGGTGAGCGCAGCAGCGCCTCTTCCGTCATAGCGTTGTAGATGTCGATGGTAGCCAGGTTGGGGATTACACGGAAACTCCTTGAGACCAGGCCGTTGCCTATGACGATGGTCTTGCCGTCGCCGGTGCCGGAAACGGTCGTGACGAATCCGCTGTTGTCGATGAGCCAGTCCGACTTCGGCCTTCCGCATCTTGCCGGGAGGACGGGGAGGGAGGATATCTTTCCGCGCAGAGGTGCCAGAATGCTTTCATCTGTCTCCACTTTGCCGGTTGCGGCATCGGCGTCGGCGGGAGCTGGCTTTATCTCGAAGTAGTCGAACACGGCATCGAGCCAGTCCGCATGGTCGCCGCTGATTCCGTCACCTACATCCTCCGCAATCAGTTCGAGAGTCTGTATGCCGCGAATCTCAAGATTGACCGCTCTGGCCGGTTCTCCTCCGTGCATCACGCCGCTGTTGAAGAGCTCCTTGCCGTCGCCGAGAATCCGGAATACCACGCTGCCCTTGCCGACGGTGCCGTCGGCCGAGCCGATGCCGCGGAACTCCTTGCCCTTTTCGACGGAGGTGTAGAAAATCATCGTTCCGTCAACGAGGGGTATTTTTATGAGGTCAGGGTCACTGTAGTCCACGCTGTTGTCATTCACGCCGACTTTGCAGCTGAATGAATTGGAGTTGCCCATAAGGTTGAATTTCATCCTGCTGGTGGCCTGCACGCCTACGCCGTCGTTGTAGCTGACGCCTCCGACTTTCAGTGGTTCACCGGACACAGCCTTGTCCACCGCCGGTGTGCCGTATGGTTGGGAAACCTTTGATGCATCAAGCTCGGAAAGCTTGATCAGATTCTGCCCCTGCAAAGGAAGGGCCGTGAGAATAAGTGCCGATGCGATGATGCTGCTGAATGTTTTCATAACTGTTCCGGTTTTCATTGTCGTTTATTACGCGAAGATACAACTAACTCGCGTATAGTACAAAACTCCGAATCAATTATTGTCCGCGACTGAACAAGGTCGACTCGCGGGGTGATTTTGATAGGGATTTCCCCCGAAATGGCTCGAAATAGGCCAATTGTCTTTAACTGAAAAAGGTTGACTCACAAATCAAGAGTTAATCTTTATGAAAATTCACACAGAGTTTCAAAAGAGATACTATCACCAGGTGATAGAAATCTACCAAAGGACAGGCCTCTCACCGTACAAAATTGAAAAAATGAATCTTGTTCCGGTATCCAGGCGTCAAATGAAGGAATGGATTGCTAACTTTGAGGCGGAGCAAGGAAATGGCTCTCCTCAAAGAATCATGAAAGCACAAAAATCAAAAGCTGAAGAAGAGCTGGAGGCTCTGAAGGCAAAGGTTGCTGACTTGGAGGAACAGCTTAGAGTCGAGAAACTGCGCAACCGCCTGAACGAGAAGATTATCGACATAGCGGAGGAGCGTTGGCACATCGAGATAAGAAAAAAAGCTGGCACCAAGCAGTGACTG
>JAGHTO010000015.1 GCA_018065305.1 Candidatus Cacconaster scatequi | reverse complement strand
ATAGTCTTCAGTCTGTGCCTGGCTTGACAGGTCGTGGTTGCCTCCGACAAGGAAGAACGGAACTTCGAGTTTGGAGAGTCTCTGCTTCATATCGGCCCACTGGGGCTCTGAGAATTTGACGTCGCTCACGAAGCCCTCCACCAGGTCACCCACGTTTATCACAAAGTCCGGGGCGATGCGGTTGATCTCCTCTAGCGCCTTTTCGAAGGCTCCTGTCTCGCTTCCTCCTGTCTTGTCCGGAAGGACCACGAATTTGTAAGTGTCAGAATTTCCCTGAGGAATGGCTGTCCAGGGTTTCTTTTCAGACGTAAGAGGACTGGAGAATGTCTGTGCCGATACAGCAACGGTAAAGAGCAGGAGTGCTGCTGAGGTTATCTTTAATTTTGTCATAATGATATCTGTTTCCTGCAAAGATAACCCCGTAATTTGTGTTTTGCAACAACCGGTATCAAGAAGCCGCAGCACGTGACGCCGAATCGAAAAATAATAGTACCTTTGTGTATATGAGTATGAAAAAGTCATTATTGTGCATTATCCTGTCTGCCGTCTGTTTTACGGCGGCCGCCGGGAACCCCGAACTGAGGTTCGGCAAGGACGGGAAGTTCAAGGTCCTGCAGCTCACCGACCTGCATTTGAACGCCGGCAACGGAGAGGATGAGAAAACAACCCTGGCAAGAATCAGATATGAAGTCAGGACGGAAGAGCCGGATTTGATTGCCATAACCGGTGACGTAATGTCCAACGGAGGAGTATGCCAGCCTCTGTTCCAGCGTTTTCTGGACACACTCGACGGCCTCGGTGTCCCGTTCTGCTTCGTATTCGGCAATCACGACCAGGAGCAGGATATGACCAAGGCTGAGATTTCCGGGATGGTGGCCGCCTGCAAGTATTCCATTGCCGCAATCGGAAAGGACGGAGTCCTTGCAGACATCAGGGTTCCAGTCAGGAGCCACAAGGGAACTGATGACGGATTCGAACTCTATTTTCTGGATTCCCATACAAGCATACAGGAAGGAAGTCCGTACGAGAACCTGCAGATACGCTACGAGTGGATGAGTTTCGAACAGGTCGCCTGGATACGCGATGAATTCAGGAAGAGCGCGGACGAACACGGCAGAATCATCCCGTCCGCAGCTTTCTTCCACATTCCCCTGCCGGAATTTCTCGAAGCCTGGCAGGTCAGGACTTCCGAGCACTTCACCCACAACAACGTGACCGGAGTGCGCGGAGAATACGGCGGCCACAGCCGCATCAATTCCGGAATGTTCGCCGCAATGCTTGAGGGTGGCAGCACCATAGGAGTGTTCTGCGGGCACGACCACGACAGCGATTTCATCGTAGATTATATGGGAATCGCCCTTGCATACGGACGCTGCGGCGGCGACGGCAACACCTATCACCACCTCCGGCACGGTGCAAGGGTGATAGAATTTTATGAAGGTCAAAGGTCATTCACCACATGGATTCTCGAAGATGACGGGACCCGCATATACACCGAGACCTTCAGCAACGGAACTTTTGTCGATTAGCGACCCTCCCGGCCGAATCGGGAGGGTCAATGGATAAAATAAAGTACTATTTTTGTATTCTGAATTTAAAAATCAGCCTGAATATGAAATCAACAGCCAGAATCATTCTTGCATCAGCATTGATACTCCTCGCAGTCTCCTGTGAAAAAAACTCTCCCAAAACAGAACACGTAATCCTCATCGGCCTTGACGGCATGTCTTCTGCAGACTTTGTCCGCGAAGAGATGCCTACAGTCAGCAAACTTATGGACGAAGGCTGCTGGACTCTCGCAAAACGCAGCGTATTCAAGACTTCAAGCGCCATCAACTGGGCTTCGATGTTCATGGGTGCAGGCACCGAACTCACTGGCTACACAGAATGGTATTCACAGGTTCCCGAACTCCCCTCCCGAGTTGTGAACGAACACGGCATCTTCCCCACCATACATTATCTCGTGAAGAGCCAGATGAAGGGCAGCAAGGTCGGTGCCGTTTATGAATGGGATACCATCCATCACCTTGTGGATTCTCTTGCATGCGATTATTTCGAGCAGGCAAACGGACTCCCCACCGACATCACCGACAAGGCCATCAGATTCATAAAGAATGAAAAACCGACCCTCTTAACAATATCATACGACCATCCCGACCACGAAGGTCACGCCACAGGCTGGGGTTCAAAGAGTTACCACAAGGAGATGGAGTTCCTTGACGGCGAGATAGCACGCATCCTCACCGCCATAGCTGAGGCAGGAATCGCTGAAAGCACCACCGTCATCATCACTTCCGACCATGGTGGAATCGGCACCGGACACGGAGGAATCACCCCCGCTGAATATGAGACTCCGTTCATCATCGCCGGGAAGGGCATCAGGCGAGGAGGTGAATTCGCCGAAAGCATGATGCAATATGACGTGGCTGCGACAATAGCAGGCCTCTTCAATCTCAAGCAGCCTCAAGTTTGGGTAGGCCGCGCAATGGATCAATGCTTCGAATAATCGCAAGAAATTAGCCGCATCTATTCATCGTGTAGGGCAATGGGCTCCCCTGTCATCAGGAACAAAGCTTTTCCAAGATACGGGTGCCGAGGGCTATCTTCCGGCTAATGTGGTCCTGAATCTCCATCACGAAAGGGTTCTGTTCAAAGTCACCGCCACGGACAGCCGCGAAATCTTCGTCACGCCTCGACTTGTCTCCGTCTGCACCAAAACTCGTCATACTGCTGAGAGAGAATTCCTTTTTGGCATCTTCGTACACAAGTTTATCCAGCATCAGCACAGCGCTTTTCCACTTGCGGACAATTCCGGCAGCCTGTTCCCGGGTAATAGTGTCAATGTCCACATCGAAAAAAGAATCCATTTGCGTCCTCGCCCAGGTCCATTCATATTCATAGTATTCGGCATGGATGGCGGCGAAAGTGGAGGGCAGCATCTTTATGTCATTAATCCTGGCATCGACTATGTCTGCGCAAACCGCCTCGATGACACTGGCCGGTGCAATAAGTCCCGATATGTCAACCCAGTCCTCCGATCCCTCTTCTCTGGTCTGACGAAGGGCTTTCCTGAGATTAAGATCCGAGGAAACGTCAGCATTTTCGATCCTGGAAATGAGTGAGTTCCCGAGAAATTTCGTTATGGCTGCCTTGTAATAATCCATACCCTTGAACAGGGAGGCATTCCGGATAATAGCTTTTTTGTAGCAATAGTGATCGGCTCTGTTGCCGGAAGAGTCCGCAAGTCCACGAAGAATTGCCAGACCTTTGATCATCTTCTGCAAAGTATAAGGGCTGAGAAGATTGAAATTGATGGAATCCAGCAATCCGGAGCCGGTCCTTCTATCTCTTTCCGGCCATTTCTTGACGTCTCGTATTGTCCCGACCGATTTGAGATTTACGCCTGGGACAATATATGTTGTTCCCTGTTGCTCAATCAGATATGAAAATGGCAGATCGGTGGTGTCGAGATTATTGGTATGTCTTCCCATCACAAGTGAAAAAGCACCAATCTTCGCCGGCCAAAGAATGTATGAATTGGATGCCGTACGCGCTCCCCTATCCATAATTCCTTGATGAATCGGGCCGAGTTTGTACATATGGTTGCTCTGATTGGAACCGGACCCGGCATTCATAAAAGAGAACATACCGGCAATCAGCAGGGTCGATTTATGGTGAGTAACTGTATACGGACCTGCAAACAGTGCGCAGGCCTCACCATTCTCCCCCTGGCAATTACTGAAGAAAAGGCTGTCCGATGCGCTGTAGCCATGGCCGAGCAGGCAGCCCTGACCAACGAAACAGCGTGTCAGCATCACTCCGTCTTCAATGCTGCTCGCTGAAGCGATGATGAAATCGTCGGCTATCACGTTCATTCCTATGAAAACATTCGCCCGGCTGTTGGAGAGTATGCTTCCGTTCCTCAATCGCGATGCGCCTTTTATTTTGGCATTGTCGCCGATACGGACATTGACTATATGCATTGCATCCATTATCTCGACGTTTTGTCCAATAACTCCGTATGTCCCTGTAACCGATGCAGCATATTTCCCGACCATTGCTCTGATTCCCTCCGTAAGAGCAGGCTTGTGGCGATACAGGCAGGCGATGTAAGCTTCGTGTGCAGAGAGATTGTCATGGATATAAACTTCACGGCCTCCAGTTTCGTTAAGAACACATACACGGGTTCCGTTGCCGAATGACGACTCACCGTATGTGATGAGATCCGTGACGTTTTCTATGTAGGTTCCGTCTCCTATTATGTAATTGGCTATGTAATTGCGTATGTGCTCAATCATACAGTCATCACCTACGATTACATTGTGTAAAGTCGCGTGATAGATGCCGCTATGTTTACATATTCCTCCGGCGAGAGTGAATCTCCTATTGAAGGAGCCAATCCTGATTTCACCGGAGAATTTTACGTTCCTGACATATTTCGGATTGAAATCCTTGGACACCTTGACTTGTGTCCAATCGTCGCAAGTGCACGATTGCGACTCAAGAGCAGCGATTTGCTGCCCGGTAAGATCCATATACCGTTTCATTTTTACGAACAATATTTTGAAACAGTACAAAGATATAATATTATCACAAATTAATCCAGGACAGTGACGGTATATTCAAAAACCGCCTCTGCCCCGGGTTCGAGACGCTGTATCCAGGTCCGCTCGGCAATATCTCCCTCGAAGCCCTCGGGATCGGTCAGGCCGTTCCACGGTTCTATGCACACGAAAGGGGCGTTCTTGCCCTTGGATGACCAGATTCCAAGCGTCTGTGCAGTGGGGAATGAGACGGCCAGATAGGGATTCTGCTCCTTGTCCAACAGAACCACCATATCTATCTGCGAGTTCTCGAATACAAGCGCGTCGCCGTCAAAGGTATCCGCCTTGAGCTCCTGAACGCCGGACGGCACGTTGAAGATGGTCTTCCCGCGCTTCAGGGCACCGTGCTCCGTAAGAGGGGAAAGCATAAAATCCCTGAGCAGCTGCTTGCCGTTGTAGTAGCAGGCATAGCCGTGAATCTTGTCGGCAGGGTCGAAATCCCTATACAGGAATGCGGGGTGGTTGCCAATCATATAGTACATAGGGACGTCCCCCGTATTCTTCACGATATCCCTCTTTGTCACGGTATTCGCATCAAGTTCAAATTCCACTTTGAGCTGAAAGTCATATGGATAGAGGCTGCGGGTATGTCCGTCGGATTTCAATGAGAAAGCCATCTTTTCCCCCGCATCCTGAGGGATGCTCTCGAAGTCCATATCGCGGGCAAATCCGTGCTGGGTGAGATGGAAGGTCTGCCCTGACACTCTGTATTCATCATTCCAGACCTTCCCCACTATGGGAAAGAGTACCGGAGCGTGACGGCCCCAGAACCTGGGATCACCCTGCCATACATATTCCTTTCCGCCTTTGCGTATGCTGAGAAGTTCGGCTCCGTGTGCCGAGGCCTCGACCTCGATTGTACCATTGCTGATTTTCATAGTCCGTTCCTGTTTTGCTTATTACTTCAAATTTAATAAATTTGTGTAATATGAAAACGACATTAACTTTCAAAAAATTTGCGTTGGTGGCGGCCATAGCCCTGATTTCAGGCGCCAGCCCGTTCGACGCTTCCGCACAGGGCAGATATTTCGGCCTTCACTTCGATTTCCACGCTTCTCCCGAAAGATGTCCGGCCATCGGCTCGACTCTTTCCGAGAGTGACATAAATGAAATCTGCACTTTGTACAGGCCCGATTTCATACAGGTTGACAGCAAGGGTCATCCCGGTTGGTCATCATACCCCACGGAATATGGCGACGAGGTACCCGGCATAGTCGGGAATCCTATGGAGACCTGGCGCAGGGTTACCCGGGAGAACGGGGTGCAGCTCTATGCCCACCATTCCGGAGTATATGACGCCATCTACTGCAGCAAGCATCCCGAAGAGGCGGTGAAAGGGGTCGACGGAACTCCTTCCGACGTTTATACCAGAACCAACGGCAGATATGTCGACGACAAACTGATACCTCAGATTCTTGAGCTGGCCGGCCGGTATGGTCTCGATGGAATATGGGTTGACGGGGACTGCTGGGGCGCACAGATGGATTTCGATCCCGTGACAGTGGCCGCCTTCGAAAAGGAAACCGGCATAAAGCTCAACGGTGCCCTGCCAGCAAATGCCGATTCAGCATATTATATGGAGTATGCAGACTACTGCCGCAAATTGTACCGTGACTATTTGAAGCGTTATACCGATGCCGTGCACGCGCAGTATCCTGATTTCAAGGTTATTTCCAATTGGGCTTATACCGAACATATGGCAGGGCCCGTAACGGCTGACAACGACTGCATCTCCGGTGACCTCGACTGGCGGAATTCCATTATGTGGGGCCGCTACTCAGGGCGCTCGGCCGTGATGCAGGGCAAGCCGTGGGATATGATGGCCTGGTCCTTCAGGAATGTTCCCGGAGGTCAGGTGACCAAGACGCCGGTGCAGCTGATGCAGGAAGGGGCATCCATCATCTCTCTCGGAGGCGGCTTCCAGTTTTATGTATGTCAGGACGCCAACGGCGCTCCCAATATGAAAGTGCTTCGATATCTCTCCCCTACCGCAGAATTCTTTCACGCCCGGAAGGAATGGACCTTCGGCGGAAAACCCAGGAAGCAGGTGGCCGTGCTTATGGAGACCGCCCAGAGGCTGGCGGAACAGGGCCAGTGGTCAAGAGATGGGAACAACGGCTTATATACCCGCGCCGGCTATCAAAGACTTATGGGGCTCGTTTCCATCCTCTGCGATGCCGGGCATTCCGTATCTCTCATATCCGAACGGGAACTTGAAAGCGGAGATGCTTCCGGATACCCGGTCATCATTGTTCCGGATCTGTTTCAGAAGTTGCAGGAGAAAACCTGGAATGATTTGACCGCCTATGCCGAGGCGGGCGGTGCCCTGCTTCTTACAGGCCCCGAAACGTGCAGGATGTACGGATTTGAAGAGGTTGAACAACCCGCCCTATATGACAAGGGCAAGGGCAAACTGGCGGTATATCCCTGGGAAAGGTCAGCCTCATATATGGAAAAGAGGAAGTTCGAGGACCGGAAGAGCCTTTCCGACTTCCTGCTGAGTCTCTATGAACCCGAAATACGTCTTGTCTCGGCAGTCGGACTCCTGGAAGTGGTTGATTTTGAAAAGGACGGGCAATTGATGATACAGCTTGTCAATTGCAACGGAAACCATTACGATGAGAAATCACTCACCGAGGATTTCATTCCCCCGGTACTCGACATTGTGCTCAGAATCCGGCTTGACAGGCGTCCCGACGCCATCCGCCAGCAGCCCGACGGAAAGAATCTGGATTTCAGATGGAATGACGGCTACGCCGAGGTGAAAATCCCAAGACTGGATATCCACTCCACGATAGTGGTCTCCAACGGCGGTTTTTGATTCCGGTGTGACACCGTTCTACCACTCATAGTAGTAACAGATGGCGCCTATTACGGCATTGCCACGCTCAAGATAGATATTGTCAGTCATCTCGCTCCCTGAGTCTATGGCATTCTGCTCACCATTGCGGACGGTGATTTTCACAGGATGGTTGAAGCAGAGCGGATTGTCGGGGAACTGCCTGTAGGCGCTGAGTTGCACGGTACCCTCTTCCCTCTTGAGCCAGGTCTGGCCGCATTTGTATCCAAGGAACTGTCCGGAGTCGAAATAATATGTACCGAGGAAAAAGTCCTCAAGGCCGCTGCTTAGATATTCAACCTCATCCGTCTGTGTGTTGAACGCCCTGATGCAGGCCTCCATCGAGCATTCCGTCTCCGAATTGAGGAAAAGGTTCAAACCCACGACCATTGATTTCCGGTCCGTCTCCATCAGCGTGTATTGATCGCCGGAAGACACCTTGCGGTCTGCTGTGCGGATACCTTTGAACAAGGTACCTTTCGGAAGTTTCTCTCCGTTCCATACGATGTCGGGCTTGGTATTGGCGCGGACAGTTGTCCAGATCTGGTCCCTGACGCCGGGTTCAGGCTGGACCAGTTCGACCTTGCAGGACTTGTAGTACGGAATCTTGAAATCGAGGCTTATGCTGTTATGGGCGCCGAATTTCGAGAAAAGAGGCGTCTCAAGGAATACCTTCTCATACTCCTTCTCATCGACATAATCCATATTGAGGCAGGCCAATTCGTAAATCTTGCCGCTGACACAGAGAATACCGTCACAATATACGTTCATAAGACACTGGCCCGGATGATGCCAGTTGTCAAAATCTCCGCACAGGTAGATATTTTCAATCCGGCCCTCGCCTTCAGCGCTGAAGATGACAGCCTTGCCGTCATCACCGAAAGGGGCCATGCATTTGTTGACGTTGGTGAATGTCCTCCCGAAGTCGGTGTTTCCGCTGCAGGACCATAGGGCAATTGTAGCCATCAGCAATACAAGTCTTTTCATAATCAGATGCAGCTTCTCAAGTTCCAAATGTAACAAAACATTCCCAATCCGGCAAAAACGAGTATATTTGCAAATCGTGTTTTAATTTTCTTGTTCGTTTCCTGCGGCAATCAGCCTAAGCTCACGGTTGTAGCGGAAAGAAGCGGCGAGCATCGGCGGCGGGAGATCATTCCCACCCTTCGAGTTTGTCCTTGAGGTCGGGGAAGATATCTTTTTTGAATTTAGGCTCCGTTATGCCGGACTTCTTCTGGCTGCGGTAATCCTTGAGGAGATGAAACACCCTGGGGCTCAGTAAAACAAGAGCTGTCAAGTTACAGATTGTCAGCAGAGCCATCGTAAAATCGACCAAGCCCCAGGCCTGGCGGAGCTCAATCATTGAGCCGGCAAAAGCGAGGGAAGGAGTGGCCAGTCTCAAAATCCAGATATGCCATTTTCTCTTTCCGATGAAGCGCAGATTCGTTTCACCGTAATAATAATTCGCTATTACCGAACTGAATGCGAAGAGGAATATGGCGATGGTGATAAAGTAGCGACCGACAGTACCGACTTCGCTCTCGAGAGCATGTGTCGTCAAAATGATACCGTCTTCTCCACAGTCCCACACGTCTGAAAGGAGAATAATCAGTGCCGTACAGGTGCAGATAACCAGGGTATCCACAAACACTCCAAGTGCCTGGACAAGTCCCTGCTTTACAGGATGTGAGGTATCGGCAATGGCCGCGGCATTCGGAGCTGAACCTTCACCGGCCTCATTGGAAAACAATCCGCGCCGTACTCCCTGCATGATTGCGGCGCCTACCGCTCCTCCAGCAGCCTGACGGATACCGAAGGCGCTGTCAACAATCAATCTGAACACCGAAGGGACATTGTTGATATTGGTGAAGATTATCCAGAAAGCCAACAGTATGTATCCGACAGCCATGAACGGAACCATACAGCTCGTAACGTCGGCTATGCGTCTGATTCCTCCGGAAACTACGATGAATGAGATGACAGCGAGTCCTATTGCCACCCATATTTTCCCGATGCCGAAGGTGGAGGAGATTGAATCGGTTATAGTATTGCACTGCACTGTCTGATTGGCAGCCGCAAAGGTAAGGGTGATAAGTACGGCAAAAAGTACCCCCATCCAGCGGGCATTGAGACCAGTTTCCATATAATATGCAGGTCCGCCATAGAAACCTTTGTCGTCGCGGCGTTTGAACAGCTGAGCCAGGGTAGACTCCATAAAACCTGTAGCTGCGCTCAAAAGAGCCGTTACCCACATCCAGAATACCGCACCAGGCCCGCCAATGAAGATGGCGGAAGCGACTCCGGCAAGGTTGCCGGTGCCGACGCGGCTGGCAAGCGAAACCGAGAATGCTTTGAAGGAACTCATCCCTCCCTTTCCCCTCGCATCACGGCCAAGCATAATGCGCACCATTTCAGGAATCATCCTGAATTGAACGCCACGGGTACGAATCGTAAAATATGCTGCGCATCCGAGCAGCAACGCAATCAGAACATATGTCCAGAGAAAATCACTTACTTTGACGATTGCATCTATCATGGAGACAAAGATACTTTAATATCTTCAATGATTGAATCCAATTGTTTATCAAAACGTACGTTTTGCGCAATGTCTTCCTTGTCTCTAAATCGCCTTCAGCGGAGCGCCGGCGGTGTCGCAGTCAAATGGACTATTCCCCGGCGGCCTTGAGACGCTCGGCGTTCTCGGCAATCTGGAGCTGATCAATCACTTCCTGGATATCTCCGTCCATAAAGACTGGGAGATTGTACATCGTGTAACCGATGCGATGGTCCGTAACCCTGGACTGAGGGTAGTTGTATGTGCGAATCTTGGCGCTGCGGTCTCCGGTGGAAACCATAGTCTTCCTCTTGGAGGTGATGTCGTTGAGATATTTCTCGTATTCGAGATTGTACAGACGGGTTCTGAGCTCCTGCATCGCCTTGTCGAGGTTCTTGAGCTGTGAGCGTTCGTCCTGGCACTGAACGACGATGCCTGAAGGAATGTGGGTGAGACGGATGGCGGAATAGGTCGTGTTGACACCCTGGCCGCCGGGACCTGAAGAGCAGAAGGTATCCTTGCGGACATCCTTCATATCTATCTCCACGTCAAATTCGTCGGCTTCCGGAAGGACCACCACAGACGCGGCTGAAGTATGGACGCGGCCCTGCGTCTCGGTCTGGGGCACACGCTGCACACGGTGCACGCCGCTCTCATATTTGAGAGTGCCGTAAACTTTCTCTCCGCTGACCTTGCAGACAATTTCCTTATAGCCGCCGGCCGCGCCCTCGGACGTATTGGTCACCTCGCACTTCCATCCGCGACGTTCGAAATATTTGACATACATACGGAACAAATCTCCGGCAAAGATGGCAGCCTCATCACCTCCGGTACCGCCACGGATTTCCAGAATGGCGTTCTTGCCATCCTGAGGGTCGGCGGGAATCAGAAGCAGTCTTATCTCCTCCTCCATCGCGGGGATGGCCTCTTCAATAGATGCGGCCTCCTCCTTCGCCATCTCGCGGAGATCTTCATCCTTTTCGGTCAGAAGTATCTCCTTGGCTCCGGCAAGGTCGCCGAGCATTTTCGCATATCTGTCGCCCGCAGCAACAATGGGCTCAAGTTCCTTGTAATCCTTGTTGAGCTGCACGTATTTCTTCATATCCGCAATCACTTCGGGATCAGCGAGCTGGTCTCCGATGGAATTGTATTTCTCCTTCAATTCCCCAAGTTTCTCCAGTAATTTGTTCTCAGCCATCTTGTAGTAGTTTGTCCTGCAAATATATGCAAAATATGCGTATTTTTGCCCTCCGGTTAGTTCAATATATCAAAAATAAGATTTAACTTCGCGACCGAAATCAAAAAAATATGAGTTTAGACAAAATTCTCCAGATATTCGTTGTTAAGGAGAAACGGTTTTTTCCGCTTTTCATCAGTTCGGCGGAGAACATTGTGAAAGCGGCCTCCCTGCTCGTGGACCTGTCCAAGGAAGATGACCCTGACGAGCGCCATTTGCTTTCACACAGAATCAAGGAATGTGAAACTGCCGGCGACCTGATTACCGACAAGATTGTGGATGAGCTTATGAATGCCTACGTCACCCCTTTCGACAGGGATGACATCCACGCTCTGGCGGAAGATTTGGATACTTTCCTCGACACAATCCGCGACGCGGCCAAGAAAATCGCAATCTACCAGCCCAAGAAATCAAGCCACAAGCTAATCGAGATTTCCGAATACATCCTCAAGGATGCAGAATTGCTGCTGGCCCTCACACAGAAGTTCGAGGTAATGCGTGATGACATCAAGGAGATAGACGACCTCTGCGACCGCATCAAGGAGAACGAGCATATCGTCGATGACATTTACGAGTCATATATGAGCACGCTGTTCGCCAAGGAGCCCAATGCCGTGGAGCTGGTCAAGAAGAAAAATATCGCGCAGGCTCTCGAAGATGTCTCAGACGTCGGAAAAAGCGTTTCCAACACCATCCGCAGCATCGCAGTCAAACTCAGTTAGAGTATGGTGACAGTGGTTATCATCGCGGCTCTTATCGCTCTGGCGTTCAACTTTATGAACGGAATGAACGATGCCGCAAACGCCATTGCGACAGTTGTCGCCACGAAGGCGCTCACTCCCAAGCGAGCTGTCTGGTGGGCCGGATTCTGGATTTTCATCTCCTGCCTGACATTCTTTTTTATCGAGCCCGGAGTAGCACAGACTATGGGAAAGGGAATCGTTCAGGAAAAGTGCATCGACCACTATGTGATTCTCGCGGCTCTGGTGGGCTCTGTCCTATGGATTTACACCTGCACGATGATGGGACTACCCATTTCGGCATCCCACGCCCTGATCGGAGGCCTGATCGGTCCCGTGTGGTTCGGTTACGGCTTCGAACATCTGATTCTCAGCGGAATCGGGCAGATACTCCTGTTCATCGTCCTGTCTCCATTGATTGGACTGTTGCTGGGGTTCTTCATGAGGTGCTTCTTCATGTGGCTTTTCAAGATTACAGGCGCGCATCCCGCTCCGACCGACAAGGCGCTCAGGAGGGCGCAACTGTTCTCATCAGCCCTGTTCTCATTCAGTTTCGGTCTCAATGACGGGCAGAAGACGATGGGCGTAATCGCAATACTTCTGTGCACCGCTCTGGCGCAAGCCCCTGACAACGGACTGCTGCAGGTGCTTTACAATGTGAATGAAGGCCAGTTCGTTCCCTACTGGCTGATGATTATATCCTACCTGCTGATTTCGATGGGCACGATTATCGGAGGCTGGAAGGTGATCAGGACACTTGGAAGCGGACTTGCCAAAGTCACTCCCCTGACAGGGTTCTGCTCTGAAATCGGAGGCTCTGCAACCCTGATAATCACCGCTATCCTCGGAATTCCCGTTTCCACGACCCACACCGTAACGGGTGCGATTGTGGGGACAGGCCTGACTCAAGGGGTTAAATCAGTCAAGTGGATGACAGCCAAGAACATAGTCTGGGCCTGGATTATCACCATCCCTGCCGTCATCATCGTTTCCGGATTGATTTACAAGATTATGCTCCTCTGCGGCGCTCCGCTGAAGGCTATTTAATTGTAAATCACCTTCGAGGTGCATTTGACCGATACGCCGTCGGCGCGGTCGAGGAGCGAGAGCGTGATTTTGTGAGCTCCTTCCGAAAGATTGTAGTTCCAGTAGAGGTCGTACCTCCGCTTTGCAAAATCGCAGGGCAGGATGAAAACTTCCGGAGTTCCGCCGTCCACCGTCACGCCGAGTCTGGCAAAACCTTCGGTCAACTTTTCCGGAGTACAGTCCAAATGCCCGGTGAGAACCACTCCCCTGCCCTCGAAAGCCAATGTCAGAGAATCGGTGAAACTGCCGCAGCCTCCGCTCTCCTTTTCAACCTTCGAGAAGCAGTCGAAACTCTTCTCGAACGGAACGACATCCGAATATCTGACGGGAATCCTGACATAAGCGTCAGTGACCTTTCCCCCGTTTTTCCTGATATTCTCAAGCGCAATCCGTTCCGACATTTCGCAGGCATTGTTGAAAGAGACGTCGGTATGGGCGAACTTCCTGCCGCTGACCGCCTCCAACGGCGCAGTCCACTTGTCGGGGATTGCCTTGTAACCGATTATGGTGCCCAGTATGCCGGCGCTCGTTGCGGGATTGCAGTCCGAATCCTGCCCGCACCGCATTGATATGTCCATTGTCCGTTCCATATCTCCGCCTCCGTAGAGCAACCCCATAACCACGTATGCCGAATTGATCTTTGCATCGATGTCGAACGGGGCATCCACCCCCTCGGGGCAACCCGTCTCGTCACTCCACTTCTCCTCAATCCTCAGCCAGGCCTCCTTCCAGTCGTCGCATTGAGAGTGCCATTCCAGCACGTCGGCTATGCATTTATGAAAATCGCTCTCCTGAGGAATTGCCTTGAGAGCCTCCCTGACCACTGTCTCCACATCATCATATATGAATGCGAGACTGTACATCCGGGCGACGAAAAGCCCTCCGTAATAGCCGTCGCCATAGTTCATTATGTGACCGACCTTGTCGCACAGAGCCCCGGCCACATCCGTCATCGCCGGAGCGACAAGTCCCGCAAAATCGGCCTCGATCTGAAAATCGATGTCATCCGCGTGGGGATTGTTCTTCCAGAAGCCGCTCATCGGAGGCTTGATTCCGTCCAGAATATTGTAGCGTGCCGCCTGATTCGCGTGCCAGAGAGGATATGATGCACGGGCAAACTCTTCGGCAAAGACTTCCGCGGAGGCATCCATCCCGCAACGGTCAATCACCTTGAGGAACGACAGGTCCATATAGACGTCATCATACAGTCCGGGATTGTTGTCGAAATACCATTTGATACGGTTATCCTCATCCCAGGGAGCGACATAGTCGTCGGGAATCATCTCACCGCGGTAGCGGAACTCCGTCGGCCCGCCGTAAGTACAACCGAAAGTCTGGCCGGCCCAGCCGCCCTTTATCTTGTCGGCAAAGTCTTCACGGCTGATGGTGACCTTCTCTGCGCAGGATGCGAGAAGAAGAATACTGAAAATCAGGCAGAATATGTTTCTCATAACAAGGAATGGTTTAAAAAAAAGCTGCCAGCCGGAAAGCCGGTTGGCAGCGATATGATTGCTTGAAATTATACAAGGTGATAGTGGGGGCCGAAACGCTCGAAAGCGGCACGGTCCAGACTCTCGCGTGCATCGGGATGGGCCACGCTGATGATGAGTTTCGCCCTCTCCTGGAGGCTCTTTCCGTAGAGGTCGACTGCACCGTATTCGGTAACCAGCCAGTGGATGTGATTGCGGGTGGTCACCACACCTGCACCTTCAGTCAGGACGGGAGCAATCTTGCTGATACCCTTGTTGGTGGCTGAAGGCATCGCTATGATGGCCTTTCCGCCCTCTGAGAGAGAAGCTCCGTATGTGAAGTCAATCTGACCTCCGACACCGCTGTAGAACTTGGTTCCGAGGGAGTCGGCGCAGACCTGACCTGTGATGTCAACCTGAAGCGCCGAGTTGATTGCGCATACCTTGGGGTTCTTTGCTATCACGTAGGGGTCGTTGGTGTATCCCACGTCCATCATTGCGACCATCGGGTTGTCGTCGATGAAATCATAGACCTCCTGGCTTCCCATAAGGAAGGTGGAGACCATCTTGCCCTTGTCGATTTTCTTGTTCATACCGTTGATGACACCCTTCTTCACGAGAGGAAGAACGCCGTCGGCGAACATTTCGGTATGGATACCGAGATTCTTGTGATTTCCGAGCTGTGCCAGCACTGCGTTGGGGATGGCTCCGATACCCATCTGGAGGCAGGCTCCGTCCTCGATGAGGTTGGCGCAGTTGATACCGATCTTTGTCTCGATTTCCGAGGGAGCCGCGAAGGATGCGGGCTCGAGAGGAGTGTTGTCCTCAACCCAGAGATCAATCATATCCGCAGGGATGATGGCGTCGCCCCAGGCGCGGGGAACGTTTTTGTTGACCACTGCTATGACTGTCTTGGCGCACTCGATTGCCGCAAGGGTTGCGTCAACTGAAGTACCCAGAGATACATATCCGTGTTTGTCGACAGGTGAAACCTGTATCATCGCAACGTCGCAGGGAACTGCTCCGCAGCGGTAGAGTTTCTGAGTCTCGCTCAGGAAAATGGGAATATAGTCAGCCCAGCCGGCCTGCACGTTCTTGCGGACATTGCCGCCCACGAAGAAAGCCTGATGAAAGAAGACACCCTGGTACTTCTCGTCAGTGTAGGGTGCGGGACCTTCAGTGTGGAGGTGGTGGATACATACGTTTTTCAGTTCTCCGTTGTCCCCCCTGCGGCAGAGTGCCTGGATGAGGACCTGGGGAGCGCTAGCAACGCTGCTGAAGTGGATATGGTCGCCGCTCTTGACAACCTTGACCGCTTCGTCGGCTGAGGTGAATTTGATTTGTTTCATATCTTTTGTCAATAAATTGTTTCCAGTCTGCAAAATTAGTAATTTTGCGACATTATGAAAAGAGAAAATCAACTAAAGGCATTTGAGCGCCTGCTCGACATAATGGACGAACTGAGGGAGAAGTGTCCCTGGGACAGAAAACAGACGATGGAATCCCTCCGTCCCAACACCATTGAAGAGGTATATGAACTTTCCGATGCGATAATGGCGGACGACCTGCACAACGTCGCCAAGGAACTCGGAGACGTGCTGCTGCACGTCGTGTTCTACTCCAAGATAGGAGACGAGAAGGGCAGCTTCGACATTGCCGACGTATGCAATCTTCTGTGTGACAAGCTGGTGTACCGTCACCCCCACGTATTCGGCGACACTGCCGTAAAAAACGTGGAAGAGGTGCTCAAGAATTGGGAACAGCTCAAACAGACGGAAAAGGACGGCAACAAGACCGTCCTGAGCGGAGTCCCCGCCTCACTCCCCTCCCTCATAAAGGCGTACCGCATGCAGGACAAGGCAAGGGCGGTCGGTTTCGACTGGGAGAAGCGCGAGGAAGTATGGGCGAAAGTCAAGGAGGAGATTGCCGAATTCGAGGAGAATCCTTCCGAAGAGGAACTCGGAGACATCATATTCTCATTGGTCAATGCCGCACGACTTTACGACCTCAACCCCGACACGGCGCTTGAGAAGACCAACGGAAAGTTCCGCCGCCGTTTCGGATATGTGGAGGAGAAGGCGAAGGAACAGGGCCGCAATATCAGGGAGCTGACCCTCGAAGAGATGGACGCTCTCTGGAACGAAGCCAAAACCACCGAATAATGTGGACTGACAGGACGGAGATACTTGTCGGCCGGGAGGGTCTGGACCTTCTCGGGAAAGCTTCCGTAGCCGTCGTGGGGCTTGGCGGAGTGGGAGCCGTAGCCGCCGAAATGATTGCCCGCGCCGGAGTGGGCCGCATCACAATTCTGGACTGCGACACCGTCAGCGAGACGAATCGCAACCGCCAGATAATCGCGATGTCCTCGACTGTCGGCAAACGGAAAAGCGAAGTGGTGGCCGCACGCCTTATGGACATAAATCCGGAACTGGACCTTGATGTCAGGGACTGCTATCTCACGGCGGAGAATGTCGGCGGGATTTTCCCTGCCGGGAAAAGTCCTGACTTCATAATCGACGCAATAGACACGCTCGCCCCGAAGCTTGCGCTGATCAAGCACTGTGTGGACAACCGTATCGGACTCGTCAGCTCGATGGGTTCCGGAGCCAAATATGACGTCACAAGAATCCGGATTGCGGACATTTCCAAATCGTTCAACTGCCCGCTGGCATACATTGTCAGGAAGAAGTTGCGCCATATGGGCATCAGCAAAGGCTTTCCTGTCGTCTTCAGCGAAGAGCTGCCCGACAACGACGCAATCGTGGAGATGACACCTCAGGAGCAGGCTGAAGTGAGCAACAAGAAGTCCCAGGTCGGGACAATCAGCTATCTGCCCGCCGCCTTCGGCTGCGCCTGCGCCCAAGCCGCAATCACACACATACTGAAAAACAAACCCGAAATACTATGAAAAGACTGTCATCCCTCACAATCATCTGCACCCTGGCTGCACTGCTTCTGTCAGGATGCGCACCAAAAACCGCTGCACCTCTCAAAGCTCTGGTCGTCAGTGGGCAGAACAATCACAACTGGCCCGTGAGCCACCAGGCTCTCAAACTCATTCTCGACAACTCGGGCCTATTCTCAACCGATATCGCCCTGACACCCGGAGCGGGTGGCGATATGGGCACCTTCACTCCTGATTTCAGCGTTTACGACGTGGTCGTGCTGGATTACAATGGTGACAACTGGAGCGAAGAGACGAACGCCGCATTCCTCGAATATGTGCAGAACGGCGGCGGAATAGTCATCTATCACGCTGCGGACAATGCCTTCACGGAGTGGGAGGAGTTCAACAAAATCATAGCCCTCGGAGGATGGGGCGGCCGCACTGAGAAGGACGGCCCCTACTGCTATCTGAAAGACGGGCAGCTCTACAAGGATTTCGAGACTCCCGGTCCCGGAGGAAACCACGGGCAGCAGAGAGAGTATCCGATGCACTGCCGCAATGCGGAACACCCTGTTACAAAAGGTCTTCCTGACGGATGGCTTCACGCACAGGACGAGCTGTATGACTGCCTCAGAGGCCCCGCGAATATCAAGGACCTGCTCTACACCGGAACTTCCGACGCAACTACCGGAGGGTCAGGCAGGGAGGAACCGCTCGTATTCACAGTGGATTACGGCAAGGCAAGAATTTTCCATCTGGCAATCGGTCACGCCGGTGAAAATCTGGAAAACAACCCCGCAATGCAGTGCGTCGGCTTCCAGACACTCCTTCTCCGCGGCGCCGAGTGGGCCGCGACAGGCAATGTCACACAGGAAGTCCCTGAGGATTTCCCCGGAAGCGGAGCCACAAGCCTTCGCCCCGAATACAGATAAACGGGAAATCCGCTAGAATTCAGACCTCACGACAACACCGCCGGCGACACATTTCGACAGCAGGTCATACATACTTGCAAAAAGTTCTGAAACACCCTGAGGGTTCGGCATATCAAATTCCGAATCCTCAGTTTCTATCCTGAACTTTATGACTTTGCCGTTAACAATCTTCTGCAGGTCTTCCCTTGAAACGAGATAGAGGGCATAGGAAAGATTTTTCCTGACCACCGTGGTTCTGGGGATGAAAGTCGACACTTCGTATGGAGTCAGATAGAAATAGTCATCCCAAGGGTTATATGCATAGCCGACACCGGTCTGGACTATTCTGTCCGTAGTCTGATATGTCTCGGCCTTATTCTCGTATTCCTTGTCATAGATGTTGGTCAGTGTTATGACAGATTGGTCCGCCAGGCGTATCATCATCCTGTTTCCGACGTTGAAGATTCCGTAATGTTCACGGGATTCGCAGGTTACAAGAAATGCCATAACGGAGTCCCTGTCGTGCATACGGGCTCCGAGGGCGACCGATATATCGTATCCGTTCATCCTGAAAAGCGGTTGGTCGGAAGTGAGGACCGTCCTCTCCCCGTCTGACGTTCTGGAATTCAAAACAATCTTCAGAGGATTGCACCCGACCGCGCAAAGAAGCGCCAGCAGAAACAGAAAATGTCTTCTCATATCATTTTGATTTTCCGCAAAAGTATAAATTTTTTCTCATTCTTCTCTCAGAGCGTCGACCGGATCGAGAGCAGCGGCCTTGCGGGCCGGAAGAAATCCGGAGAACAGACTGACAGCAAAACACAGAGCCACAGCATAGAAAACCCATTTCCACGGCACTGCGAAATCCCCGTCCATTATCAGCGCGGCCAGATTGCCGAAAAGCACGCCGAGAAGTATTCCGGAAACACCTCCCGCCTGCCCTATCATCACCGCCTCCAGCAGAAACTGATTCCCGATTGTGGAAGACCTTGCACCCAACGACTTCCGCAAGCCTATCTCACGGGTACGCTCCCTGACAGAAACCAGCATTATGTTCATCAGTCCTACCGAGGCTCCGAGAAGAGTCAGCAGACCGATGGCAAGCGCGGCAACGGACAATTTCTCCTCAAGGGATGCCAGCCCCTCCTCGACGGAACCGCTTTTCACTATTTCGAAATCCGGCGGAGATGAGGGGCCGGTCCGCCTGATTCCCCTGAGCAGCGCCGAACTGCAAAGGGCCGCATCTTCCAGAGAGATATCAGGATCAGGGACAACGTCGATACAGATTCCGTCCCCGTCCGTCAAGGGAATGATTGCAGAATTATCCAGTCCCGTGCCGAAAACCGCCCCTCGCCTCTCCAGAACGCCTACGACAAGATATCTTCCCGAAGGAAGCGTCACCTGATTCCCGATTCCGCCTCCGTCAGGAAAAAGCCTCCGTATCACATTGTCCCCCAGAATAACCACGCGTTTCCCTGCAGAGACGTCCGCAGGGAGCAGCCCCCTTCCCTCCCTGACCACACCTCCCTGGCAGGAGAGGTATTTTTCATCCGCGCAGATGACACTCACGACAGGATCGGTGGACTCACCCTCGAAGGAGACTCTCGCCATCATATCCCTGTTCCTGTAGATTGAGACCGTCCGTGCGAAAGAGGCCTCCTCAGCAAAAACGGAGGCCTGACGCAGGGATATCGCTCCACCCTGCCCCGAAGATATCGTAAACATCCCGGCACCCATCTTCTCGAAACTCCCGGCCACCTGGTCTGACATAATCTTCACGGCAGTCTGAATCGAGACGAGCGACATTATTCCCACCGCAATCACAGCAACCGTCAGGCGTGTCCGCAACACGTTGGACTGCAAGGCTTCAAAAGCAATTCTCACATTGACATCCATTTTATTTTTATTGATGCCCAAAAGTAGGAATTTCGGATTTGTTACTGTAACTTTGCAAGATGCAGAAAAATAAGAATCATATAACCGCACCTCGGCCGGCGGTGAAAAAAATCAACAAAAACACAAATTCCGACGGACTTGTCCGTCTCAACAAGTTCATCGCGAACAGCGGCATCTGCTCCCGCAGGGATGCCGACACCTTCATCTCCACAGGTCTTGTGAAGGTGAACGGAAAGATTGTGACGGAACTTGGAACCAGGGTGGATCCCGCAAAGGATGAGATACGTTTCAACGGGGAGAGAATCCGCGGTGAGAAAAAGGTCTATGTCCTGATGAACAAACCCAAGGATTATGTCACCTCAATGTCGGACCCTCACGCCGAGAAAACCGTGATGGACCTGATAAGCAAGGACAAATGTCCCGAAAGGATCTACCCTGTAGGCAGGCTGGACAAGGCCACTACCGGTGTCCTGCTTTTCACCAATGACGGCGCTCTGGCCGACAGCCTGATACACCCTTCCCGCCAGGTGAAGAAGATATATCACGTCTTTCTGGACAAGAACCTCCAGAAGGCCGACTTCGATGCGATTCTCAACGGCATCACCCTTGAGGACGGACCGATTGCGGCGGACACCCTCTCCTATGTCGACGGGGACAAGGCCCAGATCGGACTTGAAATCCACAGCGGCAGGAACCGCATAGTCCGCCGTATCTTCGAGCATCTGGGATACCGTGTGAAAAAGCTCGACAGAGTATATTTCGCGGGGCTGACCAAGAAAAACCTCAGAAGGGGCGGATGGAGATTCCTCACCGAAAGCGAAGTCAACCTTCTGAAAATGGGAGCAGTACGATGAAAGCAGGATTTGTCAACATAATAGGCAATCCCAACGTGGGCAAATCCACACTGATGAACGCCCTTGTGGGAGAAAAGCTCTCAATCGTCACCTCCAAGGCCCAGACTACCAGGCACCGCATAATGGGAATCGTGAACGGCGACGATTATCAGATTGTCTATTCCGACACTCCCGGAATCCTCAAGCCCGCATACGAACTCCAGCGCAGTATGCTGGACTTCGTAGACACGGCTATCGGTGACGCCGACATCATCCTCTACGTGACCGACGTGGTGGAGAAGAAGGACAAGAACGCAGCTTACGTCGAGAAACTTTCCAAGCTGGAATGTCCCGTCATCATTGTGATAAACAAGATTGACATAAGCGACCAGCAGAGCGTCAGCGAGCTGATGGGCCAGTGGCGGGAACTTGTCCCGAAGGCCGTCATATTCCCCGCCTCGGCTCAGGAGAAATTCAATCTCGACAACATCTTCGATGCAGTCGTGGCCAACCTTCCGGAGAGCCCGGCCTGGTTCGACAGAGAGCAGTTCACCGACAAGAGCCTGAGATTCTTCGCATCGGAAATCATCCGCGAAAAAATATTGGAAAACTACACGAAAGAGATTCCGTATTGCACCGAAGTGGTGGTGGAAAGTTTCAAGGAGAGTTCTGAACGTTACGACATAAGCGCGATAATAAATGTGATGAGAGATTCCCAAAAAGGGATAATTATTGGAAAAAATGGCGCTTCCCTGAAAAAAGTTGCCACTGCAGCACGGATAGATATGGAAAAATTCTTCGAAAAAAAAGTATTTTTGCAAGTGTACGTGAAAGTGGAGCCCGGATGGCGCGAAAACAGGAGAATGTTGAAAAAATACGGATATATACTTGACTAATTGACTGATTTACAGATGAGCAAAGACGACGAAATCCTGGACGACGAGACTTTTGAGGAACAGCAGAGCACAGATTCCGAAGATGCGGATGACCAGTGCGAGGTATTGGAGAACGAAGAACTTGACAGCGAAGACGAAGACAGATACGAGCGGCTGGTCGCTGACGGTGAAAACCGGTACAAACTCTCCGGAATGTACAAGGACTGGTTCCTTGACTATGCCTCATACGTCATCCTCGACAGAGCCGTACCTCAGATTGAAGACGGCCTGAAACCCGTGCAGCGGCGTATTCTCCACGCAATGCAGAAGGTGGACGACGGCCACTATCACAAGGTTGCGGGAATTGTGGGCGACACTATGAAGTATCACCCGCACGGTGACGCATCCATCAAGGATGCTCTCGTAGGCCTGGGACAGAAGGAGTATCTGATTGACTGCCAGGGTAACTGGGGCAATATCTTCACCGGGGACAGCGCAGCCGCATCCCGCTACATCGAGGCCAGATTGAGCAAATTCGCGCTTGAGGTCGCCTTCAACAAAAAAATCACGGAGTGGGTCCCCTCATACGACGGAACAAACAAGGAACCGGTCGTATTGCCGATGAAGTTCCCTCTCCTGCTCGCGCAGGGCACCGAAGGCATCGCGGTGGGGCTTGCAGTCAAGGTGCTTCCGCACAATTTCAACGAACTTCTGGATGGCTGTATCGCCGCACTGCGAGACAAGCCTTTCGAATTGTATCCCGACTTCCCCACGGGAGGTCTGATGGATTGTTCCAAATACAACAACGGTCTGCGCGGAGGTAAGGTAAAAGTAAGGGCCAGAATTCTCAAAACCGACAAAAAGACACTCAGCATCACCGAATTGCCATACGGGCAAACAACGGAGAGCCTGATAGATTCTATCCTCAAGGCCAATGACAAGGGCAAAATCAAAATCAAGAAGATTGACGATATGTCCTCCGACAGCGTGGAAATCAACATCACGCTCCAGAACGACATCTCGCCCGACAAGACGATTGACGCTCTTTACGCCTTCACGAACTGTGAAGTCTCCATCTCCCCCAACGCCTGCGTAATCAAGGACCGCAAGCCCCATTTCCTCGGGGTTGACGAAATCCTGAGATATAACGCCGGACATACCCGTGACCTCTTCGAACAGGAGCTGAACATAATACTCGACGAACTTGAAGCCGAATGGCATTTCAGTTCGTTGGAAAAGATATTCTTCGAGAAGAAGGTGTTCCATATTCTTGAAAACGAGGCGGAATCGTGGGAGGAGCAGCTTCACGACGTGGAACAGGGAATGCTTCAGTACCAGAGTCTTCTCCGCAGGCCGATAACTCACGAGGACATAGCGAAGCTTGTCGAGAAACCTGTCAGAAAAATCTCCCGCTTCGACATCAAGGCGGCTGACGAAAAAATACGGGGAATCGAAGCCGACATCGACGAAGTCCGCAACAATCTGGCGCATCTCACCGACTACACCGTGAGATATTTCCAGACCCTCAAGAGAAAATACGGGCAGGCTTTCCCCCGCAAAACGGAAATCACTGCATTCGAAAACATCCAGGCCGAGAAGGTAGTCACCCTCAACGCCAAGTTATATGCCAACTTCGCAGACGGTTTCATCGGCACTGACCAGAAGAAAATCGACGGTGCGCAGTTCATCAGCGACTGCTCCGACATAGCCGACGTGGTGGTTTTCCGCAAGAACGGACGCTATATGGTGACTAAAATCCGCGACAAGGCTTTTGTAGGCAAGGATATCATCCACGTGCAGGTTTTCACCAAGGGCGACGAGAGGACCGTCTACAACGCAATCTATCGCGACGGCAAGAACGGCGGAGCCTACTATGCGAAACGTTTCTCCATAACGGGTATCACCCGCGACAAGGAGTATGACCTTACACAAGGAACCGACGGTTCAGCGGTACTGTGGTTCACAGCCAACAGCAACGGTGAGGCGGAGATTCTCCGCATCAACTACAAGCCCCGTCCCAAGCTCAAGAAACTTTCCGACGAATACAATTTCGCGAATCTGGCAATAAAAGGAAGGGCTTCAAGGGGCAATCTGGTTACAAACAAGAACGTCATCTCAAGGATATCCCTCAAGAGCAAGGGTGTCTCCACCCTTTCGGGGAAGCAGATATGGTTCGACAGTGACATCAACCGCCTGACCGATACGGAGCACGGCCTCTATCTGGGAGAATTCAATGACGGGGACAATATTCTGGTGGTCTGTAGCGACGGCACGTTCTACACGACCTCGTTCGATCTGGCCAACCACTATCAGGGAGATATCATCCTGATAGAGAAGCTGGATCCCGAAAAGACGTTCGCCGCATTGTATTACGACTCATCCGCAAAGGCGCACTATATCAAGAGGTTCACCTTCGAAGCAAACGGAGGGATACCCCAGAGCTTCATAAGCGAGGAAAACGGCTCACGTCTGCTTGAACTCAGCAGCGACGCTTTCCCCCAGCTGTATGTGACTTTCGGAGGAAAGAATGCAGGACGGGAAGCCGAAACGATTGACGTGGAACAGTTTATCGGACAGAAGAGCTTCCGGGCCAAAGGGAAGAAAGTCTCATCCTTCACAATTGCAGGCGTGAAGTTCATAGAACCTCTCGAAAAAGAGATTCAGCCGGAGGTGAGCCCCGAGCCAGAAACTGAAACTGAAACTGAAGAGCGGGATTCTGGAGAGGCTGATACCACATCCTATGTCTGGAACGATGATGGAGAACCTACCCTCTTCTGACAGGACCGTCGTTCTGACAGGATTCATGGCGTGCGGAAAATCCACCTTCGGAAAGGCCGCCGCCAAGGTCCTCGGATGGCAATTCGTGGATCTTGACAAAAGAATCGAAGAATCCCATGGTCCGATACCAGGAATATTCTCCCGTGGCGGGGAACCCCTCTTCCGCGAGATTGAATCCGGAATTCTGGAGTCCGTGCTGAAAGAATCGGAAGGCAAAAGTTGTCTTGTCGCTCTCGGCGGCGGCACTGTCCTTTCGGACCGCAATATGGAGATATTGCGCGGCAACGGCGCTTTCATAATCTGGCTGGACACCTCCTTCGATATCATTCTCTCCGAGCTGGGCAATGCAAAACGTCCCCTGGTGCAGGAGAAGAGCGAAGATGAGATTCGCGCTCTTTACAATGCCCGGAGGGAACGTTATGCCACTTGCTCCGATGCCGTAGTGAAGATAGAGTCGGCTGACTACGCCAAAGCCGTCAACGATATCATAACGATTTCAGAAGCTCATCAACCGCGGCTCGCAGCTGGGAGTCCTCTCCCTTGACTACCTTTTCCGGTGCGTTCAATATCAATATGTCCGGTTCAAGCTGGGTGCCTTCGAGATAATTCCCCTCGGCTGTTCTGTAACCGATGACGGGTATTCCGAAAATCAGGCTCGGATCCTGCATGGTCACCCAGTTGACGCTTGTCATAGTGCCCGGAACAGGGGCACCGACAAGTTTGCCTATGTGCTGGTGGCTGTAGACCCAGGGAGTGCCGTGCGCATTGCTGTAGTTGGCCTCGCACTGAATCATTATGCTCGGTTTGTTCCATCTGCGGCTGGGCATATCGCAGCTCTCGCGTCCCCTGATGACCTGCGTGAGATATTTCTGTCCGCTGAAGAGGATTTCGATATCTTCGTGCATCCTTCCGCCGCCGTTGAAGCGGGTGTCAATCACGATGCCTTCACATTTGTTGTATTTGCCCAGAATGTCGGAATAGACAGGACGGAAACTGGCGTCGTTCATCGAGCGGATATGCACGTAGCCCAGACGGCCCTTAGACCACTTCTCGACATCTGCCGCGCGTTGTTTCACCCAGCGGTCATAGAGAAGGTCGTTCATCTTCGAACTGCTTACAGGAAGAACCACATATTCCTTGCCGTCGGCACAGGTGACGAGGGTCTTCTTGCCGGCCTTTCCTGCGAGGAGAATGCTTTCATCCTGTTCGGGGGTCAAGTCAACGCCGTTTATGCTCTTTATCACATCTCCCGCCTTGAGCCCGAGATCCGCGTGGTCGAAAGGACCTCCCTTCACGACCTCCGCAACCTTGAGACCCGCACCTTTCCATCCAAGGTCAAAGAGCAATCCGAGAGAAGCCGTGTTCTCGACCGAACCTGTCGGATAATAACGGCCTCCTGTGTGGGAAACGTTAAGTTCTCCCAGCCACTCGCTGAGAAGTTCCGCAAAATCGTAATTGTTGGAGATATGAGGCAGGAACTTCCGGTAGGCCTGCGTCATCGCATCCCAGTCAACCCCGTGCATATCGGCGGTATAGAATCTCTGCTGCTCCTCGCGGTAGACATAGTTGAACATATATTCGCGTTCCGCGGCGCGGTCCACTTTCAATTCAGCATCGAAACTGATGGGCTTGAACTTGTCGCCGTCGAGTTTCTTGAAGCCGCCGCCGAGCAGGAATATGGTCTTGCCTTTCCCGTCAGTCGCAAAATGGCCGCCGCCGGCGCTCTTGGAGACAAGTTTGGTTTCCTTCTTCCTGAGGTCCATCTTCCAGAGGTCCATCCCTCCTTCAAATGATGCGAGATACCACAGGGTAGCGCCGTCCTTGCTGAGTATCGCATCACCGAGATTTCCGCTGTGCGGAGTGATGCGGACAATCCTGTCCCGGATGCCGTCAAGTTCCACCTTGATTGTCAGAGAATCTGCCTTGTCTTTCTTCTTATCCTTTTCCAGCTCCTTGCGGAGTGCATAATCCTCCTCGGAGAGACGGTATTTGTCGTATGCGTCCTGATTGAGGAAACAGAGGAAAATATCGTCCTGCGAACCCCAGGAGGCGTGCGCCCTCATACCGTAAATCTCACTCTTGAACAGGATGGCGTTGCCGTCCATCACCCAGCGGGCGCCGTCGGACATATATCCGCTCGCAGTTATGTTGGTGATGTCGCCGCCCTGCGCGCTCACAACTCCGAAATCGTTGTAGGGCTCATGCCCGTTTGCGGTATATTCTATGACGAACCATTTCCCGTCAGGGCTCCATTCGTATGAGAATCCGCCCGATTTACTGTACCAGAAGGAGCCGTCGGTCACTTCACGCACCGCCCTTGTGGCAAGGTCCACCACCTTCAGATGAGAGCGGTTCTCGATGAATGCAAGTTCCTTTCCGTCAGGAGAGAAGGAAGGATAGGAGCGCTCCACGTTCAGATCGGGAAGAACCCATTCCTCTTCAATGACCGTCGCATTGGGAAAATCAGGGTCGGATTCACGGCCTATCCTTGCAATATACAGTTGCGAAAGTCCTTCACGCTCACTGGAATAGGCGATGCTGCGGTTGTCCTTGCCGAAATCCACTCCCCTCTCCGCAGCCGCAGTGCAGGTCACTCTCTTCGTGGTCTTGTATTCGACGGAGGTCACGAAGACGTCTCCGCGGACAATGAATGCAACCTGCTTGCCGTCAGGACTGACGGCGGAACTTGTCGCTCCGGAAGTGACGTGGCTTGTGGCGGGTATGTTCTCCTCGTCGAGTGTCAGGCTGATGCCCACCTTCGAGGGTTTCTGTCCGGGAACCATTGTGTATATTTCTCCGTCCCAAGTGAAACAAAGGGTATTGCCTCCGCGTGAAAGGAAACGGACAGGATGGGTGTCGAAAGAGGTTATCTGCTTCCAGCCTGCCTTGTTGCCGTCAAGAGGCATCGACCAGACGTTGATGGTCCCGCCTTCGGCCTCACTCAGGATGTAGGCGGATTTGCCGTCGGCGGAGAGCACCGGATTGCGGTCCTCACCGGGGCGGTTCGTCAGGTTGGTGTGTTTGCGGGACTTGACGTCATAACGCCAGATGTCGCGGGTAATGGAAGATGTGTGGTGCTTGCGCCACTCGTCCTCCCCGCCCTTACGGTCCTGGTAGAGGAAGAACTTGCCGTCAGGGCTCCAGCAGACCATTTCCGCGGGGGTGCCGAGAATCTGTTCCGCTTTTCCACCGGCTACAGGAACCGCATACAATTCTGTCATTGCGGCAGACGGGAACAGCGCGCTTTCGGCAGGGTCCTGAATTGACGCGCTGAAAAGTACCTTGCTGCCATCCGGTGTGAAGGCGGATGGTATCTCCCCCGCCGAGTTGAATGTCAGACGTGTCGCGCTTCCTCCTCCGGAAGACATCACGAATATGTCATATCGGCCGTAACGGTCGCTCGCAAAAGCGATTCTGGATCCGTCCGGGCTCCAGACGGGGTTGGCTTCATAACTGTCCCGGGCGGTAAGGCGCTGCGCCTGTCCACCTGCCACAGGGACTGTCCAGATGTCACCTTTGTAGCAGAATGCAATCTTCGTCCCGTCAGGTGAAATCATCACGTCACGGAGCCACATCGGAGTAATCTCTCCTGGAGCACTCGATGCAAAAGATGTCAGGGCCGAAACAGCCGCAATCAAAGTCAGAACAATGCGTTTCATATCAGGTATATATTTTCTGTAAAAATACGAAATTTTCCTTTTTCATGGGAATTCGCTAAATTTGAAAAAAGAATAACCCGAAAATTATGAAAAGATACATTCTAGCCATCGATCAGGGGACAAGCAGTTCCAGAGCGATAGTCTTCGACCACAACGGAAATCCTGTTTCTGTCTGTCAGAAGGAATTCACCCAGCATTTCCCGAAACCGGGCTGGGTCGAGCATAATCCGATGGACATATGGTCATCGGAACTTTCCGTACTGAAAGAGGCTGTCGCCGGCCTTGGATCCACTTCGGCGGAAATTGCCGCCATCGGAATCACCAATCAGAGGGAGACCACGGTCGTATGGGATACCGCGACCGGAAATCCCGTATATAACGCCATCGTATGGCAGGACCGCCGCACCTCGGAATATTGCGACGGACTCAAAGCCGCCGGATACACCGACAGCATCCGCGAGAAGACGGGATTGATTATTGACGCCTATTTCAGCGCCTCGAAAATCAGGTGGATTCTGGAGAACGTGCCGGGAGCGAAGCGGAAAGCCCGGAATGGCGAGCTTCGTTTCGGAACCGTTGACAGCTGGCTTATCTGGAACCTCACATGCGGAAAGGTCCACGTCACCGACGTGACCAACGCCTCCAGAACCATGCTGTTCAATATCAAGTCCCTCGAATGGGACAAGGAGTTGCTCGACCTGTTCGGAATTCCCGAATCGATGCTTCCCGAAGTCCGCTCGTCAAGCGAAATATACGGCACCACATCCCTCCTCGGCGGGGAGATTCCCATCGCCGGAATAGCCGGGGACCAGCAGTCCGCTCTTTTCGGGCAGATGTGCACGGAAAGCGGTATGGTGAAAAACACCTACGGGACAGGCTGTTTCCTTCTGATGAACACCGGCACCAAGCCCGTGGTCTCCAAAAACAATCTCCTGACCACAATCGCCTGGAAGATTGGAGATACCGTGAACTACGCCCTCGAAGGCAGCATCTTCGTTGCAGGAAGCGTGGTGCAATGGCTGCGTGACGGACTGGGTATCATACGGTCTTCGTCCGAAATAGAAGCTCTTGCAAGCAGTGTGGAAGATTCCGCCGGAGTCTGCTTCGTGCCTGCCCTGACGGGGCTCGGAGCCCCCTATTGGGACCAGTACGCAAAAGGGACCATTGTCGGCCTGACCCGTGGAACGACTGCGGCCCACATCGCAAGGGCGGCCCTGGAGGGCATCGCGTTCCAGACGATGGACATAGTCGAAGCTATGAGGAAAGATGCCGGAATCGACCTGAAGGAGCTGAAAGTAGACGGTGGAGCATCCCGGAACAATCTGCTGATGCAGTTCCAGTCCGACGTTCTCGGAGTTGACGTGATACGTCCGCGAGTGACTGAAACGACTGCTCTGGGCGCCGCATATCTGGCCGGACTCGCCGTCGGCTTCTGGAGCGGACTCGAGGAAGAGAGGAAGCAGTGGCAGACCGACCGTGTGTTCACGCCGAAGGCGTCGGCTGAAAAAGTCTCAGATGCAAAAGAAGCCTGGCACGATGCCGTCAGAAGAACCCTTACGAAATAGAAGTTACACCTATACCTTTACAGATATGTCACTATTGATGAAATGTTTTTTCGAGTTTCTCGGGACGCTGGTCCTGGTGTTGCTCGGTGACGGCGTATGCGCGGCCAATTCTCTTGAAAAGACCAAGGGGCACGGTGGCGGATGGGTCGTGATAACTCTCGGATGGGGATTCGCCGTAATGTGCGGAGTCTTCATCGCAGGCCCCTACTCCGGGGCTCACCTCAATCCCGCCCTGACTGTCGGACTGGCCATCGCCGGGAAGTTCGCCTGGAGCGCAGTGCTTCCCTACGCCATTGCCCAGCTGCTCGGCGGTTTCATCGGCGCCGCTCTCGTCTATGTTTTCTACAAGGATCATTACGATGCCACTCCTGACGGCAATGTCAAGCTGGGAACCTTCTGCACGATGCCCGCCATCCCGAACAATTGCCGGAATCTGTTCTGCGAGTTTCTCGCATCCTGGCTGCTGGTGTTCTGCATAATGGCTTTTTCCCTGCCTGAAAACACTGCCGTATCGGGGCTCGGAGCGTCAGGGGCATTTCCCGTGACGATGCTTATCATGTCGATAGGTATGTCTCTGGGCAGCACCACCGGATATGCCATCAACCCCGCAAGGGACTTCCCTCCCCGCTGCCTATTCTCGCTTGTCTCGCGCAAGGAGAATGTTTCCTGCGGATGGGGATACGCCTGGATTCCAATTGTGGGCCCGCTTCTCGGAGCCGCTTTCGCCGCCCTGACCTTCAATCTTATATACTGACAACGAATGTTGACACTTTTGGCTCCTGTCTGTTGCTTGAGTCGGACTTCGCTTAGGTCCTTTCAAGCAACAGACAGGAGCCAAGATCAAGTGTCAACTAAATATTTAACTCAATATGAAACACATAAAATTATTGGCGGCGTTGGCCGTATTCAGCACCTTGACCGTCACATCCTGTACAGAAAAGACTTACGGCCCGCTTCCGACAGAAGACCAGCTTGCCTGGGCCGATATGGAATATTATATGTTCTGTCATTTCGGGCCGAACACCTTCTCCGGACTCCAGTGGGGTCTCGGCAATGAAAACCCCGACATCTTCAATCCCACGGAACTCGACTGCGAGCAGTGGGTCCGCACGGCAAAGGAAGCAGGGATGAAGGGCATAATCCTCACGGCGAAACACCACGACGGATTCTGTCTGTGGCCCAGCAAATACAGCACCCATACGGTTGCCCAGAGCGCCTGGCGTGACGGCAAGGGTGACGTGGTGAAAGAGTTGCGCGATGCCTGCGACAAATATGATTTCCCGATGGGAGTCTATATCTCCCCCTGGGACAGAAACCACCCCGCATACGGGACGGAGGAATACAACCGGATTTTTGCAGGAACAATCGAGGAGGTACACAAGAATTACGGCCCCTTCTTCGAGCAGTGGTTCGACGGTGCCAACGGAGGTGCCGACATTCCGGACTATGACTGGCCCCTCTTCCATAAAGCCGTGTATGACAACAGCCCGCACGCCGTGATTTTCAGCGACGTAGGCCCCGGGTGCAGATGGATTGGCAATGAAAGCGGCTACGCCGGCGAGACTAACTGGTGCCGTCTTGACGTGGAAGGCTTCGCCCCCGGCAAGCAGGCCCCGTCGCAGGAGATTCTGAACACAGGCCAGAGCGACGGAGCCGAGTGGATTCCGGGAGAGGTTGATGTTCCCATCCGTGCCGACTGGTTCTATACCACAACAAATGAATCCACCCTCAAGAGCCTGGACAAATTGATGGAAATCTGGTTCAGTTCGGTGGGAAGGGGCAGCAATCTGATTCTCAATGTGACGCCTGACCAGCGCGGACTCATCCCCTACGCCGATTCTGTCCGTCTGATGGAATTCAAGGCTGCAAGAGACGCCTATTTCGCAAAGCCTCTCGCAATTTGCAAGGGCAAATCCTGGAAAGCCGTCCTGAAAGTAAAGGAACCTTCAAAGTGCATCGTACTTCAGGAAGAGATAAAGTACGGCCAGAAAATCAAGGCATTCACGGTTGAAGCTCTTGTCGGCGACGACTGGCAGCAGGTGGCTTCCGGTACGACGGTAGGCCACAAGCGCATGCTTCAGTTCCCATCCCCGGTCAACGCATCGAAAATAAGGGTGACCGTCACGGATGCATTCGCAAAGCCGATGCTCAAATCCGTGACAGTCTACTAGAAGCCCGATTACTTCAATTTAATGATAATCACTCCATTGGCGCCTCTGACTCCATAGATGGATGCGGAGGCGTCTTTCAATACGTCTATGCTCTCGACATCCAACGGATTGATATTGGACAGGTCCCGTACCTCAACCCCGTCAACCAATATGAGAGGTTCGTTCGAACTGTTGATGGAGTTGATACCCCTGATTTGAAGTGTTCCGTCGGGTTTTACCAACAACCCTGGAACCCGCCCCTGGAGATATTCGTAAATGTTGCTGTATGCCATGATTTCCGTATTCTTCGGAACAAGTCTGCTGATGGAATATGTACACCGATCCCTGCGGATACTGCCATAGCCGTCACCGACATACTGACTGTCAGCCTCGGAATAACCGGATTCACGGCTAGAAAACTCAACACACTCTCCGATATCCATAAGCAGATACGGCGGATAATCAAAATCGGGATTGCCGAGCCTGTCGCAGCGGTCGAACATCTCGCGGTAGGATTCGCGATGGTCCACACCATGCTGGGTAAGTTCATTCTCGTGCGCCGGAATAAGCACAGGCGTACATCCGCCGTCCGCAGACATTGCCATCTCAAGAAGGGTCTGGACTCCGTTCCAGGTGGAACCGATTACTATGTCACAGGCCGGATAGTCTGAAACCCTGGCCTGCTGCTCAAGGTCTGCATTGTCTCCCTGATGAAGAATTCTCCATCCGTCCATCTCGATGATATACACATTATTGGGGACATTTTTACCCTGATTGCCGGGAAATATGTTCAATTTGACGCCTCCGAAATCCACGGCGTCAGCCGCTTCATTGACGATATGCTTGTTGTCTCCCGAATAATCCGGCAGCACGTCGGATGGCAGAACCATCTGTTTTCCCTTCTTTGCAAAAGCCTCAAGTATGCTCTTTGAATAGTGGTCCGCGTGAGGGTGCGTAAGAAGAAACAGATCGGACCCGCCGGCAAGAATTTCAGCCTCCTGCGGAGTCCCGTCCCACCGCACGTCTATCAGCACGGTGTGTTCTGATGTGCGGAAACCGAAACCCATATTGTATATTTTGAACATCTCGAGAGTTCCCGGTTCCGGCTTCGGCCCGCACAGCCACTGCAGTGCGGACTTGCGCGCACCTGCGAGATATGTCTGTTTGGCCGCCTCGTACACGTCTTTCAGCTCCTTTGGAGTAGCCGCACCCCTGTCGTCCACGTGCAGGGGATAATCCAGAAGTTGCAGAGTATATCTTCTGATGTCGGCCCTCTTGTTATCCGTACCGGCAATAACGATTTCGGGACCGTACTCCTTCTTCAAATCACTGACCGCCTTGTGCGTGTCGGCTATCCAGGAATAGGGCTCTTTTGCCTTGGCCTGCTTCCTCAGCAGTTTCCTGACAATCCGCCCGGCTTTTTCCCCTTTGCAGGAATCCGCAAATTGCCGTGCATATTCCATCATATCCCCCTTGAGTTCTTCATTGGACTGCGGCTTCCAGTCAAATGCGGAAGCCACTGAAGGAATCAGGAGCAGAAAAGCGGCGAACGCCGATGTAATTATTCCGGCAGGTTTCATATCTAAAATCATTTTGTCTTCACAAAAATAGCAAAAAACATTTTTAATAACTTTGCGGAATAAATTTAACATTATGACAAGAAAATTATTCCGTGGCTTGTTTCTTCTGACAACCCTTATTGTCTCATTTTCATGCAATAAAAATCCCAATCCCGAGCAGACGGTGTCCCATCTCCAGCATCAGGACTGGTCCGAGGATGTGCGTGACGGCCTCAACCGCTTCATGGATGACTGTGCAGGGATGGAGAAAGCCTATGTCGTGTTCGATTTTGACAACACCACCTCAATTTTTGACGTGGAGGAGCAGCTGGCTATCCATCAGTTGGAGACAATGAGTTTCGCTCTTGATCCGGAACAGCTTCCGAAGGTGCTCGCCACCGGCCTGGGAAACGCCCCTGCCGAGTGCGATGATTGGATAAAAGATATATCCTCGGCTTATTCCGAACTCTACTCGGATTATGGGCCTTTTACGCCGAAGGGTCTTGATGAAACATTGCTCGGCACTCTCCACAGTGACCCGCACTGGCTTGAGTTTGCAACGAAGATGCGCGCCCTGTACGACAAAGTGGGTGAATGGGCCAGCGTTGACGATTCGTACAACTGGATTCTGTACTGGTTCTGCGGGATGACGGAGAAGGAGGTCTATGACATCGCCTATGCCTCCCACAAGAAATACAGCGCGGTGAACACTTCCGTCGAGACCTGGACCAGTCCTTCGGAACTGAATTCATCCGTAGGACAGGTAAGCGTTTCTTGGACAAAGGGTGTGCAGGTGAGCGGGAACATCCGCGAGCTGTGGAAATGTCTCGATGAAAACGGCATTGACGTATGGGTCTGTTCAGCTTCCGGCATTGACCAGATCAGGGCTGCCGTCGATGCGTTCGGGCTCAAGGAGTACTGTTCGGGAGTACTTGCGATGACAATATCTCAGGACGACTCGGGCCTGTACACGAACTCTTATAACTACAAGTCGGGATATGCCGCCGTCCCCACATCTGACGGATGGACGAAGGGCAGCAAAGCTACCGGCGCCCAGACCGCAGGCCCCGGTAAAGTTACCGCCATATTGAATGCAATATCACCCCTATATGGCGGGGCTACCCCACTGGCAGGTTTTATGGATTCCACGGGAGATTTCAATTTCTGCACAGAGTTTTCCTCCCTGCGCGCTGTCGTCTGCTTCAATCGGGCAAACCGCAAGATTACAGACGGTGGCGGTCTGATAGCCGAAGTGGCTATGTACGAGAAAGAAACGCTCGGGTACGATTATGACAAGGCGAAAGAGGCCGGAGACACTTTTTATCTTCTTCAGGGAAGGGATGAGAACGGGTTGCGCAGCTTCCGCAGTTCCAACAAGACCCTGCGCTATGGTTCCAGCGAAGAAAAGCTTTTCGCCAATCAGGACAACGAAGCTCAGCTGGCAGAGATGATACGGAACAAATATACCGTAAAGCAGGCCCTCGATACCTACTCAAGCAATTTCCTGAAATCCTACAGCGGCTACCACAGCAAGTGATTCAGAATCCTTTTTCCCCCGCCGCTGCCTCAATGTTGAGCAATGTTCAATACGAATCAGCCGACTATCCATTTCCCTACCACGGGAATCTTCTGAATCAGCACGCAGACCACCGATGCGGTGACATAGGCACTGACGGCGGTAAGGATTATCTCCACGGGTGTCGTCATTACCCCAAGGCTCCCTTCGGCGCCAATCCCCAGAGTCCCTCTGTACAGCGCAGAGAACAACCCCAGCGCCAGCATATGGCACAGGTACATTCCATAACTCGCCTTTGACACAGGCAGCACGACACACCGGTAGAACCGTCCGCCAAAACGGAACCTCCTGAACAGCAGCACCCACCCTATCGTCATCAAAGCCACGCTGAAAGTATTGTAGAACCATGGAGTCTCCCACACGGCTGCAACTTCACATTTTCCTCCAGTCGGAAATACTCCGCCCGAGTACTCCATCACCCTTCTTACAAACCAGCCGACGCACACTGCGAATCCGGCCAGGAAACACGGCAGCGCCACCGCCATAGTCCTTCCCCAACTCATCTCCGACCCGAACCTCCTCAAATAGAGCCCCAGCAGCAGGTATCCGATGAAACCGCTGAAATAATAGAAAATGCCGAACTCGTTCCAGCTGGCCTCACCCCAGAGAGGATACTTCGCCGGCATCGGAATTCCGCCCGGGCCGTATATGCACACTGCATCCGCGCCGATGGCGGCCTCACGGACGAAAGGAACGAATGACGACAGGAAGCACAGCCCCAGAAAGAACAGCAGCTCCCTCCTACCCACCTTCTCAGCCCACGGCGACAGCAGCGGCATAAGCAGATAAAGCCCCACTATCATATACACGAACCAGAGATGGCCTGCCGCATAATTGAAATTCAGCGCCAGATCCTTGAAGTTCTGCACAGGCTCCCCGTATACAATAGCATAAACCATGGTCCATATCACGAACGGGACCAATATTCTCACGGCTCTCTTCCTGAAAAACTCCTTTGTACTGTAGTGCACGGGGAACTGCAGATAGCTCGACGCCACAACGAACACCGGCACGCAGGCACGGGCGAAGCTGTCGAACAGCGCCACCCAGATCGCATCCAACTTTGTCAACACCAACGTTCCGTCACCACCGAGGTAAAACGGCTCGGTGCTGTGCACGACCATAACCAGAAAACAGGCAACGACCCTCATCCAGTCGACCCAAACTTCACGATTTCTTTCCATACTTCCCTAAAGAATTTACATGAACTGATTAACCTACACAAATATACGGTTTTCCGAATTATCCGGGTGTCATTTGAAAATTAAATTACAGGGCTGTAAAGATTCTTTACACCTTTCGTTTTGCAATGATTTAGGAATCCATTACAAATCAGAAAAAAGTTGAACGCCGTCGCACAGTGGATGTACATTATGTCGGCAAGATTTCATATCTTCGGGCAATAATCATCACCGGACTTGTACCGTTCATCATCACAGATTGATGGCATATTTTCATTTCATACCCATATCAGTTTGAGAAAATGAAGAAGATAGGAATAGTATGCGCGATGAAGAAGGAGTTCGACCTTCTGCTCAGGGAATTCCCGGAAGGTGATATCCATTGCATTCTTTCGGGCATAGGCAAAGTCAATGCCGCTGCAGCCGCAGAAAGGCTTGTATGCGAACACAAACCCGACTGCATCCTATCCATAGGATGCGCGGGAACATTTGTGGAGGACTTGGAAGAATGCGAAACAGTAATCGTGAACAGATGCGCCTACCATGACGTTTTCTGCGGGAAGGAGTATGCCGGCGGACAGATGGCGGGCCTCCCCCTCTACTTCGAAAGCGCCCCTGCGCTGGTAAAAGCAGCACGCAAGGCTCTGCCTCAGGCACGCACCGGCCTTCTCTGCACAGGAGACCAATTTTATGTGAGCCGCGAGGAAGACGAAAGGCAGAAACGCTGGTTTCCTGATGCCCTTGCAATAGATATGGAAGGAACCGCAGTGGCCCAGGTCGCATTCCTGCACAACATTCCGTTCCTCGCGGTCAAGATAATCAGCGACAATCATACTCAGGGAGAACAGATGGAGCACTACGACGGATTCTGGTCCAATATGGCCGACCGCTCCTTCACTACCGTAAAAGCAATACTCAACAGTATATTGGAAGATGAAAAGGTTGGTTAAAAAGTTTCTGATATACATATATCCCTCACCAATCAGATACACCGACCGACATCAATCACGTCATCGGCAGAGTCTTCAGGTGGGACCTGACTCCGGAGGGCCGGGAGTTCTGGAGGGATATTGATGGTAAGTGGTGGAAGAGATTCCCCTGCCGCCTGTGAAGGTCGCTGGGGAACGTTTGTTGTTACACCGGACTATTGCCGGGGAATCTGAGGCCATTCCTTCCCCGTCGTGGCTCAACGTTGCGCAGACGGACGACATTTGCAGGTGTGGTTGACATTGCGTCAAGAACAGACTCAGCCGCAGACAACAAGTTATTTGCGAAGCAAATGACGCAGATGGCGAGAATGGACGCTGTCTGGACGCAAGTCAACCATGCCACAAGCCGACAAGTGTCACCGTGTGCGAAAATGATTCCGCGAAACCATATCATATTTTTTCTTATATTTATAAGTTTGTTCAAAAACTATTGACATTCAAATGAAAAACTTGTCCAAAACCCTCATCTGCGCAGTTATGGCGTTGTGTTGTACGACTCTTATGGCCGGGAATGGTCCCAAATGGCTGGATAATGCGGTGTTCTACCAGATTTATCCCTCCTCCTATATGGATTCCGACGGAAATGGCATCGGCGACATTCCGGGCATCACATCAAAACTCGACTATATCAAGAGCATAGGAGTCACCGCCATCTGGCTCAATCCGGTCTATGAATCCGGATGGATGGACGGAGGATACGATGTCAAGGACTACTACAGGGTGGACCCGCGATTCGGAACCAACTCAGATATTGTGAAACTCTTCGAAGAAGCGCATAAAAGAGGTATAAAAGTCATTATGGATCTGGTGGCGGGACATACCAGCAACGAGAATCCGTGGTTCCTGCAGTCGATGGAAAAGGACAGCAACCTGCGCTATAGCGACTATTACATCTGGACGGACGAAATCAGCGAAAAGGACAAGGCGGACATCAAACTCCGGCACAGCCAGCCGAATCCGAAATCAAGCACAATAGGCACATTCGTCGAGGCGAACGCTCCCAGGGCAAAATATTATTACAAAAATTACTACGAGGCCCAGCCTGCGCTGAACTTCGGCTTTGCCAACCCGGACCCGAATCATCCTTGGGAACAGCCGGTGGACGCACCCGGGCCTAAAGCGGTGTGGCAGGAACTTCGCAACATAATGGTGTTCTGGTTTGAAAAGGGAGCCGACGGATTCCGTGTGGATATGGCGCAGAGCCTGATTAAAAACGACCCGGACCACACGGTGACAAGTGAAATGTGGAAAGGTTTCACAGCCTGGATTCACGAGCATTATCCCGACAATGTGCTGCTTGCAGAGTGGTCCGACCCCGAGGTCTCCCTTCCCGCCGGATTCAACGTGGACTTCTTCCTTCCGTGGAGAAGCGCAACAGGGTACACGAAACTCATCCTCCCCGAGCCGTACGGAAGACACGCCACCTGCTACTTCAACAAAGCGGGCAAAGGCGAAGTCAAGGAATTCGTGGAATACTACGCCAGAACTCTCAAGACCATAGGAGACATTGGTTATATGGCCCCCCAGACATCCAACCACGATATCCAGAGGCCTAACGCCTATACCAGAAACACTATGGACCAGCTCAAGGTGGCAATCACCTTTTTCCTGACTCTGCGAAGCATACCCTTCATCTACTATGGTGACGAAATCGGAATGAAATACAATGAAAACGCTCCGGAAAAGGAAGGGTCACGCGAAGTGTTCTCATCCGGATTCGTCAACGAACGCGCAGGGTCACGCACGCCTATGCAATGGACCGACGGAGTCAACGCCGGATTTTCCACTTGCGCCCCTGAAGATATCTTTCTTCCTGTAGATACCGACGGCGGAACCATCACTGTGGAGACTCAGGAAAAGGACCCTGAATCCCTTCTGAATTATGTGCGGAAGATTCTCGCACTGCGTCAGGAGTCAGCCGCAATGAGCAATCTGGGAGACTGGGAATACGTCTCGGACCCCGACCAACCCTACCCGATGGTTTACAAACGCATATCCGGAGACGAACTGTACGTGATTGCCCTCAATCCAAGCGGCAGAAAGGTTTCAGCCAAGTTCCCTACACTTGGCCGAAGCGGAGCGGAAGCATTCTCCACAGTAGGAAAGGCTTCATACAGATTCAACCGCAAAGGTTGCGACACAATCGAAATCGGCCCCGTCAGCGCAGTCATTTACAAGATGACTCACTGAGAATGATTGAGGAGATAATTTCACCGGCTGCGGTGACAAGGCGGCTTGCGGAAGCAGAAGAGTTGTTGATGATGACAGAGAAGATGACCGGAGTCCCGTTCTTCGGCAGATAATATCCGCTGTAGGCTCTTACCCCACCCATCGAGCCGCTCTTCAGATGGAAGGAATGTCTCACTTCATCGGGCAGACCGGGAAGGAATGAAGATACCGTACCGTCGATTCCGGCCCGTGGAAGGCTGTTCAGGAAGGCCCCTGAAGAGTCCTTCTCCAGCATATGACGGAGAATTCTGCATATAAGTGCAGGAGAGATAAAATCCTTGGATGACAGGCCGCTTCCATCGACAATCACGAAATTTCCGTCGCCGCTGACACCGATGGAATCGAGAACCGACTTTTCCACCTTGGTGCAGGAATCGTAACCGGCATCCACGGCGAGTTCACGGCCCATAGTGCGGAATACCGTCTCCGCCAGAAAATTGTCGCTCTCCTTGTTGAGAGGGACGATGATTTCACGAAGCGGAGCGGAAAGAGTCTCCCCAAGTTTCACGGCATCTTCAGGCGTGGCACCGGCGGCATAGCCATCTGCGGAAATTCCGCGACTTTCCAGAAACAGCGCGAACTCCCTGGCGCAGGTCAGTTCGGGAAATTTGTTGCTGCACCCCACCACCTTCGGCTTTTTGCCGCAGGCGTATGTACCTCTCAGTACGGCATTCTCGGAATAATCGGCTGTATAGAGATAGAGCTGGTCGCCTGTCCCCTTCTCACCTGTAGTACAGTCATATGAGAAATTCATCCAGGGAGTCGCGGGGAAGCTCTGCTCGACCGCAATGGAATCGCCGGGGCACTGGCCGGGAGCGACCTTGAAATTCAAGGTGTTTCCCGCAAACTGAAGCCCGGACGTCCCGGTGCCGTAATAGGTGCCCGTATCCGCAAGTTCCCAAGTGGGATGCTCCTTCATCCCGGGGAAGAAGCCGCCGTCACCGACGACCTTACCCTCTATCTTCCTTATCCCCGCCGCAGACAGCATATTCATCCACGAAGTGAAAACCTTTTCGGGAGAGCCGGGATAAGCGATGGTAGGGTCTCCCCCACCAACTATATAGACATTGCCATAAAGCACACTTTCCCTCACCTCACCGGAAACGGCTATGCAGGTCCTGTATCTGTAATCCGCGCCGAGGGAAGAGATTGCGGATGCCGTGGTGACAAGCTTCATGTTCGAGGCCGGCACGAAGAGTCCGTTTCCGTTATGGAATGCCAGAGTATCTCCGTCAAGAGTCACGGCACATACGCCCACGTATGCCCCGCGAAGCGCCGGATTGTTGTTCAGATAATCTGAAATGTCAACCCCGGCCCGGCAGGGAAAGGCAAGAGATGCCGCAATGAGGGTGATAAAAACCGTCTTTTTCATACAAGTTGCAGTCCATCAAGCAGTTTGATATAAATTTCTATTCCTGAAACTATTTCGGAAATCAATATGAATTCGTCGGCCGAGTGGGACCTTGAACTCTCCCCCGGCCCGATTTTGAGAGCGGGGCATTTCAGCAAAGTCCAGTTGCTCAGCGTAGGCGAGCCGAAGGATTCCAATCCCAAAGCCCTGCCGCGGGCCACGACGGATGAATTCTCATTGATATGCGACCCCGAATGTCTCATCGAGCGGGGAACTGCTGACGATGAAATGTTGCTTCGGACAGTGTCCAGAATCTCGTGATTGGAGTAGAGGCCGTTGGGACGTATGTCAACGACAAAGCCGCACCTGTCGGGGACGACATTGTGCTGAGTGCCGGCATTGACCATCGTGACGGTCATCTTGGTCTTTCCGAGATAGGGAGAGACCTTTTCAAACTGATAGTTTCTGAACCACTCCATATCCCTGACTGCACGATATATGGCATTGTCCCCCTCCTCTCTGGCTGCGTGTCCGCTTTTGCCGGAGGCAGTGCAGTCAAGCACCATCAACCCCCTTTCCGCCACAGCCATCCGCATCCCGGTAGGTTCCCCCACTATGGCAAGAGAGATTTTCCCGATTTGGGGAAGAATCGTCTCAAGACCGAAACTGCCGCTGTTTTCCTCCATCGCGGTGGCGCTCCAGACAAGTCGGTAAGGCTGCGGACGCGAAGTCAGGTCGATATATGCCGAAAGAAGGGCGGCGAGACTTCCCCCGTCATCGTTTGAACCGAGGCCATACAGAATATCCCCCTCCAGCGAGGTTTCATACGGATTGCGGGTATATGACGCCGCCGGTTTCACGGTATCGATATGGGCGTTGAGCAGAAGCGTGGGCTTCGTACCTGCCGGCTCGGATTCGAGCCATAGGTTGTCATGCAGTCTGCGCGGGGCAAGGCCCTCATCCGACAGCCATTTCTCAAGATAATCCGCAGCATCCTTCTCCTGCCCGCTCACGGAGGGAATTTCAATCAGGTGCCGCAGCAAATCTATATATCTCTCGGTGGTCATAGCGATATGTGTGTGCCGGAGGCTTGGTCCAGCGTTTCCGCATTTGTAATTCTCACGAAGGAGACACCCTCGGCCAGAGCGTCGAATGCGCCGTCGAGTTTTGGTATCATCCCGCCGCTCACAGTCCCGTCCTCCTTGAAGGAACGGTAAAGTGCAGGATTGATGTGTCCGATTACGCTGTCATCGTCGTCAGGGTCGGAAAGCACGCCTTTCTTTTCAAAACAGAATATGAGTTCCACCTCATAAAGAGCGCTCATTCCCACGGCAATGGCGGAGGCCAGAGAATCGGCGTTGGTGTTGAGGAGTTGGCCGCCATCGTCGCAGGTTATGGGAGATACGACAGGTATTGCCTCCATTCCAAGCAACGCTCCGAATGTCGCGGCATCAACAGACTTCACGACACCCACATAGCCGTAATCGACGTCCACGACAGGCTTCTTCACGCTGGTGATGCAGTTCAGGTCCGCCCCGGAAAGGCCGATTGCCTTGCGACCTCTTTTACGGAGTCCCGACACTATGCCCTTGTTGACCTTGCCGGCATAGACCATCGTCACGATTTCAAGCATCGCACCATCAGTCACGCGTCTGCCTTCTATCATCCTCGATTCTATTCCGAGAGCGGATGCGGTACGGGTGGCCTCACGACCTCCTCCATGGACAAGAATCAAATTGCCGCCGATAGCGGAGAATCTGTCAAGGAACGACGAAAGGGCTTCGTGGTCCTCGACCACCGCCCCTCCGACCTTTATTATCGTCAATTTTTCCATCAGGCAAGTTCCTCAAGCATCCTTTTCATCACAATCTGTGCCGAAACCACGCGGTTAGCGGCTTCCGGTATCACAAGGCTTGTCGGAGAGTCTATCACTTCGTCCGATACAATCATATTCCTGCGGACAGGCAGGCAGTGCATAAAGAATGCGTTGTCTGTCACGGCCATATGGGCGGCATCGACTGTCCAGGACATATCGCGGTTCAGTATCTGACCATATTTTTCAGGGCAGGTCACACCTGGGCAGCTCCAATTCTTGGCATATACGAAATCCGCGCCTTCAAGGGCCTTCATCTGGTCATATTCGATGCGTGCGTTCCCCACAAAGGCGGGGTCGAGTTCGTAGCCTTCGGGCTGGGTGATGACAAAGTCCACGTCAGCGGCATTCATCCACTGTGCGAAGGAATTGGGAACGGCCTGCGGCAGCGCCTTGGGATGCGGAGCCCAGGTCATCACCACCTTCGGTCTGGCCTTGGTCTTATGCTCTTCTATCGTAATCAGGTCTGCAAATGCCTGGCAGGGATGGACTGTAGCGGACTCGAGGCTTATTACGGGTACGCCGCTGTAGTCGATGAACTGACGCAGGATATTTTCGCCGTAATCCGCTTCCCTGTCGGTCAGGCCGGCGAAGGAACGTACACCGATGATGTCGCAGTAACTTCCGATTACCGGTATCGCCTCCCTGAGATGTTCGGATTTTCCGCCGTCCATAACAACTCCCATCTGAGTCTCGAGATTCCAGCTCTCACCGTTAATATTGAGTACAATTGGGTTCATACCAAGATTCAGCGCGGCTTTCTGGCTGCTGAGGCGTGTCCTGAGCGAGTTGTTGAAGAATACGAGTATGATGGTCTTGTTTCTGCCAAGATGCTGCCACCTGAACGGATTGGCCTTGACTTCCAGCGCTTCACCCAGCGCCTTGTTCAAATCACCTATGTCGCTGACGTTGAGAAAACTTTTCATTGTATGACATTCTTGAATTCATTGATGAAATGGGTGGCCTGCGCTTCGGAAAGACAGAGCGGGGCGAGAAGACGGATCATATCCGTACCCGCGACACCGGTGAAGATATGCTTCTCAAAGAGAAGTTTCTGACGGATTTCCGCCACAGGGCAGTTGAACTCTATTCCGAGCATCAGACCCCTGCCCCGGACATCCTTGACAAGCGGCGAAGATGGCATGTTCTCCTTTAGGAAGGTCCCGACTTCAAGCGCATTCTCTACAAGCCTCTCCTCCTCCATTATGTCGATTACGGCAAGAGCCGCGGCCATTGCAAGATAGTTTCCTCCGAAAGTGGTCCCGAGCATTCCCTTCACGGCTTTGAATTCCGGAGAGATGAGGACGCCTCCGCAGGGGAAGCCGTTGGCGATTCCTTTGCCCATCGAGATTATGTCCGGCCTGATTCCGGCCCACTGGTGAGCGAAGAATTTTCCGGTACGTCCGTATCCGCTCTGAACCTCGTCAAGAATCAGCATTGTGCCGTATTTCTGCGTCAGAGACCGAAGCTGTGCCATAAATTCATCGTCAGGTATGTTGATGCCGCCGCAACCCTGAATGCCCTCAATGATGACTGCAGCAACATCACCTTTCATCAGCTGTTTCTCGACAGCCTCAACATCGTTCAGGTCGCAGAAAGAGACCTTGTGGTTAGCATTGAACGGAGAGACTATTTTCGGGTTGTCGGTCACGGCAACTGCCCCTGAGGTACGTCCGTGAAAACTTTTGCGGAAGGCTATCACCTTGCCCCTGCCGGTTGCGAATGAAGCCAGCTTCAAGGCATTCTCATTCGATTCCGCGCCGGAATTGTCAAGGAAAAGTGAATAATCCTCATATCCGCTGATTCTGCCCAGACGGGCGGCAAGCTCTTTCTGGAGAGGATTCTGAACGCTGTTTGAATAGAATCCAATCTTGTCGACCTGGGACTTCAGGGCTTCGAGATAGTGAGGATGGCTGTGTCCTATGCTGATGACGGCGTGGCCGCCGTAGAGGTCAAGATACTCTACGCCCTTGTCATCCCAGATTCTGCACCCTTGGGCACGAACCGGAGTGACATCGAAAAGTGAATATACATCAAATAGTTGCATAATCTGTAATTATTAGAAGGCGGATGCCTTCAGATTGAGACCGGCCTTCTCGTCAAGACCGAAGATAAGATTCATATTCTGCACCGCCTGCCCGCTCGCGCCTTTGAGCAGATTGTCGATAACGGAGTTGACAAGCAGTCTGTCACCGTGTTTCTCCACGGAAACCAACCCCTTGTTGGTGTTGACGACCTGCTTGAGGTCGAGGTTGCCGTCATAAAGGAAGGTGAATGCCGCATCCTTGTAGAACTCGCGGTATAACTCCTGAGCATCCTGCAGGCTGCCGTCGAAACCGGTCTGTACCGACGCAAAGATTCCGCGTGCAAAATCGCCTCTCATCGGGACAAAGTCAATGCTCCCGGAAAATGCGGGTTGCATTCGTAGAACGTTCATATTTATCTCCTTCAGATGCTGGTGCTCGAAAGCCTTGTATGTCGAGAGATTGTTGTTTCTCCAACTGAAATGGGTTGTCGCGCCCGGTTTCACGCCTGCGCCCGTCGAGCCTGTCACCGCAGTTACCGCCACGTCCCCTTTCAGGAGACCGGCTGCGGCAAGAGGCAGAATCGCCAGCTGGATTGCGGTGGCGAAACAGCCGGGGTTGGCCACAAGCTGCGCCGCTCGTAGCCTTTCCCGGTTAATCTCCGGAAGGCCATAGACATATCCGCAACTTTCATCCCGGAAATCCTGTGCAAGATCGATGACCTTGAGGGATGATGGGCATTTCCGTGAAGACCAGAACTCAGTGCTCTTTCCGTGTCCGGAACAGAGGAACAGCACATCCACGTCCTCAAGAGGGAAATCCCCGCAGAAAGTCATATCCGTCTCTCCATAGATTCCCCCGTGCACGTCACAGAGCCTGTTTCCGGCATTACTGGAGGACTGCACGTAAGCCAACTCCACATCAGGATGGTTGAGCAGAATCCTGACAAGCTCACCGGCCGTATATCCGGCACCCCCTATGATTCCAGCCTTTATCATTTCTCCTCCTCGGGCAATTCGTCGGGATGTGAAGCATAGAAGGCCCTCAGGGCTGTGGATGAGACTTTTATGAAGCCTTTTGCATCCTCGCTTGTCCATCCTTTCTGCATTTCACCATATTCTCCGAACTTGTTCTTCACAAGGTCATCCTCCGTATCGACGCCGACGGTCGAGAAGGTGTAAGGACGGAGTTCCATAGTGACGGTACCGTTCACGTTCCTCTGACTGCTCTCAAGCATCTTTTCGATATCTCTCATCACAGGCTCCATATACTGGCTCTCGTGGAGGAACATCCCGTACCAGTTCCCCACCTGGTCCTTCCAGTACTGCTGCCACTTGCTGAGAGTGAATTTCTCAAGGAACTTGTGGGCGGAAATTATAAGCATTGCGGCCGCGGCCTCAAAACCTACGCGCCCCTTGATGCCTATTATCGTATCGCCGACGTGCATGTCACGTCCTATTCCATATGGAGCGGCGATGGATTCAACCTTGCGTATTGCCGCAACGTGGTCATCGAACTTCTCGCCGTTGACTCCGACAAGTTCTCCCTTACGGAATTCAAGGCTTACCGTCTCGCTCCCCTGTTTCGTAACCTGCTTGAGATATGCGCTTTCGGGAAGGCCCTGTTTCGAATCGAGTATTTCACCACCGCAGATGGAAGTGCCCCAAAGCCCGACGTTGTATGAATATTTCAGTTTTGCAAAGTCCGCCTTGAACCCGTGTTTGTTGAGATAATCGACCTCCTGCTGTCTGGTCAGCGCCATATCCCTGGTGAGTGTTATTATCTCGACTCCGGGGGCTGCCACAAGGAAGGTCATATCGAAACGGACCTGGTCGTTGCCCGCTCCGGTAGAACCGTGGGCGATGGCCTGTGCCCCTATCTGCCTGGCGTATCTTGCGATGGCAAGAGCCTGGAAGATTCTTTCGCTTGAGACGCTTATGGGATAAGTGCCGTTGCGCAGGACGTTTCCATAGACCATATAGCGGATGCTCTTGTCATAATACTCTTTCGTGACGTCAAGGGTCACGTATTTCTTCGCCCCAAGCTTGTAGGCGTTCTCCTCGTTGGTTTTGAGCTGCTCCGCAGAGAATCCTCCGGTATCGGCGCAGGCCGCATATACTTCGTAGCCCATCTCCTTTGCCAGATACATTACGGTAAAGGAGGTGTCAAGGCCGCCGCTGAAAGCGACGACAACTTTCTTTTTCTGAGCCTCGGGATGCTTTGCGGGATCGTAGAGCATACCGGTGCAGAGGCAGCGTGTCCTGTCGTTGCGGCAAAGAACGTCGTAATTAACACAACTCTCGCATCCCTTCCAGAAAGTGGGGTCATCAGTCAGTTCTCCGAAAGTGACAGGTACATAACCGAGCTGGGTGTTGATGTTCATCACGGCCTGACCGGTCGTAAGACCGAATATCTTGGCCTCCGGAAATCTTTCCCGTGAAAGCTCGAAGGCCTTCCGCTTGATTGCGGTGGCCACCCCCCTGCCCCTGTACTCGGATTTGACAATCAGGCCGGAATTTGCCACGAATTTTTCGTGACTCCAGCTTTCGATATAACAGAATCCGACGAAGTTGTCGCCGTCCATCGCAATGATTGCCTTGCCCTCGCGGATTTTGTTTTCAACATATTCCGGTTGGCGCTTGGCAATGCCGGTGCCCCTTACCTTTGCCGCATCCTCTATGGTCTTGAGGATTTCCGGAACGAATGGAAGATGTTTCAGAGAAGCTACTTCTACTTTGATTTCGCTCATAATTGATATTAACGTTTGATTTTCAATTCTATTGAAGGAAGATAATGTTCGAGGGACGAAACGACCTGCTGAACGGTGAAGCGCGTCCTGAAGGTGGCGAAGATGGTGTCGTCGCCCGCAATGGTTCCGGCAATCTCAGTCTCCATATTCCTGTCAATGACAGCCGCCACCACATTGGCGAATCCGGGGATTGTCCTGATGACGATGATGTTCCCGCAGAATTCGACGGAAAGAATACCGTCCGCCGGCCTCACTTCCCGATAGGCCCTGTCATAATTGTTCTCGTATGAAGGAAGCCGGTAGCAGTAGCCGTACAGCTTGTCATATACCTTTGCAACTCCCAGATCCTTGAGATGTCTGGAAAGTGTGGCCTGGGTGATTGAGAACCCCCTTGCCTCCAAATATGACATCAATTCCTCCTGATTGTGGATGTTGCCAGTGGCGATAATCGCCTTGATTTCACTTTTGCGGTCTCTCTTTTCGTCCATTGTGATTATGAATATGTATGCAAAATTATGAATAAATTTTGAATAAACCAATAATAGTTGTACAGGCGCAAATGATTCGCGTCTGTACAACTATTCGTTTTTTTCGGAAACAATGACTATTTTTGGAAGTTTATTGATTCACACAGCATGTCATCCGAACTTACACTAGTCACCCAACTGGCCATAATCCTGATTTCTGCGGGAATATTCACCGTTATTTTCAAAGCGCTCAAACAGCCTCTGATTCTCGGTTATATCGTAGCCGGATTCATCGTCGGCCCCCATCTCGGGCTGGTGCAGCAGTTCTCACCGGAGTCAGTTCACGAATGGTCCGAGCTCGGCATAATCTTCCTGCTTTTCGGTCTCGGGCTGGAGTTCAATTTCAAGAAACTGCTCAACGTGGGAAGCGCGGCGATAATCGCGGCGATAACGATATGTATCGGTATGTTCATCACCGGCTACACGCTGGGAACAGTTATGGAATGGACAAAGATGGAGTGTATCTTCCTCGGAGGAATGCTCTCGATGAGTTCCACCACCATAATAATAAAGGCCTACGATGATCTCGGTCTCAAGAACGAAAGATACGCTACCCTGGTGTTCGGGCTTCTCGTCGTGGAGGACCTGCTGGCAGTCCTGATGATGGTCCTGTTCTCCACGATCGCCGTTTCGAACAAATTCTCCGGAATGGATATGCTCCTGTCTCTCGGCAAACTTGTCCTTTTCCTGGTTGTCAGTTTTCTGATAGGAATATTCGCTTTGCCCACACTCCTTAAAAAAGCCGACAAATATCTTTCAGATGAGATTCTGCTGCTCATCAGTGTGGGATTGTGCTTCATAATGGTGGTGCTCGCGAATTCCGTCGGATTCTCCTCCGCGCTGGGAGCATTTCTGATAGGGTCAATCCTCTCCTCAACGACAACAGGAGAACATATCGAGCACATAACGGTCAGTCTCAAAAATCTGTTCGGCGCCATATTCTTCGTATCCGTGGGAATGATGGTCGACCCGGTGGTCATCTACCATAACTGGCAGGTCATACTTGCCATCACGATAGTTGCGATGGCCGGAATCCTGATTTTCTCCACCGCTGGCGTCCTGTTCGCAGGAAGGGGGCTCGACACTGCAATCCACGTAGGCTTCAGCCTTCCACAACTTGGTGAATTTTCATTCATCATAGCGGGGATGGGATGTTCTCTCGGCGTACTGCGCGATTTCATCTATCCGTCGATAATAGCGGTGTCTGTAATAACGACTTTCACCACGCCCTACATGATAAAGGCGGCGAATCCCGTTTCCAGATGGTTCCATAAAAAGATGCCTCAGAGATTCATTGACCGCCAGAGTCTGAAGTCCGAACTTTCGGACCTGACCAATATGGCGGAGAAGAACGACTGGGCCGTCTTCATCAAGAAATATCTCAGGAGGGTGGCACTCTACAGCATGCTGATTATCGTCCTCATAATAGGATTGAACAAGGCTATGCCTCTGTTGAATGCCAGGATATTCAGCGACCCGGAGTCCCTGACATGCAGAATCGTGGACGTTGTCATCACTCTTGCAGTCATCTCCCCTCTTCTGTACGGTCTGGCTGTCAACGGAGCTGATTTGAAATCGCTCGCCCAAATCCTTGTCAGGAAGGACTCCAGATCCAAAATTCCCGTCCTCGCTTCGATAATTCTCCGGGTATTCATGGCCGTCGAGTTCGCTGTTTTCGCGATAATGCCCTATCTGAAACTCAGCGGCTGGCAGCTGGTGCTGATGTTCGCCGGTCTGTTCCTGGTCTTTTTCATTGCCAGAAGAATGTCACACCATTTTACCGGACTTGAAGATATGTTCATCGCAAACCTGCACGCCAAGGAGGAATATGACAAGTCTAAAGCTCCGGTAACCACCGCCATAAAGGCACATATGGAGAATTACAACGTATTCATCGAAAACTGCCACGTCTCCTCCGATTTCTCCTATGCCGGCAAGACCCTCCGCGAAATGCCGTTCAGGCACACTTCCGGCGTCAACATCATAAAAATCCAACGGGGAACGAAGTCGATATTGATCCCCAAGGGAGAAGAGACAATCTTGCCGGGAGACCTTCTTCTGGCTGTAGGAACACGTCAGCAGCTTGACAATTTCACGGCACAGATGAAAGAATATTCACAGCCCGGAGTTGAGAAAGAATCAAATTTCGACGTACGCACAATCACGCTTTACGAAAAATCCGAACTTACGGGAATGAGATTGGGAGACACCAATATGCGCCGTTCGGGATGCATGGTGATCAGCGTATTGAGAAACGGCCTCATAGAGACAAATCCCGACAAGAATTTCACTTTCCAGGACGGAGACATCCTGTGGATGGCCGGACTTAAAGAATCACTGGACTGGTATTCCAAATAACAGATTATGTTGGAAATATATTGCAAGAACACCGGAACCAAAGAAAAGTTCGAAGAAGGCATCTCACTTTTGAAGATGCTTGAAAAATTCAATCTCAAAACCCCTTACCGGATTATCTCGGCAAAAGTGAACAATGTGTCACAGGGGCTGAAATTCAGGGCATTCAACAATCTGTCCGTCGAATTCCTCGACCTTCGCGACAGCAGTGCGATGCGGGTTTACAGGAGAAGTCTCGATTTCCTGCTGTGCAAGGCTGCACAGGATGTATTTCCGAACTGTAAGGTCTATATCGAGCACCCCATCTCCAACGGATATTTCTGCAATATAAGGAAACGTGACAGAAAGAAACTGACCGTGGAGGATATAGACAGAATCAGAGAGAGGATGCTCCGTATTGTAGAGGAGGACATCCCCTTCCACCGCATCGAAGTCCCGGTGGGTGAAGCCTGCGCGATGTTCCGCAAACTGGGGCACAACGACAAGGCGAAACTGCTTGAGACAAGCGGAGAGGTCTATTCCGACTACTACAAACTGGGAGATACTGCCGACTACTATTACGGACGTCTGGTTCCCAGCTCCGGATACCTCTCAATATGGGGTCTCGAGCCCTTCCACGAAGGGGTGCTCCTCAGAGTACCGGACAGGTCCAATCCGAGGGAACTTGCACCATACGTCGACCAGCCAAAGACATTCGCAATGTTCACCGAGAATCTGAAATGGAACACGGCGATGCATCTGAGCAACGTGGGAGATGTCAATCTGGCCTGCAGAAACGGACGAGCAAGCGAACTCATCCGTGTTTCCGAAGCCCTTCAGGAGAAGAAAATCGTACAGATAGCCGAAGAGATAGAAAAGAGGTACAGAAGCCGCAACAAGGTACGTCTCGTGCTGATTACAGGTCCCAGCAGCAGTGGGAAAAGCACTTTCTGCAGAAGACTCTCGACACAGCTTATGGCGTGCGGTCTAAGGCCGGTATCCTTCTCCACCGACGACTATTTCGTGAACAGGGTGGAGACGCCCAAACTTCCCGACGGCAGTTACGATTTCGACAATTTCGACACTATCGACCATGATGCGCTGCAGCGTGACATCCTGCGGCTGATGAACGGCGAAGAGGTTGAGATTCCCCATTTCAATTTCGTGACCGGTATCAGGGAATACAACGGCAGGACTCTCAAACTTGACACAGGCAAAGTCCTTCTGGTCGAGGGTATCCACGCGCTCAATCCCAAGTTGAGCAACATGATTGCCGAAGAGAAGAAATTCAGAATCTTCATCTCCACTCTCACCGGCAACTCCCTGGATGACCACAACGTAATCCCGACAAGCGACAACAGGCTTCTCAGGAGGATTATCAGGGATTACAACGCCGGCGCGTTCACGGCACAGCAGACTATCAAACAGTGGCCCAACGTGAGAGCCTCCGAAGAGAAATGGATATATCCCTATCAGGAGAATGCTGACGTGATGTTCAACTCCGCCTATCTGATAGAGTTCGCAGTCCTCCGAAACCACGCGGAACCCATCCTGGCCAGCGTGCCCAAGAACGACCCCGGATATGCGGAAGCTCACAGACTTCTGAAGTTCATCCACTACTTCACACCCGTGCCGGACAAGGAGATTCCCCCTACCTCACTGCTTCGCGCCTTCATCGGCGGCGGCAGTTTCTAAAGAAATTCTATACGGGAACCGGAGGCGTCGACGGTCAGTTCCACAGCCGCTCCTTCAATGAAGGGCAGATTGGGATTGCCGTGTCCCGCCTGAAAGCCGAATGCCACCGGTATGCCTGAAGCAGGCAGATATTCTGAAAGCATCTGTTCCACGCTGTCATACGAAAGGTCTGCAGGGCAGTCGGTGAACTGGCCGAAGACAATACCTTTCACACGGTTGAAGTTCTTTCGGAGCAAAAGCACGTTGAACAGCCTGTCGATGGCATGCATACTTTCCTCGACCTCCTCGACGAAAAGAATCACATCTTCCCCACTCCCGAGGAAGTCATAATCCGTATCGAGCAGGGCATTCATCGTTATGAAGTTGCCCCCAACCATCCTGCCTCGGGCAGAACCGTGAAAATTGAATTTATCTGCAGGCAGGCTGTATGAAGGCACCGACCCGGTGAGCAGGGAGAGCAGTGCATCCGTGGAGACGTTTCCACTATCTTTTTCAAAAGATGAGAGCATCGTTCCGTGAACCGACTCGACACCGGATGCTACGGACATTGCATGCAGGGTTGTAATGTCACTGTATCCCACAAGCCACTTGGGGTTTGCTTGAAACAGGTCAGAAGGCACCCTGCCCAACAGATGAATCGCCCCATAGCCTCCTCGGGAGCAGAAGATTGCCTTAACCCTTTCATTCTTCAGCGCCCATATCAGGTCGGAAGCACGCACATCGGCATCACCGGCATATTGACCTTCTCCGGCATTCAGGCACGGAGCGGCAACAGGTTCGTATCCCCAATCCCGTACAGCGTCCAAAGCCGATTCAAGTGAAGAAGGCTCCATTCTGTAGGATGGGGAGATTATGGCTATTCCGTCTCCTTTTTCAAGAAATTCCGGGCGAATAAGTCTTTGCATATCTATCCTTGATTAATGTAAAGAATATCACCTTCCTGCAGGACGGTACCTCCATTGGGCACGATACTTTCATCACCCCGCTTGATCATCACAAGCTGTTCCTTGATGTTGCGGGGGTATTCCATCACCTTGTGGCCTACCCATTTGCTGCCCTTGGAGAGAGGGTGCACCACGATATGTACGTAGGCATCCTTCGCAGCGGCAAGAGCGCAAAGGATTATGGTATCCCCCGATTCGATGAACATCTCTCCGTAGGGCACGACATGTTCCCCGTTCCTCTTGACATTCAGACACATAAGAAGATTCTTCGGAATATTGAGTTCCTTGACCATCTTACCGTTCCAGGAACTGTCGGGGGTCACCAGCACCTGGCTGAACTGAACGTCGGTCTCATCGGCGAAATCGTTGAACGTCTTCATCACATCATCGTTCGTATCTATCTGTCCCAACTTCTTTGCAACAAATGGTATCAGAGATCCCTGCAGTGCTATCGATATCAGCACGACGGTGAAAACGACACTGAAACTGTCATGCGCCAAAGTCGACTCCCCCGTTTGGGTAAGAGCCATAATCGCAAACACGATGGAGGCAGCGCCCCTCAACCCGACGAAGGAGATGAGGAGCATCTGCTTGAAGGAATATTTCTTCAATGGTGCAAGGACACTGAACACAGCAGTCGGTCTTGCCACAAAAAGGAGTATCGCAAAGACCGCCAATGCCGGAAGAAATGAGTCCAGAAGCAGTTTCGGACGTGCGAGAAGTCCCAACAGGAAGAATATGACGACCTGCATCAGTCCCGTCACTCCGTCAAAGAAATGGACAAGTTGTTTCTTGCCGTTGAACTGGGTGTTTCCAAGCATCATTCCGACGATATATGCACTCAGATATCCGTTCCCGTCCACAAGGTTGGGAATTGCATAGGACAACATTGCTATTGCAAGGATGAAGAGAGAATCGAAACCGGAGGTGGCGAATGAAACCTTGTGCATCGCCGTGATTGCAAGGTACGCTATGCCGAAACCTATGGCTGCGCCGAAGACGAGTTGCTTGAAGAGCAGGAAAGCCATCCCCCACCCGGATGCTTCGCCCTGGAACAATGAGAGGGCTATGATGGTGAGCATATATGACATCGGGTCATTGGAACCGCTTTCCATTTCAAGCAGAGGGGCGGAATTGTTTTTAAGGCCCAGTTTACGCGAACGCAGGATGGAGAATACGGATGCCGCATCCGTGGAACTGATTACAGAACCGAGCAGGATGCTCTCGAGCCAATCCCATTTCAGAAGGAAGTGGCAGAGAACCGCCGTCAGACCGGCCGTCACGATAACTCCGACCGTTGCAAGAACGGATGCCTCTCCCGCTATCTTCTTTGCTGACTTCCAACTCGTTCCGAATCCACCATAGAACATAATGAAAATCAGCGCTATGGTACAGGTCTTTTCGGCAACTTTGTAATTATTGAACACGTAATCCTGTCCGAAACAGTTGCCGAATATGATGCCAAGCAGGATGAATGCAAGCAGGACAGGCATACCTATCTTGCTGGATGCATTGTTCAGCCAGACACAGACCACAATCAATAATGCGTAAAATATGAGCCAACTTATCATTTCAAAACAGTTCTCAGTATCCGAATATGTCTTCTGTCGTAATTTCCTTCACTTTGCCGAAAGAAGAGAGAGCCTTGTGGTCCATCTCGTTGCTGCGGCCGAGAATCATGATCCTGTACTTGCGGTCCTTTATCATCTCCTGCTGGAACTTCACGACGTCATCGAGCGTACAGTTCTGAACCTTCTCGAACACGTCTTTGTTCAAATCGTGGTCCAGACCGAGCCTTCGGGCATTCAGATAGCTGTCCAGAACACTGGACTTGACAGTTCTCTGGGTACGTATGTTGGAGAGAAGAGACTCTTTGGCAATCTTGAACGCCGTCTCGGATGCGGGCATATCGTTTATGATTGAATCGAATGCCGTGAGGGCATCGATGAGCTTGTCATTCTGAGTGTAGATTCCATTGTAGAAGATGGCGGGATGTTTCAGGTCACCGGGAGTCTGGTATCCTGCGAAAGCAGAGTAGCAGAGGCCGCGAGCCTCTCTCATCTCCTGGAATACGATACCGTTCATTCCACCGCCGAAATAACTGTTGTAGAGGCGGATAATGGGAGCCTTGGATGCATCGAACATCTCTCCCCTGTTGGAAACGGAATAGAGACGGAGCTGATTGGCATCGTAAGGAGCTATTATTACTTCATTTTCAGTTGTCTCGACATATTTGAACGGATCACCCTTGACAACCGGAGCAAGAGTCTCGGCACATTTGTGAGCGGAGTTGATTATCTCGACGATTTCCTTCTCTGAAAGAGGTCCATAATAGAGTGTCTCGTGCTGGAAACTGAACAGAGTGTGAATCTTTTCCAGAAGTTCCTCATCTGTCAGAGCCATTATCTGACTGTCGGAAAGAACGTTGGTTGCAGGATTCTTGGGCCCGTACATACCATACTGGCGAAGCCGGCTGTAATTGGTAGCCTGGTCGGTCTTGGCGTTGGCTCTTTCTTGAAGGGTATTGGCCTTGAGCATCGCAAGAGCCTGAGGGTTGGGCCGGGCATCCGCAATAATCTGTTCAAGCAGTTCGACCGCCTTGTCCATATTTTCGGCAAGTCCGTTCAAACCGACATATGTGTATTCTCCTGAGCAGGATACAAAGTATTGGCAGGCAATCTGGTAGAAAGCGGTCTTTATCTCTTCGGGTGTCATCTTGGAAGTTCCCACATATTCGAGATAGTCGCAGGCGAAAGGAAGCATCTTGTCAGCGTAGGAACCTGTCTCGAAACGGTACTGAAGGTGGAATGTTCCGTTGGTGACATTCTTCTTGTAGAGCACCTCTATTCCGTTCTTGGCTGAAAGGATACTCATATCTGTCCCGTAATCGACAAACACGGGCTCAATCGGCTTGACCTGAGCGGCAGCTGCCTGGACATCCTTGAGGAACTGACTGGAAGTGTCGCGGTTGGTGAAGATGGGAGTAATCTGAGGCTTGTCTATACTGACGTTTGAAGGGTCTTTCTCCTGACGTTTGTTGACCTGTACATAATTGTCACCGAAATTCTCGTTGACGAAAGCCACCAGTTCATCTTTGGTTATGGAGTTGAGTCTGTCCACGTAATTGACAACTTCGTCGGCCCATGACTGGTCGTTGATGAAGCAGTTGACCGCAGTGCTGGCCATTGCACCCGCTGACTCCAGCCTCTTCATGAATGAGAGTTTCTCATTGTTCACGATTGACTTCAGAAGATTTTCATCGAAATCACCGGCTTTCACCTTGTCCAGTTCGGCAAGGAAGATGTCGCGTACCTCGTCGAAAGTCTGCCCTGTCTTGGGCTCTGCGAAGACCATAAACATACTGTAGTCGGCCATCGCCTCATTGAAGACACCCATTCCGAGAGTCTTCTGCTGCTGGTTCACGTCAAGGTCGATGAGACCTGCCGCACCGTTGCTGAGAACTTTCTGGAGGAGGTCAAGTTTGAGAGCGTCCGGATGGTTTGCGCCGGGGAAACGCCAGGCGAGGAAGATGACGGGAGATTCGTTACCCTTGACATCCCTCACTATTGGGACTGCGATAGGCTTCTCAGGCTCGAATTCAAGTTTCGGAAGGTTTTCATTGGGCTTCATACCTCCGAAATAGCGGTCTACAATGGCAACCGCCTCATCGGGGTCGAAATCACCGGAAAGGACAACTGCCATATTGTTGGGAACGTACCACTGGTCGTGATAATTCTTGACGTTGGTGATTGAAGGATTTTTCAGATGTGATGGCAGACCGATTACGTCCGTGTTGTAGGGATGGTGTTCGAACAGAGATGCGGTAACAGCGTTGATTGCCTTCTGCTGGTCCATCGCGGCATACATATTATACTCCTCATAGATTGTCTCCAGTTCGGTGTGGAATCCGCGGAGAACACAATTCTCGAAGCGGTCCGCCTGGACCTTCGCCCAAAGTTCTATCTGGTTTGACGGGATGTTCTCCACATAGCAGGTGACGTCATAGCTTGTATATGCGTTGGTACCGCTGGCTCCAAGCGCTGACATCAGTTTGTCATATTCGTTGGGAATCGAGAGTTTTGAAGCCTCGTATGAAATGGAGTCAATCTGATGGTAGATAGCCTTGCGCAGTGCCGGGTCCTCAGTGACGCGGTATTTCTCGAAGAGGGTTTCAATTTCATCGAGCAGGGGTTTTTCGGCCTCGTAGTTCTGTGTACCGAACTGCTGCGTGCCTTTGAACATCAGATGCTCGAAATAGTGTGCCAGACCGGTGGTCTCGCGGGGGTCGTTCTTGCTGCCCACCTTCACTGCAATCTGGGCATCGATACGCGGTTTGTCCTTGTTGACAATAGTGTAGATTTTCAAGCCATTGTCAAGAGTATAAATTCTGGCGCCCGTGGGGTCGCCTTTAACGGATTCATACTCATAGTGTTTCCCGCAGGAAACAAGTGCTGCGGCCAGAACGGCCATAAGCGCAAAAGAAATGATTCTTTTCATAATATTTTGAAACAATTGGAAATCACAACAAATAACAAAGGTATGAAAATTGCCATATAAAAAGTTATCTTTGCACCTGAAAGAATCGTAATATGAAAAAAATCGCAGCCATAGCAGTTCTCATCTTTACACTGTTTGCCGACTCTTATGCGGAAACTGCTGAAAAGGTAGTTTCTTTCGACAAGAAAATCCACGATTTCGGAGACATATTGATCAGTGACGGAGCCGTTAAATGCCTGTTCACCTTTACGAATGTCAGCAACTCGCCGATTGTCATCCACAATGTCGTTTCATCCTGCGGCTGCACCACCCCTGACTGGACCAGGAAGCCGGTATTGCCCGGACAAAAGGGAACCATCAATGCCAGGTTCAGCAACGACCAGGGTGAAGGGGCCTTCGACAAGTCTCTGACCGTCTACATCTCTAACGTTGACAGGCCGGTGATACTTCGACTGAGAGGTTATTCACACAAAAAGGAGAAGGACCTGGCCCGGATGTATGACGTGCTGGCAGGTCCGATCGGTCTCCGCAAGACCGTATACTCCCTGGGATATCTTGATCAGGGAAACGCCAAGGAGGATTATGTCCAGATAGCCAATACGGGGAAATCCGCCGTAGAAATATCAGCGGTCGAGGTTTCCGAAGGGCTGACCGTCTCTTTTGAGCCCGAAAGAATCGAAGGCCGTCAGTTGTCGAAGATGATCTATTCCGTCGACCTTTCCAAAATCACTCCGCAGATTTGGGGCAGGAACTCCTTCAAATTCAAACTGTGCGTGGACGGAAAGACCCAGCCTGTCGAAATCAGGATTGACGCGATGGTCAAGGACAATTTCGGAGGCCTGACAAAAACGGACCTTGCAAGTTCGCCGAGACTGACGGTTGACAAAAGTTATTTCGAATTCGGTCAGATTACGAAGGGACAGGTTCTTCAGGAATCATTCACCATACGCAACAAAGGCAGGAAGGCCCTGAAACTCTACTCCATTGACTCACAGACCCCCGGCAGTGTGACAAGTGACGACTGTCCTGTCTCGATTCAGCCAGGGGAAAGTTACAACTTGAAGATAGTTTTCGACAGTTCAAAAATCAAGGGGACCGGTGAAATTGTCGATGTGATATCGATTGTGACCAACGACCCGGACAAACCGATTCTCAATCTTTTCATTTCCGGAATAATAGAATAAATATGGCGATAGACAAGAACCACCAGGGGGATTTCTTCCCCGATTACGATAACAAGGAGACAAAACTGAAGGTCAACGAGGGGGTGGAACAGCCCCCGATTGTAAATCCGTATCTGACGCGGGTATTCAAAAAGAAGCCTTCCCTACTCTCCGTCGACGAATATATGGAGGGTATCACAAGGGGTGACACCACCATTCTCAGCAAGGCCATCACGCTTGTCGAGAGTTATCTGCCGGAACACCGCGCGATTGCATCGCAGATAATCCAGCGCTGCCAGGCCATCTCCAACGGCAGGAAGACGATGAGAATCGGCATCACCGGCGTCCCCGGAGCCGGCAAAAGCACGTTCATAGAGGCTTTCGGTTCATATATCACGAACGAAGGGCACAAACTTGCTGTACTGGCCATCGACCCTAGCTCCGAGAAGAGCAAAGGTTCCATCCTCGGCGACAAAACCCGTATGGAGACCCTCTGCAACGACCCCAACGCATTCATACGCCCCAGCCCAAGCGCAGGTTCCCTCGGTGGAGTGGCAAGGAAAACCCGAGAGACCATTCTGCTGTGTGAAGCTGCTGGTTACGATGTGATTTTCATAGAGACGGTGGGAGTCGGCCAAAGCGAAACGGCCGTTCATTCAATGAGCGACTTCTTCCTGCTTCTGATGCTCTCCGGCGCCGGAGACGACCTGCAGGGAATCAAGCGCGGCATAATGGAGATGTCCGACCTTATCGCGATTACAAAGGCTGACGGCAATAATGTGGAGAAGGCATCGATGGCTCGCGCGCTCTATGCCAACGCACTGCATCTTTTCCCGCCGACTGAATCGGGATGGATGCCCACCGCAGTCACTTCATCAGCGGTCACGAAGGAGGGGCTCGACGTGATTCTCAAGAAAATCGAGGATTATTTCACACTCGTTCAGGAGAACGGATTCTATTTGAAGAAGCGCCGCGAGCAAGCAAGATACTGGATGTATGAGAGCATAAACGAAAACCTTCGCAATATGTTCTATGAGAACGGCTCAATCGCCCCTCTCCTGCCCGACTACGAGAACGCAGTGCTCAAGGGCGACCTGGAATCCTTCACCGCCGCCGCCGAACTTCTGGACAAATACCGCAGAGTGTTATAATTGATGCAGTCCGATCGGATAATGGCTTGATTTTTATTCAACAGATAACATGAGGAGACTGTTCATAATAATAGCGGCTGCAGCCCTGCTTGGTTACATAAGCCTGCTGGAAAACTGAAGGGAAAAGTGTATTTTTGTTAAAAATCTGAAAAGAAACGGAAGTATCGTCGAATCATGCGTAAGGATTTCATCGTTGCCGGCCACCGTTTCTCCATCGTAATGGATGACGCATCCCCCTTATGGGAAAGGATGAAGGCAAACTATGGCCCGTTCGTGGCTCCAACTATCGGGGACAATGACGGGATGCCGATATTCACCCTGTACGTTCATGAAGCCTCATCTTGGAGCGCCGCTGATACCTCCGGGATGGAGGCCCTTTTCGTGGGCGTCAACAGTCCGGAAGAGACTCAGACGGATTTTTACAAGGATACGGACGGATTTTATCTTGAATTCGCTGTGAACGGCAGAAGTCCCAAGGTGGCGAGCCTTCGCATCAGCGATGATTTCAAGTCGGGGGCGCTGGAATTTGCCGGCCTGAATGCAGGGCGCTTCGCCATCGACAACGCCACAATGCTGATGTTCGCTTTCAGCACGGCCGGGATGATGACGCTGGAGATGCATTCCTCTGTAACTGTCAATTCCGGCCGGGCATATATGTTCCTCGCGGAAAGCGGTACCGGCAAGAGCACACACAGCCGAATGTGGCTGGAAAACATTTCCGGGAGCGAACTCCTCAACGATGACAACCCCATAGTCCGAGTGGACAAAGATGGTTCCGTGACGGTGTACGGCTCACCATGGAGCGGCAAAACTCCCTGTTACCGCAATGCCAGCGCGCCTCTGGGCGCCATGGTGCAGATACGCCGCTCGCCCACCAATGCTGCCACTCCTCTTTCGGCCTTGGAGGCATACGCTCTGATTTCGGCTTCCAGTTCCGGATTCCGTGGCATCACCTCGATGGCGGACGGCCTTCACGATACCATATCGGCCATAGCCCTGTCCCAACCCTGTTTTGTCCTGGACTGCCGCCCAGATGCAGAAGCGGCTCAAGTATGCCACGAAGCCGTATGCAGATGACTTTTCCGAATGAAATCCTTCTTGAGGAAGTTGCAGCCCTTCTTGCCGAAGGCAGGGACGTGGAGTTGATGACAAAAGGCACAAGTATGCTGCCGTTCATCGTAGGCGGCAGGGACAGCGTGATACTAAGGAAAAAAGCCTGCAATTCTCTCCAGCCAGGAGACATTGTACTGGCCCGGAGAAGCCCCGGCAATTATGTCCTGCACCGCATAGTTGCAGTAAAAGAGGAGGAGGTGACGTTGAGAGGTGACGGGAACGTCAGCGGAACAGAAAAAGTCGGTGTGAAGGATATCCTTGGGAAAGTGATGGCAATCGTGGGGTCGTCGGGCCGGAAACGTGTTCCGGGGAGTGCTTATCTCTGGAGACAATTGCCTCCGTTTGTCAGACGTTGTATTCTGGCATTGTATAGAAGAACCATACATAAAATCATAATGAAAGATGAAGATTAGGGAAGGATTCAAAATGCGCAAGCTCGGAAGGGAGCATATCGTGGTTGCGGAAGGCAGCAGCCTCGTCAACTTCAACAAAATGATCTCTTTCAACGACACCGCAGCTTATCTTTGGGAGGCTCTGTCAGGAAAAGAATTTACAGTAGAAGATATCAAGCAGCTGCTGCTCGAAAAATATGAAGTGGACGGGGAAGTTGCCGGTGCGGATGCGGCCAGGCTGGCCCGGTCCTGGGCGGAAGCCGGACTCATTGAAGAATAATCTCCCACAGCAGTGAAAGATTTCAGAAGCAGCATAAGGGGAATGGCGGCGGTGTACAGGCCGTTCCGGTGGCACGTGGCGCTCTGCGTGCTGACAGGTCTTGTGAACGTAGCGGCATCCATCGTGTTCGTGTGGGTATCCAAGTGCCTCGTTGACATTGCCACGGGGGTTATTGACAAAACTCTAGAAGACTATGTGTGGCTGATGATTCTGATTGTGCTTCTGCGCATTGCCTGCAATGTGGCGAGTTCTTATTGGGAAAATCTCACACAAATCAAGGCGACCAACGCCCTGCGGCTCCGCACCTTCTCCCACGTGATGGGCAGCAGCTGGGACGTGCCGGAGGAATTCCACAGCGCAGATGTAATGAACCGCATCCAGGAGGACATCCGCGTGATGGTAGAGCTCGTGTGCACACGTATCCCCAACATAATAGTGACTGTCTGCCAACTCATCGCCGCCTCCGTCTTCCTTGTGATGATGGCGCCGGGCCTGCTTACTCTGCTGATTATCCTGATGCTGCTCGGCCTGCTGGGCTCCAAGATGTTCTACAAAACGCAACGCCGACTGACGGACAGCATAAGAAAGCAGGACAGCGAAAGTCTGGAACACGTTCAGGAAAGCCTTCAGAACAGGGCGATGGCATTGTCTCTGTCCGGTTTCGACAGGGTTAAGGAAAGGTTCTCTTCAATTCTGGACAATCTGAAGGCAACGTATATCAAGAGGCTGAACTACACTTCCATAGCCAGAGGATTTATCGGTTTCGGCTTTATGGCGGGATACACCACTGCTTTTCTATGGGGTATCTTCGGCATTCGGGACGGAATAGTGACTTATGGTATGATGACCGCCTTCCTGCAGTTGGTGGGTCAAGTGCAGAAACCTCTTGCAGACCTGTCGAGGCACATCCCGGCCTTCATCCAGGCAATGAGTTCCGAAGAGAGGCTCTCCGAGCTGGAGTCACTTCCGGCTCTTGCACTCACCGATGGCCCCGTTCTTGACGAGGCGCCTTCGCTTGTGTTTGACAATATCAGTTTTTCATACCCCGGGAAAGGTATTCCCGTTTTCGACGGCTTCTCCCATACATTCAAGGCCGGCACAATTACCGTGATAATGGGCAGCACCGGTAGAGGGAAAAGCACTCTCGCCCGATTGTCAATGGGATTGCTGCGTCCCGGTAAAGGTAATGTCTCCTTTGAACTTGCCGACGGCCAGTCTTTCAAGGCCGCTATAGGCAATTTCATGTACGTTCCACAGGGAGGAAGCCTTCTGAGCGGTACCGTGCGTGAAAATCTCATCCTCGCGGATCATAAAGCGGACGATGATAGGATAAGACAAGCCCTGCACATTGCCGCGGCCGATTTTGTGTATAACCTCCCTGACGGACTTGACACCCTCTGCGGTGAGAGAGGTTCCTGTCTCAGCGAAGGCCAGGCCCAGAGAATTGCCATTGCCCGCGCCCTTCTGCATCCCGGAACAGTCTTGATTCTCGACGAGACCACCTCAGCTCTGGATTCCGCCACAGAGGCAATCTTTCTTGAGCGCCTGGCTTCGGAATATAGAGGGCACAAAACGATACTGATGATTACCCACAGGGAATGTGCTCTCAACTATGCCGATGAAATTCTCCGGCTCGACTGATTTGGAATCCATCCACAGCAACTACCCGTCGCAAAAGGGCAAACGTCATTTACTTCGGCAGATGGAACGCCTCGGACATCTCCTTCATCTGGGCGTCCGTCATTCCCTCCGGCTCGAAACCCATATTGCGGGATGCGATATAGATAAGCGCCGACTTGTTCAGCACGTCGACCTGGTCGAAGGCGCTCATAATGTCGACATCGACGGCGAAAACACCGTGCTTCTCCCACATCACCACGTCATAGTCATCGTCAAGCGCCTTGATGGTCGCATTGCTCAGAGTCACACTTCCGGGCATCTGATAAGGCACGACGCCGACACCGCGGGGACAGAAAGCCTTGGTCTCCGGAATCATCGACCAGAGCATCCTTGTGGCGGCATCCTTCTCCAACCACTTCTTGCAATGAGTCAGAGCCACGAGTTCGATGGGATGAGTATGCAGCGAGGCCTTGTAAGGAGAACCCTTCGCAATCAGATGCGCGTGGACTGCAAGATGGGAAGGAAGCTCGGAAGTCGGCATCACCGGCCTGTCGGCAACTATCTCATAATGCGCGCAATCATCCGTTATCCTGATTATCGAGCCGTTGTCCATCGGGTCGCGGGCAAGATCGCGCATGCGCTTGCCTGTACCCTTGCAATAAAAATAGCATCCCTTGATTTCAGGGAGAGTCAGACCGATTTCAAAAGGTCCGGCAATGGCCGCGGCCTTTCTGATGTCCGGACCTACTGAACCCGTTATGTTGACTGTTATATTTCCGCCGTTGCGCTCGGCCCATCCTTTCTGCCAGAGATAGCCCGCCACCTCCGCCACCTGTTCTATTTCCTTTAACATCTCTTTGAAACAACTTCTTTTGTATATCTGTCAATCTCTGCCATATATGCGGTTCCCCTAGGGACACCGGCTCTCTCACAGAACTCGTCATAGACGTCGCCCCAAGGCATGGCCTTGAACTCTTCGAGGAGCGTGAGTACCTTGTAAGTCTCACCTTCAAGTTCGTACTGCCGGATGAGTTCCACCGGCTCCAGCAATGCGCAAATCATACATTTCTGTGCCGCACGACTTCCAATCACGTAAGCCCCCACCCTGTTGATGGCCCCATCGAAATAATCAAGACCGTAATGGACGCGGTCAAGAGCACCGGCACGGACAATCTCGAAGAAAAGATCCTGCGTGGGATCATCCTTGAGAGTGACATGGTCCGAATCCCAACGGACGGGACGGCTGACGTGAAGCATTATTTCAGGAACGAAATTCAGCAATGCGGAAACCTTGTCCGCAGGACTCTCCGTAGGATGATAATGCCCCGTGTCAATCGTCGGAATCTTGCCGTTGGCAGCAGCGTATGCCGTGTAGAAATCGTGGCTGCCGACAGTGAAGCTCTCGAGACCGATTCCGAAGACTTTGCCTTCGATGCAGTCTTTCATATTGCTCTTGTGTTCGATGAATATCTTGTCGAGAGAATCCTTCAGCAGGTAGCGGTAGAGATAGTGGTTTACGCTCATATCCTTGCAGCCGTCGTGGACCCAGACATTCATTATGCAGGGGTCCTCCTGAGCCTGTCCGATTGCGTCGGCAATGTCACGACAACGGCGGGTGTGCTCAATCCAGAAATCACGGATTGCCTTGTCGGGGTTGGCGAGAGAAAGATTCCCGCTCTTCGGATGGGAGAATGACGTCGAATTGAAATCAAGCTTGGTGTTGTTTTCGCGGCCCCATTCAATCCAACCTCTGAAATGTTCCACTCCCACTTCATTCCTGTCGACCTTCTGGCCTCCGAATTCCCCGTAGATCTCGTGGAGGTTTAGACGATGCGTGCCGGGAATGAGGCTCTTCGCCATCAGAATGTCGGAACGGAGCTCGTCGACGTTGCGGGCCTTGCCGGGATAATTTCCGGTAGCCTGTATTCCGCCCGTCAGGTCTCCTGCGCTTTCGAATCCCGAAACATCATCGGCCTGCCAGCAATGCATTGAAAGGTGAAAATCATTCATCTGTCCTATCACAGACTCGGTGTCTATACCGAACTTCGCGTAGCGTTCACGCGCTATGTCGTATGCCTTACTCATTTGGTGTGTATGTTTTGATTTCTATGTTACCCGCTATCTGCTCCCTCGAAAGGCCGGCCTGCACCATCACATTGCCGAGAGCTGTCCCTTCCGCCGGACCAGCAATGACCTTGACGCCACAGGCATCGGCAGTCATCTGATTGAGAAGAGTATTCTGGGAGCCGCCACCGATTATATGCAGTACCTCTATCGGATGTCCCGCAATCTTCTCCAGAGCCCGGAACGTCTCCGCATATTTCGACGCGAGGGAATCGTAAATCAGCCTGACCAGAGAAGCATCGTCGGTCGGGGTGGCATATCCGTGAGATACGCACCATCTGCGGATTGCGTCCGGCATATCCGTGGGGGATGCGAATTCCTGGGCATCGGGGTCGATGACGAATCCGGCCGGGGACGATGAAGCGGCCATCTCCCTGACCTCGTCATAGGAATAGGTGCGCCCCTCCCCCTTCCATTTTGCCAGACACTGTTCGAGGAGCCACATTCCGGTGATATTCTTCAGAAGGGTGATTGTCCCTCCCACTCCGCCTTCATTGGTATAATTCATCCGGAACATCCTGTCATCGATTATAGGACGGTCCGTTTCTATCCCCATAAGGGACCAGGTTCCGCTGCTGAGATATGCGAAATTTTCAGCTGTCGCCGGAACGGCGGCCACGGCAGAAGCCGTGTCGTGCCCCGCCACCGCCTTGACAGGAACTGCTCCGAGCCCTGTTATTCCGGCAATCTCCGGCTTGAGTTTCCCGATTACGGCACCGGGATAGACGAGAGGCGCGAAAACGGAAGGTTCCAATCCGCACAGGGCGAGAATGGAGCCGTCCAACTCCTTCGTACGGGGATTCATCACTGCGGAGGTGCTCAGAATCGTATATTCACAGACCTTCTCCCCGGTTAACATATATGACAGCAAGTCGGGCATAAAGAGTATCGTGTCCACATTGTCCAACTCACCGGACTGAGACTGGGCATAGAGCTGGAAAACGGAATTGAAGTTCATTAGCTGAATCCCCGTTCGGTCGTACAGTTCCCTTCTCGGCATCTTTTCCAGAAACTCCTCCATCGCACGGAAAGAATAGGGGTCGCGATAGGAACGCGGAAGAGCTGTAAGCTTTCCGTCACCGCCGACCAGACCGAAATCGACACCCCAGGTATCGATGCCTATCGACTCTATTTCAATGTTTCTGGAGCCGGCGGCCTTCAGTCCTTCAATGATTCCGCTGAAAATGGAATCAATGTCCCAATAATAAAGCCCCTCCTTTTCGACGAGAGGTGTCGGGAATCTGTGAAGCGTCTCAAGATTCAGGTTTCCGGAGCCGGAGCAGGAAGCGAGAATCACCCTTCCGCTGGTGGCTCCCAAATCAATTGCAATATAGTATCTCATCCTCAACAGGGGTTAATGATTCTCAAAATTACGCAATTTTATTTAAAAATTGTATATTTGTGGACAATATAAACTTTTTAAAACCATGAGTGAAGACTTAAACCCCATTGCCCCTCAGGAGCAATCTGTAGAACAGGAAGAGACCATTGACTACTCAAACAAGGGTCTCAAGGAATTGACAGACATTTTCCAGGAACTTCTCGACAGCGAAGACATGCAGCAGCAGTACAAGAATGCCGAAGCCCTCAAGGCCGCATTCTACAAAACTCTGCGCAGGGAAAAACTCGCTTCGGGAGCCGCTGAAATTCCCGAAGGGGAACTTGATCCCTTCGCAGAAATCGAGCGCGGGTTCAAAGAACTTTACTCACAATATAAGGAACGTAGGAATGCATTCCTGAAGGAACAGGAAATCAAGAAGGAGGCGAACTACAACAGCAAGCTCTCCATAATCGAGGAACTGAAGGCCCTTTTGGAAAGGCAGGAGGACGTCAGCCAGACCTTCCCTCTTTTCAGGGAGATCCAGAACAAATGGAGAGAGGTCGGCCCTGTTGCCCAGAACAAGGTCAAAGACCTGTACGAGACATACCAGCACTATGTGGAAATGTTCTACGACTATCTGAAACTGAACCGCGAGATGCGCGACCTCGACTTCAAGAAGAATCTGGAAATCAAGGAGGAACTCTGCAAGAAAGCGGAGGAGCTGTCGCAGCGGGAGAACGTTGTGGAAGCCTTCAGGGAACTGCAGAAGCTTCACGAGCAGTGGAAGGAAATCGGTCCGGTAGATGCCGCCAACAGGGAGTCGATTTGGGAACGGTTTAAAGCTGCCACTTCCGTAATCAACAAGAAGCATCAGGCATATTTCGAGGAGCAGAAAGGCAAGGAGAAGGAGAATCTTGAGGCAAAGAGCAACCTCTGCGAAAAAGTCGAAGAGTTTGTCAAGACAGAAATAAAGGATTCGAATGTATGGAACACCCTCTCCAAGGAGATAGAGAACATCCAGAAGGAATGGAAGACCATCGGCTACGCATCCAAGAAGGAAAACCAGAAGGTATACGACCGTTTCCGCGCCGCCTGCGACGAGTTCTTCGCCCGCAAGCGCGAATTCTATAACGAATTCAAGGACAAGATGCAGGATAACGTCGCCAAAAAGATAGAACTCTGCGAAAAGGCTGAGGCACTCAAGGACAGCGAGGACTGGAAAGCCACCAGCGATGCCCTGATTGAACTCCAGCGCCAGTGGAAGGAGATAGGGCCCGTAACCCGCAAGAAATCCGAACAGATATGGAAGCGCTTCAGAGCCGCCTGTGATGAATTCTACAACAGACGTGACGCGCACCGCGGAGGCTCGAATGCCGAACAGTCGGAGAATCTCAGGAAGAAGAAGGAACTGATTGCTGAAATAAACGAATTCGTTGCGGAAGGCAAGGAATCCGCAAGGGAGGCCTTCAAGGAGTTCCAGGAAAGATGGAACAGCATCGGCTTCGTCCCCATCAAGGAGAAAGAGAACATCCAGGCCGAGTTCAGAAACGCAGTGAATGAGAAATTCGCACAGTTCCGTGAAAGCGCCGGGCGTTACGCTTCACGGGCTGAAAAAGGCTTCAAATCGGAAAGAGACCGTCTTGTCCAGAAATATCTCAGAAAAGAGCAGGACATTGCCACCTGGGAGAACAACATAGGATTCTTTGCGAAGAGCAAGAACGCAGAAGCGCTGCTTGAGAATCTCCGCAAGGAGATCGAACAGGCCAAGAGAGATCTTGCCGAACTGGAGGCCCAGATTAAGGAATACGACAAAAAACAGGAAGAACAGCAATAGAGAGCAATGAGCAGCGAAAAGAGCAGCAGCGTCATAGGATTTGTGCTTATAGGAGTCATTCTCCTTCTATTCAGTTGGTACAACACAAAGCAGTACGAAAAACAGGTCGAGAGCAACAGAAAGTTTCAGGATTCGCTCGCAATGGTCGAGGCGAAGGAAGCATTCGATGCTGTCGGTGAGGCAAACGGAACAGACACCCTTCAGGCTGACTCCGCCCCTCTTTATCAGAACACACTGATAAATGAGGCCAGCAACTCTGCCGAGGAGTTCGTCACAATCGAAAACAGCAAACTCGCACTTACAGTCTCCACCAGAGGAGCCCAGCCGCACAGTGTCCTTATCAAGGATTATTTCTGCTATGACAGCACGGCCCTCTATCTTGTCAGACCCGGAAAAAGCAGTTTTGACCTTGAATTGAACGCCGACCAGTGGCTCAACACAAGCGACCTTAATTTCAAAGTTGCATATTCGGGTGAGAACACGCTTGGAATGAGGCTCCATTTCAGCGACACCTCCTACATCGAGGCTGTGTACGTACTTCAGGAAGACAGTTATCTGGTCGACTACAATTTGAATTTCGTCGGGATGGACAAGGTTCTCGACCCGAGGACCAATCAGATTGAAATGGACTGGAGCGTTGACCTCCCCAGGCTTGAGAAGGGTTACACCAATGAGAAGAATTATTCAGCCGTTGCATACAGATACGCATCGAACACGAATGTCAAGACACTCGGCCAGAGAAAGGACGCCGTAAAGGAGACCTTCAGTTCAAGCCTCAGATGGTTCGGATTCCAGCAGCAGTTCTTCTCCGCGATAATGGTTGCACCGCAGGATTTCACCGGAGGTACGCTGACCAACAAATTCTATGAAGAAGGTAACCCTGACAGGAATCTTATGCGGTCCGAGGCCGACCTCACTTTTGAAATCGATCCCAGGAACAGTTCATTCACCGTACCTTTCAGCTTCTATTTCGGTCCCAACCACTACTACACTCTGAAAAGCTTCGGAGAGGGATTCGAAAAGATTATCCCTCTTGGAGGAAAGGTCATCGGCACAATAAGCCGCTACGTCATCATCCCCGTATTCAACTGGTTGAGACAATACATTGCAAGCTACGGAATCATCATCCTGATTCTGACGATTCTCATAAAAGCCGTCATCTCCCCCTTGACCCTGCGCTCATACAAGTCATCCGCCAAGATGAAGGTGCTCCAGCCTGAGATTCAGAAAATCAACGAGAGATATCCGAAGCAGGAGGATGCGATGAAGAAGCAGCAGGCCACGATGGACCTCTACAGAAAGGCGGGCGTCAGTATGTTCGGAGGATGTATGCCTGTACTGCTCCAGTTCCCTATCCTGTGGGCGATGTTCCGCTTCTTCCCCGCCTCATTCGAGCTCAGGCAGCAGAGTTTCCTGTGGGCCGATGACTTGAGCGGATATGACTCCATTCTCAATTTCGGCTTCAATATCCCGCTTTACGGCGACCACGTCTCCCTGTTCGCACTTCTGATGGGAGCATCGATGTGGGTCTATTCAAAGATGACCCTCACTCAGGTGAACACGACACAGATGCCCGGAATGAAATTCATGCAACTTTGGTTCATGCCCATCTTTATGGTTGTATTGTGTAACAATTTCTCGGCAGGTCTGTCCTATTATTATATGCTCAGCAACCTGATAACCATTGGCCAGAACTGGGCCATCAGAAAATGGTTCGTGGATGAGAAAAAGATTTACGCGGCTATCAAAGAGAAATCAGCATCCAATGCCGCTCCCAAAAAGTCGAAGTTCCGCCAACGTCTGGACGAGGCATACAGAATACAGCAGGAACAGATGAAGGCACAGCAGAAGAACAGGGGCGGGAGAAAATAAGTGATGATTGCAGAGAGACTTAAAGAAATAAGAATGGAACTGCCACCGGATGTCAAACTGGTGGCAGTTTCGAAATTCAAGCCCGTCGAAGATATACTGGAGGCATACGAAGCCGGCCAAAGGGCCTTCGCAGAGAGCCGTCCGCAGGAACTGGCAGCAAAGGCAGAGGTTCTGCCCAATGACATTGAATGGCACTTCATCGGCCATCTCCAGACCAACAAGATAAAGTTGATTCTTCCATACGTCAATCTTATCCAGTCCGTAGATTCGATTCATCTTCTCGAGGAACTGGACAGACAGGCATCCGTCTTGGACAGAACCGTCGATTGCCTTCTGGAGGTCCACATCTCGGGAGAAGAAAGCAAACAGGGTTTTGCTCCGTCGGAAATAGCGCAGGTCGTGGAGGAATGCCGCCGCTTCCGGCACATCAATATAAAAGGATTTATGGGGATGGCATCGTTGAGCGGAGACGAAAATCTGATACATTCCGAATTCAAGGCGTTGAGACAGCTTGCAGACAGATTCGGAAATGCAGGACTTGGGATTGTTTCGATGGGAATGACCTCCGACTACAGGATTGCAGTGCAGGAAGGCACGAATCTTGTCAGAATAGGAACAGCAATTTTCGGAAACAGAATCTGATATGAAGACAATGAAATTTTGGATCGCTTTGCCGGTAATGATCACGGCACAGGCTCATCTGCTCAACTAGAACGGATAGCCGATTCCGAAATGGAGTGAGAAGCCGTCTTTTCTGAACCAGTCCCCGGGAGATTTCCAATCCATTGTCACCGGATCATATTCCTTCAAGCCAAGGTCCAGACGAACAAGAAGAAGACCAAAATCCAGCCTCAGGCCGGGCCCCCAACTGAAGGCCGTGGATTTCAGGAAATCCTTCCCGAAAACACTCCTGTCATCCGCCGGCAAGGGGTCCATATCTTTCTTCTTCATCAGCCACACGTTTCCGGCGTCTGCAAAAAGAGCCCCCTCGAATTTCCAGAACAGAGGGAACCTGAACTCCAGATTAGCCTCAAGACGCATATCTCCGCTTTGGCTGAAAATCTTGAATGTAGTGTCAATCGGGGCTCCACCGGGACCGACCGAGCGGGCCTGCCAACCTCTAAGGCTGTTTGCGCCACCGCTGTAGAAGAGCTGCTCGAATGGCAGTGTCTTTGAATTTCCGTATGCAAACCCCATCCCCACCAGGACTCTTCCCGCAAGAGAAAGTCTGTCATCCGCACCGAAACGGAGGGTTTCAACAAGAGAGAGTTCACTTCTGACATACTGCGAGTACGGTATGTCCCATATTACGTGTTCACCATCCTTGTTTGTCTTTATGACAGGATTGAACAGAGAGAGCAGATTGCCGGCAAAATTATTCTGGAACCGCAGGTAGAAATAACTGTGCTCAGGCTTTGTCGAGGGATCCGTCGTATAATAGAGAGAAGCGCTGCCGCCCAAATCGAAGTGATTGCTGTAAGCATTTTTCATATACGGATCCTTGAGAGAACGCTGGAATTCCTCACTGATGTTGAACAGCCTGACCACACTGGCTCTCAAAGGGGATATCTGGAAGTAGAGATTCCTGTTTGCCCTCCAGTTATAACCGTAATTGAGGGAAAACATATTTCTGGTATATTCGGGGCGGCTTTGGAAATTATATGTGAAGCTTACGTCTGTACTCGGTATCTCATTCCTGAAAAGCCTGCCGGGCAGAAGGAGGAAACGGGGGAACCGCAGGCTGGTGGTCACGGCAAATTCAGTGGATTTTGCCGGGTCCTTGGGCTTGAACTGAAAATCTCCCTTGACACCAATATTGAAAATTTCGCCAGAACCGAAAATATTTTTGTGCCCGTACATTATCGATGGGGCTATACCGAAAAATGAATTCGAATTGTATGACGCCTCGAAATTGAACTTGACGGATTGCAGTTTTGACGGAGATATGAAGATATTGCAGTCAACAGTCGTTGAATCAGCCTCGACCATATTCATATTGACGGTATTGAATACCGGTATCGAGCAGAATCGGTCGTAGGTTGTCTTGACTGACTTCTGGCTGTAGAGGTCGCCTGTCCGAAGAATGTTGAGATCCTGGAGAAACTTCCGTTTTACCTTGAATCCCTCCTTGGCTGTAATCGTGACCTCACCGATATTGTATTGGCGATGGGGCCGGACATTTGACGTATCCTCCTGATTGCGGGTGAAATTCTCCATTTTGACGACCAGATCGCAATGTCCGGGAACCCGTGAAGTGTCGGCGTAGAAAAAGAAGTTGTTCTTGGAAAAGCCGAAATAGCCGTTGTCACGATAAAGGGATTCAAGCCTTTCGGTCTCATCCTCAAGGGATTCCTGAGAAAGTATGTCTCCTTTCGACAAAATCGGTTCATCAGTGTCAGCCAGAAAAATCGAATCCATTCTTGCATCGGGGATAATGTAGCGGATGCTGTCCACAATATATCCGTTGCCCATATTCACTCTGTAGAAGACAGTGGCTTTCCTGTTTTTGACATTTACTGACGTTTCTATCGACGAATTGTACCTGCCTATATAGTCGAGATGGTTCAGCATACTGCGGACAGACGGCTTCACCATAGTGGAATCGTATACCACGGGAGCCTGACCGAGTTTCTCGACCAGCTTGTCCCATTTCGTACCTTTTCCGCTGCTCCAGTTATAGACATATATTCCCGGTGTCCAGGTGGCGGGTTTCTGCTTGGCATACGATTCCAGCTCAACCCCGTTGAATTTCTCGTCATTGAGAATTTCTATCCTGTTGTCGGCAAGGCGAAGCTGTCCCTCTTCAAGACGCCGTGTCGTGGAGCAGGAGACAACTGCAAGGGCAAGAAGGAGTATCGGCAGCAGACGTTTCATCTTCTTCTGAATTCGCTGCATATTACGGCCGCCGCCACGGCCACGTTCAGGGATTCGCAGACTGTTTTTCCGCTGGAAAACGGCGGGATGGTTATCTTACGGGTGACACACTTCCCCACCCTTTCGGATATGCCGTTTGACTCGGAGCCCATAATAATCACTCCGTTTGAAGAAAGCTCGGAGTCATAAATGTTCTCCCCCTCAAGATAGGTTCCGTAAACCGGGCAGTAGACGCCTGCCAGCACGGCAGGAAGGTCACAGTAAGAGAATTTCACACGGAAAATTGCACCCATCGTGGCCTGAACGACTTTCGGGTTGTATATGTCGACCGTATCGTTTGAGGCAATCATATTTCTGATGCCGAACCAGTCTGCAAGTCTGATTATGGTACCGACATTTCCAGGATCGCGGAGTGAATCGAGAGCTATGGTAAGTCCGGCGGTATCCACTTCAACAGCTGCCGGTTCAGGCATCCTTACAACCGCAAGCACGGGTGAAGGAGTGCTCAGCATTGAAATGCGGGACATCGCCTCCTGCCCTATCTCATCCATTCTCAGAACCCTGACCACCTCAAGACCGGACGCGAGAGCCTCAGCGACAAGTTTCTCACCTTCAACGACAAACAATCTCCTCTCATCACGGAACTTCTTCTGTGAGAGAGCCCTGATATCCTTTATCTCAGCTTTTGACAACATAACCCGTAAAGTTAAAGATTTATAACCGAATATCCATAAGGAGCAATTGTCAAAGTGAAGGACGAATGGCCTTGAGGAACTGAAAAATAGGAATACGCTTCCGCGGGAATATTGACGGTAGAAGTCACCTCCCGCCCACTGAAGTTGGCGGCGATGATGAATACTTTCCTTCCGTAGCCGCGCATCCAGACAAAAGTCCGCGATGGATCGAAATGCTCCGAAGCGGGGTTGACATACATCAGGTCGTAGGTCTTCCCGATTGAAAACGCTTCATTGCGGACAGCCGTCTTGAGAAGCGACACATATTCACGGTGGATCCGTTTCTCTGTCACGGAGAGTTTGCCGTCAAGAAAACGCCTTACCGACGGAACGGTGCAGTAATCGAAAATCGAGGTTCTTCCGTCGATGCCGCTGAAACCTTCCGCCTCCATTCCCCTCTCCCCGTATTCCTGTCCGAAATAGAGCATGAAGGGAGCAGTGTTGAAGAGGAGCGAAACGGAGAGCGCCGCAAAAGAACGTGAAGCATCTCCCGCAAAGAAATCGGAGGCAAGCCGCTGCTCATCGTGATTTTCGAGGAAATTAAGCATCCCGGGCTGCAGGTCACCCAGAAATTGCCACTCCCGCGTCAGGTCCGATGCGGAGCCGAATCCCGTTACGATTCTGCGCAGGCAGTCGTAGAAGCCTGACTTGTCATACAGATAATCGAAACCGGCATCCGAATAGCGCCTGTAGTTCTCTTTTCCGTACACCTCCGCGATGAAAAGGAGTCCGGGGTATCTCTCTCTCAAAGTTCCGAAAGCATAAGAGAAGAAATCGGGAGTCACGAGTTCAACCATATCGCAGCGGAATCCGTCGACACCCTTGGAAGCCCAGAACTCAAGTATGTTCAGCATCTTGTCCCAGGTGGAACGGTTGTCATAGTTCAACTTGACGGTGTCGTACCAGTCAGTGACTGACGGATAATTGCTGAAGACGTTGTTGCCCGTAGCCTTTGCCGGAGATTCAACATAAGGAGTTCCGGATGTATCACACGGCAGATGGAGTTCCCCGTTCAGGAGATAGAAATTTTCGTCCGTGAAACAGCCCTTATATTGCCTTGCAACGTGGTTGGGCACAAAGTCGATGATAACCTTCATCCCCGCACGGTGGGTGCGTTCGACTAGGGCGCAGAATTCATCCATCCTCCTCTCCACATCCACGGCCAGCGCCGGATCCACATCGAAATAGTCGCGGATTGCGTAGGGCGAACCCGCCTCCCCCTTGACCAGCGAGGGATGGCTCGGGGCAATCCCGGGAAAAGCGGTTCTGGTCGCGTGAGAAATCACGCCGGTAAACCATACCGCACCGACGGACATTTTTTTCAGGGAGGCTAGATAAGCTTCGTCAACGTCGTTGAACTTTCCGCTCCCGTTGATGTCGAAAGAGCCTCCGGGAACGCACTCTCTGCTCCCGAAGGCTCTTACAAGCAACTGGTATATTACGAACTTGCCTTCTACCAATTCAAAATCTTGTTGAAATCATACTCGGCCGGATCGGGAACGAAAGCCTTCGCTGCCTGATAATCTTCGGGAGTGATGTAATGGCAGATGTTGTTGAAATAGTTGCGGGCTGTTCCGCCATCGATATTGACTCTGCGGGGAGGAATCTTTCCTTCCTCATTCTGGAGGTCGTGAAGGTAGAGAGGATGCGCATTACCGTCGGCATCAACATATACCATACATCCGGTCTCGCCTTTCTTGAACAGCTCGTATGCGCCCATAGCAAGTTCGGAGCAATATGTGAGGTCGAATGCGATGGGATCCTGACAACGTACGTCATAACCGATTTCGATAGGACGGGTCTTGACCTTCATGCCGAGTTTCTTGAACTCCTTCTCAAGAATGTCGTTGAAAAGGACAGCCTTGGATATCTTGCCCAATTCGGGGTGACCGTGTTCGTCGTATGTCATATTTACTCCGGTACCCTTCAAATCTTCGGGGTCAAGGTCGTGGAACACTCCTTCGGCAACCACGACAGTTCCGTAGGGAATGCCGAGGATGGAACGCTTCACAATCGCGGAAATCGTCAGCTTGATGATCTTGTCGATGGTAATCTTCGTATTGTTGAACATCTCGGGAATGATGGTCATAGGACAGTGGGTTGCCTCACCGATTCCGAGAGCGAGATGACCGGCGCTACGGCCCATCGCTGAAATGAGGAGCCAGTTGCCTGAAGTGCGGGCATCCTCATAAGCAGTCCTGGCGATATGGGCGCCTTCGTCCTTTGCAGAATTGAAACCGAATGTCGGGGCATTTGCAGGAAGAGGAAGATCGTTGTCTATAGTCTTGGGGACGTGGATGTTGCGGATGGGATATTTCTTGCTTTCGAGGAATTTTGCAATCCTGTTCGCGGTAGAGGCGGTGTCATCGCCACCGACTGTGACAAGCAGCTTGATATTGTTCTGCTGGAAAAGTTCGAGATTGAAATTCTCCTCAAAATCCTTGTCAGTGGGTTTGAAACGGCTCATCATCAGATAGGAACCGCCGCGGTTGAAAATCGTGTCAGCCTTGAAGAAATCAAGTTCCTCATATTTGGGAGTCTTTGAGAAAAGGCCTGAATATCCGCCGTGAAGACCGAGAACCCGGTATCCTCCACCGATAAAAGCTTTTGTAAGAGAACCGACGACTGTGTTCATTCCGGGAGCGGGACCGCCACCTGTCAGGATAATGATTGAATCTTTCATATTTGATAGTGATTAAGGTTTTTCTTGTCCCGCAAAATTACGATTTTTTGATAAAATATAGTTAAATTTGCCGAATTAATATGGCTAAAATCTCCAAAATAGAAGCAAAGGAAAGAATCGGATTCCTCCGAAGGGAGCTGGAGAGGCACAATCACAACTATTATGTCCTGAACTCCCCGACCATATCGGACTTCGAATTCGACCTGCTTATGGGTGAACTTCAGGGACTTGAGAAGATGTTCCCCGATCTCGTATCCGCCGACTCCCCCACTATGCACGTGGGAAGCGACATAGTTGCGGGGTTCGAACAGGTCGCCCACCGGTATCCGATGCTTTCCCTCGGAAATTCATACAGCATCGGGGAGATGGAGGAGTTTGACGCGAGGATTGCCAAGGCGGTTTCCTCCCCGTACAGTTTCAGCTGTGAACTGAAATTCGACGGAACGGCAATCTGCCTGACATACCGTGGCGGCAGCCTTGTCCGCGCATTGACCAGAGGTGACGGGGCCAAGGGAGATGACGTGACCAGGAACGTGGTCAACATCCCTTCCATTCCGAAACATCTGAAGGGTAGCGGATATCCCGGGGAATTCGAGATACGCGGAGAGATATATATGCCCTTCGAGGCATTCGAAAGGAACAGCGCGGAAAGGATTGAGAATGGTGACGAGCCATTCGCAAATCCGAGAAATGCGGCATCGGGGTCCCTCAAACTCCAGAACCCGGAGGAGATGAAATCCCGTGGACTGGACTGCGTCCTGTACCATATCCTGGGAGAGAATCTCCCCTTCAGAAGCCATGCGGAAGCAATAGCCGCAGCCGCATCATGGGGTCTTCCCGTCTCGGAATACAGCCGCAAGGCAGGCTCCATCGGCGAAGCCGTACAATACATCGAATATTGGGACTCGAAGAGACACGACCTCCCCTTCGCCACAGACGGTATCGTAATCAAAGTGGATGAGCTCGACCTTCAGCGTAGACTCGGAATGACCGCCAAGTCACCGCGTTGGGCCACGGCCTACAAGTTCAGGCCGGAGCAGGCTCTCACTCAGCTGATAAGTATAGATTATCAGGTAGGCAGGACGGGTGCCATAACGCCCGTGGCCAATCTCGACCCGGTCCCCCTGTCAGGCACGACAGTCAAGAGAGCCTCCCTTCACAACAGGGACCAGATGGACCTGCTGGACATACACATCGGTGATTACGTCTATGTGGAGAAAGGAGGAGAAATCATCCCGAAGATAACCGGAGTTGAGTTGAGCCGCAGGCCCGACGATGCAGGACCGGCCGTATTCCCCACTGTCTGCCCCGATTGCGGAACACCCCTTGTCCGCGACGAGAGTCAGGCGAAACATTATTGCCCCGGAATAAGCACCTGCCCGACACAGATAAAGGGAAGGCTGATACATTTCACGACCAGAAAGGCGATGGACATACACGCCGGAGAAGCCACGGTCGAAGCCCTCTATGAAAAGGGGTTCTTGAAAGACCTGCCCGATTTCTACAGTCTGACCAAAGAGCAATTGATGACCCTCGACGGTTGGCAGGACAAATCCTGCGACAATCTCCTGGAGAGCATCCGCCAGAGTCTGGAGGTACCTTTCGGAAGAGTGCTGTACGCCCTGGGCATAAGACACATAGGACAGGCAAACGCCTCGATGCTGGCCTCCCATTTCGGCAATATCGACAATCTTATGTCGGCCTCACGCGACGAGCTGCTCCAGATAGATGAAATAGGTGACGTCATGGCCGATTCGCTCATTGATTATTTCAGAAGCGAAAAAGGCCGGGAAATCGTTTCGGCCCTGAAAGCGGTCGGTTTGAAAATGAGTACCGAAGGGACTGAAAAGGTAAGGATTTCCGACAGGCTCGAAGGGAGCACAATCGTGATTTCAGGTAATTTCTCGATATCAAGGGAGGAAATGAAGGCTCTGGTCGAAGCCCACGGAGGCAGGAATTCCGGCTCCGTAAGCGGAAAGACGACATATCTTTTGGCTGGTGAGAAAGCCGGCGGCGAGAAGCTCAGGAAAGCGGAAAAACTCGGGGTACGTGTCATAACCGAAGATGATTTTTACAAAATAGTCGAAGAGTGATGTTTACTGACGAAGACTACAAACTGATTTACCGGGAAGCGGACTCTCTCAAGGAGGTTGCGAGAAAGAGATGCGCCGACGATGCACAGTACCAGATGGTGCTGAAAGCGTTCGATTTTGCCAATGAAGCCCACAAGGATGTAAGGCGACGTTCCGGAGAACCATACATTCTTCATCCCATAGCCGTGGCAAGGATAGTGGTCAGTGAAATAGGACTTGGATACAAGGCCATCTGCGCCGCCCTTCTGCACGACGTGGTGGAAGACACTGACTATACCGTGGAAGACATCCAGCGACTGTTCGGTGATAAAATCGCAACCCTCGTCGACGGGCTAACCAAGATCAAGACCGCCCTTGACAACGACAACAAGAGCGACAGGCCCAGTCTTCAGGCGGAAAATTCAAAGAGGATTCTGCTCACCCTCAACGAAGATGTGAGGATAGTGCTGATAAAACTGGCCGACAGACTCCACAATGTCAGAACAATCCAATTCATGCCGGAGTACAAGAGAGACAAGATACTCAGCGAGACAATGTATATCTTCATCCCGCTGGCACACAGGCTCGGATTGTACAGCATCAAATCGGAGATGGAGAACATCTGGCTTAAGTATCGTGAACCGGAAGCGTACCGGCAAATCGAGAACAAGCTGGATACGATAATGAGCGAGAGAGCCGAGTCAATCGAAAACTTCATAGAACCCATCCGGAAAGAACTGGACAAGGCGGGATTCAAATACAAGATTCTCAAAAGACTCAAGACCCCCTACTCCATCTGGAGAAAGATGAACACCAAGGATGTCCCGTTCGAACAGATATTCGACATCTATGCGGTGAGAATAATCTTCACTCCACTGGAGAACCATTCCGAACAGGAGCAGTGCTGGTACATTTTCTCTCTGATAACCGCATTGTACCGTTACAAGCCGGATCGGATCCGGGACTGGCTCAAATCCCCGAAATCCAATGGTTACGAAGCTCTTCACCTGACCGTAATGGGGCCCGGAGGAAACTGGGTGGAAATCCAGATTCGCAGCGAGAGGATGAATTCAATCGCCGAAAGGGGTATTGCGGCTCACTGGCTCTATAAGGAAGAGGGCTATGCAAGCGAGGACGAAAGTGAGATAGACCGCTGGCTGGAGCAGGTACGGGAGGTTCTTGAAAACCCCGATGCCAACGCCCTCCAGATTCTAGACGAATTCCACAACGAACTGTTTGTCAACGACATATTCATTTTCACGCCGAAAGGAGAAGCCCGCAGGCTGCCATACGGCTCCACTGCCCTTGACTTTGCATACAACGTTCACTCGCAAATAGGCAACAAGGCGATAGCCTCCAAGGTGAACCAGAAACTGCAGCCTCTCTCCTATCAGCTCCGCAACGGAGACCAGGTGGAAATCATCACCTCCGAAAAGGGATCGCCGAAACGTGAATATCTGGAGTTTCTGAAAACCACAAAGGCAAGGAACGCTCTGCTGGACTCTCTCAAAAGCGAATCGGCCGAGGTCACGAACCAGCAGGGTATGAAACTTCTCCACAGCAAACTGGAAGAACGTGGCATCGTGGCACAGAGCAGGGTGGTCAAGAAACTGATAGACTATTATGGAATAAAGGGTGGCAAATACGACCTGTACAACAGGATAGGCCTGGGGCTGATCGACCTCTCGAATCTTGACGAAGTTCTCAAGACCAATGTGGAACAGAGAAACGTCCAGATGTGGGGAGTCAAGCTCCTGAGTCCTCTCATTAATATCGGGAAACTGTCCAAGCAGAAGGAATACCTCCTGCAGGAAGATATGGACAAGGGAACCATCTCCTTCAAGATTGCCGACTGCTGCTCACCAATCCCCGGAGACAGCGTGGTCGCATTCGTTGGAGACGATGGAACCGTGACAATCCACAAGAAGAGTTGCCCCGTAGCAAACGACATTGCTTCCAAGGAGGGGCACAGGATAGTCCCAGCCAAATGGAGCAAACACTTCATGATGTCCTATCTGGCCAAGGTGTCTCTCAACGGGATAGACCGCGTCGGAATCATCAATGAAATCACGCGTGTCATTTCACTTGTCCTCGGAGTGAATATGAGGAAAATCCATATCGAGAGCCACGACGAGATTTTCGAGGGGTACATCGAACTTTACGTCCACAATACCGACGACCTGAAGAATCTCATCAAATCACTCGGTAAAATAAAGGGAATGGAAAGCGTAAAACGCATAGAAACCGTATGAGAATGAAAAGGACCGCAACAGTAACGTTATCCCTCATATTGTTTGCAGCCTGCTGCACATTGAGCCGTTCATGTGCCAATACGACAACCCCGCCCCAGGGAGGACCGAAGGATACGATACCTCCGGTTTTGATTTCAACTACTCCGGAACAGAACAGCACGATGATTCCGACATTCGGAACAAAGATATTTCTGCTGTTCGATGAATATACGGTGGTCAAGACCGCGACCGATATAGTGCTGTCCCCTCCCACGAAAAGACGTCCGACGGCAAAGGTCAAGGGAAAGAACATAGTCGTGACACTTCCCGACACTCTGAAAGAGAACCGGACATATACCATCGACTTCGGCCAGGCTCTTGCAGACAATAACGAAGGAAATCTTGCCCCCAGATTCGTCTATGCCTTTTCAACCGGAGAGACGTTAGATTCCCTTTACTTCACGGGCACTGTTACCGACAGCCAGACATTGAAGCCGGTGAAAGGCGCCACGGTGGCCATATATTCAGACCTGTCCGACTCCGCCTGTTTCAAGATTGTCCCCGATGCGCTTGCCAGGACTGATGACTGGGGATTCTTCACAATCAGGAATATAAGACCGGACACGTTCCGCGTGTACGCATTCACGGATGAGGACACCGACTACAAATACAGCCCGGACACCGACCAGATAGCTTTCTGTGATTCCGTGTTTGTCCCATACGCGGTCGTCAGGGACTCCAACGAAGTGTTCGAGTTCAGGAATTTCAATATGAAGGACACCGTGAAGTGCAAGGCCCGCCATTCGATGGTTACGATGGCGATGTTCAAGGAACTCCAGAGTGTGCAGTATCTTCAGAACAGCGGCAGGAAAAGCGACAAGTGCGGCTTCCTGAAATTCAGCGCGGGTGACGTGCAGATAAACAGGCTTGAATTCCTCGGCATAGATTCGTCAGACGTTATAATCCAATACAGCCCGTACCGGGACAGTCTGGATTTCTGGATCAATGTCGATTACAAACTTGATGACAGCCTTATGATAAGGCTCAATTATATGAAGACCGACTCGACGGGAAAACTTGTACCGTTCGATGAGAACCTATCTCTTGCCGTTATGAAAAATCAGGCTGAGCAAACTTCCGTCACAGCCAAAGACAACAAGAAGGACAAAGAGAGCGGGAAAGCCGCCACAAAGAAGAAAGAAAAAGACACCGTGTTCGTTCTCACGGACAAAGTAGCCAATGAAACGGTGGAGGACGAAGGTTTCTACATTGAATCCGAGTTGCCAATCATTGCCGCATATCCGGACTCGATAGTTTTCATAGAGACCAATCCAAAGGGACAGACTTCCAGGAAAAAATTCGCTTTCAATCAGGACACCTCCATCATTCGGAGGTATCACGTACTTCCTGCCGACAAACTCATAAAGGGATATGATTACAAGGTGACCTTCCCTCAGGGGACATTCATCAATCTCGACCGACTTCCGAACCAGAAAAAGGAAGTCTCTTTCAAGATTCCACAGGATGAGAACCTCTGCAGCATCAAACTCAACCTTACAGGAGTCAAAGGCTCCTACATCGTCGAATTAGTCGACGAAAAGGCGTCGAATGTCCTGAGGACATTCCGCATTGCCAGGGACACCTCCCTGACCGTACCCTACGTCAAGGCCGGCAGATATAAGGTTCGGCTCACCCAGGACGGAAACGGAAACGGAATGGCCGACACCGGCAACCTGCTCGCGCACAAACAACCCGAACCGGTTAAATTCTACGAAAGAGGTGAAGGGCCCGAAAGCCAGATTCTGGAACTGGAAGAGGGCTTCGACATAGAACAGGACATAGACGTCAAAAAATTATTTGAATGAAAGTGAAATTCTCCCATATTCTGTTTTTCGTAGCCATTCTCCTTCAAGGCTCTCTTCTGAGCGCACAGGACTACTCTTTCATGAGCAACCCGCCGGATGACTTCCAATATCTGGACACCACCCCCCAGAAGAGAAAGTTCTTCAACGAACATATGATAGGAGTGAAATATGGCGTCAACCTGAGCAATGTACGTTCAACGCCGAAAATCAATCAATCCAGCAAACTTACCTACAACAACATAACCGTCAATTACACCTTCTACCACGTACTGTGGGACAGAATGGCCAATTTCGGCCTTCAGATAGGAGCCAAATACGGATGCGAGGGATATGAATCGGAGCGTTCCGATTTTGGGGAGACCTGCAAGATTGTCGAATTCCCGATGCTGTCCCAATTTCATATCAACTTTTCATCCTTCAGACTTCTTGTCGATGTCGGACCTTATTACGGATACCGGTTGAGTACGGACAGAGAGGGGGGATTTGACAAGTATGACCAGAGACACGATTACGGCATCATTGCCGGGGCGGGCTTCGCAATCGTTCTGCGGCCGATTGAACTGCATCTGGAAGCCTGCTACAAATTCGCACTGGCAAGTATGTACCACGCAAACAAATACAGCGACTTATACTGGCTGTACTGTTACCCGAGCAATATAATGTTCACCCTGGGTATCAATCTTCATCTTGACAAGAAACGCTGAAAATGAATTCAAGACCGATATCCCTCAAGGGCAGGCTGACAATCGGGGGCGATGCTCCGGTCAGTGTCCAGACAATGTGCAATACCTCCACGGATGATATTGAATCGTCTGTAGAACAATGCAAAAGAGCGGCGGAAGCCGGAGCTGACGTCATCCGTCTTACAACACAGGGGCTGAAACAGGTTGACTCCCTCTCCCGGATTGTTTCCATACTGCGTTCCGAAGGAATCGGAATCCCTGTCGTAGCCGACATTCACTTTCTGGCAGATGCAGCGCTGGCCGCCGCGAAAGTTGCGGACAAAGTGCGCATCAACCCCGGAAATTTCGCCAGGGACCACGAAGTTGCCTGCGCCAAATTTTCAGAATTGATTGAAATCTGCAGAAACGAAGGAACAGCAATCCGAATCGGCCTCAACCACGGCTCACTCGGAGAAAGGATAACCTCCCGCTACGGTGACAATCCCACAGGAATGAAAGAGGCCGTGATGGAATGGCTGAGAATGTGTGTCGAAAGGTCGTTCTTCAATGTGGCTGTCTCGCTGAAATCCAGCAATGTCCTTGTGATGGTGGAGGCATACAGGCTTCTTTACAGGGCGATGCAGGAAGAGTTCGGCTTCACCTTCCCCCTTCACGTCGGAGTGACCGAGGCCGGAAACGGCTTTCAGGCCCGCATCAAATCCGCGGTGGGGATAGGGACCCTGTTGGGAGAAGGTATCGGAGATACCGTCAGGGTATCGCTCACAGAGGACCCGATAAAGGAGATTCCGGCGGGCAGGGCTGTAATATCCGCCGTGCAGGCAGGTTACACCCCCTGCGGTGGCAGAAAGAACGTGCAGGCCACCGACTACGAAGATTTCATTTTCAAGGCATCCACCCTGTGGGGGCCTTCCCTGCTTGACCGCAGGATTGATGATTTCGATCTGACTGGTTCGACCATAGCGGGAAAGCCTCTGACAGCGGAAGAATCCGGGGATTTCAAGGATATGCTGATGCAGGCCTGCCGGCGCAGATTCACACACCCGGAATATATCGCGTGCCCCGGTTGCGGCCGGACTCTCTACAATCTTGAATCGACTTTCAACGAAGTCAAGAGAAGAACATCACACCTTGCCGGTGTGAAGATTGCGGTTATGGGATGTGTCGTGAACGGCCCCGGGGAGATGGCCGATGCGGACTACGGCTATGTGGGGGAAGGACGCGGACACGTCACGCTATACCGCGGCAAAACTCCTGTATTGAGATATATTCCTCAGGAAGAGGCTATTGACAAACTTTTGGAACTAATAGAAAAAGATACGAAATGACACTTATAAAATCAATCTCCGGAATACGCGGTACCATCGGCGGCGCTCCGGACAATTCCCTATCCCCTGTTGACATAGTCAAATTCATTTCAGCATACTCCTCCCTGATAAAGAGAAAGGCCCCCAGAAACGGACGCTACAAGGTTGTTGTAGGCAGGGATGCCCGAGTCTCGGGAGAGATGGTGGCGAATATCGTTACAGGCACTCTTGTTTCCTGTGGAATCGACGTGGTCGATGCAGGACTCGCCTCGACTCCGACAACGGAGATGGCTGTGATTTTCGAGCAGGCTGACGGGGGTATCATCATCACGGCCTCGCACAACCCCGCACAGTGGAATGCGCTGAAACTTCTCAATTCCAACGGGGAGTTCCTGACCGATGAAGAAGGCAGAATCCTGACAGGGATAGCGGACAAGGGAGAGTTCGAATTCAATGAAGCCTTCGGACTTGGAGTCATCACCCATAAGGATTTCACACAGAAACACGTGGAGGCAGTAATAAAGCATCCGCTGGTTGACTGTCAGGCCGTCCGCAAGGCCGGATTCAAGGTCGTGATTGACACGATAAATTCTGTAGGCAGCATCTGTATGCCACCATTGTTCGAAGCATTGGGAGTTGAATACATAGTGATCAACGATTCCTGTGACGGCCGTTTCGCCCACAATCCGGAACCGCTCCCGGCAAATCTCACAGAACTGTCAGAGGAGGTGGTCAAATCCGGAGCCGACCTCGGTATCTCCGTCGACCCTGACGTTGACCGTCTGGCCTTCATCTGCGAGAATGGAGAGCCTTTCGTGGAAGAATACACGCTTGTAGCCGTGGCAGATTACGTTCTCGGACGGAAACCAGGCCCTGCTGTTTCAAATATTTCATCTTCACGGGCACTTGCGGACGTTGCGGCAGCTCACGGATGCAACTATGAACCCTGCAAGGTCGGAGAGGTCAACGCTACCACGAAGATGAGGGAAATAGGGGCTGTAATCGGTGGCGAAGGCAACGGAGGCGTCATAGTTCCGGACCTTCATTACGGACGCGACGCCCTGATAGGGACTGCTCTTTTCCTGAGCCATCTTGCTCACAGGAAGATGAAAGTCAGCGAACTGAAAAAGACCTTCCCGGAGTGGCACGTCTCCAAGAACAAACTCAGCGTCAACTCGCAGGAAGAAGCGGAGAAAGCCATCGCAAAAGTGGCGTCACACTACGCGGATAGGAAGCTCAACAGGATGGACGGGCTGAGAGTGGATTTCGAAGATACGGGAATGTGGTTCATACTCCGCCGTTCCAACACCGAGCCCATAATACGCATCTATGCCGAGGCACGGAGTGAAAAGCAGGCCGACGCCCTGGCACAGGTGGTTCTTTCAATACTGGCCGGCAACTGATGTTTTCATTCCGCACAACTCCTTTCTTCGAACAGAGCGACAACGTCCTTTCAAAGGGCCGTGTCGCCATTCTCTGCAACCAGTCCGCGTGGCATCCCGAGACCGGAGAATATCTTTTCGAGACACTTGCGAAAAGAGGCAACCTGGTGAAAATCTTCACTCCGGAGCACTCTCTGTACGGAGAACTCGTGGCCGGAATCCCAACAGTGGAAGTGAGCACGGCGATAGAGGAGGACGATTTGAAGGATGTGGATGCGATGGTGGTCGAACTTCAGGATGCCGGTTCCAGATACAGCAACTTCACATCTCTGATATACAACACTTTCAAAAGGCTGAAAGCATCCTCTTCCGACATATCGGTTTTCATAATCGACCGTCTCAACCCTTCAGGCAGACAGATAGAAGGGACCTTGGGAATACTGGGACTCCCCCATCGCCACGGACTGACAATCGGAGAACTTGCAAATATGTTCTACTGCGAACTGAACGCCAGATTCCCCCTGCACATCATTTCAGCCAATGCGGAGCAGGTGAACCGCGAGCTGCTTGCCTGGACGATTCCGCCATTCTCGGATTTTGCAGGTATGTTCACCCCTACCTTCTACAGCGGACAGTGTCTCTGGATGGGGACCAACGTAAGTTACGGACACGGGACGAACAGACCCTTCGAGCAGTTCGGAGCCCCTTTTATGGAGAGTCTTTTCGGCAGGGACATCTCCCCCATTTCCGATGACGCAATCCACGTCAGGTGGACGAGATTTATCCCTTCATACGGCCTGTATGAGGGACAGATCTGTTTCGGTTATCATCTGATGTCAATCCCCGGCGCCCCCTATCACGCGCTGAACCATACCCTCAAGACGATGAACTTCATCCACGGCGTATGCCCGGAATTCAAATTCGAGACACTCAACAGGTATCTCGAAGATGCCGCACTGATGAATTACATAGAGGGAGGCATAGTGTGGAAGGATGCCGCGGAATACATCAAGTCCGAGGAGCAGAAGTGGATGCGCAAGTCAAAGAAATATGTTCTCTACGGTGACGAGCCGTTCAGAATCAAGTAAGAGGGGTTATTCACTATCGCATTGTGCAACATTGTAGCCCACCTCTTCCTGAATCAGACTGACATCGACGTCCTGAACGGGGTTGCGGCCGGCGAGGGAGGCGGCAATGCCGCATACCTGCCCCAGTTCAAGGAATACAGGTTCCATTCTTATGGAGCCGAAGGCGATATGGCTTGAGGAGAGACATACGGGGACCAGCAGATTGGTGCACTCCTCCCTGCGGGGGACAATGCTTCTGTATGAGATGGGATAAGGCATTCCCCCACCCTTCTCCACGTCACCCTCGTTCTTGACCATCAACTTGCCGTCCTTTTCAACCAGAATTCTTTCGCAGTTGTGAGAATCCATCTGGTAGGCGGCGTAGCCTATTCCGTCCTCAACGATACCTTTCCCGTCACAGTCAGCCTGAGTCGCCACATAATCGCTTATCATACGCCGGGCCTCCCGCACATATATCTGATGGGTCCATCCTCCAGTAGCCGGATATTCATCCTTGGCCCATCCCCACTGACGGACAAAATTCTGAAGAACCTCCGGCACCCTGGGGTCGCTCACATAAAACCACATCAAGCCGAGCGTATAGCTCTTGTGGGCGGCGACTATCTCCTTCCGCCGCTCCCACGAAGCCTCAGGATAATCGTGGTTCATCCCTATCATATCCGTCGAGAACGCTCCGCGGTTGTTGACATCAGTCTTTCCCCCGGGCATCAGTGACCAGATGAAGTAGTTGTTTATCTGCGGATCCGGGTCAGCCTCGAACACCCGTACAAGAAGTTCATATACGGAAGGATCGTAGTCCTCAGGCTGTGTGAAAGGAATCTGGTTCTCCTTGTCATTGGAAAGGCAGAGCCGGAAATTGTAGGCCTGGACCAGAGTGTCACCGGTCCCCTCCTCCTTGAGATTCCCGTCCTGAATTCCCCAAAGGAGGCCGCTCTGCGGATTGCCTTTCTCCACATACGGGTCAATTCCATCCACGAACTGATGATAATAGGAGATATGGGAGCCGTTCCACTCCTCTCCATAAACAGATGCGTCCTCGCGTCCGACGTGGTAACTGACACCCGCCATTGCCAGCAGGTCCCCCTCATAAGTGGCGTCGATGAATGAATCGGCCCTGACCGTCCTGCTGGTTTCGCCCTTCTCGTCATTGCAGGTGATGGAGACGATTCTCGACCCTTTTTTCGAGAGAGAGTTGAGATAAAACCCCTTGAAGAGAGTGATATTCGGATTGTCCACATAACTGTCAATGATAACCTGAGCCGCCGACGGTTCAAACGTCCACTGCTCATCAGTCCCATAATGCTTTCCGAGATCACGGTAGAACTGCCTTGCCATACCGATAATGGCCTGCTTGTTTCCGATGTCGGTAGAGCCGAGGCCCCCGGTCGTCATTCCGCCAAGGACCGGGTCCGGACAGATGATTACCACCTTGCATCCCTTTTCAGCCGCAGCGCGGGCTGCGGTTACAGCCGCCGACGTACCGCCGTAGATGCACACGTCCGTTCTGATTGTTTCTGCATCAGTACAGGAGAAAAGAATCCCCGCCGTGCAGATAAGCGCAATCAAGGATATGGAAAATTTGAGAAGTCGTTTCATGATTCGAAGGTTTTCAGTGAGAATATATGATGTTTCCCCAAAGTTAGGAATATGTTTCATATTATTTTTGCTTTTCACCAAAATATCATTACATTTGCGGTCCGAAAAACAAACCTAATTATTAACAGCAATGAAAAAAGGTATACATCCCGAAACCTACCGTCTTGTAGCTTTCAAGGATATGTCAAATGAGCACGTGTTCATCACCCGTTCCTGCGTCAACACAAAGGAGACCATCGAAGTGAACGGCATTGAATACCCGGTTGTCAAAGTCGAAATCTCCAACACTTCACACCCGTTCTACACTGGTAAGATGAAGCTCGTCGACACCGCCGGTCGCGTTGACAAATTCTACAGCCGCTACGGTCAGAGGAAGAAGTAATCCCCTTCCCCTATCAAAAATAGGCAAGGCAGTCCGTCGGGCTGCCTTGTTTTCGTTTTGATAATTCCAGGTACAATGTTTATATTTATGAGATTTATGCGCAATATGAAACGAATGCTGTCAGCTTTATCTCTTCTTCTATGTTTATGCTTGATGCCGGAAGCATCAGCACAGAACTACGACAATCTAGAACCGCTCACACTTCTCAACCGCTCAGTGCTTGACAAGAGCCACAGAGCCATCCAGCGTGATGACATCACGGTACGGGATGCCGCCGCACGGCTGATTTCCGAAGCTGACCGATTGATGCAGAATCCGATACCGTCACCAACAGCCGGTGACACCGAGGTGCTGAAAACCGTATGCGGACAGGTCAGGACTCTCGGCGAGGCATATTACCTCACCCGTCAGGAGAAATATGCCGCCAGAGTGTATGACTACATCCGGCCCTGGATGACCGACGCGGCCACCCGCCTTTCGCCGAGGCTGCCTGCTGACTCTGACTTCGTGGCGATGAGCAATATCATCGATTTGCTCGACGGATATCTGCTTACCGATGGCTCGAAGGCGTGGAACAGCACGGATGACACCGCCATGAGACAATGGTTCGACGAGTTGCTGGGCTGGCTCAGGAGCGATGATATGATGGCGGGGATGAAACAGCTTGACGACTATCAGGGCATAGGATACGACATGCTCCTTACCGCATCGAAGACATTCTTCGAAAGAGAATGGCTGCACGAGATGAAGGTGTTTGTGGACGCCACTACAAAGGCCCGCCTTGACAGGATTCTTGCCGCCGACGGTAAGATGATGATTGGAACTGGCAACACCGTCCTGGCCGAAACCGAGCACCTCGTCACTCTTGTAAGAATGGCTCTCATGGCAGAGAAGGCCGGCTCCAACCTGTGGCTGTACGAGACAAAGAGCGGAGGAAGCATAAGGCGGTCCATAGAGTGGCTGAGCAATCTTCTGCTCAGTGACAATGCGTGGGTAAAGCGCAACGATGCCAGGAGCATAGCCCGGGGCTATACTTATGTCCTGCTGAGTGCCGCCTGTCCGCTCACAAGCAAGAAACTTTACGAAGAGCGTCTGAACACCCTGGCCTCGATGATGGAGGGGCGGGAGGACATAGGCACCCTTTCTTATCAGCTGACATCGCCTATCGTATATGGCACGCTGCTGGGCGACGAGGATTTCTTCGACACCATCAACCTCGACACTCCGGGACTGGAAACTGTGAAGGCCGATATCGCATCGGGCGATATCGCCAAGGCAAAGAGCGAATTCGTTTCCTACCTGCGCGGGCGGGAGTACCGCTTCGACTGGAACAATGCCGACAACAGCAGTGACACCGGCAGCTACGACATCACTGAGGTGACCAACACGGTGAACAACCTCCTGATGGGCGAGCAGTTCGGCGACACAGTCATCTGGACCCGCAACAATACGCCTCTGGAATACGAGGAATGGCCTTGGCAGCTGGGACGTCATCAGTACTGGATCGGTCTGGGCCGCGCATACAAGGCCACAGGCGACGAACAGTACGCCCGCGCCTTCGTAAACCAGCTGAAAAGCTGGATCGACCAGTCGCCGCTGCCCGACTACGATGCCAAGATTGACTATTCCCGCTGGCGTACCATAGAGACCGGGATTCGCACATTGGGATCGTGGCCGATGGCTTATCTGTACTTCCTCCAGTCCCCCTCATTTGATGATGAGAGTGTGTTCCTGATGATGAAGTCGTTCTACGAGCACGCCATCCACCTCAGGAAGCACCACCGCACGAACAACTGGCTCTCGATGGAGATGAACGGCCTGATGCACATAGCGCTCTTATTCCCGGAATTCAAGGAGGCCGCCCACTGGGCAGAGTACGCCGGCACGAAGATCTACCAGGAGACAGAGATTCAGGTGTATCCCGACGGAGCGCAGGTGGAGCTGGCACCCGGCTATCACGGGGCCACGCTCAGCAATTTCCTCGGTCTGTACTCGATAGCCAAAGCCACCGGTTATGAGGGCCTCCCGAAGGACTTCAGCCAGAAGCTGGAGAATATGTACGGCTACTACGTGAAGATAATGGCTCCTTCGGGCGAGATGCCTGCAGTGAACGACTCCGGGTGGAATGACGCCAGAGCAAAGCTGGCACAGGGACTCGGTCTGTTCCCGGGACGTGCTGACTTCCAGTACATTGCCACCGGAGGAAAGGAAGGCACAAAGCCGTCGTTCACTTCCACATGGATGCCCTGGGCCGGCTGGTATATGATGCGCTCAGGCTGGGGAGAGAACGATCTGTACGCCCACTTTGAGGTGGGACCGTATTCGCCCGGCCATCAGCACGAAGACAAGTTGTCGCTCATCCTCTATGCCTATGGCAAGCGACTGATCACCGAGGGCGGCACATATTCCTACGACACCTCCGACTGGCGCAAATATATCCTCTCCGCCCGTGCACACAATGTAAGCAAGGTGGACGGCAAGTACCAGAACCGCCACGACTACGAACCGGAGGCGGACCTGGAATACTCCCGTGAGCCGATGGCAAACCGCTGGGTGAGCAACGACGACTGCGATTTCGGTGAGGGCTGGTATGACGAAGGCTTCGGTGATGAGGCCGGCAGGGCCGACCGCAATGTGGAGCAGTACCGCGCACTGACATTCATAAAGGACAGATACTGGATACTGTTCGACATATTCACTCCGAAAGACGGCACATCGCATCAGTACGACAGTTATTTCCACTTCAATACAGACAGATACCTCATGGACGGCAACTGCGTGATGTCGGATGACGAAGGGGCGAACATCGCCATCATCCCTTTACGCAAGGATGCCAAAGTCTGGGTCATCAGCGGACAGACAGATCCCGAACTGCAGGGATGGTTGCCTCTGTGGACCGAGGACGGCTATGTTTACAACCCTGTTGCCACCCCCACCTTCAGCTACAACGAATCGGGGCAGAGCGTGTCGGCATATATTCTCTATCCGATGAAAGCGGGCGGGAAGAACCCGGTGAAGTCGGTACACACGAAGGGTGACACCATTGAGGTGCGCTTTGCCGACGGCGGGAAAGACTGCATAACGTTCTCTGTCGAGGGCAACCGATTGAAAACACTCACCTTCAAGTCAAAGGACAAACAGTTCTCAATTCTGAAATAAGAAGCTGTTGACTTCTTTTTATCTCATTCCAGAGGCCTGACCCTTACGTCGGTGATGCCCTTCACACGTTCGACAAGCGCATCGATGTCGGTCTTGACGTCTGTCCCGCCGAAATGGTAAGGATAGAACACCTTCGGTCTGATTGCCTCCACGACGCGGACACACTGATCCACCGTCATCGTATATGGCTGGTTGACGGGCAGAAACGCCACATCAATATCTCTGATTGACAATACATCCTCGTTATCCTCCGTATCTCCGGCGACATAGATGCGGGAACCCCCGAATGTCAGTATGTAGCCGGCATCTCCCCTCTCCTTCGGATGGAAGTCCTGATGTCCGGGAGTAATGTTGTATGCAGGAACGGCCTCCACTTCAACTCCTTCGAAAGGGTTGATTTTTTCTCCTGGTTTCAATTTCACGTAATCACCTGTGCCGTTGAGAACCTTCACGGTATTTCTGTCAAGGTGGTCGAAATGGTCGTGCGTAATCAGGACAAGGTCAGCCTTGGGCTGTGTCGCCCAGTCAATCGTTTCACCCACCGGGTCGAAATAGATACGGTGTCCGCCTGCATCAACCGCTATCGATGCGTGGGTATAAAAGGTGAAAGTAATCTGCGAGCCGTCACGTACCGGCAGGGTTTCCTGTGTAAACAAATCCGATTTCATTATTATTTTGTTGATAAGTCGTTTGTGAAGTTACAAAAAAAACGGCAATTCTTTATAACTTTGCGAATATGGAAGATGAATCTGTATATTTGGACGCCTTTGCGCAGCGGCTCGAAGCCAATCTTCTGAAAATTTGCGAAGAAAAGGGATTTGCGGGTGACAGGATGCTGGAAAGCGAAGATATGGATAACAAGTTCTCATCCTGCTTCGCAGAAGGCTATTTCACGGATGCGGTCAAGGAAGTCAATTCCTATCCTGAGGTTTCCCTCGCCTGGGCGGGCTTTCTCGGGATGGGTGCCGCAAAACTGTGGGACACGGACATCAATGCCTTCAATGCAGTGAAATACGAAGATTTCAAGGGTCAGAGGGGGTTTGACGATATGGACGAGAAAATCCTCGGGGAAATTCTCGGATACGGACCGGGAAGCAGAGAAGCAGACATCATCACGGATTGCCTGAACTGCTGTGCCACTGCCGCGCTGAATATGATACAGCACGAAAACATAGAGCCTTCCAGCGCACGGGCATATTATGTCTTTGCGCGCGCCACGGAATCGCTGTTTCGGATCGGCGTTTCCGTGGAACTCCATCTGCTCGGATACCGAATGCAAAATATAAACTGATATGAAAAGAACCTATACCCTACTGTTTTCACTGATTCTGGTTTTATCGGGATGTTGCAAGGAAGAGTCTATGTCCGACCTTTCCGACAGAGTGTTCAATCTGGCGAAGAAGCAGCTCACGCTTCTGGCGGCAGGAACTCCTTCCGACTGTATGCCAGTCACCTACGAGAATGGCGAGATGGACTACGCCGGACTCCCCGCCTGGACAAGCGGTTTTCTTCCCGGTTCCCTCTGGTATGTCTATGAATACACCGGAGATCCGGAGATAAGGAAACTGGCCGTGGAGCAGACTCTCAAATTGAAGGACCTTCCTTCAATGGAGACCGACCACGACATAGGATTCCAAATCAACAGCAGTTTCGGCAATGCATACCGGCTGACCGGAGACGAGTCATATGTCAGCGTGATGAAGGTGGCGGCTGCAAAACTTGCAGGCAGATTCTCCCCCGTCACAGGAACAATCAAAAGCTGGGAGCACCGCCCCGAATGGCGCTATCCCGTCATAATCGACAATATGATGAATCTGGAACTGCTGACGACCACATATCATATCGCCGGTGGCGATTCCCTCAGGAACGTGGCAGTCACCCATTCGAACACCACTTTGAAGAATCATTTCCGACCGGACTACAGCACATACCACGTGATTTCCTACAACCCGGAAACCGGTGAGGTTGAGGCACGGCAGACCGCTCAAGGGTATGCCGACGAATCCTGCTGGTCACGCGGTGAAAGCTGGGCACTGTACGGGTTCACGATGATGTACAGGGAAACCGGTGAAAAGGGTTATCTCGAGCAGGCACGCAAGGTCGCCGAATATCAGATAGCCCATCTTCCGGAAGACGGCGTTCCCGAATGGGATTACGATGCCCCCGGGGAATCCCTGCAGAGGGATTGCTCCGCAGGCTCGATTACGGCATCCGCCCTGCTGGAACTCAGCACATTCACAACCGGAGATGAAAGTTCCCTGTACAAGGCGACCGCCGAGAAGATTCTCCGCACTCTCGCTTCACCGGAATATCTGGCGGCAGAGGGTGAAAACGGAGGCTTCCTCCTCAAGCACGGCGTGACCGACCTTCACACCGGACACGGAGTGGACATTCCCCTCACCTACGCCGATTACTATTTCCTTGAAGCACTGATCAGATACAAAAACCTACAATAACATTACACGATATGACCGATTTATTTTCACTGAAAGGCCGCAACGCCTGGATAACGGGTGCATCCTACGGCATCGGATTCAATATTGCGAAGGCATTCGACGCCGCAGGCATCAATCACATTGTCTTCAATGACATCAATCAGGAACTTGTTGACCGCGGGCTCGCTTCCTACGCCGAGGCCGGAATATCCAACGTCACGGGATATGTCTGCGACGTGACTAAAGAGAATGAAGTGAAGGCTCTTGTAGAGCGCATCCACAAGGAAATCGGCAACATCGACATCCTTGTCAACAACGCCGGAATCATCAAGCGCATTCCTATGCACGAAATGACGCGCGCCGAGTTCCAGCAGGTAATCGACATCGACCTGGTCGGTCCATACATTGTTTCAAGCGCCGTGATTCCGGAAATGATGGAACGCCGCGAAGGCAAGATCATCAATATGTGTTCGATGATGAGCGAGCTGGGACGTGAGACCGTATCAGCGTACGCTGCTGCAAAGGGCGGCCTGAAGATGCTGACCAGAAATATCTGCTCCGAGTACGGCGAGTACAACATCCAGTGCAACGCCATCGGCCCCGGTTATATAGCCACTCCGCAGACTGCACCGCTCCGCGAGAAGCAGCCAGACGGCAGCCGTCATCCGTTCGACTCGTTCATCTGCGCGAAGACTCCTGCCGGAAGATGGCTTGATCCGAGCGAACTCGGCGGGCCTGCGGTATTCCTGGCGTCACACGCCTCAGACGCAGTGAACGGACACATCCTCTACGTCGATGGCGGAATCCTCGCATACATAGGCAAACAACCCAAATAAACCAATATGATAGCCGCTCTTGGCTCCTGTCTGTCAATTAAGTCGGACTTCGCTTCGCTCACCCTCCCAGCTACGCTGGGCCCCTCCCGCTATTAAGCGCGGGTGCTTAGGTCCTTTTAATTGACAGACAATCCGCCATTCAAGCGGCAATAAATACCGAGAAAATATGACAAAGATAAATTGCACAGTGCGTCAGGCTTCCAGTAACGTGGACGCAAAACATTATGATACGGCACGCATTCGCCAGGAATACCTCGTTGAGAACGTGATGGTTCCCGGTCAGATAAATATGACCTATTCGATGTTTGACAGAATCATAGCCGGAGGCGCAGTTCCCACCGACGAGGAACTGGTGCTTGAGGCGCCCGAAATTCTCCGTGCAGAATATTTCACACAAAGAAGGGAACTCGGAATCATCAACGTCGGAGGGAAAGGTTACGTTAAAGTCGGGGAAGAAGAATTCGAGATAGACTTCAAGGAGGCTCTGTACGTCGGCCGCGGCAACCGCCACGTCTCCTTCCGCAGCGCAGACCCTGCAAAGCCGGCACACTTCTACTTCAATTCAGCCACGGCCCACCGCGACACCGGCATAAAAAAAGTAACGAAGAAAGATGCTGTCGTGATGCACCTCGGAAGCCTTGAAGAGAGCAACGAAAGGACAATCAACCGGCTTCTGGTGAAGGAAGTGGTCCCCTGCTGCCAGCTTCAGATGGGAATGACCGAACTTGCCCCCGGCAGCACCTGGAACACTATGCCCGCCCACACCCACGACAGGCGTATGGAAGTGTACTTCTATTTCGAAGTGCCCGACAATGCGGCTGTATGCCACTTTATGGGCGAGCCTGACGAGACACGCCATATCTGGATGCACAACGAACAGGCAGTCATCAGCCCGCAGTGGAGCATCCACAGCGCCTGTGCCACGCACAACTACACCTTCATCTGGGGTATGTGCGGAGAAAACGACGACTACAACGATATGGACTGGTGCGAGGTAAAAGATCTCAGATAATGAAAAGAATATTTTTTGCGTCGCTCCTTCTCCTCTCTCTGGCAGGATGCGGTTCCCCCTCATCCGACCGGAAGGTGATGGCAAGGCCCGTCCCCGAAAGGGCGGACGACTTCGTGTTTGAGAACAATCTGATATGCGGAAGGATATACGGACAGGGGCTTGAGGGCGAGACCATCTCCCCCGGCATCGACATCTGGGTCAAGCTGCCCGGCAAACTTGTAGCCGACGAATGGTACAGCCACATCTCCGAAACCGGCTCCGAAGATTACTATCACCACGACCACGGCGGGAAAGACTGTTACAAGGTAAGTTGCAGTCTCGGAGGCGGAGCATCCGTACCTTTGATTGACGGGATTCCGGCGTATCCCCCGACAAACTACCGCTCTTTTGAAATCCTGAAAGACAGTCCTGAAGAGACAGATTTCATCCTACATTATCCGGAATGGGAAAAGGACGGGATTAAAATGGCTCTCGACAAAAAAATCGCCGTAGTTCCTGACACATATTTCTTCAAGGTTGAAGACAAATGGTCTTTTGTCGGAACAGATTCTCTCACGATTGCTGCAGGAATCAACAGGCACGTCAGCCAGAATACCGTGGTGGAGGAATGCTTCGGGAAGGACAGATACGCATTGTGGGAACAGGCATCCGACCAGGAACACGAACCGGAAGACGGCCTTATCGGTGTTGCTGTCATTTTGCCGGACGCTGATTCCACCGCTCTTGTAGATGGTGGAAGCCACGGGGCCTGCATAAAGAAAATATGCCCTGGCGGGACACTCACCTATTATTTCGGAAATTGTTGGAGCAAAGGAGAAATCATGTCATCGGAACAATGGTTCAATACTGTTGAATCGGAAAGCAAAATATAGTTATATTTGTAACAGTAAACTGATACTTTTTGAAAACGAATCCCATAGTGAGAATCCTCAAGCCTACCGGGAGTCTTCTGGCTTGGACTGTTGTCGTCCTTTTCCTGACCATGGCGGTGGATATTGCAATACCTCTCTTCTCGCAGGTATTCGTTGACAGCATAATCACAAACAGACACCCGGAGTGGCAGGAACCGATGATAATCACTCTTGCCATTGTGGTGCTGGTTTCATTCGCATCTGTTCTCTTCGGAGTGAGTTTCAAGAGAAGGGTCACGCTGAAATACTACATATTCGTGGCAACCAGATTGTTCTGGCACGCACTCAGACTGCAGGTCAACGCTCTGTCCCATTACTCTCCAGGCAATATAGTAGCGAGAATCAAGAGCGGATACTCCACTGTCCAGAATTTGTCGCTGAAGTTGTTGCCATCCTTCGTGGTTGTCATTCAGGTAGCGGTGATGCTCATTCTGATGCTTTTCTACTCTCCTGTCCTGTCGCTTGTCAGTCTTGCCAGCGTAGTGATAAATGTGGTGTCCCTGAGGATGGTGGCACAAAAACAGAAAGATGTCAGCAGGAAGATGGAGGAGAGCAACTCGGGAATGCAGTCACTGGTGATGTCAGGCATCAGCAACATAGAAACAATCAAGGCTGCCGGTGCCGAAGGATCATTCTTCAGAAAGGCAATGGACGCTTTCGGACAATTCATCAACAGCAACAACAAATTGAGCGTCAACCTTGTCAAGCTCAATTTTCTGCCCACCTTCCTTCAGCAGGCCACATCGATGCTCTCCCTGTGTCTGGGCGCGATATTCATCATCAAGGGGGAGATGACAATCGGTTCGCTTATGGCATTCCAAGGATTCCTTGGACAGTTCCTCAGGCCCGTGACACTGCTTACACGCACCAATCAACTTCTCCTGTCAGCATCCACATCCACTGAAAGGATGCTTGAAATAATAGACTATCCCACAGACGTCCCATCTGCCATATCACTTCCGGAAACCGAACTTTCCGGCAAGTTGAAAGGAAAAGTCCAGATTGAAAACGTGACTTTCGGCTATGACAGGAATCTCCCTCCGCTCATAGAGAACCTCTCCCTCTCAATAGAGCCCGGCAAAAGAGTGGCCCTTGTCGGGGGGTCGGGCTCAGGCAAATCGACTCTCGCCAATCTTATTACAGGCTTGCACCAGCCCTGGAGCGGTGAGATATTGTATGACGGAAAGAAAAAGAGCGAGATTGACAGATATGAGTTCTATAACTCAATGTCGGTGGTCAACCAGGATATCGTGCTGTTTGACGGAACTGTCTCGGACAACATAAAGATGTGGGATGATGTTACCGAAGATTTCACGATGGTGCTGGCAGCAAGGTCAGCTCAGATACATCAGGACATCGCCCAACGTCCCGACGGTTATGAAACTGTCCTGACTGGCGGAGGAAGCAACTTCAGCGGAGGTCAGCGCCAAAGGATTGAGATAGCGACGGCCTTGGCAAAGGAACCTACCATAATTGTGATGGATGAAGCGACTTCCGCTCTTGACCCCGCTACCGAAGCCAAGGTGATGGACCACATAAAGGATTTGGGCATCACTATGGTGATTGTCGCACACAGGCTCTCAACCATAAGGGATTGCGATGAAATAATAGTTCTCGAGAATGGCAGGATAACAGACAGGGGCACTCACGATGAATTGATGAAGCACACTCAGGGACTTTACTACAAAATGATGCAGATGAACTAGTATGGGAAGTATGTTTTCAGAACAGTTGCATGACCGCATAATCGGAGACCTTTCGGCTTTCGATGAGGCTCAGCACTCCCTGGAAGGCATAGTGAATCCCAATGCATTCAACCTCCCCGGCCATGGTTTGGGCAACAGAGGCGCGATGCTCGACGTACTGGAACTACTTGGAATAAAGGATGCGCATCTGTCCGAAGGAGAGGATATTATGGATCAGTTCAAAGAGATTCTCTACCAGAACGACTACGCATACACCGTTGTGAACCTTGAAGACAAATGGTGGAATAATTCCAACGGACATATGCTTGGGGTATCAAGAAAAACGGATACGCTGGTTCCTCTATATTCCAAGCGTTTCAATTATTATTACCTCAAACCCGGAGAGCACGGAGTGTCAAGCAAGGTCAAGGTAAATTCCAAAACTGCTTCGGACCTTTACAATTTCGCATATTGCTTTTACAGGACACTGCCATCAAAGAGCCTTACAATGAAGGATGTGGGAAGGTTCTCCCTGTCAGTCATACCAAAGTTCAGACTTTGGAGCGTAATCTTCATCTCCTTGGTGATATCGGTGTTGAATATGGGAATTCCGTTCGCCACCAAATATATCTTCGATGAAGTCATACCGTCCGGGCAGGCAAACGGAGTCTGGATAATACTGGTCGTGCTCCTGAATATCGCTGTTGTCTTCGGAATGCTCACGGCCCTTCGTGACATAGTTTTCCTGGGAGTCAAGGATGTTGTTTCCGTCAACACTCAGGCGGCTCTGCTCGACCGCCTGTTCCGCTTGAAGCCTTCGTATTTCCGAGAAAAATCCGCAGGTACGGTGGCAGACGAGGTACTTTCTGTATCAAAGGGCGCGGAATCACTTTCAGAGAGTATAGTAACGTCAATATTCTCGTTGCTGGTCGCCTTTTCTTTCTTCATACAGATAGGTATATTCAGTAACTTTTCCACCATAACTCTGATAATCTACCTGCTTCTTGGGCTTGAAATATTGGCACTATGGAAAGGAATAAAGGTAAGACTGAATATCAAATTGCAGAAAGAGCCTGAAAACGCCAAATTCACCGGCCTGATGTTCAATTTGATGCAGGGTCTTCAGAAGATAAAGACCAACGGCGCCGAAGCCAAGGCTTTCAAGATATTCACCAAGCAATATGCCAGGACGGAAGTTTATTCTTTTGCAGACGCAGTGCTTCCGGAAATTCCGGGATCCATCACTGCACTTTGCCTGCTGTTCATAGTGATTGTTGTTCCAGGTTCCGGCATGTCGGTCTCCGACTATGCCGCCTTCTTCAGTGCATTTGCAGGAGTCACGGCGGCAGTTGCACAGATGATGCCGAATGTGGGACAGACGGCCTCCATCTATCCTATCATTAAAAAAATCGAGCCCATTCTGGAAGCAGAACCGGAAGTGGAAGAAAGTTCAAAAATTGTCAGGTCGCTTTCAGGATCAGTCACCGTGTCCGGAATCCGATTCCGTTATGACGAAAACATGCCATATATTCTGGACGGACTCAACTTCAGCATACGGCAGGGTGAATATGTGGCGATAGTGGGACACTCCGGTTGTGGCAAGTCAACTCTCTTGAGACTTATGCTTGGCTTCGAGACACCGGATTCAGGTTCAGTGTTCTATGACCAGTACAACGTATATTCAGTCAACAAATCATCACTTCGCCAGAACATCGGAGTATGTCTTCAAGGAGGGAAGTTGTTTGCAGGAACGATCATTGACAACATCCGCATCGCCAACCCGATGGCCAGCGAAGAAGAGGTCTGGGAAGCCTGCCGCATAGCGGCAGTCGATGACGAAATCAGGAATATGGTTGACGGCATATACCATAAGTTGGATGCCTCCGGGCAGGGAATCAGCGGAGGGCAAAGACAGAGAATACTGATTGCCCGCGCGGTGCTCAACAAACCATCTGTCCTTTTCCTTGACGAAGCGACCTCTGCGCTGGACAACATCTCCCAGAAAAAGGTGATTGACAATCTTGGGGCAATGCGCTGCACGCGCATAACCATTGCACACCGTCTGTCAACCATACGCGAATGTGACAGAATCATCGTCCTGGACAAGGGTCATATAGCGGAGGACGGGACATTTGAAGAACTGTTGAAGAAAGGCGGAATATTCAGTGAAATAGCAAAAAGGCAACAATTGTAATGGACAACAAGATCTACAGAAAAGACATCGTTCAACTTAACGAGAACATCAAGGTCAGGTCACTGTCAGCTACGGTAGTGTCGGCCATAGCGCTTATTCTCGTACTGTCGTTGTGCCTATGGCTTTTCACCGGCACCGTGACCGAAAAATCCTATGTGAAGGGGGTTGTTTTCCCGGTGGGAGGAACTTCCGATGCCACGCTTCCCCAAAACGGAGTCGTACGCAGTATGTTTGTCCAGAAAGGACAGACTGTCCACAAAGGTCAACAGATTGCCCTCGTATCAGTGGATGATGCGTACAGCGTCATATCTGCAGCCAATGACGGAACCATTTTCAGCACGAAACTTGACAATGAACCTTTCGAAGCCTTCGAGCCGATAGTCAGTATCGTGGATCCTTCGAAAAATGCCGGAAGTGATTATCTTCTGCTTGCCTATTCAGACCTTAAGAACCTCAAAGACCTTGGCGTAGGTCAGGAAGTGCAGATCTGGCCCAGCAACCAGAAAAAAGATGAAATCGGGTATGTGCGCGGCAATGTTTCAAGGGTTTCTCATTTTCCGGTAGCACGTTCCGAAGCGGAATCCAAGATACGCATCGGAGAATATATGAGCGAACTGATACCCGAGAACACTTCATACTATGAACTGGAGGTGATGTTCAGGACATCCACTGACAACCCCGAGGAATTGGATTGGACATTCGACAACGTTCAGCACCCGGATATGAAGATGGGCACTTTATGTGATGCCATCATAATCAAGAACACATATACCATTTTCCAATATCTTTTCTTGCGGACAAAATCATCAGCGAACAAAATAAGGGAATGGAGCGAATAGAACAACTATGAAATTAAGAATACTGATACCCGTCATTATCCTGTCAATCTGCAATTCCTGCAGCCGGGACAAGAATGTCCATCCTCCCGTCATCCAGAATCAGGAGACCGAACTTGAGCACAAGTTGGGAAACAATGTGATTGACGTCACCAAAATCGCCGGTAAAGGGAAAATTCTGTCGCAAAGCATACTGCCGATTTACAGCGTAGTTGAGGGTATGATTTCCGATATGTCCCTGATTGAAGGACAGGAGGTACATACTGGTGAAGTACTTGTCAGAATCGATGACACCGATTTGCGTCTGCATATCTCAGAACTGGAAAGCGAGCTGGAGAAAAAAAGATATGAAGTGACCAACACCTGCATAGGTTTGGGCTACAAACGTGACTCAATTGCTTTTATTCCGAAGGATGTACTTGCAAATGTGGAGACTCTCACTGGTTACTCTTACACGAAACTGCAGTTGGAAAATGCAAGGAGCCAGTTGGATAATTATGTGATAAAGGCTCCGTTCAGAGGAAAAGTACTGAATGTGAACGTAGGAAAATACTATTTTGCCCGCAAAGGTGAGCCGCTTTTCTACCTTTTGGATGCCGAGAATCTTCTTGTACGTTTCGAAGTTGTTGAAACCCAACTGTCCCTTTTCAGCATAGGTATGCCTCTCGAATTCACGACACTTGCCTATCCCGACACATTGTACCACGCCACACTTTCAGCAATAGCCCCGAATGTGGAAGCCACGGGCATGGTAGTGATGACAGCGAAAATCACCGACGGGCAGCAATGTCTCCGTCCCGGAATGACAACGCTTATAAATCTTTAGAAGCTGTTTTGAACCCATGAGAAAAATCCTCACGATACTTTTCTGCTCAGCCACTGTCCTGACATCCTGCGGAGTCTATACCAAATATCAGGCTCCGGCAGTGGAGGATGCCGACACTGTGCAGACAAAGGTACCGGGATGGAGGGAATATTTCTCAGACCCTCTGCTACAGGAACTTATCGACACAGCTCTCGCACGCAACACCTCTCTTGCCATTTCCGGATTACGGCTGAGACAAGCAGATGAAAACCTGAAGGCATCCAAGTTGGCATACATTCCGTCAGTATTCTTCACTCCGAACGGGGGTATTTCAGTAAGCAGCCAGCGCCAGACTTCGTATTCATACCAATTGCCAGTAAGTCTGGACTGGAATCTGGGGGCACCGGGCACTTTGTTTGCCCGCAAGCATCAGGCTCAGGCAAGACGCATTCAGGCAAACGACGATATGAATGCAATACGGAATGAAATCATATCACAGGTCGCCGCGTCTTACTATATGCTTCAAATGTTGGACGAACAGATTGGCATTCTGTCAAAAACCATAGAGAAGTGGTCAGAATCTCTTGAAATCCAGAAAGAGCTTATGAAAAACGGCAAAGTGTTCTACAGCTCCGTGGCACAAATGGAATCTAAGCTGCTGGATGCCAGAAGTGCCCTTGTTCAGAATCAGGCCGACATCTTCACTCTGGAACGTACGATATGCCTTCTTACAGCCCAGCCTTTCGTTCCAGTCAGAAGATCTGCCGCAGGACAATATCCGGATCCTGAGATACTGGACAACGGGGTGTCCTTAAGTCAGTTGAGAGCCAGGCCGGATGTTCGTGCAGCAGAAAGAGACCTTGAAATAACATATTATCTGAGCACTGAAGCTCGCAGCGCTTTCTACCCGTCAATCAACCTGAGCGGTGATTTCGGATGGCCGATGATTGTACGGTCTGCAATTTCGCTCACACAGCCGATATTTGCTCAGGGGACACTGAAATGTCGGCTTAACATCTCAAAGATGGACGAAGAGATAGCACAACGCCAGTTCAACCAGACTCTGCTTGAAGCGGCGACTGAAGTCAGCCAGGCACTTGCAGACTACAAGCTTTATAAAGAGAAGGAGAACATATTCGCCCGACAGGAAACCGTCCAGTCCAAAGCGTATGCAATAGTGGATGATCTTTCACGAAACGGGAAAGCCAATTACCTGGAAGTCATAAAGGCACAGGAAAAACTTCTGGATGCCCAGATAGACGGATGCACAAGCCGTTACAAGGCTAAAGAAGCCGCAATAATGCTGTTCAAGGCCTTGAGCAGTTCTGATTTGGAATGTCAATAGATTGATTAACTTAAAATAAGTAAAAATAGAACAGATATGTCAAGTAAAACCATTAGCCGTCGCTCATTCATAAAGAATTCCGCGATAGTATCAGCCGCAGCGATTGCTGCTCCATCCGTGATAGTTCACGCATCCGAAAACAAGAAACTGCCGAAAGGAAAGATTGTGAGCCGTGACAAGGTCAACGTCGCCTTCATCGGAATAGGAAACAGAGGATGCGAGGATGCCAACGGAATGTTTGATACCGGTCTGTGCAACGTGGTTGCCCTGTGCGACGTTGATATGGGAGCGGAGCATACCCTGGAGATAATGAACAAGTTCAAGGGTGTCCCCACTTTCAGGGATTGGCGCAAGATGTTTGACAAGATGGCCGACCAGATTGACGCGGTGATGATTGCAACGCCAGACCACAGCCATTTCGCCATCACGATGGCGGCGATGAAGCTCGGCAAGCACGTTTACGTGGAAAAGCCCCTTGCACGCACCTTTATGGAATGCGAACTTCTGATGGAGGCCGAAAAGAAATACGGAGTCGTGACACAGATGGGAAACCAGGGTCACTCGGAAGGCAACTACTACCAGTTCAAGGCGTGGAAGGAGGCCGGAATCATCAAGGACGTCACGGCAATCACCGCCCATATGAACAACAGCCGCCGCTGGCACGAATGGAATCCGGCGATCACACAATATCCCGCTGCGGAACCCGTTCCGGAGACTATGGACTGGGACGTATGGTTGGGTGCCGCATATCCCAGACCCTACAACCACGACTACCACAACGGTCAGTGGAGGTGCTGGTATCAGTATGGAATGGGAGCCTTGGGAGACTGGGGAGCCCACCTTCTCGACACGGCGCACGAGTTCCTGGAACTCGGACTTCCCGAAGAGATCAACCCTCTATACCTGAAGGACCACAACCCCTTCTTCTACCCGATGTCCTCCACCCTGCTCTTCAAATTCCCGGAAAGAAAGGGAATGCCCGCCGTTGACGTGACCTGGTATGACGGTCTTGACAACATACCGGAAGTGCCCCAGGGTTACGGCGAGTCCGTAATCGACCCCAACGTGCCTCTCGTGGCCGGACAGAAAATCAAGCCGTCCGCGCTGAACCCCGGCAAGGAGATTTACTCGAAGACTCTGACATTCAAGGGGGCTTCACACGGCTCAACTCTTGAGATAATACCGAAGGAAGCGGCACAGGATATGGCGGGAAAACTGCCTGAAGTGCCGGAAGCGCCGACCAACCATTACGAGAATTTCCTCCTCGCCTGTATGGGCAAGTGCAAGCCCACCTCACCGTTCTCGGTATCAGGCCCTTTGAGTCAGGTATTCTGCCTCGGAGTCATTGCACAATGGACCGGGCGCAGGCTTCTGTTCGACCGGAACACCAAGCAGATTACCAATGACACCGTGGCCAACCAGCTGCTTTGGGGTCCCCTTCCGAGGGAAGGATGGAAAGAGTATTATGAACTATAACAGACATCAACCGTGAAAGACACACTGATAACCGCCAAACAGAAGAAGTGGGCGCTTGGAACCCTTCTGGCCTGTTTCCTCGTCGCATTCGGAATCAATCTGGGCGCAATCATAAGCTACGGAACCCCCTGGTATGAAATCTTCACCCAGATAGGTTTCGTTGTCGTGATAACGGTCGGTCTCTACATCATCTGCGGCATTGTCGCGGCAATCGTATGCCTGATACGCAAGGCTTGCGGAAAATGCAGGGGCTGAAATTCACACACAGCACCGTAAATCCGGACGCTCCCGTGGCGTTCTGCAGTTTTGCGGCGATGCACACGAAGATGGAGATACTCTTCGTGGAGTCCGACCGCGTCAAGGCCGAAAGCCTGAGCAGAAAATCACAGAGTGCCGTCACGGCTCTGGAACGTTCGCTGAGCCGGCATATCCCCGGGACAGACCTTTTCAAACTGAACAGAAGCCGTGAGATGACCGGAGTCGACGACACCCTCTACTTCGCGCTGGAACTGTGCGAAAGGATGAGATGCGCCACGCAAGGCTATTTCGACATAGCGGCGCTCTCCCTTTCCCGCTTCCGCCCGGCATACATCACGGAACCCTCCACCCACAGTGTCAGGAGGGAGGACGGGGAAATCACGCTCGACCTCGGCGGATTCGCCAAAGGATTCGCTCTGGAAAAGTTAAGGGAAGTCTTCACGGAAGAGGGAATCACAGCGGCGCTCTTCAATTTCGGTGACAGTTCGGTTCTCGGAATCGGACACCATCCGTTCGGAGAGTACTGGAGCATCTCTCCCGCAAAGGGATGCGGTGAATTCCGCCTCAACGACAGCGCGCTTTCCATTTCGGGGAGGGCACGCGGCGGACGGGACCACATCATTGACCCGGCAACCGGTCAATATGCCTCAAAAGCCAGAAGCGTGGCGGTGAGCGGCCGTTCCGCGCTCGTGTGTGAGATACTCTCAACCGCACTTTACGCCGCACCTTCGGAAAAATGGAAAGAAATTCTCAGTTCCTTCAAGGATTATGAAACAAGGGAACTGAATCAGTAAGAAATCAATAATTTTAAAATACAGGATATGGACAGAAGGTCTTTTATTGAAAAACTTGGCGGGATGGGAGTGGCAGGTGCTTTCCTTGCCAACTTCCCGTGGCTTGAATCGTGCAGCCCCCAGACGAACAAGGCAGTTGCGAAGGAAAAGACGAGAATCGGTCTCATCGGGCCGGGTTCCCGCGGCTGTTACCACCTGGAGCACCTGCAGAGCATTCCGCAGGCAGAAGTGGTGGCTCTGTGCGACAACTATGCTCCGCACCTCGAGGACGGGGCTTCCTATTTCCCGCAGGCGAAACTCTACTCCGACTACCGGCAGCTTCTTGAAGACAAGAACGTCGATTCAGTTGTGATTGCCACACCTCTCGACCGCCACTATCAGATGGCGATGGACGCGATGGATGCAGGCAAGCACGTCTTCTGCGAGAAGTCGATGTCATACACCATCGAGCAGTGCCACGACGTCTATATGAAACATCAGCAGACCGGGAAGGTCTTTTTCGTGGGACAACAGCGGCTCTTCGACCCGAAGTATCTCAAGGCTATGGAAGGGATACTGGAAGGGAAATACGGCCCCGTGGTCAACGTACGCAACTACTGGTTCCGCAACGGAGACTGGCGGCGCGAGGTCCCCTCTCCTGAACTCGAAAGGCACATCAACTGGCGTCTCTACCGCGAATACTCAAGAGGCCTTATGACGGAGCTTGCCTGCCACCAGTTGCAGAACGGCACCTGGGCCATCGGACAGCTTCCGGAAAAGGTCATCGGAAGCGGCAACATCATATACTGGAAGGATGGCCGCGAAGTGTTCGACAGCGTATGCGTCATCTACACCTTCCCCAACGGCGTGAATATGACTTTCGAATCTGTAATCTCCAACGCCCACTTCGGAATGGGAGAACAGATTCTGTGCAAGGATGCTATGATAGACCTCCCCGGTTCGAGAATCTATTTCGAGGAACCTCCCCGCAAGAGCGGCATAGAGAGCCTGATTGCGGACATTGAGCAGGGCATCTTCTCCAACTCAGCCTTTGCTGGCACCAGCTGGAATGCTGAAAGCGGCTCCAAGGACAAAGGTATAGCCATAATGCCGAACGCCGACGGTGACGGCTCCTTTGAAATAATGCAGGCCTTCTGCAACAGCGCCATCACGGGAAAGATGCCGGAGGCGATTATGGAGGAGGCCTACTATGCTTCTGTATTCAGTATCCTTGGAGATGAAGCGATGCTCCAGGGAAAGGAAATGAGACTTGACGAAAAGTATCTCCTGCCTAGTTATCAAGGCCGAAAATCCTCTTCGCGTATTTGATGTAATCGAGCCAGTCGTCGGCGTACAGAGCGTGTCCGCCGAAACGTATCTTATAAGCTACCTGCCCGTAATCGTCCGTATGGCCGAGAGCGGGCATTTCCTTGCCCGAAAGTCCCTTGAGTCCGTACAGTTCATATATCGGAGATGCCTCCTTGGCGGCAAGCCATTCTCCTGCAGGGTCCGCCCAGTCATCTTCATCGGCACTTGCCACATAGACGGCGCGGGGAGCCGACAGGGCAATCAGTTCGTGCTGGTCAGCAGGAAATTCCGATTCCTTTTCATCCACATATTTGCTGAAGGCGGGCACGAACCAGTAAGGGAAATTGCGGTAGATGTCGGCAAAGGTCTCACCGTACCTCCTGCGTGATATGGCGGCTCCGCAGCATCCGGAGTTGTTTGAAATCACAAGAGAGAAGCGCTTGTCGTTGGCGCCTGCCCAAAGGGCGGTCTTTCCGAGCCTTGAATGGCCTATGACGGCAAGTCTGTCGCAATCCACCTCTTCAAGAGTTTCAAGATAATCAGCCATTCTGCTCAGTCCCCACGCCCACACGGAAATGGCGCTATGGTCATCCTTGGGCCAGAGTTTGCCGCGGAGACGGACGTCCCCCGCACTCTCCTCCCCGTCCTTGCAGTCGGCTTCGATGGATTCGTGGAAAGCCACGGCGATTCCGAATCCCTGACGGACAATCATCTCATAGGGCAGTTCGTATCTGGTACCGTCAAATGAATTTTCAAGGGACCTGAAGTTGAGAGCCACGAAGAAGGGAATCTTGCCGCAATGCTTTGCAGGCTTGTGAATCATTATGTCGAAATGGTGTTTCTCCTTGCTGTCGAGGAAGATTCTGACATATCTCCTGATTGCGGCTCCGTCATATACGGTCTCATCGGGCTTCAGGAGGCTGAAGTGGAGTCCTTCGGGAGCTGCCGGAACGGGACCGAACATCTGCGTCGCGAAGATTTCCATTATCTCGGGGCGGCGGACCTGCTCCCACTGCAGTATGCTTTTGACGGGTGTGCCGTCATTGCAGGTCATAAGCGAGGGAAGCGTGTAGTTCTCAACCGGTTGCTTTTCATCATTGGGGTCGGTTGTGTAAAATTTCGGGAAGCCCTCTATCTGCGCAAAGGAGATCACAGAAATGAGGAACATTATCAATGAAATTGCAAATCGTTTCATATCCTTGTTATTTTGACGTTAATTTCCGGACATAGTCTTCCATCTGATTCAGCTGGCTCTCCATTGAAGTGAGGAGCTTGTACTGGGAGCGGGTGCGGACAAGGTTGTGCTCCGGGTATTTAATCTTGTAGTATCTGTCACCGTCGATATAGTCCATCAGGAACCTGAGAACCTGCTCGAAAGTGATATATATTCCGCTGAAAGCCAGATACTTCTTTTCGATATCGGTCAGCAGGCCTCCCATCTGGAGGAGATATCCGTCCATATAGGCACGGAACATATCCATCGACATCCCCACCTTCGATAGGTCCGGTTCATCTTCAGCGGCGGTATTTGTGTAGGAGCGCAGGGCATCCCCGGTATCATTCAGAAGCGTCGAGGACATAAGCGTGTCAAGGTCTATGGCACAGAGCAGACTGCGATCCGCCGCATTGAAAAGGAAATTGCTGATTTTCGTATCGTTATGAGTGACACGGCTGGGAATCTCCCCTTTTTCGTATCTGCTCCAGAAATCGAGCATCACGGGACGGCGGCTTTCGACCCAGTCTATCTCCCGCGCAAGATCCTTGCACCTTCCCGCGGGGTCCTGCTCCAATACGCTGTCCCACTGACTGAAACGGAAACGGATATTGTGGAATCCCTTGATAATTTCTGCAACAGGCTCGTTGAAGTCCGAGACCTGCCGGTGGAACAGTCCGAGTCCATAGCCGCCCTGATATGCCAGCTCCGGGGTATCCGCCTGAAAATATGAAATGGTGTCGGAGATGAAGACGCAGACAGCCCAGTAATTGCCCGCCCCGTCAAGATAGAAAAGCTTGCCGTCGGATGCGGGAACGATGGTGAGGGTACCGCGAAGAGGGTCTTCGACCTTCTTTCTGATATGGTCGGTCACTCTTTTAATATTGTCCATCATCGCCGCCACATCAGGAAAGACGACGTGATTTTTCCTCTGGAGGATATATGACGGAGCGGTTGCCCCGTCAATGAAAACCTTATAGGTATCGTTTATGAATCCCTCCCCGAGAGGTTCCACGGAAGAAGGGGTGCCATTGATGGCGAAATGGTGTATTATATCAAAAGGTGACTCCATATACAATTACTTTTGTTTCCTGTTCAGTTCGTTGAAACAATGACGGCAGATAGGCTCGTATGTGGATTTCTCGCCCAATTCAACCAGATTCTCCCCGGAGGACAGCCTGTGGGAATGCTGCGCGGGAGCGCCGCATCTGACACAGATTGCGTGGAGTTTGGTCACTGACTCCGCAATGGCCATAAGAGCGGGCATAGGTCCGAAAGGCTTTCCGGTATAGTCCATATCAAGCCCGGCAATGATGACTCTGATGCCTCTGTCAGCCAGCATTTGGACAACGTCCACAAGGCTGTCATCGAAAAACTGTGCCTCATCAATTCCAACAACCTGGACGTATGTCGCAGATTCCAGAATCTCAGCCGGTGAGGCGACAGGAATGGACTCGATGGCGTTCGCATCGTGGGACACGACCTTGTCCGCCGAATAGCGGGTTTCCATTGCAGGTTTGAAAATCATTACTGACTGGTGGGCCAGAACCGACCGGCGCACTCTGCGGATCAGTTCTTCAGTCTTGCCCGAAAACATTGAGCCACAGATGACTTCTATCCATCCTGGCCGTTTTGCACTCTCCTCGAACATATTGTCTGAATAAATATTTAACTTTGCGTGAATTTCAAATGACTTCCGTCAGAAACAAAGATAAGAAAATAATGTCAAAACTCTATATCGTTCCGACCCCGATCGGCAATCTTGAAGACATAACTTTAAGAGCCATAAACACGCTGAACGAAGTGGGGCTGATTCTTGCCGAGGACACACGCACAAGTTCCGTCCTGCTCAGGAAATATGACATCCACACTCCGATGGAATCCCATCACAAATTCAACGAACACAGGGCCGTTGAAAGCGTGAAGGAGAGGATTCTCTCGGGATTGGACGTGGCTCTGATAAGCGATGCCGGAACTCCGGGGATCAGTGATCCGGGATTCCTTTTGGTGAGGACCTGCGTAGAGGCCGGCATCGAGGTTGTAACACTCCCCGGCCCCACCGCCTTCGTCCCCGCCCTTGTCAATTCAGGATTCCCCTGTGACAGATTCTATTTCGAGGGCTTCCTTCCCGTCAAGAAGGGTCGCAAGACGAAAATCGAGGAAATCGCGTCACGCGACCATACCACCATAATATATGAATCACCCTACAGGCTGGTCCGCACCCTTGAAGAGCTCGCAGCCGTCCTTGGTGAACGGAACGCCTCCGTTTCCAGAGAAATATCCAAACTGCACGAAACGACCGTAAGGGGGACACTCCCCTACCTTGCAGAATATTTCAGGCTCCACGAGCCGAAGGGTGAGATTGTCCTGGTCATTTCAAACTGACACCGGTAACGCCAAGGCCGAAGAGAGCGAAATCCCCCAGAACAGGGTCCTCCGGGAATATTTCTCTGAAAAAGCCGGTAATCTGATCCGCTGTACGCAGGTCTGTCGGTTTGCGGTCCGTTATTCCCAGAGCGAGGGCCTGAGAGTGGACGTGGGTGTCAAGCGGGATGATGAGAGATGAAGGGTCGACCCCCTTCCAGAGCCCCATATCCACCTTTCCGTCACGCCGGACCATCCAGCGTCGCAGAAGATGAATCTTCTTGTTCGCCGCCCGAAGGTCGCTTTTCTGTCCGTACACTTCAGTGCGGAATTCATCCGGAGAGAGCTTCTCCAGAGTGTCCGACCTCTCATAGATGGCTTTCAGTCTGGAACATATTGCAGCGAACTCGCTCCACTTGACGATCCTGTGAAGAGACACCGGATCGTCCTTATATCTGCCCGTCATCACATAATCATAGGGCCTCCAGTCCATCTGGTCAAAAGCTCTCCTGCAGTCCCTGACAATCATACATCTTCTGCCCCAGGCGAGATGGGCCGCAAAAACTGCGGCAATCTCCACATCCTGCAGGCAGGCCCCGTGTGCGGCAAAATGTCTCGGGAAAATGACAGGATCCTCGTTGAAATAGGCCATATCATTGTATTTCGACGCATAAAACTTGATTTCCTCGACAGTGACTCCCATTTTTGCCTATCACATTATTTTTTAAGCTGAGGCTTGATGTCCTCGATCTCCTTGCCGGATTTGATTATTGCCATAATGCCGGTGAAGTGGAGACTGAGCGTTCTGCTCACCTCCTCTTCAGGAAAATCCTCCGGATGCTTGACACACAGCGCCGCTATGCCGCAGGCAACCGGCCACATCTGGCGGAAGAGCAGCTCAGCCTGTTCCGAAGTCAGACCATAACCCTGCTCGACCGACACAAGACACTCCCTTGCAATGCTTTCCGCAATCTCAGGACGGGCATCCTTCCCGAGAAAAAGCATCTGAAAGAGATTCGGCTCCTCCTTGGCGAAGGCTACAAGCCGCAAGCCGAACTCCTTGAATGCGGGAAAATAATCGGCGACACCTTTCATTCTGGCAATGAATGTCCTCTCTGCCGCCTTGCGGATGGCATCCACCACCTCGTTCATATCCCCGAACATCGTGAACATAGGGCTGGAAGAGGTACCCAACTCCTTTCCCAGAGACCTGGCGCTGACGGCCTCAAATCCGCTGGCGTTCACTATCCTGAGACCTGCGGCAACAATATCATCCTTGGAGAATCGCGGTTGTCTTGGCATAAATCAAACAATTGTTATGTAACACTATGCAAAGATATAATATAATTCCGAACGAAAAAATTACGGATTTTTGAACTATCTTTGTATAGGACACAACGCCAAAGAACACTTTATTTCTATTCAGTATGAAAAAATCAATAATTATCCTGACGCTTTTCCTGTCCGTGGCAGGATTTGCCCAACAGAGAGAACTTATCTGGCCGGAAGGCCATATGCCGGATCCGCAGAAATTCCAGATTGCGGCGATGACGGACGAGGTGAATACTCCCGGTTTCAATGCCGATGACCACCGCACGGCATATCTTGAATGGTTTGAAGCACCATCCAGACCGAACGGCGGATGTATGATTCTGATATCCGGAGGAGGTTATTACAACTGCTGCGACGTGAACCTCATAAAACTCTGGAAAGAGACCTTCACGGAACTCGGATTCCAGTGCGTCAACTTCGTCTACCGCACTCCCCGTCCCGAAGGACTTCCAATCTATGCTTCAGCGTGGGAAGACGGCCAGCGTGCGGTAAGAATGGTCCGCAGCCAGGCCGCAAAACGCGGCTTCGACCCGGAAAGAATCGGAACAATTTCAATGTCCGCAGGCTCCCACCTCGCACTTCTGCTTGCCACAAGTTCACAGACTGCGGCGTATGACAGAGTGGATGCCATCGACGACATCCCGTGCCATATCAACTGGGCCATCGCCAACGCCCCCGCCTACGTGACTACGGACGGAGAGAACGGTGAACCCGCCAGCCGGCTCGGGATAGGACCCGATGTCAAAATATCCGAAGTATTCAAATTCGACGGCAAGACCTGCCCCATCAGCCTGCATCACGGAGGAGAGGATCCTTATACACCTGCCGGCTCCACACTTGTCTATCGGGAACTGAGGAAAATGGGGATTCCGGCGGAATTGCATCTCTATCCCAACCGCGGCCACGGCGCATTCGGGCTTGAAAGAGGCGTCGAATTCCTGCGTCAGCTCGGATTCATCGGACCTCTGGAGGAGGAAGTGGCGCTGATGGACCGGTTCCCCTCGGACAAGGATGTCAGGGAGACCTTCACTGAAGAGATATGGCCCGAGGGAAAGATGCCCTATGCGGAAGAGGACCAATGCCACCCCTACCTGAAGTGGTATATACCCAAACAGAGAAAGACCGATGCCGTCCAGATAATATGGTCCGGCGGAGCATATATGGGAAACAGTCCCGACGGATTCGAGGTGGACCCGGCAAGACGCTATCTCCTGAACCGCGGGATGACGGTAGTGACGGTCCAGTACCGCACTCCCCGCCCCTCCGCTGAAAGCGGACTGGCCAAGCATACCACAGCCTGGCAGGACATCCAACGTGCAATCCGCATTGTCCGCAAGAACGCCAGGTCCCACGACTGCGACCCGAACCAGATCGGCATTATGGGAAGTTCGGCAGGCGGCCATCTGACCCTTATGGGCGTCACCTCATCGAGCCAGCCTTCATATCTCCCTATAGATGACATCGACAAAGTTCCCTGCAATGTCCAATGGGGCATAGGCATATATCCCGCATACGTACTGTCGGACGGCTTCGACGGGGAAAATTCCGACCGGGGCAACAGCGACGAATACTATATCGCCCCCGAATTCAATTTCGACTCCGGCACGGCGCCGATGCTCTTCATCCACGGCGATGCGGACGGCTATTCTTCAATGGGCTCCGTGCGTGTCTGGGAGAAAATGCGCGCAATGGGCATCCAGAGCGAACTTCACACCCTCGCGACCCGATATCACTGTTTTCAGAAGACTGCCTCTCCGGGAACAGGCAGCTACACCTGGCTCGATCGGATCGGAGAATTCCTCGATGAGCGTCTTGACAACTGGTACGGCAACTACATCCAGCCCACGGAGGATGCGGTTCTTGCCAGACTCGACGAGTGGCAGGACCTGAAGTTCGGTGTCATATTCCACTGGGGGCTCTATTCCGTTCCCGGCATTGTCGAATCCTGGCCGTTGTGTTCAGAGGATTTCGAATTCGAATACAGGGATCGTAGAGCAAGAAATATGAATCTGGACGAGTTCCGCAAGTGGTACTGGAATCTGAACAAGGATTTCCATCCTACGGACTTCAATCCGGAGATATGGGCGGACATTATGAAGGATGCCGGTATGAAATATATGGTCTTCACAACCAAGCACCACGACGGTTTCTGTATGTACGACACCAGATACACGGATTTCAAGGCCGATCGTAATTATGCGAAAGATGTGTTCGATGCCTTCAGGGAGAAGGATTTTATGGTGGGCGCCTATTTCTCGAAGCCCGACTGGCATCATCACGGATTCTGGAACCCCGATTTCGCCGCACCTGACAGACACAGCAACTATGACCACGCCCACTACCCTGAACTGTGGCGTTCATACGTCGATTTCACCCGAAACCAATTGAAGGAAATCAGCACGGATCTCGGGAGGATGGATATCCTATGGCTTGACGGAGGGTGGATAGACGGGTCCGAGGTCGGATTGGGAGAAGTACTTGACGAGGTGCGACGTACCAATCCCGGACTTATCTGCGTGGACCGTGCCAGGAAGAATAAATTCGAGAATTATCAGACTCCCGAATGTACGATTCCCCCTTGCCAGATGGACTTTCCCTGGGAAACCTGCGACGTTCTTGCTGGTTGGGGATGGTCTGACAATCCCAAATACAAGAGCGCTGAGAAGGTCATCGCAAACCTGATTGAGATAGTGGCAAAGGGAGGCAACCTTCTGCTCGGAGTAGGCCCCAAACCAGACGGAACAATTGACGAAGGTGCACGGAAAATCCTTGCAGAGATAGGAAAATGGATGCGCAAATACGGCAATGCCATATACAACACAAGGATTACCGAAACCTTCAATGACGGAAAGGTATGGTTCACCGCATCAAAGGACGGAAGCCTCAATGCCGTCTATGCCTATGACGGGGCGGAAATTCCCGCCACAATCGAATGGGAAGGCAATGTCCCTGTCGGCAAGATGTCGCTTGTTTCAACCGGGAAGAGTGTAAGATACAAGGTATCCGGAGATAAAGTCACGGTCACCCTGCCGAAGGGTATGCCTGCGGAATCCTTCGCCCTCAATTTCAGGACGGCTTCATTCTGATTGGAATTGCGGAAACAGATTTCTAAATTTGCGCGGACATGGCCAGAATGTACATCATATCCGGATGCAACGGAGCGGGAAAGACAACCGCCACCTACACTATGCTGCCCGATATGCTGAACGTGGACGAATATGTCAACGCTGACGAGATAGCGGAAAGGCTCTCCCCCGAGAATCCCGAGAAGGAGGCGCTCAGAGCCAGCCGGCTGATGATGGACAGAGTGAAGGAACTGATTGACAAGAACGAGGATTTCGGCATCGAGACCACCCTTGCGACCAGAAGCTTTGCAAAAACCATCGTAGAGGCTCAGAGGAAGGGATATATGGTTATCGTTGTCTTCTTCTGGCTCAGGAGCCCGGAACTTGCAATAAAGAGAGTCGCGATGAGGGTGGCCGCCGGAGGACACGACATCGAGAGGGAAACCATCGTCAGAAGATACGCTCAAGGGTTGGAAAATCTGAGGAACATCTACATACCGGTCTGCAACTACTGGCTGATAATCGACAACTCCGACTCCAAGAGGCTGAAGGTGGCCGAAGGGGGGCTGAGTTATCCGATACGGATTTACAATGAAAAGATATACAACAAAATAATGAAATTAAGCAATTATGAAAATTGAAGAGAGAAAAGTGGTTTCACTGACATATCGTCTGGTAGTGGACGGACAGGTAAAGGACGAAGCAAAGAAAGACAATCCTCTGGAGTTCATCTTCGGAGTCGGGAGTCTGCTGCCCAAATTTGAAGAATACATCAAGGGCAAGGAGGTCGGAGACAGCTTCGAGTTCACCCTCTCTCCCGAAGAAGGGTATGGGAAAAGCGACCCGTCGGCAATCGTGGACCTTCCCTTGAAGATTTTCGAGCAGGACGGAAAGGTACGCACAGACATCCTCTTCGTCGGAAACGTCATCCCGATGATGAATCAGGCGGGAGGAATAATGCAGGGCAAGGTGGTTTCAGTCGGGAAAGAGACCGTAAAGATGGATTTCAACCACGAACTCGCGGACAAGGTCCTCAACTTCACAGGAGAAATCACAGCAATAAGAGACGCGACGGACAAAGAACTTGAGGAAGGCCTGCACGGTGAACTTGCCCACAATTGCGGGGGCAACTGCTCATCCTGCAATGGAGGCTGCCACTAGGATACCGTCCACAGCGCTGGAAACTATGCCGCCCGAATACCCGGAACCCTCCCCGCAGGGGTAAAGGCCGGGAAGTCCGGCGGCATTCAGTGTGTTTTCATCCCTGGGGATGCGGACCGGCGAAGAGGTTCTGGACTCGACGGCCAGCACAAGGGCATCGTTCGTATAATAGCCTTTCATTTTCCGTCCGAATTCGGAGAAGGCGACTCGGAGCCGGCTGTATACGAATTCCGGCAGCATCTCGTAAAGAGGAGCATTGAGAACTCCGGGCTGATATGACGAAACGGGAAGATTGCCCGAATCCTTTCTCCTGCAGAAATCCATCATACGTTGTCCCGGGGCCTTCAACGAATAGGAGAAACCGAACATCGCCCTTTCGACTGACTTCTGAAACTCCATAAGTCCGAAGGGCCCGTATTTGTCAAACTCAGGCACATCCTCAGGCTCCACGGAGCAGACAATCCCGGCATTGGCCCAACGGGAACTTCTGCCGGAGCCGGACATACCGTTGAGAACAAGTTCTCCTGCGGATGACACGGCCGGAACAAGAATACCTCCCGGACACATACAGAAGCTGAACACTCCCCTTCCCTCCACCTGCTCCACCAGGGAATACTCGGCGGCAGGCATTCCGGGCTGATATTTTCCGTGATACTGTATTCTGTTTATCAGGGACTGGGGATGCTCGGCCCTCAGACCCATCGCGAAGCCTTTTGCCTGCAGAGTCCACCCCTTTGAGTCGAACATCTTGTATATCTCCCGGGAGGAATGGCCAGTGGCAAGCACCACGTCCGCGGCCCTGTATACATTTCCTCCGGCACAGACCACCTTCCACCTGTCCGACGTGCCGTCCATCACCTGTTGGAGGTCAATGACAGTCTCTCCGAAATGATACTCCCCGCCGTGTTCAACTATACACTTGCGTATGTTCTCCACGATTTCCGGAAGTCTGTCACTTCCGATATGAGGATGAGCATCGGTCAGGATACTTTCATCCGCACCGAAACGGACCAGTTGATGCAGCACTTCCCTGATGTCACCTCTCTTGTTCGACCTGGTAAAGAGCTTGCCGTCGGAAAAAGTGCCGGCACCGCCTTCACCGAAACAGTAGTTGGAATCGGGATTCACGACCCCTTCCCTGTTGAGAAGAGCAAGGTCGGTTTTTCTGGAATGTACGTCCTTCCCCCTCTCGAGAATGACCGGCTTCAGACCTTCCATCAGCAGGCGCAGAGAGGCGAACATTCCTGCAGGCCCGCCTCCGACAATTATCACGGGCCTTGAAGATGAGACATTCCTGTAATCAGGAAGCCTGTACTCTTGCACCGTCTCCCCCTCGGATGCGGCGGCTATCCTGTATCTGTACACAATTTCGCCGCGTGCGTCCAGGGAACGTTTTACAATCTTCGCAAAGGCCACCTTAGCCTTTGCCACACCAAGCGCACGCGCCGAAGCGGAAACAAGTTCCTCCTCGGTGGGAGTATGGTTTATCGGGAACGATATGTCGAATTCTTTCATGCCAATATTATGAATACGCAGGGACGCTTGCCGATTTCAACCGGGTTCTTTCTCCAGACGGAAACGGGAAAAGTTCTGATGAATTGTGTTGGCAGGGTGATGTCGGCAGCGATACAGAGACGCGTCGTCGGCTTAAGCGTCGACAGAAGGTCCCGCAGAAGGGCATCATTGCGATACGGAGTTTCTATTATTATCTGGCTCTGTGACAATCGGGCGGAAACTCTTTCAAGTTCCGCAATTGCAGAACGCCTGGCATCATTCTTTACCGGAAGATAGCCGGTGAATGCGAAGCACTGTCCGTTGAGACCCGACGACATCAAAGCCATCATAAGTGACGAGGGGCCCACCATAGGCACCACCTCAACCCCCGACTGATGCGCAATTGCGACAAGTTGCGCTCCGGGATCGGCGACCGCCGGAAGACCGGCTTCCGAGATGAGGGCGGCATCTCTCTCCCCGAGCAGACGTCCGAGTCCGGAAATCTGTTCCGCCGTGGAATGTTCATTGATTTCGTGAAATTCCAGAGTGTCAATATGGCCCTTCAATCCCGCGGCGGAAAGGAACCTTCTCGCAGTGCGGATTTCCTCGACGAAAAACAGCGAAATTGAATTGACCCTGTTCAACACCTCCTGTGTCAGAACAAGAGAAGGGGGATAATCTCCCAAAGGGGTGGGTATCAGATATAACTTACCTTGTTTCATTGTCTTGAGTTGCCTGCTGGCGTTTCTTGCTTCGGAACATCTTCCGCATCAATTCCCGGAAAGTGTCAAAATCCTCCTTATATACAATTCCAGCCCCGTTTCGCTGAGCCTGGTCGAGGTAGTTGCTGTATTGGTCCGTGGAGTGGCTGAAAACATTGAGAAGCAATTTGCCTGCCTTGTTCAACTTGATCTGGACGTCGATATCGCCTATGATGTCGGTCGCATTGGAGGTGGTGTTCTTCCTGTTGCCGATATTTCCGTTGATAGTGACACGATTGTTGAAAAGCTGGGTGGAAACCGCCACGTCGAATATGTTTCTTCCGTCAGATGTCGGCTGATAGTTGAACCCGAAATCAAGCGGAATATCCAGCTGCTTGAAAATCTTGTTGAACTGGTTCGACATCATCTCGGTCACGTTGGAATAGAGTACGGTTGACGAATTGACTATCCCGCCTTGCTGTTCAGGGACGAAACTTCCGGAGATAAGGAGTGAAAGCACCTGCTTCATACGCTTCTCTTCGCTGTTGAGAGCTGCTTCAACCTGACTCATAGTGGCCGGATCAAGGTCAGGAATCTCCACCTTGAACGAAAGCTCCGGATTGGAGAGCCGTCCGGTGAGACCGATTCCGCATTCCACGTTCCTCCTCAGGCCAACTGACGATGTATCCGCCACAAGGGTCGACAGGGATGCCTTCGTTCGGTATTTTGCAATCAGGTCCAGACGGGAATCCATAATGTCACCATTCATTGAAATCGTACCTCCGGGTTCTATCTTGAAATCTTTCGACAACATTCCGCCGACAAGCGTGAAATTGTAATTTCCGCTCTGGACAACATAATCACCCTTGATGTTGAACTTCCTGCCCGCTCCTGCCGTGATTGAAATCTGACCGTCCCCACTGGCGCTGAGAATATCACCCGTCGAACGGTTGATCTCAAGCTGCACGTCCGCGGAGGGTGTGGCATCCACCAGCAGGCTGACTCCCATCCCCGCTCCCGCAGCCTTCTTCTTTATGACAGTACGGGCGGCTACCAGGGAGTCGAATTCGCTTGCATGTCTCGGTCCGTGGGAGACGAAGGTGAGCAGCGAGGCTACATCCTTTCCTGAAGTCCTTACAGGGATATGTATCGACGTATTTTCCTCTGTCCGGGCCGCTATGTCAAGCATCATGCTCTTCCCTGCCCCGCCGAGATGTACGGTTCCTGAAGCATACGCCTTGCCGTAGAACGTTTCGTTGTCACTCAATGTAGTGTTCAGCGCAAGCAGATTCTCCATCGATATGCGCGTGTCCAGATTCAGATTCTTGAAATTGTCAAAATGGACCCCACCGCTGACCCTGCCGTTGTTCCCCTGTCTGTCCAGTATGACTATTCCGTCAAGGCCGACTCCCTTGTTGTCGATTGAGAACGGGCCGTCGATGATATACGGGACATTGGTATAAGCCAACGTGCAGAAAGCGCTGTCAAGACGGCAGGACTCACTTGAAATCTCAAGGCTGTCAAGCGGGCCATGAACTTTTATCCCACCGGAGACGGCGCCTCCCATATTCTTGACAACATCGGCAAGGAACGGCTCGAAAAGACCGGGATTCAGCCTGTCCAGCAGGAAATCCATGTCAAAGCTCCTGTTTTCAGGGAAAAATGACCCTGTGAGTGTGAGCGGCTGCTTGAAATCGAGCGTGTTTTCAAGTGAAATATCGAAGCGACGGTTCAAAGAATTCCACAAGGCCCTGATTTCCATATCGCCGAAGGGACGTCCGTTTATGGCAAGAGTGTCTGCGCGGAGGTCGGCAAGAAATCCGCCGGCCTCTCCGAAATAGTTCACGGCACTGCATTCCCCGTTGAATGTCCCGCCCAATCTGACGGGGTTTTTGAACAGAGACTCGAACAGGGACATATCTATGTCATTCAAACGGACCGCCAGTTTGTCCGAATCTTCGATCCCGTCACCATCAATGTCCTTGTTTCCTTCGCCCAGAGTACCGTCCACCACAATGGAATGGTCCGAATTGAAAAGAACAAGACTGTCTATCTGAATGAGTTTCTTCCGGATGCTGACAAAGTCGGACTTCAGGTTCCATCTCTCTTTCCCGAGATGGAAACCGGATTCATTGAGTCTCCCACGGAACGACCACGCCGTGTCGCTCAGTATGTCCACGTCAATGTCGGGCGATTTGAAATCCAGTCCTCCGCTCCTGATCATATCCGCCATTACATTGACATTCAAGATATCGGAGGTGTCGACAGTTGTCCTCAGGGTGAGGTCCTTGACATACGTGTCTCCCCACGCGACCAGATCTGAATAAAGGAAAGACCTGCCGAGTTCATTTGAGGAATATTCATAGGCAAACGCCGTGTTGCGGCTAAGATAAAGTTCAGGCAGGAACACCTTGCACAAAGGTTCCGTCTCCTTGAAGACCACGGACATCTGGGCACGGACATTGGAATAATCCTTCTGTGACAGGCTTTTGACAAACGATGCGAAATCCCCGTCACTATCAAATCCTACATCTGCGAAAGAGGAGGTCAATGTGGCCGAAGACCCGGAAGAATTCGTGCTGGCACCCAGCTTGACATTCCCTATGAACAATGAGGACGAATCCTGCCGGAACGAAAGATTTCTGATGTCGAGGTCAAGTTCGGATGTTTCAAGGGAAAGTTTTGAAAGGTTGACGGCGAGATCGAATTCAGCCCACTCGTCATCACAGTCAATTTCAACGTTCAACCCTCCGTCTGCATATCGGCCTGCCACTCCGATGTCATTGTAAACCCGTTTCCCGAGAGCCAGTGAATCGATTGAAAGGGAATTCAACTGGACGTCAAGGTTCTTTCCAGTATGCGCGACAGCCTCTCCGGTGCAGGTCAAAGGGCCGAGCGCATCTTTTTGGAGGAGATAACCCAAGTCGAAGTCATACGTTTGAAGATATCCGTCAAGTGTGTATCCCTTCTGTTTGTCGGCACGGCATATCATATCCACCTGCGCAACTCCCAGCTGCCTCCCCTCAAGTTTTCCGTATGCTACAAAATCAGTAAACAGCCCGTCCAATTTGCCCTTGAAACGTATTCTGTCACCGGGAGCAAGGCGTGACAGTTTCCGCTTGTCGAAACCCTTTTTCTTCGAGACTTCGGAAACAACTTGCGCGATATCTCTGGAATCGGTTGTCAGATCCAGAACTTTGACACTTGCCATTGTGGAGGCGCTTTTCGGCAAACCCACAATATGCGGGACAAGTTTCAGATGGGTACGGCGCGTTCCGGTATGTACGTCCAGACATTCGCTGTCCAGATGGCAGATAGGACCTGTCACGCGGCCGTCGACATACAGTTTCAGGTTGATGCCGTCTTTGAGGCCATAATAGCGCAACGATTTGAAATCGAGGAAAGTGTTGTCGAAAGTGGCGTCGAAGGTGACGTTGCGGCAGAAATCCTTGAAGGCGGTAAAATCATTGAACAGAAGGTCCAGATGGGGTGAAACAAGGTTTGAATATCCGTCGTTATAATGCAGGCCGTCGATATGGATTCCGGTCGTATCCAGAACCACGTCGCACCCGAAGGTGTTCATATCGAAACCATATCTTTCTTTTGCCGAAATATTCTTGATCGTACATTTGACGGAGTTGTCAACGACGATGGACTCCATCTCAAGATTGATGTCGCTGAGCTGCAGGTCTCCCCAGTCAAGTTTCACAGGATGCTTCTTCCTGTCTGCAGGCTTCCTGCGGTTCGGGTTGAAGAGTGAGAAGCTGAAATCCCTTACCCGCAGCCGGTCCAGCCTGAAGGAGCTGAAAGGAATATCAATCCCCGCGCGCGAAGTATCTTTCGGCGGTTTTCCCTCATTGAGACGGGCCAGCATCGGCTTCAGTTTCTCAAGATGCACGGCACCTTTCTCAATGGAGATGCGGCGGATTCTGGGACTGGCGGTAACCAGAGAACTTGCATCCACTTTGACGAGCAACTTGCCCACACAGGCGACGGTGTCTCCATCCTCCTTTTGATAAAGGGATACATCCTTCAGAATCAAATAGTTCGGAGGAGAAAAATAGATTCTCCCTATACTTGCACGGCCTCCCATACTGTCGGCTATCCTGCCCGCAAGAATGTTGCAGACCGCCGTCTGAATCCCGGGAATCTGGATGCACACGGCAATGGCCGCAGGAAAAAGCAGCAGTGCAAGAATGAGTGTCAGGACTATTTTCCTCAACCGGGACATAACTTGCAAAGATAAACGAAAAGTGCTATTTTTGCAACCAAAGATAAGGTATATGGCAGTAACCATTCTGGGTATAGAATCTTCTTGTGACGACACCTCCGCCGCGGTGCTGCGTGACGGGTATCTTCTGTCGAACACAATGGCCTCCCAGGAAGTGCATCGAAGGTACGGAGGCGTGATTCCCGAACTCGCATCGCGGGCGCATCAGCAGAACATAGTTCCGGTTGTGAGCCAGGCTCTCGAGACAGCCGGGGTCACGATGGACGATATCGATGCGATTGCTTTCACAAGAGGTCCCGGACTTCTGGGCTCTCTTCTGGTAGGCACCTCGTTCGCCAAGGGGCTGAGCCTCGCGACAGGCAAACCTATGATTGAGGTAAACCATCTTCAGGGCCACATTCTGTCACACTTCGTCAAGGTCGAAGGGAAAGAGAACCGTTCTCCGGAATTCCCCTTTCTGTGCCTTCTGGTATCAGGAGGCCACACACAGATAGTACGGGTGGACGGTCCCCTGAACTTTGAGATATTGGGCCACACAATCGATGACGCAGTCGGTGAAGCCTTCGACAAATGCGCAAAGCATATGGGCCTGGGGTATCCGGGAGGTCCGGTCATTGACAGGCTGGCAAAGGAGGGCAATCCCGAGGCATTCCGGTTTGCAAAGCCGAACATTCCCGGCCTTGACTACAGCTTCAGCGGAATCAAGACTTCCCTGCTTTATTTCCTGCGGGACCGCTTGAAGGAAGACCCTGCGTTTATGGAGAATAACAAAGCCGACATCTGCGCCTCTTTCCAGAAAGACCTGATTGACATATTGCTGAAGAAACTCATTATCGCCGTCAAACAGACCGGAATACGTCAGGTGGCCATTTCCGGCGGAGTATCGGCGAACAGCGGTCTGAGGAACAGAATCCGGGAAGAGGGGGCGAAGCGCGGCTGGACCACATTCCTCCCGGAACTGCGGTTCACCACGGACAATGCCGCGATGATAGCCATCACTGGACATTTCAAATATCTGGAAAACATTTTCACAACCCTTGACATCGCTCCCCTTTCCAGAGCGGCGGAATACGGAGACTGACTTTATGATACGCCTTGACGGTATGGAATTCAAAGCTTTCCACGGATGCCTGGAAAGCGAGCGGAAAGAAGGGAACAGATTCCGTGTCGACCTGGAATACGATTACGACATTTCGAAGGCGGCTGAAACGGATGATCTGGCGTTCGCCGTGGACTATTCAGCAGTCTATGACACAATTGCCGCAGAGATGGGAAAGCAGTCCTGCCTTCTGGAAAACGTGGCCGCAAGAATAGCCCGTGCCGTCAGAACAGGATTTCCACGCATAACCTCCGGAAAAGTGACTGTCACCAAGTTCAACCCGCCGCTGGATGGATTTACAGAGAGTTCCTCAGTCTCAATTGATTTCTGAACAAAAACCGATTTGAAGACAATTGCCTATATAACTCTGGGGTGCAAACTCAATTATGCCGAAACCTCGACATACGCAAGGATTCTGGCGGACAAAGGCTACCGTACCGTCAGTCCCGCAGAGAATGCCGACATATTTGTCATCAACACCTGTTCCGTAACCGGACACGCCGACAGGAAGTGCAGGAACATAATAAGCAGGTTGCACAGACGTTCTCCTGAAGCAATCATCGCGGTTACGGGATGTTACGCCCAACTCAAACCCGACAGGATACTCGAAATGGAAGGTGTCGGCCTTGTCATAGGAGCTGAGAAAAAAAGCCGCCTGCCGGAAATCATTTCAGAATTCGGCAAGACGGACCGATCCGGGCTGTTCCACTGTCCATACAGCGGAATTGAATCGGTTTTCCCCGCCTATTCCTCGGGAGAAAGGACCCGTTCTTTTCTGAAAGTTCAGGATGGATGCAATTATTTCTGTTCCTACTGCACGGTGCCATACGCACGCGGCAAAAGCAGGAACATCCCCATCAGCTCTCTGGTAAAGCAGGCGGAAGAGATTGCCGGCAGCGGAATCAGGGAGATTGTCCTCACGGGGGTGAACATAGGCGATTACGGACGTACGACAGGTGAATCCTTCCTGGAACTTCTGAAGGCGCTCAATGAGGTGGATGGAATCGAGAGATACCGGATTTCATCGATTGAGCCGAACCTTCTGACGGAAGATATCGTAAGATGGATTGCCGGAGGAGACACCAAGTTTCTCCCCCATTTCCACATACCGATTCAGTCAGGCTGCGACAGGACTCTGCAGCAGATGCGCCGCCGCTATTCCGTGGCGGAATTCGAGGCGAAGATAAACCTTGTAAGGGAGCTGATGGAAAGTCCGGAGGAACGGGGAACGAAGGTGTTTTTCGGAATAGACGTCATAGTCGGATTTCCCGGGGAAACGGACGAGGATTTCAAAGAAACTTACAGGACCCTCGAGAGAATACGTCCGGCGTATCTTCATATTTTCCCATACTCACGCAGAGACGGGACACCTGCCGCCGCAAGGAAGGACCAGGTTCAGGAATCAGTGAAAAGCGAACGTGAGGCAAAACTTCAAGTACTTTGCAAACAACTTCATACAGATTTTGTTTCAGCAAATATCGGAAGGAAAGCTTCAGTATTGTTCGAAAGTACCGAGAAAGACGGGTTCATATCCGGATACACCGAAAATTACATCTGCGTGAAGCGCCCAGCCGATTCTTCCCTTATAGGAAAAACGGTTGAAGTGACCCTCGCTCCGGAGGACATTCAGAACTCGACAGAGAGCCCGTCGTAGGCGGGAAGAATTCCGGTCGGCAGTTCAGCCGACAGTTCGCGGTGAGTGGGAAGCAGATGAGAAATATGGGTCAGGAACGACCTCTCCGCCCCCACCTTAAGACAGACACTTACCGCCTCCTCAAGAGAGAAATGAGAGATGTGCTTTCCTCTCCGGACTGTGTTCACGACAAACAGCTTCACCCCCTCAAGCTTGACGAATTCCGATTCCGGAATGTAGTTGGCGTCAGTGACATAAGCGAAATCGCCGAAGCGGAAACCAAGTATCGGCAGTTTGTAGTGCATCGCACGGATAGGGACGATTTCCCTGCCCTCGATTTCGAACGGATTCGAAGTGATCGTCCTTATATCGAACCCCGGAGCGCCGGGATATTTCCGGGAAGAAAAGGCATAATAGAACTGCTTTTGAAGGGATTCTTCGACATTACGCTCGCAATAAATCGGAAAATCCCTGTTGCACAGATGGTTCAGGGCCCTGACATCATCAAGCCCCCCCGTATGGTCGATATGGTGATGGGTCAGGAGAATGGCATCCGGCCTGGGGGAGCCGGCCCGCAGCATCTGCTGCCTGAAATCGGGTCCGGCATCCACCAGAATCTTCAATCCGTCATATTCGACAAGTACGGACGACCTCAGTCTCTTGTCGTGGGCATCTTCCGATTGGCATACAGGACAGTCACAACAGATAACAGGCACTCCCTGAGAAGTGCCTGTTCCAAGAAATGTCACACGATTCGACATTGCGTCACTTGATTATTCGGCATAATTGACCCATACTTTCATCGGGCAGGCCTCCCTGTTGTCCCATGCGAAATACGGGATGAATTTGAGTTCTCCGGCCTGCGTGGCTGCACAGACGGTCTGGACACCTCCCACCAAATCAGAATCGAACTGTGAGGAGAAGGTGGTCTCCGCATTGAGGAGAGCCGAATCATACAGGTCGGGATTGTCCACACCTTCCAGACAGAAGACGAGAGGTCCGCGCATTATCGCACGTTTTCCAAGATCCTCCTTCACCCTCGGATCCGCGCTTTCAACCCTCACCGGCATATCGAAAGTGAGAGTCACCTTATCCCCGTCATTCCATTTGCGGGCAAGAGCGAGATATCCGTGGTCAAGAGCCTCCCGGGAGACGGTCACGTCTTCTCCGTTTACGCTGGCGGACCAGGATGAGCACCAGGACGGAATCCTGACCTTCAAGGTCCTCTCCTTCGACCTGGGGAGCGACATCGTCAACTCGACGTTGCCATTCCAGGGATAATCGGTTACCTGCTCTATCGTCATACCGTCCACGGTTGTCTTGCTGCCGACGAACAGATTGACATACAGTTCATTGTCTCCGACACCATAGATATAGTTGCCGACAGAGGGGATGAACCTGCATATATTTGAAGGACAGCAGGCACAACCGTACCACTCCTGTCTGTGATGGTCGCCGTAAGATTCCAGAGGGTTGACATAGAAAAACTTGTCCCCTTTCTCGGAGATGCCGGAAAGGACACCGTTATAGAGTGAACGTTCAAGGATGTCAATATATTTCGCATCAGCGGTCATCCCGTTCATTCTCCAGTTCCACAGCACCATACCTATCGAAGCGCAGGTTTCGCAGTATGCATCCGCATTGGGGAGGTCAAAATCCTCGGAGAATCCTTCGGAGTGGTTAATGTGTCCGATGCCTCCGGTTATGTACATCTTGCATTCCACGATATTGTGCCACAGCTTGTCAAGCGCATCCATATATCCCTGATCGCCGGTATATGCGGCAACGTCGGCCATTCCGCAGAACAGATACATCGAACGGACTGCGTGTCCGGTGATTTTCTGGAGGTCGCGCACGGGGACTTCATCCTGATAATACATAGGATTCCAGGGTTTTGCATCAGCCAGGTGTCCGTAACCGCGGCCGCGCTCTTCGATGAGCCACTGCGCGAAGTCCAGATACTTTTTCTCACCTGTCACACGGAAGAGCTTGACAAGAGCCAGCTCAATCTCCTCATGGCCCGGCACCCAGTCTTCCTTGCCGGGGCCGAACTTGTCCATCATATGGGCAACCATCCTTTTCGAGACGTCCAGCAGCTTTCTCTTGCCGGTGACGTCGTAATATGCGATTGCGGCCTCTATCATATGTCCGGCACAGTACATCTCGTGCTTGTCCATATCTGACCACCTGTTTTCAAGGCCGGTCAAAGTATAGAAAGTGTTGATGTAGCCGTCGCTCTGCTGCGCCGCGGCCATCTTGTCAATCCATTCGTCGCATTTAGCCTCAAGGACGGGGTCCGGGTTGTTCTTGAGGGAGTAAGCCATTCCTTCCAGTGCTTTGTAGACATCTGAATCGTCGAAGAATATTCCGGAATGTTCCCCACGCCCTTTCGCGGCATTCTCGAAGTTGCGGATACGTCCGGTCTTGTTCTCAATCTGGTCGATACAGACATCCATCGTCACGTTCTTGACCTTGTCAATCATAGGGGTCCAGAAAGCGTCATTGATTGTGACTTCCGAAAAAATCACCGGCTGGACGGGCTTCTCCTCCTTGGGAGCGCAGGAGTCGAATGAGACGAGCGCCAACGCGGCTGCAATAGGTGTAAGATAATTTTTCATAAGCGGATATTGTTCAGTAATACAAATTTAGCAATAATATTTGACATCAAGCAGGCGTCACCGTGAATGGCAGAACATAAACCCTATGTAAAGTCTGGGGCCCTTCACGAAATCCGGCTGCGGGTTGCTGGCATTGAACATCCAGTCCACCTTTGCCGTGAGATGAATTCTTTCGGTGATGGCGTATTCCACACCGGCGAAGGGGACAAGCGCCAGGAATCCGTATTCCCTGTAAGAAGAGGAACCATCCTCAAGGATGAAGTCAGACGGCATTTCGGAAAGCAGGGTGACGTTCTTCACACTGCCGCCGCCGACAGTCCCACCGACAAAACAGGACCATCTGCCGCCCGTCCAGACACAATCTGCCAGAAGGCCTCCCCAGCCTATTGTCTCGCTGCTCCCGTAGGAACCGTATTTCAAGGTGGACACATAGCCTTCCCCTCCAACGCGGAGGTGTTTGCCGAATCCGACTTTCAGAGCGCCCCCGATTCCGACAGGAACGCCCTTCATACTCACATCCGTGGCCGTTCCGGATGGAGAACGGAAAGTAACGGAGCCGGCGGAAACATATCCGCAGTGCACCATCATTCCGCCCTCATATCCTGAAAATTCGAATCCGGCACATACAAAGCTGAAACAGCATAACAGAATTGTCAACGGCAGCCCTCTCTTTCGCATCCTTTCCACGGCTGTTATTTGACGTACTCCAGATATTTCGTATCGGAGAGAACCTCCGGCTCGGATATGTGGAGATTATTGAAGACTCCCCTGCCTCCGGGCTGTGCCGCATCAAGAACCAGATTCGCCTCCGACGCGGCGTTCCAGCCACCCATTCCGGCGGTGAAATTCGTCACGGTCAGATTGAACTCCCCGGTTGACTTGATAGCGGTATGACGTTTTCCTGTCCTGGCATACCAGAATACGAAGCAGTTGTCCAGGACACTGTATTGCCCGCTGTTCTGGAATCCCGTCCCGAACTGGTCCGAATAACAGAAATCGAACCAGTTGTTGTCGCTCTCGCAAAGGAACCCGATGCTCTGCTCATAGTCCTTCTCCGAATTGTAAAAGAGAGGATGGATGTTCCGCAGGTAGTTGCCGGCACTGACGAGCCTCACTCCTATCAGGGCCCCGGAGATGCGGATGTTCGTGAAGGTGTTGTCATACCCTTCGACAAGAATACCCGTACAGTCCGGCCGGTAGTCACAGACGATGTTGATGTCGTGAATGTCGCAGTCCGACGAGCCGCTGTTCGCGCCATATTTGATATGGAGGCCCGTCCGCACGTGTTTGACGGAGCAGTTGCGGACAACCGTCTCCCGGCCTCCGTCAATCGATATGCCGTCGGCCTTGTGGTTGCCGTCGATGATTCCTCCGGAGAGGTAGTAGTTGCTGCCGTTCTGCCGGATGTTGTTTGCAGGGTCCTTCCCTCCGAGACGTATCATCGCCTCATCGGAATTCCAGTCGTCCGATGCACGGAGCACTGCATAGTTGGACAATTCGAGGGAGACGCTTTTCCCGGGGTCCGCAGGAGTCAGAATCGGCTGCCCGATAACATATTCGCCATCCGGGAAGTAGATTGTCCTGTTTGGGTTGCTGTCCATCACCGACTGGATTACAGTGCTGACGTCCTCCCCTGTCCCAGCCTTCACATAATCCGTTATCACGACATATCCTGACTGCCCGAAAGCCACTGTGCACAATGACAGAAGCGCAAAAAGTAAAATTGATTTTCTAAGCATAACTACAAATTTAGTCATTATTAACAATATTTGGCCGATATGAAGTATCTTTGTAGAAGCCGGATGCAATTATTCCTTTACACGATTTCTACACGATATGAAAAAAATCTCCATTCTGATTCCCGCCATATTGTTGGCGGCCTCTTTTCAGGCACAGACAGTCATCAAGGTGGAGCCGGTGTCTCCCCTCACCTATGAACGGCAGGACGGTCATCTGAAAGTGCTTTCCTGTATTGTCATCTCCGCAGACCGGGACGTCTCTTTCGCCCTCGACGGTGAAGCGCTGCCTTTCCACCGCACAGACAGACCTGACAGCGTGACCGCGTGGCTTCCGATGGTCGGACAGCGGAACATTCTGGAATGCACTGTCAACGGCAAGGTCGCCTCTTCTCTGAGCATAGAAGCCCCTATAAACAGCGACTGGGGATATTTCAGAAACGGGGAGATACATCTTCTTCAGGCATCCCATCAGGATATCGCCTGGATGGACACGCCCGACTACTGCAGGAAAGACAGGATAGACAACATCGTCATCCCCGCCCTCGAAATGATGAAAACCGATCCGGAGTTCACTTTTGAGATGGAGCAGACCCTTAATCTAATGGAGTTTCTGGAGGCTTGCCCCGAAAGGAAGGACGAAGTGATACAGAGATTCAAGGAAGGCCGTTTCCTCTGGGGAGCGACATACAACCAGCCCTACGAAGGCCTCGCCTCAGGCGAGCAGCTGGTAAGGCAGGCTTACTATGGAAGGAAGTGGATACGTGAGAATCTTTCCGGTTGCGACGATTTCACAGCCTCCAATATGGACGTTCCCGGCAGAACGCTTCAGATGCCGCAGATACTTTCAAAGAGCGGAATCAGGAATCTGTTCATCTCCCGTCACGCAGAAGGGCTCTATGACTGGTTCAGCCCAGACGGCACCAGTGTGCTCACATATTCTTTAGGTCATTACGGATGGGAGAAATTCGTCTGGCATTTCTTCGACAGCGGCGTAATCAACGCATTCCGGAAAGTCCACGAAAGGCTCGGACTCTGGGACAACTATTACAGCACCCGCCGCCTTTCCCCCTGCTATGCCGTGCTTATGAGCAACGATGCCGCAACCCCGGACTCATATACGGAACTCATCAATGAGTGGAACGACATCGTATCAAAGTCGGAAGTTCCGCTTCCGCGTATGAAGTACTCCACCACCGATGCATACCTTGAGAAGGTGGTGACACCGGAATCGGACATTCCGGACATCTATGGCGAGAGGCCTGACCTATGGCTCTATATCCACGGTCCCGCACACTACGAACAGACTCTTGATAAACGGAAGGCATCAGTCCTTCTCCCGGCAGCAGAATTCTATTCCACCGTCAACCACCTCTCCGGGAAAGATTACCCGAAAGCGGAACTGGACAGGGGTTGGATGGCATCAATCTATCCCGACCATGGTCTTGGAGGCAAACACGGAGATATAACGGATGCCATCTTCGCAGATTCCCTGTCTGTCGGACGGTCTGTCGGGCAGACTGTCCTGCAAGAGCAACTGGAAAGCCTGACAGCGGCTGTGGAAGGCGGCAAGGGAGATATAATAATATTCAATGACCTTCCGTGGACCAGAACATCCCTCGTGGAGGTTCCCGTCAGCGGATCCTCTCCGCGCACTGTCAGAGACTGCAACAATCATACAGTCTCGTCGGAGATGTTTTCAAGAAACGACTCCACCTTTATACGCTTCGCAGCGGAAGTCCCATCATTCGGATATATGCGTTTCAAGGCAGTTACGGGCCGGAATGCAAACAATCCTTCAAACGAAGAAGTGCGTTTGGGCGACAACTGGTGTTCCAACGTATATTATGACGTTGTGCTCGGAGATGGAGGAATTGTAAGACTTTATGACAAACAGCTCTGCAAGAATGTCATTGAGCACGAAAAATTCGCTCTCGGAGATATCCTGAACGCAGAATACCGAGGCAACGGAGCCGGAGAGTTCCTACGCATCACCGACATAGAGGTGCCGTTCAACGGCACGGAAAGGTCAGGCTCACAGAAATCAGACTGGAAGGTCGTTTCCAGCGGAAAGTTCTCCGTCACGTTTGAAAACACATACCACGACAGATTTGCCGACATCATCCAACAAATCACCGTCCACCATTCCCAAAAGAAGATAGACTTCGACGTAAGGCTTGAAAATTTCACGGGAGAGCACAACAGACAGTACAGAATCCTCTTCCCTTTGGATATGAAGACCGATTCGAGCGACATCTGCTATGAAGTACCTATGGCCGTGTCTCACGTGGGCCGTGACGAACTGAAAATGCGTCCCGGAGGATACACCGGCCAGGGCAGCTACCGTTTCCATCCGGAAGATTCGCATCCCAGGGAAGTGCTGAATTTCATTTCTGCCAACGGAAACGGTTTCGGATTCACGATGTCTTCGTGCGTAGCCGTGTGTGACTGGGAGGACCCGTCACACGAAGTTGCCGACTATCCTGTGCTGCAGGGCATCCTGCTTTCCTCTCACAAGAGTTGTCACAGTGAGGGCAACTGGTACCATCAGGCAGGGACCCACGATTTCCATTTCTCCATAACCACTCATCCCGAAGGATGGGAGAACGGCTGCACGAAAGCCCTGGAGGAAAACCATCCCCTGCACGTCACAGTCAAGAAAAACAAGGGCGGCTCCGCCCCCTCCACCGACAGTTTTCTGAAAATATCAGACCCTCTCGTATGGGTTTCCACGATGAAAAAGGCAGACAATGAGGATGCGGTAATTCTCAGACTGGTCGAGATGGAAGGAGTCGACAAGGATATAACCGTAAATCTTCCTTTCGCCGCACGGAAAGTTGTCAGATGCAATCTGGTGGAAGAAGAACTGGAGTCTCTGCCCTGCACGGGCTCCGACCTCAGGCTCCATATAGGCCATCACTCGATAGAGACGTTCAAGATATACTGAAACCTGATTTGGAATCAGTTACAGCAGTTTCTTGGGAATTCTGGCAAGATAGATTGAGGCACGGGGCGCCTTGTCGGCTGACGGGTCAAAATCATAGATTGTTCCATGAGAGCCACCGTCGGCCGTCTCGTGGCAGGAATAATAGACCATCCACAACTCATTTCCCCTGTCAAGGAACCCCGGGTAGCTGGTATCGCCTCCCGAAGGGAGAAGCCAGCGTTCCTCGAAATTTCCGTCAAGATCTCCGGTCAGTACCATTGTCCTGCATTTGCCGCGAGGGAAATGGTAGCGGGAACCCGCCACTACCCTACCGTCATCAAGAATGATGAAATCCGGGCCTCCGAGATGAAAATCCATCTCACTCCACTTCCAATCTGTATATGGAGCCTCGGACACACCCCATCGGCCAAGCGAGTCGCCGCCTTCGCATCTTACCATCATATACATCCTGCCGTCGGGTGCGAAACGGACGGTACTTTCTCCAGGACTCAGCGCACGGTCAAGATTCAGTTCGCAAACCGTCTGATAATTCACTCCGTCCGTGGTTTTCACAAGGGCGAAATGTTCACCGTAACTGACGCCGTACCCCACCCCCTCGTGCCAGGTCAGACGCCATATCCACTCGCGTTCATCTGTGATGGAACTGTCGAAAGAGACCTTTTCGGGGGACGAGAATGTACACCCATCATTGCTGAAAGCTACGTGCGGAAAGAATGACACCAGTTCTCTGTCCTTATATAGAGAGCCTCCAAGGGTCACCATCAAACGTCCGTCTGGAGTCACACTCAATTTAGGATCGCGAAGGTCTGTGCCCGGCTTTTCGATAAGTGCAACTGATTTCCATCGCCTTCCGTTATTTGAGACCAGTATGCGGGCCTTGCCGTCGGCATTTCCGTTTTCATCGAAAATATGGCTGCTGGCCTCTCTGAACGCCACGTAATACTTGCCCTGAAACTCGACAATTGACGGAAATGCGCTGTAATTCTCATTCCAGATACGCGATACTTCAATATTGTCCGAGCAGCAGCCCGCCGCGACAACAAGAACGATTGACAAAATAAACTTTCTCATATTATTCCACGGATTCCAAATAAAATATTTTCCTGCCATTGGCCTTAGCATACTCGACCAAATATAATCAATAATTTCCATAGACGACCGAACGTTCGGCAAATCTTTGCTAACTTTACGCGTTTAATTATCACGCCGAATGACCCCTGCTGTAGCCCTTGCGGCAATCCTCGTATATTTCGTCCTTATTTTCATCATCTCCCGTTTCAGCAGGCACAATACCGGAGGCGGCAATTTCTTCGGCAACCACAGGACACCCTGGCTGATAGCCGCGATTGCAGCCGTGGGCGCGCCTGTTTCGGGAGTGACCTTCATCTCGGTCCCGGGGATGGTCATCACCAAGTCTTTTTCATATCTTGAGATGATTCTCGGTTTTGCCGTCGGCTATACAGTGATAGCCTATGTCCTGGTCCCGCTGTTTTACAGAAAAAACCTCACTTCAATATACGGATATCTGGAGGACAGATACGGCGGAGCAACACACGCCACCGGGGCCTGGTTCTTCTTCATCTCCAAGATGCTCGGGGCTTCAGTACGCTTCTTCGTGGTATGCATCGTGCTGCAGAACCTGCTGTTCGGGCCTCTCGGGATACCGTTCTCCGTCAATGTCATCATCGCAATAAGCCTTATCTTCCTCTACACGTCTCAGGGTGGAGTCAAGACCGTCATCTGGACTGACACACTCAAGACTTTGTGCATCGTTTCCGCAGTCATCATCTGCATTGTCACAATGATGAACGCTCTTGGGATGAATTTCAGTTCAATGTGCAGAGCGGTGACAAGCGACCCCTGTTCCAGGATTTTTTTCTTCGACGACCCGAAGAACGGCCTGTATTTCTGGAAGCAGTTCATAGCCGGCATTTTCCTTGTGATTGCCACCAATGGGCTCGATCAGGATATGATGCAACGGAACCTTTCCTGCAGGAATTCAAAAGAGGCCGCAAAGAGTGTCCTTCTGGGAGCCGGGGTACAGTTCGTCATAATATTCCTTTTCCTCATGCTGGGCGTTCTGATGCTCCGTTATTTCAAATTTGAAACATCCGGAGCCGAAGGAGCATCGGCAGCGGACGTTATATCAGGATTGTCCGGGTCAACGGACAATCTATTCCCGACGGTAGTGGCTTCCAAAGGAATGCCGTCAGTGGCAGTGTTCCTGTTTGTGCTCGGTCTGTGCGCCGCATCCTATTCCACCGCAGGGGCCGCCCTCACGGCATTGACGACCTCTTTCACGATAGATATCCTAAAGGCGGACAGAAAGAAAGAAGGTAACTCCCTTGACCGGACCCGCAAATGGGTTCACGCATCTATGGCCGTATGTATGGGCGCCGTGATTCTCGTTTTCAATGCAATCAACAATCAGGACGCAATCAGTGCCGTCTACCTGCTTGCCAGCTACACATACGGTCCCATACTGGGGCTGTTCGCTTTCGGGATGATGTGCAAGGCCCCTGTAAGGGACCGGGCCGTTCCCTTAATCTGCATTGCCGCCCCGTTCCTGAGCTATGCACTGAAAACGTGGCTCAAACTTTCGTTCGGATATACGGTAAGTTACGAACTCCTTCTCATAAATGCGGCGTTCGTGATGGTCGGAATGGCTCTGGTGCGGATGCCGGTCACTTCCGTTCCCTGCCGAAAACAGCCTTGAGTTTCGCGGCATCGAACTTGAGTTTCCGGTCATATGTGTAGATACCGTTCTGCTCCTGCTCGACGTCCGTAAGCTGGGTATAGCAGAAACCGCTGATATAGTCGAATCCGAGGATGACGTCCGTCAACTTTTCGAGCCTTTCATAGAATTCATCCAATGATTTCGGAGCATTGCCGTAACCCCAGCTGTTTTCCGCATATTTCTCTATTATCCATCTGATTCCGCCGTATTCGTCCAGGAAATAGGGCTGGCCTGCGTACGGCACCTCGTACTCTTCGTTGCAGGTGGGTACCTTCGAGTCGCTTTCCGGAGTCAGTTCCTCCGCAAGCTCTTCGGGGTCTTGGTTATAGTTGTGGTAGGACCAGATGTCGGTCTTGACGTGGAGCCCGCCGCTGGCATCGTGTACCGGACGATAGTCCAGATTATGTGTAAGGTTGTATACGTCAGAGACAAAGCGATACTGGTTCATTGACTCGTCGCTTCCAAAAGGATAGTCGCAAGGCCAGATTTCGTTGAATGGAGTCCACGCAATGATGGACGGGTGGTTGCGGTCACGGACGACAACCTCTTCCCATTCGGTGAGAAAATTGCGTGCGGCAGTGTTGTCCTGCATTTCGACGCCCCAGCTGGAGCTCTCGCCCCAGGTCAGGTATCCGAGCTTGTCGGCCCAGTAGTGGAATCTCTCCTCGAACACCTTCTGGTGGAGTCTGGCACCGTTGAAACCGACGGCCATACTTCTCTCGATGTCGGCCTTCAGTTCGGAATCAGTCGGGGCGGTCCATACGCCATCCGGATAGAATCCCTGATCGAGAACGAATCTAAGGAAAACCGGCTCATTGTTGAGGAAAAGCCTGTTGCCCTCGATATGTACCTTCCTCATACCTGCGTATGACTTGACTTCATCGATAACTTTTCCGTCCTTGTCAAGAACTTCATAGCGGATGTCATAGAGGAAAGGACTCTCCGGAGACCAGGTTTTCGCCTTCTTCACCGGAACCGTCACGGTCATCGGGGTGGAAGCCGCAGCCGTCGAGGAAGCCACCACCTTTCCGTTGTCAATCACCTTGACGCTGAACTGCAAGCCTTCCTTCAATGAATAGAATGCCGGTTCGAAGACAAAACTGCTCCTGTCAAGGTCCGGTTTTACATATACGCCCTTCAAACCCGCAGGATTGACAGCCTCCATCCAGACCGTCTGCCATATTCCCGTGGTCCTGGTATACATACATCCTTCCGAATAGTAGTTCCGGCTCTGCTTGCCTCCGGTCTGGGTCCCGGACCTCAGGTCATCCTTCACCATCAGAACGAGATTCGCCGTCTTTCCGGGTGTCGTGAATGCAGTGATGTCGAACTCGAACGAGGAGGTGCCTCCCCAATGCCTGTCGGCAAACTTGCCGTCCACATACAGGGCGCAGTAATAGTCCACCGCTCCGAAGTGGATGAGCACATTCCTTCCCTCCCAGTCCGCGGGAACCTCCACCTTGCGCTGATACCACATACAGTTGATGAAATCCTTGTATTCCACTCCGGAGAGCTTGCTCTCGGGGCAGAAAGGCACGTTGATGATGCCGTCAAAACCCTGCGATGACATCAGGCCCCGGGTCTGCCCGGTCTGACCGAAATCAAAAGTATAGGTCCATTCCCCATTGAGATTGATCCAACTTGTACGCTCGAACTGCGGACGGGGAAATTCGGGACGCGGTACGGCTGCATAAGCAGACACCGCTGCGGTCAGGAGTACCGCAAGAAACAATGCTGATTTTTTCATAACAATATCAAATATGTTAACAAATTTAGCAAAAATGTGCGAGATTTCCGCCTGCTTGCCGATGGTTTTGCGTATATTTGAAGATTCAAACACAAGATATCCATCGATATGACAACTTTTTCAAAAACAATTATTGCGGCCGCAGCGGTCCTGGCCTGCGCCTGCACCCCGAAATACAATGAGGGCGAGGTAAGTTACAAAATCTGGGAAGGATACGAAAACGAAGAACTCCCGGACTTTAGCACCCTCGGCGAGCCGACTGCGACAGGTACGGGAAGAGGATTCGAACTGCTGGAATACACGGCCCCCGAAAAGAATCACTTTCTGGCGGAATTCACCTCCACCCTTACCGTTCCCGCAGAAAAGGAATATACGTTCCTGCTCTATTCTGATGACTGTTCAAGATTCATAGTGGACGGGGACACATTGGTGGGAATGAATGACTGTGCATACGCCTTCGCAGGAAAGACGCTGAAAAAAGGAAAGCACAAGCTTACGCTTCAATATCTGGAACGGGACGGAGGACAGGGACTTGACCTCTATTTCTATGAAAAGGGACAGTTGCCCCGCGACTACGGCACTCAGGCTCCCGAATACAGGATTCCCGACTTTGTCGTTCCCCAGGTAACCGAGGCTCACGACCGCTATATGGAGTGGAAGGGAGACGATGAAACCGTAATCTTCCCCATCTTCACCGACGTACACGCTCACACTGACTACAGATTCCACCATATCGGCCACATTGCCGATGCAAGCGACATCTGGAACTACGACTTTATGCTCTGTCTGGGAGACATAGGAGTCAACCTGGGTCCTGCACACATCAGCAAGGATATCACCAATACCATACTGACCGGAATCAGCGATGAGATGAAGAAGTTCCCCGGCGTCTTCCTCTATGTCCCGGGCAACCACGACTGGGATGGCGGCGAAGGAACAGTCACCAGCGAGGAACGTTTTCAGGAACTCTTCCAGAAACCCGGATTGGAGAAGGCAGGCGGCAACCTGCACCTCACCCCCGGCAAAGTTTACCACTACTACGACATTCCGGAGAAGAACTTCAGAATCATACTTCTCAACAGCTGCGGCACCTGCACCCTGCAGGACAAATACTATGTGTTCGACGACGAGCAGGTCGAGTGGTTCAAGAACCTCGTGAATGACACGCCCAAGGAGATGAGCATCCTCGTGGCCTGCCACTATATGCCGCATCCCAACGGACGCTGGCACAACACCCCCGCGCCATACAATCTCCAGAGCAACGAGAGGATGATGGACGTTCTGGCTGAACTCAAGAAGAACCACAACATCATAGGCCTCTTCTGCGGCGACAGCCACTTCAATATGCACGAAGTTGACAGGAACGTCAACTATTTCATCACACAGGGGCTCGGATTCTGCACGGAAGCCCAGCTGATGCCCGGCACAAGACGAGCGCCCTACGACGTGAACGAAAGCCTCTGCTGCGACGTGATTGCAGTCAAGCCCGCAAAGGGAGAGGTGCATACCTTCAGAATCGGTGCCGGAGGCGCTGATTTCGACTACGAATTCAAATATTAAGAATTCGACGTTGGGATTCTCTTCGAGATAGACCCCTATCGTGCCGTCTTGCAGGACAGTCATCGAAGAATAGACTGATTCATACCGGCACAGACTCTTCGAGTATGGCCAGGTGCGGCCGTTGTCGCGGCTGACGAATATGCTTACGTTGCGCCTGTCCATCGAATTGGGAACGGAGTGAAGCAGAAGAGAATCTCCAAGGGGGATAATGTCCCCGTCACAGGCATTAACGCAGATATCCTTCCAGGCTTCACCCTGACAGAACCGAGGACATTTCCGTCACATCTGACCTGAAGCCCGGTGACGTCGCAAGCCTCCGCATCCAGCGAGACTTTTATTCTGCGCAACTTCATTTTCCTTGCAGGAGAGACGGTCAGGGTGGCAAGAACCTCTCCCCTGTTCCCTCTCCCGGTAAATGCGTTTTCACGGCTCTGATACACTCTTGTATTAAGGGGCAGTCCGAGATCATTGGCAAGGAACGTTGACTGCGTCATACCTGTGATTGCGGAACGGCTGGTCCGCGAAAACGGAAGTGCAGAAAACAAGGACGAAAAGTGCCGAACAGAGGATTCTCTTATCCATGTCAGCCTGTATGTTATTTGTCACCTGCAACCGCCACGCCTACGAACGAATCGGCACAACCGTAATAGAGATACCACTTGTGATTGTAGCGTACCAGTCCCTCTACGAACACGGTACCGTCGACGTACTGTCCGCTCTTCTCGAAGGGAAGTTCGGGCACGAAGAAGGGTTCGTCCAATCTGTCCAGAACCTTTGTGGGATTCTTGACATCGAACAGAACCTGTCCAGCGCAATATGCTCCGGTCTCTGCACTCTTTCCATTATAAATCAGAACGATGCCGTCCTTAGTATGGACAGCTGGAGGACCGCATTCAGTAAGGTCGCTGTCAAACTTGCCTTCGCGGGGCTTGATTATCTCAAGAAGGTCTCCGTTCTCATCGAGCATAGGAGTCCAGTGAATCAGGTCAGTGGATGTAGCAAGGTTGACAAAATCCTCGCCCCAGTACATCAGGTACTTCCCGTCAAACTTCTCTATCACAAGTTCATCGTCCTCGTTCACTTTTGTGACAATGGAAGCGCTCTTGCTCCATTCGTCCATCAGTCGTCCGCCGAGAGCGTCGGCGAAGGCGAATCCGTGTTTCTCCCAGACCTTCAAATCCCTTGAAGTGGCGATGCACAACCTTGCAGTCTTGCGGTTGAACGAAGTGTAGGTCATCACATAAAGTCCGTCCTCGGTCTTAGCGATGCGGGGATCCTCACAGCCTCCGGGGCAGTCAAGCCATCCCCACTCATCTCCGCCGGGGAAAAGCACCGGGTCGGGGGCAATCTCCATAGTGACGCCATCCGTGGTCTCGGCATATCCGACACGGGAAGTGCGGGAGCCGATGCCTGTTGCGCTGTTGTCTTCGCTGCGGAAGAGCACGCATATCTTTCCGTCCTTCACCGCAGCGGCCGGATTGAAGGTATCACTCTCCTGCCAGCGCACCTCTTCTCCACGCATAGGGCAAAGGAATATCCGGGCGGGGTCAGGGGATATTACTGCATCGTCAGACAATCTTGTAAAGGGACCGATAGTCCAGTCGGAAGAGTTCCCGCAGCCCGACGCCAGAGTCAGAACCGCAAGAAACAGGCAAATCTTTTTCATATATGGAAGTTTTTGTAATCTGCTCAAAAATACGAAATTTTCGGTTATCGTCTGAATTCCATATCGAAGCGCAGTCCGCCCTCCTTTCTGACGGATGCGGATATGGTTCCCTTGTGGAATGCAACTGCATTCCTGACGATTGAGAGCCCCAGTCCGGAGCCTTCGGTGCTGCCGGGTTTCCCGGGAATGCTGTAGAAGCGCTCGAAAATCCGCTTCAGCTGGGATTCGCTGACCCCTACCCCTGTGTCGTAATATGTCAGTTCAAGATGACTGACGTGACGGCTGGCCTCGATGTGTATCTCCGCGCCTTTTCCCGCATATTTGACCGAATTCTCCACGAGATTGCGGATGACTGCATACATAAGGCTGTGGTTGCCGTTCATCACAGCCTGCTCCGGGACGTGATTGATTATCTTCATCTCCTCCTTCTGCAGCGCGGTCTCGAATTCGTCGCTCACCTCGTCAATGTCGCCAAAACTATCCGTTCGTTACGTTAAGAAGCTGCCGGCATCACTCAGCAGCCTTGCCGTTCTTCAAATCCTTGTAGAATGCGGCCTGCGAGACTGACAGATAAGGCTCAAGCCAGAAAAATCCGATGCAGCAGGTGATGACCGACAGGAAAGCCCATCCGATGAAACTGAGGTAGAGGCAGAAGAGGTCCCACTTATGCCCGCGCATCAGTTCGCAACTGGCATTTATGGCCTCACTTGCCGAATATTCGGGATGTTCCACCATTATGTACGGGGTCATCGCGTAGGAGAATGACTTTATGATTCCGGGGACAATCAGGAGCAGGGCCCACAGCAGAATCTTCACGGCCATTACAAAATAGGTCCATACGACGTGAAGATAATTCCTGAAGGCAATTTCGAACATTCCCGATGTCAGCTCCCTGTTCCCCTCTTCATACAGTCTTCTCATCGAGTTCACATACCCTATCTCCACGGGGCCGATGATAAAAAACGCCAGAAGCACACTGGCACCTGCCACCGAAACGATTGTACCCGGTGAAAAGTGGAAGACACTGTCAAGTCCTCCGCTTCCGGTACAGAACAGAGCGACAAGAACATAGACAAACGTAGCGACAACAGCGGGAGTCCAGTTGCCCTTCAAGGCAGCCAGAGCCTCATTTTTATAATCCTGATTAGTTTTCATAATCGTAATTTTTAATTTTCGTTTTCCAAATATAACAAATAATGGCGTTCGTCCGCGCAATTGGTCGGAATTTCCTATCTTTGAAACTGGGCGGATAAAAACCGCTTTTCCGCTTATGAAAAAACTGCTTCTTCTCGCTTTTGCATCAGCATTCTGCATTGCAGCCTCCGCGGAGGTCATTCCCGTGAAATCCTGCCGTTACGCCGGTCCCTACCCCATCGCCAGACCTTTTATGGTTGACAGCGTGAATGTCAATTCCGATACGTTCAGCCCGTCCGAGATTCTCAAGACCCCGTTGACAAAGGCCGGGCTCGATGATGCCGCATACGTGGATGCCGGCTCCATATCCGGAACGTCCTCCTCGGATGCGCTGAACTGGCTGGCGTTCTCATTCGAAAACAGTAGCTATGTCACTGTCAGCGTGAAGGTTGACTCAATCAAACATTATGTGGTGTATGTCGATGGTGTCAAAGGGGGAAACAAGTTGGGTCTTTCTCCGGCAACGCATACCGTTGAAATCAAATATGTCTCCGAAGCGGGAAAAGCCGCCGCCCCCGTGGTGTCCCTGGATGTCGACGATGAAAGCCGCATCTCCTTCCGCAAGGACGGGAAACACCTCTACGGTATGAATGACGTACTTCACGGCACCCGTTTTTCCAATGTCTCCCTCTCTCCGGACGGCAGGTACCTGATGGTGTCCTATTCAACGACCGCTGAAGGCGGGAAGGTTTCCTACCTGACAAAAATTTCCGAGGTCTCCACCGGAAAAGTGGTTGCCGAAAAACAGGACAGGATGACCTGGATGCCCGTTTCCAACAGATACTACTACACGAGAAAGAGTGTTTCCGGTTCGGAGCTGGTCACCGTCGACCCCGCAACGGGTGCCGAAGAGGTTATGGTGAGAGATCTTCCTGACGGGCCTTTCTCAATCTCCCCCACCGAAGATTTCCTGGTATATTCACTGCATCAGGACGGCCCCGCCGAAAAGAAGGAGATATATCAGATTCTGACTCCCGAAGACCGGCAGAAAGGATGGCGCACCCGTTCGTATGCCGCCAGGTTCGACATTGCCACCGGTGTGATGCAACCTCTGACTTTCGGCTATCACAACTCATACGTATCCGATATCTCCCGTGACGGCAAGTATGCTCTCGTAACCGTCTCAAGGGATTCGCTGACTCAGCGCCCCACGACTGTATTCTCCCTGTATCTGCTTGATTTGAATACCCTTGAGGCCAGAGCTCTTGTGAAGGATGACGGGTTTATGTACGGCGCGCAGTTCTCCCCCGACGGCGGAAAGGTGCTTCTTCAGGGCTCCCCCGAGGCATTCGGACGCATAGGGATGAATGTCATGGAGGGACAGACTCCCAATATGGAGGATATGCAGCTGTTCCTGTATGACCTGGCATCGGATAAAATCAAGCCTCTTACAAAGGATTTCGATCCCTGCATCTCCTCTTTCGAGTGGAACACTGCTGACGGTCAGATATATTTCACTGCGGAGAACCGGGATTGCCTCAGCCTTTACACCCTTAACCCAAGGAACGGCAGGATTCGCAGGATAGACACCCCGGAGGATCTTGTAAAAAGAATATCCTTCGCATCCGGTGCCCCGGTATCGGCCTGGTACGGACAGGGTGCATCCAATTCCGACAGACTGTATCTCCTGGATCTCAAGAGCGGGAAGAACACTCTCCGCGAGGATTTGAGCGGGACGATTCTGAAAGATGTCGACCTTGGCGAGTGCCACGAATGGAATTTCAGGAATTCCAGAGGCGAGACCGTATACGGGCGCTTCTACCTGCCTCCTCACTTCGACCCGGCGAAGAAGTATCCTATGATTGTCAATTACTACGGAGGTTGCTCTCCAACAAGCCGCAATTTCGAATCCCGCTACCCCCACCACGCTTATGCGGCACTCGGGTATGTGGTATATGTCGTCGCCGGCCCCAGCGGAGCCACGGGCTTCGGGCAGGAATGGTCGGCGCGCCACGTTAACACTGCCGGAGAGGGGCCTGCCCAGGACATCATCGAAGGGACTCTTCAGTTCTGCAAGGAGCATCCTTATGTCAATGAGAAGAAGGTGGGCTGCATCGGGGCATCCTACGGCGGATTCATGTCCCAATATATCCCTACAATCACGGATTTCTTCGCCTGCTCCGTCTCTCACGCAGGAATCAGTGACCACACAAGTTATTGGGGATTCGGTTATTGGGGTTACTCCTACAGCGAGGTATCGATGGCCGGCAGTTATCCCTGGTCCGAGCAGGACCTCTATGTGAAACAGAGCCCTCTCTACCGGGCGGACAGGATCAACACTCCCCTCCTCCTGATTCACGGAGATTCCGACACGAATGTCCCGTTCAACGAGAGTGTCCAGCTTTTCACGGCTCTCAAACTTTTGGGAAAGGAGACCGCTCTGGTGGCCGTGCCGGGCCAGAACCATCACATAACGGATTATCAGAAGCGCATCGAATGGCAGAACACCATCTGGGCCTGGTTTGCCAAATGGCTTCAGGACGACCCGACCTGGTGGAACGCCCTCTATCCCCCGAAGGCATTGTAAGAAGCTGTTAAAAATCGCAATTATTTGAACAGAAAAAGAAGAAAAAGTTCGTTTTCTGTACAAAATAGCACTATCTTTGCGTTGAAAACAGAGATTATTGTTCACACGACATGTCCAGAAACCCACTGATACAATTTGCGGGAGTTCCTGTTTCAGCATCCGACATCAAGTCCTGCTTCCCGGACCTGGCTTCCCCTGACAAGAAGATTCAGGCGTTGGAGAAGCAGGGAGAACTGCTTCGTCTGAAGCGCAATCTTTATATAGTCAGCAAGGAACTTACCGGGAAGGACACTGATGCCCGTATATGTGCGAACCACATATACGGCCCATCGTATGTGTCCATCCAATGGGCATTGAGATTCTACGGAATGATACCGGAGCAGGTGTTTCAGATGACCTGCGTGACCACAAAGCACTCACGGTCATTCAAGACTCCTATCGGTGAATTCACCTACATGCAGGTTCCGGAAAGCTATTTTCCCATCGGTGTCGAATGCGTTGAAGAGAATGGGGCGAGTTTCCTGATGGCAAGCCGCGAGAAGGCTCTTTGTGACACTATTCTTTATGACAGTTTTGTGCCATCACCTTCCCTCAAGGCTCTGGTCGCTTATCTGGAAGAGGACATGCGGCTTGATATGGATATCTTCAAAGAGCTAAACACAGAAATTATCTTTGAGTGTGCAAAGGCAGGACGGAAAGCACAAATTTTCAACAACCTGATAAAACTGATTAAGCAATGACAGCATTTGAGTCCATGCTTGCCGATTACAACGGAAGCGCCACCGCTACCCCTAACGCTGAGCAGGAGGTATGCCAGAAGATTGCTCTTGCCGGGCTCAGACGCGGCGGATTTTTTGACCATACGGCCTTTTATGGAGGCACCTGCCTCAGATTGTTCCACAGCCTGCCCCGTTTTTCTGAAGACATGGATTTCTCGCTTACCGAAAAGCGCGATGACATCCATCTAGAGAACTATTTTGATGCAGTCCGGGAGGAATTCAAGCTGGCGGGGTTTGAAATAGAGATAACAAAGAAAGAGAAAATGGCATTCGGTCGTGTGGAATCCGCATTCCTGAAGGAAAACACCGAAGCCTATGACATCAAGTTCCAGACGCGGAAGATGGTCAAGGTCAAAATTGAACTTGATACAGACCCTCCTCTTCAGTTCAATACGGAACAAAAGCTTCTGCTCAAGCCACACTCCCTTATGGTACGTTGTTTCACTTTGCCGGATCTTTATGCAGGCAAGATGCACGCACTTGTATATCGCAATTGGCAAAGACGAATCAAGGGACGCGACTGGTTTGATTTTGAGTGGTATGTCCGTTACAACGTGCCTCTCGATTTCAACCATCTACAAGCAAGAATCAAGGAGTTCAGCGGTGAAGATGTCAGCCGTGAGCAGTTCATGGAACAACTTCGGAACAAACTCGCCAGTGCAGATATCGACAATGTCAAGCAGGACGTACTGCCGTACATTGGACTGCAGCAACTCCCGGAACTCGACATCTGGTCCAACGACTACTTCCTCCAACTGGCGGATATGATAAGGTTTGAATAAGAAAAAGTTATTCTCTGAAACTTGTTCAATCCGAAGGCTCTATTGTCGGAATAAAGGTATCTGGCAAGCACCTCCCGGCGGAGTTCGGCCTTTCAGGCCTCACCCCACCACTGCGTCGCTGACGCTCCTTGCGGTCCCCCCGCTATCGAACCGCGGGTGTTACGTCCGCCGGCGAGGTCTTGCCAGATGCCTGAAAATAAACCTTCAGTTTTGACCCATAATACTTATTGAGATAATCCTTCACGTACTGGAAGAGAGTTGTACAACTCGAAATCTACAGCACTATGAAAATCTTAATCGACAATGACCCCGACAGTGCCATGCGGTCTCCGGAATTCCTCCCGCGGGCAATTTTTACCACGATTATTGTCCGAAATACCCAAGACGAACAACAGTCATTTTCTTGGATTTGAGACCAAAAACGCAATTATCAACGCCGAAATTGCCGTGTGACCATTACGACATTTTTCAAGAAAGCGGGACGCGTACATCGGCATCGCCGATCTGCTAACCAAATGGATGCAGTCACAGCAAGACAACCTTCCTCCCACCACCAACGAGCCTCTTCCCAGCCCTCCACCCACCAAGAATTCGACATTCCTTCAGATTCGTCAACACATCCCGCAGGAGCACAATGCTGAATTGAGGGCGCTAATTGAGGACTTGGAACCAAAAGTGGTTGGGATGACGGGAAATGATTAGTGACCATATGGAACAAAAATAGTACTTGTCATAAACAGTGAACGGAAAAATCATTAAATTTGCGAATAAGGCAATTATATAGACCAATGAGTGAAGATATTAATCGACTAAAAGTCGTTCTTGCAGAACAAAAGCGGACCAACAAGTGGCTCGCTGAACAATTGGGAAAGGATCCGGCAACGGTATCAAAATGGTGCACAAACAAAGCCCAGCCGGGTCTTGAAACGCTTGTCGAGATTTCTAAAGTATTAGGTGTTGATGTTAAAGAATTGCTTTGGCCGTCCATCCAGTAATTGATGATTCCATGAGTATTTTTAAGACAAATACATATCTGAAGGTTATTGATCCTAAGGCACTGCTGACTGATTGCGAGAAAAAGGGAACTAAGGATGAGCTTTCCGTCTTGACCCAATATCTCCATAACTCAAAATATGCCACAACTGATACACGGAAGCGAGCGTGGGACTTCGTCCTTAGTAACATCTACAATGAAGAGCCTGCTGATGGTTGCCAGCTTCGTGATAGTGCGATGCCCTCTTTGTTTGATGGCTTTTTCGATGTGCCGTTTCCTGCACCAGACAAGCCGAGATTTACATTTATAGATCTATTTGCCGGAATGGGAGGGTTCAGATTGGCAATGCAGGCTCAAGGAGGGAAGTGCATCTTCTCATCTGAATGGAACAAATATGCCCAGAAAACATATCTTGTAAATTTCGGTGATATGCCTTTTGGTGATATCACGCAAGAATCAACTAAATCATATATTCCGAAAAACTTTGACGTCCTGTGTGCTGGGTTCCCCTGCCAGCCTTTCTCCATCGCTGGCGTGTCTAAGAAAAACAGTCTGGGCCGTGAAACCGGTTTTAAGGATAAGACGCAAGGGACATTGTTCTTTGATGTGGCTGACATAATAAGCAGACACCGCCCCAAAGCATTCTATTTGGAGAATGTTAAGAATCTTGTGTCTCATGACCGAGGCCGGACGTTTAAAGTAATTAAAGAAACACTGGAGGAACTTGACTATAGTATCCATTATGAAGTCCTTGACGGAAAATCGTTTGTTCCACAACATAGGGAAAGAATAATGATTGTGGGGTTTGATAACAAGAGATATAAAAGCAAAGAAAATTTCGAATTTCCAAAACTTGGAGAACCTGTCAAGTGTGTTGCAGATATTCTTGATTCCAACGTTGATGATAAATACACCCTTTCAGACAAATTGTGGAACTACCTACAAAATTATGCAGAGAAGCATAAAGCAAAAGGAAATGGATTCGGATATGGAATGGCCGATTTTAATGGAATCACCCGCACGTTAAGTGCAAGGTATTACAAGGACGGATCCGAAATACTAATTCCACAGGGCAATGGCAAGAATCCAAGGCGTCTGACTCCAAGAGAATGTGCTAGGCTTATGGGATATCCAGATGAATACGTAATCAGTGCAGTTTCTGAGATACAAGCATACAAACAATGCGGCAATTCAGTTATTGTTCCATTGATAACGTCGGTATCAAAAAAACTTATTAACGCAATGCAGGAAAAGATATGACGGAAATGTTTAGTTTGGCTGTTGCACAAGTGAATGCAGCAAAAATGGCTTTTTGCAGATATATTACCGCAAATGACGTAAATCTCACTTCTCACCAATGTGGCTTCTACGTCCCAAAAGAAGCGCAAAATTTGTTGTTTGACACGCCGGGAATAAAGGGAAGCAACAAGGATAAACTTGTCAAGATAAGATGGCAGGACTCTTTTGAGACCGACAGCAGATTCATTTACTATGGAACAGGCAGCAGGAATGAATACCGCATTACTAGGTTCGGGCACGGATTCCCTTTTTTGACGGAAGAATATGTGGGCAGTTTGTTGGTTATTTGCAAGATGGGAGATACAGAGTACTCGGGAACAATTCTAGAGCACGATGAAGATATCGAAGAATTCTTCTCTTTATTCAACCTGCCTGCAGAAAAAACAAACCACCTAATTGACAAAAATGTTTCCGCCTCTCCAGATGAAAGGCTAGACCTCCTATTCCATCAAGTTGTGGAAATGTTCGACAAGTTCCCTGAAACAGCAGCAATGTCGAAGTTGGCTCGCGACTTATATAATAATAATTATGCTTGGTCCACGAATGACATCAATCGCGAACCAGACAAAACACTTCTGAAGTGGATAGACACAGAGTTCAAGTTGTTCCATTTCTTTGAGGACCGTTTTTACAAGCCAATATATTCTTCTCCCTTCAGCGACTGTCAAGCATTGATAGACTTTTCAAATGAGATTCTGAACAGGCGTAAATCAAGAGCCGGTAAATCACTGGAGCATCACCTTTCAACAATTTTTACAAACGCAGCATTGAGGTTCGACGAGCAAAAAATTACGGAGGATAACAAGAAACCAGATTTTATCTTTCCCGGGATTGCCGAATACCATAATTTTCTCTTCCCAGCTGAAGATTTGGTTTTCCTAGGAGCTAAAACGACCTGTAAAGATAGATGGAGGCAGGTTCTAACAGAAGCCGACAGGATTGACATAAAATATCTATTCACCCTTCAACAAGGAATTTCAACCCGTCAGTTGCAGGAAATGAAGCATGCCAACCTTGTTCTTGTGGTTCCCGCATCAAATAAATCCTGTTTTGATCAGGCCTATAAAGATAATCTCTTTTCTTTATCTGAATTTATTGACATGGTAAAGGCTAAACAGAAGTGTTCTGCTGTTTAAAATAAACAGAAAACGCGCCAAATTAATCCCCAATAACATTACTCTTTACAAAAATGGACGCAGGTAAACGCACAATCAGTGACATCTTCAATGGAAACAGAAAGTTAGTTATTCCATTCTTTCAGAGGACATACGTTTGGAAAGAGGAACAATGGACTCGCCTTATCGAAGATATGGAGTACATATCAAAGACGGGCAAGGAATATTTTCTCGGTTCCATTATACTGAAGTCACACCCGACGCCGTCCAGCAGTTCGATTGGCGATATCCGCACGGTGATTGATGGACAGCAGAGGCTTACTACTATGGCCATATTTTTGAAGGTTCTCGGACTCAAGTCCAACCAAAGCAACGTAGTTGCAAGGTTGTTTACTCTTGATGACGGGTCGATAGCAATGCAGCATAGCCAAAACGATTCTGAACCGTTCAATCGGGTTATGAATCTCACCGAGTTGGAAGAAATAGAGCCAGGCCATAGCAATATCCTCAATGCATACAAGTTCTTCAAGGACAATATTGACGAGAACAAGCTCAGCATACAGAAAATCCGCAATATGGCTCAATTCGTTGGAATAGACCTTCTGCCAAATGAAGATGAGCAGCAGATTTTCGATACCATCAACTCACTTGGAGTGAAGCTGACCACAGGCGAGTTGCTCAAGAACTATTTTTTCTCCAACGAAACAATAGCTGAATACAACCAGATGTGGAAGCCTGCTTTCGAACTTGATGATGAAACCCGTGAATTTTGGGACCAGGATGTTACTGCCGGACGTATCAAGAGGAATAATATTGAGGCTTTCCTGAGTGCATACCTTCAAATAAAGATTCAAGACCCTGTTTACGCTGTCAAAAGTGAAGACAAGGTTATGTATCGTCGTACAGAAGGTTTGTTTAATAACTACAAAAACTTTCTGGCAGAATATGTGACAACCAGCGATATGGACGAGAGTACAAAGAAGCAGAAAATATTTGAATTCATCTATGATTTGACCCAGTACTCGAAGATATACAAGAACTGCTTCAACGCCGACGCTCTGCAGTCTGAGGTCGGCTCCGCCCCGAGCCTTGACCGTCTTAATGTCATCATCTATGGACTTGATGGAATGACAACCATTCCTTATCTGATGTTCATCCAGAAAAATGTTTCGGACGACTCAGAGAAAAAGAAAATATACGAATACCTCGAGTCATACCTTATGAGAAGGCTCGTGTGCAAGACACACAACAACAACTACAGTGACTTGTTCACGGAGAATCTAATCGGTCAAAACATCCAGACGGTGGATGCTTTGAAAGAATATATCGAGCAGAAAGACCCGGAAGCATCCCTTGCTATGCCAAGCAACCTTATGGTAAGAAAAGCCTTTCATAACGAGATAATGCCGAATAAGCGTGCCACTGGCATCCTCTATCTGATTGAATCTAAATTGAGGAATTCTGCTATGTTTTCTGTTGCCATGCTCGGCTTCAACTCCTATAGTTTGGAACATCTGATGCCGAAGAAATGGCGCAACAATTGGGGCATAGCCATTGATCCAGAGAATAGAGATTTTATGCTTCAGACTCTTGGGAACCTAGCCATCATAACCGCCTCGCTCAACTCTGCAATCCGAGATGCTGACTGGGACAAAAAACTTGACGGGACATCGTCTAAGGGTGGTCTTAAGAAACACGCAGCCGGCCTTGTAACTATGGAAGCCGTCCTCAGTTCAACAGATTGGGACGAAGATCACATCTCAGAGCGTGCCGATTGGCTGGCAGACAAAGCCATCGAAGTATGGCCGTCATATTCAGCAGCCACCGATGATGTTGAAGAAGAACCGTCATCCCCTACTCCAGTATTAGTGGTAACTACACCGGAGCCACAGAAGATACGTAATATTGAGAATATAGATCAATCCACATTCTCAATCAATGGATCTGCATTCTTGAAGAAAGGTGCATTTGTTAGGCAGTTCATTCGATTGTATATGGCAAAGTATCCGGATGCGACCTATGCCGACTTGAAGCGGTTCTTCACAGATTCCCTTCTTGATACAGGCTACAAGTTTATTGGATTGCTCGCAACCGTAGAGGAATGGAACAATTGGAGAAATGATAACAAGCTCAAGAGGTATTATGTAAGCGCTTCTGATGCCGTCTTCAAATCCTCCGATGGAGTCAAATTTTATGTGAACACACAATGGACACTGAATAGTGTAAAGAGAGTTGTTGAGTTGGCGGAACGTGAAGGATTCGATGTCCAGGTTCAAAGATAAACTCGAGAAATAAAAACTGACCGCATATGAATATCAAAGAATTTGCCCAGGAGCTATTGGACAACACCAAACTCTCTGCCGAACTTAATGGCGTGGACTTCGATGAAGAACTTGCCACTACCATTATCGAGTACATTGCAGATACCGGTGAGGTTAATGCACCGGAAATCTGCACATTCAAGAAGACCAGGGCACGTATTACCGCTTACGACTACAACGATGAAGCCGAATCGCTTGACCTCTTCTATATAGAACGAGCAGACTCATTGGTGGGCAAGATAAACAATGGCCGTGTTCAGCAGGGATTCAATTATCTGATGCGCTTCTACAACGAAGCAATGGCCGGTGTCCTTCTTAAGGAAGGTGAAGAAGAAGAGAACAGCGAAATTGCCGAAATAGCTGAACTTATTCAGAGCACCAAAGGTAAAATCAGCCAATTGAGAATCTACCTGCTCACGGATGGTTTGACAGACCCGGCTGCTGTTCCGGCAGCTGTGGAAAGTGACGAGGACAATTATGTTATCGAATTCAATGTATGGGATATGCAGCGCATATACCAGCAGCATAATATCCGCGCAGGCAAAGAAAAAGTTGAAATTGACTTCCCTACCAACTACAATACGGAATTGCAGTGTCTCAAAATGAGCGACCAGAATCCGTTCGTAGATGCATATCTTGCAATCATTCCAGGCAAGACTTTGGCTAAAATCTACAAACAGTATCAACAGGTCCTTCTCGAGAAGAATGTCCGTACCTTCCTTCAGTTCAAGGGAAAGGTGAACAAGGAAATCAGACGTACCCTTCGTGAGCAGCCTGATATGTTCTTCTCGTATAACAACGGTATCTCGACAACTGCAAGCAACATCGAGCTTAAGGAGGTAGATGGTGTTCTTTACATCACCCGTCTTTTTGACTGGCAGATTGTCAATGGCGGCCAGACTACGGCATCTATTGCAGCGTCCCTTTCTGACAGAGAGGTTGACTTGAGCAAAGTGTTTGTCCCGATGAAAATCAGCGTCATCCGCGACAAAGATCACGCGAACGAAATTGTCAAGGCCATCTCGACTTCAGCCAACAGTCAGACAGCCATCAAAAACTCCGACTTCTCTGCTAACGAACCATTCCTTGTTGACCTTGAAAACTTCAGTCGTTCAGAGTGGGTTCCTAATGGGAAAAGCAAGCCTATTTGTAAATGGTACTTCGAGCGCACACGTGGCCAATATTTTGACCAACTTGCGCAGCTCAGTGGCTTCAATGAGAAGAGCTTCAGAATTGAATACCCTAAGAACCAGCGCATCACTAAGACAGATATTGCAAAATATGAAAATGGATGGAGACAGAGACCTTATGATGTATGTTGGGGTGCTGAGAAGAATTACAAGAGTTACGTTGCCGACATTAAACGTGACAAACCGATAGTAACACCCGCTTATTACAAGCGGATTATTGCAGAAGGCATTCTGTTCAACACAATAGATTCCATCGTCCGCTCAAAGAATCTTGGAGGCTACAAGGCCAACATGAATGCCTACATTATGTCTTCCCTTTCTGTTCTTTCTGATGAGAATCTTGATATGACATACATCTGGGAGAATCAGAAAGTCCAGCAAGCTGTAGTTGATAAAATCGAAGAGCTTATTCCTCTTGTATGGGTTCATATTACAGGAACATCTTCAGGCAACCAAATGCAAAATGTTGGAGAATGGTGTAAGAAGGTTGATTGTTGGAACAAACTCAAACTCAAGCTTGGCGATTTGGATAAATTCGATGAAGATTTTCTTCAAAAAGAAATTAACGAAGACGGTTCATATCTCAATGAAACCCAGCAGAACCGCATAAGGGAAGCCGAATCCTATGACCCTCAGTTCTGGTTCGCTCTTGCTAACTGGGCAAAGGAACATAATATGCTGACACCTATCGATCGTAAGGCTGCATTCAATTTCGGCACAATGCGTTCTCGTGGCAGAGGCTTCGTGTCATTGAAGCAGGCTATGTACGCTCTGAGAATTGCGAATACCGCCAAAGAACAAGGATTCGAACAATAAAGCAATACGCCTATGTATTACGAGGAAGAAGAACGGTCTGGCAAACGTCCCCGCTCCCAGAAGAAAATTCTTAGGGTGTCTTTCCCTGATGGAACTGTATATTGCTACAAGAATGCAACAATAACATTCACTGAAGCAATCAGGAAGATAGGTGCAGACAAGGTTGCTGGACTTAACATGGAATGGCGGCATAATGTGTTGTGCAGCAAGGACCCCATTCCCGGCTACGAGCAGTATATGAAGCCTCTCGATAACGGATGGCTGATAAATACCCAAAGCGATACATCAGAGAAGTATTTGATTATTAAGTCCATTATCTCAAAGCTTGAGGTCGACTGTACTGTAGAGCTTGGAGAAGACTTTGAGACATCAAAGGCAAAGGGCTTTACAAAAGCAAAGCAGAAAATTGGTGGGCTTCTGATACAGTTCGCTGATGGCGAGTTCGTGGGTGGTGATAGCCCGAAAGACTCCTACATTCAAGCTATTACGAAGATAGGCGTTGATACAATCTGCTATAAAGGATTCGAAGACCACGGCCAGGAACTTGTGACTCGTTATAACAAATACAGGGGGCAAGTTCAGTCAGGCGACAAATGGATAACCATCCCCGGCCAGACGAAGGATAAAATTCTTGCTCTTCAAAGAATCAGTATGAAACTTAATCTTGGTCTGAAAATCACAGTCATAGATTAGCACGATGATATACTCAACGATACCGGTCAACAATGGAAATCTCAGAAAGCATCAACTTGACGCAAAGAATGCAATTCTACGCGCCTGGGATACTTTTGATTCCGTTATGCTGCAAATGCCTACCGGTACCGGAAAGACGTACCTTTTTACCTCAATAATAAAGGATCTAATCGCCTTTTATAAATCTCAGAAGAGAGAGATCAACATATTGGTTGTCGCGCACCGCCTCGAACTGCTTGACCAGATTGCGGCATCCTTGAAAAACTATGGAATTCCTTGCGGATTTATTCAAGGAACACGGGAGCAACATCTTTGGCAAAGAGTCCAAGTCGGCAGCATCCTGTCTCTCATTTCCGAAAGAAACGAGCTGGGAGTCAGACGGTGCAAATTTGATTTCATAATCGTAGATGAAGCCCATCACACCCTTGCGGATTCATACAAAAGGCTATTTGATATGTTCCCGGAGGCCAAAAAACTCGGTGTGACTGCCACACCGTGGAGAATGAACCACGAGTCATTCCTCTCGGTGTATCAGACATTGATTACTACGCCCCAAGTCAAATGGTTCATCAAAAATCATCTACTTTCCGATTTTGACTATGTATCGGTCAAGCCTGATTCCAATATTCAAAAACTGGTTAACAGCATAGACATCTCGGCAACTGGTGATTTTGTAAATGACGCTCTCTCCGAAGCATTCGACAATCAAAGAATTCGCTCAAAACTGTATGATTCATTTCACAAATATGCCTCTGACCGCAAAGGTATAGTGTATGCCATCAACAAGCAGCACGCACGAAACATTGCTGAATTATACACATCCAAAGGCTTCTTGTCCGTCAATATTGATTGCGATACGCCTAAGGACGATAGAGACAGACTCATAAAAGAATTCAAAGCCGGCAATATCCAAGTTCTCGTGAACGTTGAATTGTTTACTGAAGGTTTCGACTGTCCTGATGTTAGCTTCATCCAGCTCGCCCGCCCGACAAGATCTCTTGCATTGTATCTTCAGCAGGTAGGACGCGGACTTAGGATTACAGAGGGCAAGGAGAAAACTATTTTCATCGATAATGTTGGCCTCTATAACTACTTCGGTCTTCCTGATGCAAATCGCAAATGGCAACACCATTTCCAGGGGCGCGATGTGCCGGAGGAAATGAAGTATGAAAGCAGAGGCAACTTGGCTATGGATATTCCAGAAAGATCATACGATGAAGATGATGAAGCAATGATGGTTGTTAGAGGCAGCGGAAGTCTGGACGAATCCGTAGAAGCGAACGAAGTATTACAAGACGAAGCATTTAATCTCTGTGACTATTACCAGGTAAATGGTAATGAACGCAATTTCTCCGTATATACGCTGGTGAAGAAAAAAGGGAAACCTACAGGAGAGGTAGGAAATGTGGCTTATCAATACAATGAGAATGACGGCAAGTTTGCTTTCTCCTCCGATGTCTCTAAAAACATCGCACTCCTGAAGGTTAACACAAAATTGAAGTCTGTATTGCTCTTCTCTGCCAGCATGTGCGGCATATCTCAGGAAGAGTTGTTCAAACTTGATGGTGTTAACCCCGAAGATGGCCTCAGCGCTTTCAACCTTCTCAAAATCATAGCAAAAGTCTATGAGATAAGAAATGCAGAACAAACGCAATGCCCGACACCTTGACACCAGAGCAGCGGCACAACAATATGTCCCGCATCAGATCACGTGATACCAAGCCGGAGAAGAAAGTGCGTAAGGCACTCTTCCGCTCCAGTTTTCGATATCGTGTCAATGTCAAGGCCCTCCCCGGCTCTCCGGACATCGTCCTGGCAAAGTACCGCACCTGCATATTCGTCAACGGCTGCTTCTGGCACGGGCATAAAGACTGCCGCTATGCGACTAAGCCGAAGACAAATGCGGAGTTCTGGAGCGCCAAGATTACAAACAACCGAGAGCGAGACCTGAGGGACTACGCCTTCCTTGAATCGCTTGGATGGCGCATCATCGTTGTATGGGAGTGCGAGTTGAAGAAGGACAGAATTGACGATACCATTGCTTCCGTCCGCAAGCAGCTGGATGCTAACCGTGAGTCCTGGCTTGCCGAGCAAGCCGACCGCCGTCAGCGTCGCGAAGAATGGCAAGCGGAAATCAAGAAGCGCAAGATTATTACAAGCACATTAGAAACATAATCCAATATAGGTTTTATCTCTCAATGTTGTCAATAATTCTAATAAGGACAAAGTTATATCCACAATGGAACATTTTTATATAGACAGAGATACATTATTCAACCAATTCGACAATTGTGCACTAGCAAAATCTCGGGACAAACAGATAAGCGATGCGGTTAAGCGACTTGACGAGGACTATGTGTTAAATATCAATGAGAGTGAATATGTCAACTATCTCATTGAAGAATATTCACTTCATATTCCTGTGATTCACTTTGAAGATACACGAATTGAGCCCAAAAAAGTTCTAGTTGATCCGGAATACTTGCCAAGATACTGGATGGCAGACAAGGCTGTTGAGCGTAATCTCATTCGTTACATCATTCCATATGAAGGTGACTCCAATCTGTTGAATTGCAGACCTTCTACTTGGTTATCATCAGGGGGTGGATTATTCCATCTTTCATCAAACTATATCTATACAGATATTCTTGTTATTGATGAGAACGCCGAAAAGGTTAAACGAGAATTTGAAGATCGTAAAGATAGTTTGTCCAAAATGTTGGGGTATTTAGAATCGGACATCAGATCATACAATATGTCTCTGCCTACTACGGCCAAGAGATTATTCATGAACAGAAAGGAAAAGATCATCAATGACAATAAGTTTTTGGCCGGTCTTGGCACACCAACAGCGGCACAGTCTCAAACTAACCGAACATACTCTGTCCCATCTGTCTCCCGCAGGTATCCGAAACCCTATTTTGAAAAAAACTCAAATAACCTAGAAGAACCAACTCCAATAATGGATGCACAGAAATACTCTCAAATTCTAGATGCAGTTCACACTATTGGAAAAATGTATGAGTCCTTCCCAAATGTAACAAAAGGAATGGATGAAGAAACCTTACGGGATTTATTCCTTACTCAAATTCAAACATCATTCAAGGCTGACTCAGCTACAGGAGAAGCTTTTAATAAAAAAGGGAAAACAGATATAATGGTAAAACACGGAGACGGCATTATTTTTATTGCTGAGTGTAAGTTCTGGAAAGGAAAGCAAGTATTTCTTGATGCCATTAGCCAGCTCTTAAGCTATCTAACATGGAGAGATACAAAAACCGCATTATTGATTTTTGTTAGAGATACATCTATGACAACAGCAATCACTAAAGCCCAAGAAGCCATTACCTCCCATGCAAATTTCAAAAGTATTGAGAAGAAAAACTGCGAAGCATGGTTGAACTTCAAATTCTCTATGCCTAATGATGCAGATCGTGATGTCTATATGGCCATTCAATTCTTTGATTATAGCACGAAATCATAAGTTTGATTTATCATGGAGACCCATGAGCAAAATATTAGCATAAATATTTCCTTTACAGATAGCTAACGAACAGTATGGAAGATATCAATAAAGGTCAAGTAATTCTTTATCAAACCGATGACGGGCAGACGAAACTTGAAGTTCAGTTCAAGGATGAGACCGTCTGGCTGTCGCTGAACCAGATGGCAGAATTGTTCCAGCGTGACAAATCTACCATCTCAAGACATATCAAGAATGTCTTTGATGACGGTGAATTGAATTCAGAAGTGGTTGTTGCAAATTTTGCAACGACCACTCCACATGGCGCCATGAGCGGGAAAAACCAGGTCCATAACGTCCAGTTTTTCAACCTCGACATGATTATCTCCGTCGGTTATCGTGTACATTCTCATCGCGGTGTGCAGTTCAGAATGTGGGCGACATCAGTCTTGAAGGAATACTTGCAGAAGGGATTCGCCATCAATGACGAACTGCTCAAGAATGCCGGCGGAGGCAATTATTTTGACGAGTTGCTCGCCCGTATCCGCGACATCCGTTCGTCGGAAAAGGTGTTCTACCGCAAGATTCTTGAGATTTACGCTACCAGCATAGATTACGACCCAAGGGTTGAGACTACTCAACGTTTCTTCCAGACCGTCCAGAACAAGATGCATTTCTCAGCGCACGGACATACGGCAGCTGAGTTGATTTATGAGAGGGCTGATGCCGAGAAGGATTTCATGGGTCTGACATCCTGGACCGGACTGTTGCCCAAACGGACCGATGCGGAGATTGCCAAGAATTACCTGACGGCTGACGAGCTTGATACGCTCAACCGTATTGTGAGCCTCTACCTTGATTTTGCTGAACTCCAAGCCAAGTCACATACTCCGATGTATATGAAGGACTGGGTTCAGAAACTAGATGACTTCCTGCGTCTGAGTAATCGTGAGCTCCTGACCCATGCCGGAAAAATCTCAGCCGAAGTCGCCAGGAAAAAGGCCGATTC
>JAGHTO010000008.1 GCA_018065305.1 Candidatus Cacconaster scatequi | reverse complement strand
AGTTATTTGCGCAGCAAATGACGCAGATGGCGAGAATGGACGCTGTCCGGTCGCAAGTCAACCCCGCGCGCTAAATGCCGGCCTAACTTTTGTCTCACGATGGCCATCCCTCTTTTTTTGCGGTGGTTAGCCATCTTCGCGAAACGTTAACTTCTGATTATCAACAATTTGTCTTTTTGCAAGATGGCTATCCCCGATGAAAAATCAGGGATAGCCATCGAAAGCTGCCACGAAACGCAAATCGGCCGCGCAACATTCACTGTCTGCCGGGCCCGGGTTACGTCATCCGTTTCCCTTTACGACTGATACTTCAAAATCTCCCTCAAATGCTCATCATCAAGTTCTGACAACGCGCTTTGAGCAGTATAGACGAACCCGTCATAATCGAAAATCTGTCCGAATTGCCGTGACCGGTCCTTTTTATAGTATAACTCAAGCAGAAGCCCGCCCTTCTTGAACGGATTTATGTTCAGTGCTTCCGATTTGCCCTCCATAAACTCAGCTATCTGATTTTTACACTCACCCGGCAGCACATAATCTTTCTTCAAAAATACACCGTCCTGTGATTCAATGCGATACCCCGTCTTACAGAACGGCGGCAGAAAAATTGCGATTACCAGAATTGATATGCCGAGCCAATTCAGGGATGGGAAGACAAATGTGAACAGCAGTCCCGAAATGAGCGTTCCTCCCAATATTACAATATCCGAAAGACGATATACTTTTCTTATCTGTTTGTTTTTCATAACTCCTGGAGTTTTGAGATGAGTGTATGTGCTTTTTTCCCTTCAAGTTCAACGATGCCTGTGACCGTTTCGTACTTATAGTTACTGAAATCATAGAGTTGCGCATAAGCAATGTCCTCATTCTGATTGTAATAGACTTCAAGCCTTACGATTCCGCCTTCGTTTCCATTCTTTATGCAAGGTATGACATCCTTCCCGCTCAGGAATTCTACAACTGATTGTTTGCAGGATTTGCATAGATTTTCACATTTCTTGGTCAGAATTACACCCTGGCCGTTTTTCCTGTAACCTCCCTTGTAAAGGAGGAACATAAGCAGAGCGCAGACAACAATGAAGATGCCCAAGCCCTTGTTCACAAGGAACAAGCCTGCGCCTGCAAGAAGAACTATAGTTGAGATTGTCAGGTCCCTACCAGTGTGGACCCTCTTGAAATTGATTTCCATTTGATTGATTTATAAGTAATTGTTTTTAAACAGATAATGATAATATCCCGCAAAGAGAAGAAGCATCGCGGCCCCTTCCCAACGATCGATATGGCATTTCTTCCCGGTAAAGGACCACATGAGCAGAAGCGAGGAACTCAATATGAGTACCGCCGCATCAACAGGCGTTATTCCGGTGAAAGCCAGCGGAGTAATGATTGATGAGCATCCCAGAACCAGAAGTACGTTGAATATGTTGGACCCGAGAATGTTGCCGAGTGCGAGCTGGTCCTTGTGCTTTGCAGCCGCAACTATGCTGGTTGTCAGTTCCGGCAAAGATGTGCCGCCCGCCAGCAGAGTACAAGCGATGAACTTGTCGCTGACCCCGATGTCACGGGCAAGTTCCGTTGCATTCCTGACGAACATATTGCCGCCGAATATCAAGCCGGCAAGGCCACCGGTGACCAGAAGGACTGCTATGGACAGGCTTATGGCTTTCCCTTTCTGCCCCGGATTCAACTCTTTGGAAGAGAACTTGAAACAAAATAATAGATATGCTGCAAATACAAACAGTAAAAAGATGCCCTCGATTCTGGAAAGCGAATCGCTCCCGCCGATTCCGAAAAGGGATTGGCTCATTCCGCATACCACTAGGAGGACAGTTACCCCCAAAGCGATGGGGATATCCTTTTCTCTGTTCTCCTTTGTCATCGTTATGGGAAATATCAAGGAAGTGACGCCCAGGATGAAAAGAACGTTGAATATGTTGGAGCCCACGACATTGCCTATGGCGATGTCAGCATTGCCCTGAATGGCGCCGGTCAGGCTCACCATCAATTCCGGGCACGATGTCCCGAATCCTACGATGGTCAGGCCTATGACGAATTCGTTTTCGCCGGCCCTCCTTGCAATGGCAGAGGCTCCGTCAACAAGCCAGTCGGCGCCAAGGACAAGAAGCCCGAGGCCGACCAGCAGCAAAAATAATGTCATTGGTGTTTTTCTATAAGATGATACATTCTTGATTAGCCGGAAAAACAGGACCCCGGACTAAATCAGAAGTGTGCAGAGAGTATGAATGTATCGTCCCGTAGAATGGATTCCGGACGGAAACTGATTCAGAACCGTCTGGAATACAGAGAAATGATGTTTGTCAATTATCTTTCCGTCCTTGATGATACGAAAAGGAAATTTCTGTGAAATCTGCGTCCTCCGGCTGGAGTTCGAAACCCTTACCGAAGGAGTTACACCGAAGCCCTGCCCGAAGACTCTTGCCTCCTGAACCGGAAGAATGTCCAAAGAAAGAAGGGAGGGAGACTTCTCCGCCCTATCCTGACCTTCAACTTCAACTGCAGGGCAATCCTTGTCATACTGCCTGAAAGACAACTCCTTCCCGTCACCCAAAAGAGACAGGAACAACGACAATATGAGAACAAGGTGTTTCATAACCACACAAAATTACTGAAATTCCCCGAATGAGCAAATCCGCTCACTTTGCTCAGAACTTGCAAAAAAACATATCCAAATGAGCAAAATCGTCTGTTTTGATCATCCATTCTTAGGGAATAATGCCGTAACAACATTTATATCCATCTTCAGTAGCCTGCAGATTTGCCTGTTACCGGCATTGTATTCAAAATGCAACTCCTTTGCAATTTCAATTTTGGATTGCGGAGGCAGAATGGCTATAGGTTTCCCGTCGTATCTTTTTGAGCATAACGAACGTATGTGTAAGAACAAATCATCATCAGTATAGAAAACTTCTTCTCCTATGGTTTTTGCTATGTCTTTCGCGGATTCGATATTGCGGGAAATATTGTAAAAGTAATGCCGGTTGTTTCGGAAAAACGACTCCGCTTCTTTTATGTGACAATAGCACAATGGGGAAACATACCCGCCAAGCATTTTCACCCTTTCCTCCCGATCCATTTTCGCACTTCTGAATATCTCACGTTTCGTCCGGGAAGATGCTTTTTCACTGCATTTTTCATAGTAATATCTTGCCTCCCTGTTGAAAAAATACAGATTGGATCCCCACCTGTAGGTAAACACGTTTTCATCAGGATTTACAACAGCCCCGTTTCTGTTAACGTAAGATATGCCATTCCGCAGATTATCCAGACTTTCGATAAGGAATAATTTGAAACTCAATGCCTTGATATCATTTTTGGAATCTGCCAGAACTGGATGTGCCGACAACTTTGTTATAAACACCTTGATAAACACTTCGATTTCGTCCTTCTTTCCGGACATAATGAAATGGAAATGGTTATCCATAATTTCAAACGTATATATCCGAATCCCAGCACACGAAAAAGCAACGAAGGCCACAATGTTCATAGCGACCTTATATTCCTCTTCATCGTGGAATATGAGGGGATGATTTTCCCTGGAACAAACGTGATAAATGGTTTTTACTTCCGAAAACCTGAACTGGCACAGATTCTCCAGCCTCGCAAAATCTCTCTTCTCCATATCAGTACCAAAATTAAGAACGGCCACCCAAAGATAGCAACTCTCTTTTCATATTCATAGGCCCTCTCCACAAAATGAGCAAAATCCACATATTTGCTCACAAAATCCCAAAATGTCGCGTCCGAATGAGCAAATCCGCTCATTTTGCTCATTTTTATGCGTGCAAGGTTCGGGGCGAGGTAGTCCTTTGAGGAAACCTAAGCACCCGCGCTTGATAGCGGGAGGGGCCCAGCCGCAAGGCTGGGAGGGATGAGCGAAGCGAAGTTTCTACAAAGGACTACCTCGCCCCGAACATCGGCCATAACGTCAGAACGTATGGCTTTCTCCGGTGGTGAGGGAAACCTTTCCCTTGAACGTCTTTTCTCCACAGACGAAACTCTTCAGCGCCAGACTGCCTTCGATGACCTCCAACGTGGAATGCCCGCCGCGATTGACAACTGTCCCCCACGCACTTCCATTGCTCCAGAACCACTTGCCCTCCGCATCGGTGACACTCATCGAACCTTCCACTCCCGAATAGTGGAACCCACTGAACGCCAGAAGAGTTGACCAACTAGCCATCGACCTGGCATAGTGATGTCCGCATTCCGGTTCGCTGAACGGGTTTCTCTTCGCCCCGTCGAAACGGGCACGGATTGACGAAATGCACTTCACCCCCTCCTCTACCATCCCCTCGTAAATCATCCCCGTCGCAGCCGTATACTCGAATCCGGTCATCGACTCGTTGAAATACGGGAACGGGACCTCTAGCCGCCCCTTCGGCCAAGATGCCATCAGCATACCAGCCTCATCCTCAAACAGATATGTTCTCATATTATTGAAATGGCCGTAGAGATTATCGTGATAATTGTACTTCATCACGCTCTCCAGTGCCGTCCTGATATGCTCCTTGTCCGCAAGATACCCGAGGCCGCAGATATGCGCCATATACTGCCCCACAAGCTGATCCACCAGGCAGGCCTTTCCAAGCTGGAACGGGGGTACACGGTCGGAACCCTCGGGCAGGAACTCGAAAGTCTCCGGGTCGGTGATTTTATGTTCGTAGTACTCCCCGTTGAAAAGCACGTTGTCGGCATAAGCGGAAGCTTTCTCAAAGACGGCGCGGCACTCGCGGGCAAAAGCCTTGTCCTTCATCGCCAGCGCCATTTCCTCCGCCGCACGGAGAGCTCCCATATACCAGAAAGTCATCTGCCCGTTGGGGCCGAAGTAATTGACATCCATAGTATTATGCTGAGAACCTTCCATCACTCCGTCGCGGTTGGCATCCCATCCTCCTTCAACCCAGGCAAAAGAAAGAGCTCTCTTGCAAGGTTCCCAGAAGGAAGCCAGAAAATCATTGTCCCCGCTCAGTTGCCACTCGCGGTAAAGTTTCATAATGCACCCCAGCTGACCGTCCGCAGCGGTACTCCGATTCTGTCCGGTGTCAAACGGAAGTTCCGTTCGGAATGCCATCGCTCCGTCCTCGTGCAGCGCAATCTTGAACTCCACGTCACGCATAGTCCGGGCAAGGTCGCCGAACAGGAATGCCGTGGCGGTCTCGTAATTCCATACGTGAGTGCAGGAACCGTTGCAGGAACCGAACCGATCCATCACCCCCTCCCACCCCATCAGGTGTCCGTCCGCTATGCGGAAGACCGTCTGGGAGCGCAGCACGTTCAGATTGTACAGAGCCGCCTCCTTGACGGCGGAAGGATATGAAGATGACAGCAGGGCGTTCACGAACGCGAGGGTCCGGGCCTCATATTCCGGCAAGGCGGGCACAATCCGGCCGGCCGCATCCCACGAATCGGGGAAGACCGTGCTATAGTAGTTGCCGACGATATAATTGTCCCAGGCCCAGGCGATTCTGTTGGGAAAATTCCAGGTGAGATAGAAATTGAATGTCCTCTTCTCTCCAGGGGCAAGCGAGGCTTTCACGGCAAGAGACCCCATCGGGTCCTGGTCTCCTCCCACGGAATGGCGCACACTTGCCACTGGATTGGAAATCAGACCGTCATCGCTGAAATCATCCCAAAAGTTCAGTACAGAGTTCGCCCACGCATTGTCCACGGAGAAAGTTCTGTGAGTGACCTTCTGGTCAGAGTCGGTGGCAAGGGAAAAATTGCCCCAGGCGGGGTGCTTGGGATCAATGCTCTGCGAATAAAAATAGAGTCCCTTCAAACCAGCATCAATATTTTCCCTGTATTCGTTCACATTGCCCTTCGCGCCGACAGGGATGTAATCCCCCTTCCAGTCGTAAGTGTTCTCCCGGCCGTCCTTCCCCACAAAATTGCGGATTGAGCCGCATACCGCCACCTCAACGGGAGAACCCGTCACGTTTGTCACCTCATAACTGAGGACGGCAACAGGAAGGCTGCTCGCGTCGGTATCTCCGGGAATCAGAGGATTGAAGCCCTTGATTCTGACACGCACGGGCATTGCGTCATCCGAAAGATTCACCTGCCCGAACGGATATGCGGCATCGAATGACGCATTCCTGAACCTGGGCAGACCGTGATGATTCACCGGACGCCCTTCACAATGAAGATATTCCTGAGGATACAGAGGTCCTGCCAACATTCTGGTAGCGGACTCCCCTCCCTCCTTTCGCGTATAGATGGCGAAAAACGGGGCGTCATTCCCGTCGGTGACAGTGCTGTACCCCTTTCCGGGGACATTCATAATCTCCCAGTCCCTCAATTCCCCGCGTCCTCCAAGAGATACCGTTCCCGTCCCGATTCCTCCGAGAGGCAGGGCAACTCTCTGGAGATGAGCCGCATCATACTTGGTCAGCACAGGCCACTCCTGCGGATGCCAGGGTTGTGCAAAAAGATTTGAAGCGATAAGCGCGGACATTGCCGCCGTCAATAATTTTTTCATATCGGATGTTTTTTCTGATATCCGGATTGAAAAGTGTCATTTTCCATCCCGTGAGCCGGATTTTCACACCCATTGGATGGGAAATGCCTTTTTCGATCCCGTCACGTGTTTCATCCCACAATATACTCATAATTCCGTAATTCTCCCACTTGCACAGGACGACAAATTCCGAATCTGGACAACTTCTAAAAAATTTGTATATTTGTTGGTTACAACAAAAAGACAAAGATGGAAATCACCCGCACTTTCGACATCTTGGAAAACCTCCGCCAAAACTTTCAGAAAGACGACATTTTCGCCAGAAAGAGCAATGGGCAGTGGCACAAAGTCAGCATTGAACAATACATCGAAAAATCTCATCTTGTCGCATACGGACTGCTTGCGCTCGGGTACGGCCCTGACACGAAAGTCATCTCCATCTGCACCAACCGCCCCGAGTGGAACTTCGTTGATATGGGTGCCAATCTGGCCCATATGGTTCACGTCCCCGTCTATCCCACTCTGAGCCACGATGATTTCGTCCATATCTTTACAAATTCCGACGCTCAGGTCATATTTGTCGGCACGCAGGCTCTCTACAACAAGATTTCCCCGATTGCAGCTGAGATAGAAAGGGACATCAAGGTGCTCCTTATGGACGACAGCGAAGAATTGTTCTGCATCTCAAAACTTTATGCCCTCGGTGAAGAGAACCGGGAGAAATTCGCGCCCGTCGTGGAGAAGAACAAAGAGTCCATCAGCAAGGACGAATGTTGCAGCATAATCTACACTTCCGGCACTACCGGAGTTCCCAAAGGGGTGATGCTTTCACATAACAACCTGATGTTCAATGCAAAAGGTCACGCAGCAAGGCAGACTCTGACTTCAAAGAACAAGATGGTCAGCTTCCTGCCTCTCTGCCACGTGTATGAAAGGTCGATGAATTACGAGTACCAGATGCTCGGTATCGGCACCTATTACGCCGAGAGTCTGGCAACCATCGCGGCCGATATGAAAAGTTGTCACACGGACGGATTCTGCGCAGTGCCCAGAGTCTTGGAGATGATGTACGGCAAGCTGGAAAGTGCAGGCAAGCAGCTGAAAGGAATAAAAAGAATCATATACAGTCTAGCCTGGACTTTTGCGAATAACTACGGTGCAACCGGATCGAGAGCATGGACTGAGACAAGAAGGGCTTTCTACGACAAGCTCGTCTACAGGAAATGGCGTGAAAATCTGGGAGGAAACGAGATGCTCATTGTCTCCGGAGGATCTTCCATACAGGCGAAGATTATCCGCACATTCAATGCTGCAAAGCTCTATATATTTGAAGGTTACGGAATGACTGAGGCATCCCCGGTGATAGCGGTCAACAGCCCGGCCGACAAAATCAACGTTATCGGAACCGTGGGATTCCCGCTTCCCGGCGCCGAACTTTCATTTGCCGAGGACGGTGAAATCCTGACCCGCGGTCCACACGTGATGCTGGGGTACTACAAAAACCCGGAAGCAACTGCCGAAATCATCGACAAGGACGGCTGGCTTCATACAGGCGACGTGGGATGCCTCGTCGACGGCAAATATCTGAAAATCACCGACAGAAAGAAGGAGATTTTCAAACTTTCAGCCGGCAAATACGTTGCTCCCCAAGTCATTGAGACTTTATTGAAAGAGTCTCCTTACATAGATCAGGCCTTTGTTGTCGGAGAAAATCAGAAATTCGCATCTGCCATCATCGTCCCTAACGTATCCAAGCTGAAGTCATATGCAAAGTCCCGTTACATTTCCATCAAGAAGGATACTCCGATTCTTGAAAACACCTTTATCAGCCGACTCCTTCACAGCGAAGTCAACAAGGTTAACGGAAAACTTGCAGCTCATGAGCAGGTAAAGAGGCCTCATTTTGTCCTTGACGATTGGACAACCGAAAACGGATGCCTCTCCCAGACTCTGAAACTCAAGCGCAAGACTCTTCAGACAAAATACGCGGACGTAATCAGCGAAATCTACAAAGCCGATGAGAAATAAAATCGCTTGATATGCTGATTGTTACCGAAAAAATCTCTGTTGCTGAACTGCAGAGAATGTCAGAAAGTTTCTCCGAAGGGCTTGTCAAAGCTGTCGTTGACGTTCAACAGGAAGTAATGGCTGTCGATTCCGAACTGCACGCTGACCTTGAGAGTCTTCTTATTGAAAACGGGTCAAGCCAGGAAAATCTTTGGGGAATAAACCTCTACCCCGACCTTGAAGACGAAGATTTTGTCGAGTTTGATTCAATGATCAACATCCGTCCCCGCCAGAACAACCGTAGTCGCGGAGTTGAAGACGAGTCTCTTAGAAAAGCCCTCCTCCACATCGTCGGCAACCTTGTTCAAAAATGATGGAACCCATTGATTCACAACGTTGGTGCACCCTGCCATTCATTGAGCAGATGGCCAATATCGGCAGTGAAGTCGGCCGGACGAGAAAGTGGAAAGAGAAAGGAGACGAAAAGCGCTCCGAAGGCGCATTTATCCGTGCATTGGATTTGTTTGACGTCACCATCAAATGCGCCAGACTGGGACAGCCGACAAGAGGCGCAGCCCTGAAGGAACTGTGTAGGGCACGGGAACTGTTTGTAGGGTCTTATCTTGAGAATGATTTCGACAACCTCGCATATCTGGACAAATATTTTATGCAATTTGCCTTCGCAGTGCGCAGCAAGATTTGACTCACCTTCCGAAATAAATCAAAAGCACGGAAATATCTGCGGGAGAGACTCCGCTGATGCGTGATGCCTGGGCGATTGTACGCGGCCTATATCTGTTAAGCTTCATCCGGCACTCTATGGAAAGGCTCTCTATCCTGCTGAAATCATAATTCTCAGGTATCTCCAGATTCTCAAGACGTAAAATCTTGTCAGCTATCTTCTTCTCCCTCTCTATATAACCTGCATACTTGATTCTGATTTCAGAAGAATCGACAACTTCAGATGAAAAATCCTGTGTTCCACGTGGAACATATTGCAAAAGCTTCCGCGCAGTCACGCCGGGCCTTGTCAGCAATTCCGATGTACGCTTTGCCGTAGCTATTGTAGCCGACCCTATTGATTCCAGATATGAATTTACCGCCTCCGGTTTGACCGATGTCGAGCTGATGATATTCACCAAAGAATCGACTCTGTCATATTTCTCATTTGTCAAGCGGTATCTCTCCTCCGTCGCCAGTCCGATTTTATACCCGAGTTCCGTCAACCTCAAGTCTGCATCATCCTGACGCAGCAGAATCCTGTATTCCGCCCGCGAGGTGAACATCCTGTAAGGTTCATCCACTCCTTTTGTTATAAGGTCGTCAATCAGGACTCCTATATAAGCCTGGTCTCTCTTGAGGATGAACGGTTCCTTCCCCTGCAATTTCAGATGGGCGTTGATGCCGGCCATCAGTCCCTGCGCAGCGGCTTCCTCATATCCTGTAGTACCGTTTATCTGTCCTGCAAGATACAGATTTTCAACTATTTGCGACTCAAGGGTCGCTTTGAGTTGCGTGGGGTCAAAATAGTCATATTCAACCGCATACGCAGGTCTGAAAACCTTGACGTTCTCAAACCCCTCAATCTGCCGCAAGGCATTCATCTGAACTTCGAGAGGCAGAGAGGATGAAAATCCCTGCAGATAATATTCGCAAGTTTCAAACCCTTCCGGCTCCAGAAACAGCTGGTGAGTCTCCTTGCCGGCAAAAGTTCTCAATTTATCCTCGATTGAGGGGCAGTACCGCGGCCCTATGCCATGAATCTTGCCCGTAAAAAGAGGCGAACGGTCAAATCCGGCACGCAAGGCATCGTGAACGGCGGGATTTGTATGGACAATGTAACAGAGTCTCTGCTCCCTTGCGGGATGGCCGGCCATCTCCTGTATCGGGCTCGGAACGGGCAGATATGAAAACCTTGCAGGATTCGTATCTCCTGGCTGCACCTCGAACCGCGAAGTGTCAAGGGATCTTATGTCTATGCGGGGAGGCGTACCTGTTTTCATCCTTCCGGTCCTGATTCCGGCCCCGGCAAGAATCTCCGTCAGACCATTGGACGGCAACTCCCCTATCCTGCCCCCTTCGGTAGAATTTTCACCTATAAATAATTTGCCACCGAGGAAGGTTCCGGCCGTCAGGATAACGCTTCGAGACTTGAATTCTGCGCCCATTGATACGCGGACATTGAAAATATTCGACTCCTGACGCGTTATGGAGACTACTGTGTCCTGCCAAAGGTCTAATCCTGAGGTCTTTTCGAGAGCAATCCGCCAGTTCCAGGAAAAAGACATCTTATCACACTGCGCTCTCGGACTCCACATCGCCGGACCCTTTGAGGAATTGAGCATACGGAACTGAAGCGTCGCACTGTCAGTAATGATTCCCGACAGGCCTCCAAGCGCATCTATCTCTCTGACTATCTGCCCTTTAGCTATTCCGCCTATGGCGGGATTACAGGACATTTGAGCAATCTTAGTCAAATCCTGCGAGATGAGCAGGGTCGAAGATCCGAGCCGGGCTGCGGCGTGTGCCGCCTCGCATCCGGCGTGCCCCGCCCCTATGACAATCACATCATACATCACACACGTTTCGCAAGATTCTCTCCTATCATTTTCAATGCCTCATCCTCGGCGGAATGCATTTCTTTTTCAAGAGCCGAAGTGGTGTCATCACATCCTGTTAGATGGAGGAGTCCGTGGACAATCACTCTGTCGAGTTCACTGTCAAAGCCTTCGCCATAAGTCTCTCCATTTACCCGGACAGTATCGACCGAAATATAGATGTCTCCACTCACAGCCTCCTTCCCTGTCTCGAAGTAATAATCGTCCGAATTGTCAAAGGTGATGATGTCAGTATAATAGTCGTGTCCCAGAAATTCCTTGTTGACACTCAGAAGATACTCGTCACTGCAGAAAATGTAGTTGAGGTCCCCAATTTTGAACCCGCGGCTTTCCGCAACTTTTTTCAGCCAGCTAGCCTTCTCTCTCTTGCCTTTCAGGACGAAGGCGGTATCTTGAGAAAAAAACCGAATCATTGTGTCGTGAAATTATTAACTTTGCAGGATAGGAAAAATATTTCGGTATCAAACACAAAAATAATAAAATTATGTCAAAAGTTACTGTAATTGGAGCCGGGAACGTAGGCGCCACCTGTGCAAACGCCATTGCACACCTTAAAATCTGTTCTGAACTTGTTCTGCTCGACATAAAGGAAGGCATTTCCGAGGGAAAGGCCATCGATATGATGCAGACTGCAAAAATGTATGGATTTGACACCCGCATCAAGGGCGTGACCAACGATTACGCTGCAACCCGCAACTCTGATGTTGTAATCATAACTTCAGGCATTCCCCGCAAACCCGGTATGACACGCGAAGAACTTATCGGCGTGAATGCAGGTATTGTGAACGGTGTTGTTTCCAGCGCCCTCAAGTACTCCCCCAAGGCTATCTTCATCGTCATCTCCAACCCTATGGACACAATGACTTATCTTGCCCTCAAAGCTTCCGGACTTCCCAAGAACCGCGTTATCGGAATGGGCGGACAGCTTGACAGCAGCCGTTTCTGCTACTACCTGAGCCAGGCCCTGAAGGCTGCTCCCAGCGATGTAGAAGGCATCGTAATCGGAGGTCACGGTGACACTACTATGGTCCCCCTCATCAGCAAGGCCACTTACAAGAGCGCACCTGTCGCCAAGACTCTGAAAAAGGCTGCCTGCCAGAAAGTTGTAGCTGACACAATGGTCGGTGGCGCAACCCTCACCAAGTTCCTCGGAACCTCCGCATGGTATGCTCCCGGCGCTTCATGCGCAGTTATGGTCAAATCCATCCTTCTCGACGAGAAGAAGGTGTTCCCCTGCTGCTGCTATCTTGACGGAGAATATGGCCAGAGCGACCTCTGCATCGGTGTTCCCGCAGTAATCGGCAAACGCGGATGCGAGAAAGTTCTCACATACGACCTGACCTCTGATGAGAAGGCTGCCTTTGAAAAGAGTGCCGCTGCAGTTAAAGGTGTTAATAACGTCCTTTACGAGAGCAATGTCTTAAAACGCTAATTATCAGAGACTACCCCATTTTTTGAAAAAAGTTTTCAACACTTTTGCTGAAAAAATTTTGGGATAAACGAATTTTTCTTCTTAATTTTACAGAACGGTGCCCGAGTGCTCGGGCCAAACCGGTTAGAAAACAATAAAAATTAAGATATGGAAATCAAGAAAACCCCTAAGGCTGACCTTGAAAACAAGAAAGCCTTGTTTATGGAGATTGGTTTGGCAGTTGTTCTACTGGTTGTGCTTGTAGCTTTTGAATGGTCATCATCCGAAAAGCAGGAAGTGATGGACCTTACTGGCCAGCAGCAAGTGATAGAGGAAGAAATCATTCCTATCACTCAGGAGCAGCAGCAGGCCCCTCCCGAGATGCCCAAGACCCCTGTTCTGTCTGACATCATTGACATCGTTGACGATGACGTGGAAGTTGCAGACGACCTTTTCGTAAATACAGAAGACGATGCATCTCTCGGTGTGGAGATTATGGAATATCACACCGAAGTTGTCGAGGAAGAGGTTGAGGAAGAGGCCATCCCCTTCGCATTCGTTGAGGAGAAGCCCAAATTCCAGGGCGGTGACGCAAACACTTTCTCAAAGTGGGTCAACAGCAAGCTCGTTTATCCTGAAATCGCGAAGGAAAATGGAATTCAGGGTCGTGTCACACTGCAGTTTACGGTAAATACCGACGGTTCTGTCAGCAACGTAATCGTTCTCCGTGGCGTTGACTCATCCCTCGACAAGGAAGCTGTCCGCATCGTTTCCCAGTCACCCAAGTGGACGCCTGGTCGTCAGAGAGAAAGGCCGGTAAAGGTTACCTACACCTTCCCTGTAATTTTCAGACTTCAGTAGACTCTTTGAAAACAAATATTCAAGCATGGTGCATCCCAGTGCCATGCTTTTTTTGATTATGTACGATACAATTGATACTCACGTCTATACCGCCGCGTTTGTGGCTGTCATAAATCAGTCGCAGGACGAAGCTCAGGTCAACGAATATCTTGATGAACTTCAATTCCTTGCACTGACAGCAGGAGTGGTGGGGGACAAACGCTTCACCCAGAAACTCGACCATCCCAATTCGCACACCTACATAGGCACCGGAAAACTTGAGGAAATCAATGCATATGTACGTGAAAATGAGATTGATTATCTGATATTTGACGATGAACTCTCCCCTTCCCAGATGCGCAACGTCGAGAAGACTCTGAACTGGAAAAGCGAGCATCATTGCAGTGTCGTTGACAGAACGGGGCTGATACTCGATATTTTCGCCGACAGAGCCCAGACCGCATACGCAAAGACGCAGGTGGAACTTGCACAATATCAATACCTTTATCCTCGTCTGACAGGTATGTGGACTCACCTCGAGAGACAGAGGGGAGGCAAGGGCGGACTCAATATGAGAGGCCCCGGCGAAAGTCAGCTTGAGACGGACCGCCGCATAGTTCTCGACAAAATCGCGAGACTGAAGGATCAATTGGCAAAAATAGACAGGCAGATGGCATCCCAGCGCTCTAATCGCGTCGGTATGACAAGACTTGCCCTGGTCGGGTACACGAACGTCGGCAAATCGACCATAATGAACCTGTTGGCAAAAAGCGACGTATTCGCGGAAAACAAACTCTTCGCCACCCTTGACACAACAGTCCGCAAGGTGGTTATAGAGAACAAGCCGTTCCTTCTTAGCGACACCGTCGGCTTCATCCGCAAACTTCCCACACAGCTGATAGAATCCTTCAAGAGCACTCTTGACGAGGTCAGGGAGGCAGATATTCTTCTTCACGTGGTTGACATATCCCATCCCAACTTCGAAGACCAGATTGCGACGGTCAACAGGACACTCCGGGAAATAGGCGTGGCGGACAAGCCTGTCTTTATGATATTCAACAAAGTGGATGCCTACACCTACGAACCCTTCGACGAATATTCCCTTGACCTGAAGACTGAGAGGAATTACACTCTCGAAGAATTGAAAAGCTCCTGGTTCTCAAAGCAGAACACACCCTGCATATTCATCTCCGCCAAGGAAAGGCTCGGCATTGACGAACTCAGGCAGGAGATATTCAAGATGCTCTAACGCGCGCAGAACAGATCAATCGCCGCAACGGTGGAGGGAGTATCCTCAATGAATGGATTGTGCCCGCAATTAGGTATCAGACAATAAGTTACTTTCGGGAGAAGATTTTTCATCTCCGCCACCCTGCCAAGTGACAGGAAATTGTCGTGGTCACCGTGAATAAGCATAACGGGGCAGGGGGGAGTCTGCAGTACACCGCGCAAATCCGGTCTGCATTTGATTCCCCGTATTGACGCAACGATTCCTTCAGGGTCGTGCATTTCGCAAAGTTCGACCGTCTCCCTGATTTTTTCGTCACACTTCCGGAGATTCTCCTGAAAATACATTTTCGGGATGGAAGCCTCGGCCAGAAGGGGAAGTTTGCCTGACAGCACCACATTCATTTCCCTGTCCCTGTTCTGGGCCACTTCAGGCAGGTCGGGGTAGGGGTGTGAGCACAGCAGAATGGCCTTCAAAAACCTTTCAGGACACTCCTTGATACATTCCAAAGTGATATATCCTCCCATTGAATGACCGGCGATGATTGCGGATTCAATCCCCAGTTTGTCAAGGACCCCACAGATTACGGGAACGTCGAATTCGACGCTGTTGACACTCGGGACATCCCCCTCGCAGGGAGCGCTGTCCGTGAGACCGTGTCCCGGAAGATCCAGCGCAACAACCCTGTATCTTTCTTTCAGAGAGGCAACAAGCTCATTGAAAATGTACATTGTCTCAAGATAACCGTGCAGCAGAACCATTGCAGGGGCATCTGCCGGTGTCCCTTCGTCCCTTGTGTCCCAGATATGCACGGATATACCGTTAGATATGATGAAAGATTCCATATTTACAAAGGTAACAATAATTGCAAATATTGTTGAAAATTCCGAAATTTGCAGAATTGGAAACAAATCAACATTAAATACAATATGACAGAACTCGTATCAAAAATTCCTGAAGGGCCGATTGAACAGAAATGGACCAACCACAAGGCAGCCATCAAGGTGGTAAGCCCTGCCAACAAGCGTAAAATGGAAATTATCGTCATTGGCACAGGTCTTGGCGGAGCATCCGCAGCCGCTTCTCTCGGTGAACTGGGCTACAATGTCAAGGTATTCTGCATCAGCGACTCTCCACGCCGTGCACATTCAATCGCCGCACAGGGAGGTATCAACGCCGCAAAGAACTACCAGAACGACAACGACTCCATCTACCGTCTGTTCTATGATACCATCAAGGGAGGAGACTACCGCAGCCGCGAAGCCAACGTATACCGCCTTGCCGAGGTATCCAACAACATCATCGACCAGTGCGTCGCTCAGGGTGTTCCCTTTGCACGCGACTACGGCGGATTGCTTGACAACCGCTCTTTCGGAGGGGCGCAGGTGTCCCGCACATTCTATGCCCGCGGTCAGACCGGCCAGCAGCTTCTTCTCGGAGCATATGCTGCATTGAACCGCCAGGTGGCAAAGGGTTCCGTCAAATCATATCCGCGCCACGAAATGCTTGACCTCGTCCTGATAAACGGTGAAGCCAAGGGTATCATCGCACGCAACCTGACAAACGGCAAGATCGAACGTTTCGGTGCTCACGCTGTTGTCATTGCATCAGGCGGATACGGAAACACCTACTTCCTCTCCACCAATGCCATGAACTCCAACGGATCCGCTGCATGGCAGTGCTACAAGAAAGGTGCATTCTTCGCCAACCCTTGCTTTGCACAGATTCACCCGACATGTATCCCCATCCACGGAGACCAGCAGAGCAAACTCACCCTTATGAGCGAATCCCTCAGAAATGACGGACGTATCTGGGTTCCAAAGAAAATAGAGGATGCAAAGAAACTGCAGGAAGGTAAAATCAAAGGTTCAGACATTCCTGACGAGGACCGTGACTTCTATCTCGAGCGCCGTTACCCCGCTTTTGGTAATCTCGTGCCCCGTGACGTAGCCTCACGTGCCGCCAAAGAGCGCTGTGACGCCGGATTCGGTGTAAACAACACAGGCAAGGCCGTATTCCTCGATTTCAAATATGCATTCGACCGCCTAGGCCGTGAAGTGGTGGATGCCCGTTACGGCAACCTCTTCGATATGTACAAGGAAATCACAGACGTTGATCCTCACGAGGAGCCTATGATGATATATCCCGCAATCCACTACACGATGGGAGGTCTCTGGGTTGACTACAATCTTATGACCACAATCCCCGGACTGTATGCAATCGGTGAGGCCAACTTCTCCGACCACGGTGGAAACCGCCTCGGCGCTTCCGCTTTGATGCAGGGGCTGGCCGATGGATATTTCATCCTTCCCTATACAATCGGCGACTATCTGGCCAGCAGATTCAAGGAGCCTAAGACTGATGTCAACGCTCCAGAATTCGAAGCCGCTCAGAAAGCAGTGGAAGATAAGATTGCCAAACTGATGACCATCAAGGGAAAACGTACCCCCGACTCAATCCACAAGGAACTCGGTCACATAATGTGGGAATATGTAGGAATGGCCCGCAATGAAAAAGGACTGAAGAAAGCCATCGAACTCATCCAGGCTCTCAAGAAGGAATTCTGGAGTAATGTCTATGTTGCAGGTGAGAAGGAAGTGTTCAACCAGGAACTTGAAAAAGCTCTGAGAGTGGCTGATTTCCTTGAAATTGGTGAACTTATGGCCCGTGACGCCTTGAACAGAAGCGAATCCTGCGGAGGTCACTTCCGTGAGGAGATGCAGACAGAAGAGGGTGAAACACTGCGTGATGACAAGAACTTTATGTACGTTTCCGCTTGGGAGTATGATAAGGACAACGAACCCAAACTCCACAAGGAACCTCTCAAGTTCGAATTCGCCCACGTCGCTACACGCAACTATAAGGACTAATTTATTGTAAAAGAAGAAAAACAGATAATTATGAATTTTACCCTTAAAGTATGGCGTCAGAGAGATGCCAAGAGTCAAGGACACTTTGAGACCTATAAAGTGGAAAACATCTCTGAAGGGACATCTTTCCTCGAAATGATGGACATTCTCAACGAGCAGCTTGCTTCCGAGCAGATTGATCCGGTTGCTTTCGACAAAGGATGCAAGGAAAAACACAGTGGCCCCGTCAGCTTTGACCACGATTGCCGCGAAGGTATCTGCGGAGCTTGCAGTCTCTATATCAACGGACGTGCACACGGTCCCGAGAGCGGAGTGACCACCTGCCAGCTCTATATGCGCAAATTCAAGGACGGTTCCACAATTACAATCGAACCTTGGAGAAGCCGCGGATTTCCTGTTATCAAGGACCTTGTTGTTGACCGCGGAGCATATGACAAGATTCTCCAGGCAGGAGGTTATGTAAACGTCAACACCGGCGGAGTTCCTGATGCAAACGCAATTCCTATTCCCAAGAAGAATGCTGACGAAAGTATGGATGCCGCTGCCTGCGTAGGTTGCGGTGCCTGTGCCGCAACCTGCAAGAACGGTTCTGCAATGCTCTTCGTGGCAGCGCGTGTCAGTTCTCTTGCACTGCTTCCTCAGGGAAAGGTTGAAGGAGCCCGCAGGGCGAAGGCTATGGTGGCCAAGATGGATGAACTCGGTTTCGGAGCCTGCACAAACACCCGTGCCTGCGAAATGGAATGCCCGAAACACATATCAGTCAGCCATATTGCACGTCTGAACAGAGAATTCCTCTGCGCCAAATTCAAGGACTAAACATAGTTTTTGAATAAACCAAAGGTATTTACTGACGGTGATCCTCCCCACTGACGTGGGTCCCCTCCCTCTTCGGGAGCCAAAGTCACCTTACAGTAAATACCTTTGTCTTTATATTATTAAGAGTTATATATACTACCTTCAGGAACTTCGCTTCGCTCACCCTCCCAGCTACGCTGGACCCCTCCCGCTATTAAGCGCGGATGCTTAGGTTCCTGAAGGTAGTATATATAACTCTTGTTGATAACAACATACATTCCCTGTTGATATCTTCTTCATATTCTCTCATAAAATATTCCTTATAAACATCCCTTAAAATTACTCTTCAAAAAGAAAAATTTTGTTTCATCCATTTAACCTACACCTTTATCAACATCCATTTTTAAACACTTCATTTTTTCATACTTTTCAACATACTCCATCCTATATTGCTCCAAACAGCCTTTTCTGTTTATTTTGTGTTGATATTTCTATTGATATCTTTCTCAAATCAATTTATAAACATTTCAACAGCAATTATAAATAGAATGAGAATTTAAAATTCAATAGAATTATATTTATTATTTTTGTGGAGATATGATTGACGAATACAATCCGCATACTGAATCTTCAATAAGGGAATCCGAATTCGACAAGGCTATAAGACCAAAGAATTTCGAGGATTTTTCAGGTCAGGACAAAGTCCTTGACAATCTGAGAGTTTTTGTAAAGGCAGCGTTGCTAAGAGGAGAATCTCTCGACCATATACTGTTTCATGGTCCTCCCGGCTTGGGCAAGACTACCCTTGCACACATAGTTGCTTCCGAACTCGGTGTAAACCTCAAGATAACTTCAGGCCCTGTCCTGGACAAACCCGGCGACCTTGCAGGTCTGCTTACCTCGCTTGAAAGCGGAGACGTTCTCTTCATAGACGAAATACACAGATTGAGTCCCGTTGTGGAGGAGTACCTCTATTCTGCTATGGAGGACTATACCATAGACATAATGATAGACAAGGGCCCGGGTGCCAGAAGCGTGCAGATAGATCTCAATCCTTTCACCTTGATAGGGGCCACCACCAGAAGCGGACTTCTCACATCTCCTCTCAGGGCTAGATTCGGCATACAATGTCATCTTGAATACTATGACGCAGAAATTCTGTTCAACATCATTAAAAGAAGCGCATCGATTTTAGGCATAAAAATAGAAGATGATGCCGCTATGGAAGTTGCTCTCAGGAGCCGGGGAACGCCAAGAATAGCCAATTCTCTTCTCAGGAGGGTGAGGGATTTCGCCCAGGTCAAGGGCGACGGTACCATCAATATTGAAATTACGAGATATTCTCTCAACGCCCTCAATATTGACAAGAGAGGTTTGGATGCAATTGACAATAAGATACTTCAGACAATAATAGAGAAATTCAATGGAGGTCCGGTGGGTGCCGGTACCATAGCTACTGCAATAAGCGAGGATACAGGAACTCTCGAGGAAGTTTACGAACCTTTCCTTATAAAGGAAGGATTTCTCAGTCGCACCCCACGTGGAAGAGTTGCTACTGATTTGGCTTATACCCATTTGAATCTTAAAAGAACAGACGACAGCACACTGTTCTGATAAATTATGATACTTTCAGCGGAGGCGATAAGACTTGGTAGAACAATCAGTGACAACAGATTATATCTTCTGTTGACAGATACCAGGAAAGAGGCGTATTATCTTGCATCGGACCTTGACAATTTCTTTTCAGAGGATTCACTCTATTTTTTCCCGGCGACCAGTGAAAAGAGTGAATACAAGAAGGCTACGGCTCAGCTTCAGCGTACGGCCACTCTGGCAGCAGTTTCATCATACACGGGAGAAAAACCTGTACTGATAGTTACATATACCGGAGCTATTGAAGAGAAAGTATTGAAATCCAAAGAGATAAAATCTTCGATACTTCATCTTTCCAAAGGTCAGAAAATCACACACGACGAGATAGGTTCCACTCTTCAGTCAAATGGATTCGTAAAGGCTGATTTTGTGACGGTTCCCGGTGAATATGCCTTGCGTGGCAGTATTGTAGATATATTTTCCTTTGCCGATGAAAATCCCTTCAGAATAGATTTTTTCGGAAATGAGATAGATTCCATCAGAGTGTTTGACGTCAATACACAGCTCTCGATAGAAGAGTTGGACAAGATATCGATATATCCCGACCTTGACACGAACCATTCTGAATCGGATTATGTTCCATTCAAGGAAATATTGCCCGCGGATACGGTGATAAAGGATTACAGGCTTGTTTCAGGAGAGGAGGGAAGGGAAGACCTCAATGTGAGTCCGCAACCAGTATTCGGAAAAAATTTTGAACTCCTTGCGAAGGATATAGCGGAAAAGACGATGGACGGCTATAAAGTGAAAATACTCTCACCGAACGATGCTCAGCGCCGCCGTCTTTCAGAGATTCTACGTCAATATCCGCTGGCAAGATTGCCGGAATTCGTGAACATGTCTCTTCACGAGGGATATGTGGACCATAATGAAAAAATATGCTATTACACTGACCATCAGATTTTTGAAAGATATCACAAGATAAAGGTAAACCGTCAGGTGGAGCGCAGTGAGCAGATGACAGTAGCCCAACTGAACGCTCTGCAGATAGGGGACTATGTGGTCCATATCGACCACGGGGTAGGGCAGTACGGAGGTCTGGTCAAGACCAATATGCAGGGACGTACCCAGGAAGCAGTCAAGATAATATACAAGGATGGAGACGTTATCTTTGTTTCGATTCATTCTCTTCACAGAATAGCCCGTTACAAGTCGAAGGATGGAACTCCCCCGAAAATATACAAACTGGGTTCCAAGGTTTGGGACAACCTGAAACAGAACGTAAAGTCCAAGGTCAAGGACATAGCGAAGGACCTTATCAAACTATATGCTGAAAGGCAGCAGTCGGAGGGATTTGCATTCTCACCAGACAGTTATCTCCAGCAGGAATTGGAGTCATCTTTCCTTTTCGAGGATACTCCTGACCAGACAAGGGCCACGGAGGCCGTAAAGGCTGATATGGAGAGCGACCATCCTATGGACCGTCTCATTTGCGGAGATGTGGGATTCGGGAAAACTGAGATAGCTGTCAGGGCCGCATTCAAGGCTGTGACCGACTCCAAGCAGGTAGCAGTACTTGTTCCTACCACAATACTTGCATTGCAGCATTATCAGACTTTCAGTGAGAGGCTGAAGAATTTCCCGTGCAGGGTTGAATATATTTCACGTCTCCGTACTGCAAAGGAAATCAAGCAGATAGAACAGGACCTTTCAGATGGGAAGATAGATATTCTGATAGGAACCCACAAAATTCTCGGAAAGAGTGTCAGATTCAGAGACCTGGGTCTGCTGATTATCGACGAGGAGCAGAAGTTCGGTGTTCAGGCAAAGGAGAAGATTCGTATTATCAAGAACAGCATCGACACTTTGACCCTTACGGCGACTCCTATTCCCAGGACCTTGCAGTTCAGTCTTCTGGGAGCCCGCGATATGTCTGTCATACAGACTCCTCCTCCGAACAGGCTGCCTGTTTCAACTGAAATAATCACATTCGACAGGGAATATATTGCCGAAATAATCCAGAAGGAGATTGAAAGGGGAGGTCAGGTCTATTTCGTTCACAATCGGATAGAGGATATATCTAAGATAGAGAATATTCTGCACCAGATATGCCCTCAGGCGGAAATTTGCACAGCCCACGGACAGATGGAACCTCAGATTCTTGAGAAGAAGATACTTGATTTCATAGAAGGTGACTACGATATTCTTCTTTCAACCACTATCGTCGAAAACGGAATAGACATTCCCAATGCCAACACGATGATAATCAACAATGCCCAGAGATTCGGACTCGGGGACCTGCACCAGTTGAGAGGCAGGGTTGGACGCAGCAATATGAAAGCCTTCTGCTATCTGGTAGTACCTGATCCGGCGGCACTTACCGAAGATGCCCGCAGGCGTGTCAAGGCGCTTGAGGCATTTTCCGACCTGGGAAGCGGATTCAGCATCGCAATGCAGGATCTCGACATACGTGGGGCCGGTAATCTGCTCGGGGCCCAGCAAAGCGGTTTCATGGCGGAGATGGGATTCGAGACATATATGCGCATTCTCAAGGAGGCGATGCATGAGATAAATGAGAAACAGGCCCCGCAGGTGGGAAACGAGCCGTTTGTCGACACTTCTGTGGAGACGGATCTGGAAATATTGATTCCCGACAGCTACGTCAATGTCCCTTCGGAAAAAATCAGGCTCTACAGGGAGCTTGATGCCATCACTTCAGAGGAACAGATAAGGACTTTCATCGCCCGCATAGCTGACCGTTTCGGTTCTCCCGTACCGATTCCTGTCCTCGAACTTGTGGACATAGTCCGTCTCAGACTTGTTGCAGGGCGTTTGGGAATAAAGCGTATCGTATTGAAGAACAATACGATGCTCGCATTTTTCATAGATGACAGAAAATCCTGGTTCTTCAAGTCGGACCTGTTCGGGTCATTGCTTCAGCAGATTTCGTCGCTTCAGATATTCAACCTTTGCGAATCATCGGGTAAACTCTATCTCAAAGTGAAAGATATCACCTCTGTTTCGAAAGCATTGACGGCTCTTAACCGCTTTTTGGTATAATTGTTGAATTTTTAATAACTTTGCAATTTGTCCGACAGATTTGGAAATGATGAAAAGGGAGAATGTATTTAAGATTTTGGCCGTCGCCACTGCAATTCTTTGTTTTGCGAGCGAATTATCGGCTCAGGATGGTGATGCGGCAAACAGCAGCACTCCTTATTCTCTTTTCGGTTTCGGGGACATTCTCAAGCAGGGCACTTCCTACAACCTTGCGATGGGAGGTGCTGGAATTGCAGACAGAAATGTGCGGACAATCAATCTGCTCAATCCTGCCGGTGTGACGGCGCGTGAACAGAAGGCCTTTATGTTCGATATAGGTCTGGAAAACCGCAACACAATCTACAGAAGTGAAAATGTTGACCCGTTCAATCCGGAGACTGTAATCCCCGCCAGGTCGGCAAGTAACACCTTCAATATCCATCACATAGTTGCTTCGCTCCCAATTTACAAGCATTCCGCTTTCAAACTGGGAATCCAGCCCTACAGCAGCGTCAGTTACAATTTTCAGGCGAGGGAGACCGATGACGAGCTGATAGCCGAGGTGGGGGACATCAACTACAAGCGCATAGGGGAAGGCTCTCTGTATCAGGCATTCCTTGGAGCAGGTGTCACTTTTTGGGACAGACTCAGTTTGGGTGTTGACGGTCAGTGGTATTTTGGAAATATTGAAAGATACAGCATAGCCTCGTTCAACACGGACGCTTCGTACCGTTCACTTACCACGGGATGGAGTTACGTGATGAGCGGCTTCGGAGCCAAGTTCGGACTTCAGTACGAACAGCCTCTCGGAAAGGCGGCTTCCATCAGAGCTGGAGCGACATACAGTCTCGGCACGGACATCAAGGGCTATCGAACCAGGTATGCCTTCGGAGTAAGCACCAACGCAACTGATACGATACGTTACGACCAGGGAAACATCAAGGGCTATAAAATTCCTGCCGAAATAGGAGTAGCCCTCAGTTTCTCGGCAAAGGACACTTGGACGGTCAACGTTGACTACACTATGCAGGATTGGACCGGTATCGGTTTCGAAGGATCTCCGGGAGTGGATTTTTTTACCACAAAGGCTTCCTCTATTAGAGCCGGACTGGAATATACGCCGAACAGATACGATATCCGCTACTATTTCCGCAGAGTTTCATATCGTGCCGGTTTCTATCACGAAAAAAGTTATGTGAATGTAATGGGCCATCAGGTTGCCGCCACCGGTGTCACTTTCGGTATGAGTTTTCCGGTGTTCCGTTACTACAACGCGATTTCATTCGGACTCGACATCGGGCAGAGGGGAACTATGCAGGACAATATGATAAGGGAGAGATATGTCCTCTTCAACCTCTCCTTCGACCTCTTCGACATCTGGTTCATCAAGAACCTGTATCAATAGTAAGCATCCGAAAAATTTGTTATATTTGCACAATTTGAAACGAAAAACGATATGAAAAAGACAGCAGTATTAATTCTCGCAATGATTGTCACACTTCCCGTAATGGCTCAGGGCCGTTTCGGTAAGGACAGTGCCGAATGTGTAAAGTATCTTTCTTACTATCAGGAGTATGTAAAGCAGAAGAATTACGATGCCGCAGCTCCTTCCTGGAGGCAGGCGATGTCCCTTTGCCCTCCGACGGCAAGTCAGAACCTTTTCACACACGGACAGACCATCATCAGCCGCGAAATCAAGGCCAACGCGAAGGATCCCAAGCGTGTGAAGGAGTTGATTGACACCCTTCTTCTGCTGTCCGACATCCGTGCGGAAAATTATCCCAAGAGTGCAGTGAGGAGTCTCGACAACAAGGCTCTTAACGTAATCAATTATTTCTCAAATGATTACAACCGCCTTTACTCTGAACTTACTGCAATCATCGAAAAGATTGGCGCCGGGGCAAGTCCAGCAGTCTTTGTGAAACAGATGCAGGCAGCAGTCGATGTTTACAAGAATGGAGGAATGTCAGCCGACGCCCTGATGGAGAACTACACGAAGATTCTGTCCGTCATCGACGACAAGATTGCCAAAGAGCAGAATTCTCCCAAACTTGGAGAGATTGTAGGTGCAAAGCAGGATTTCGAGACTGTCTTCGCTGACAGCGGAGTGGCTTCCTGCGATAACCTCGTTGCCCTCTTCACTCCCCGTTATGAGGCTAACCCCAATGATGAGGCTACTCTGACGGCAATGGTGAAGATGCTTACAAAGAGTGACTGTGTTGAAACAGAACTCTTCCTCAAGTCAGTCGAAGGTTTGAATGCCATCAACCCTACTGCAACTTCTACTCACGCCCTCTACAAGCTTTATGCTTCCCACGACGAGAATGAAAAAGCCGCCGAGGCTTTGGAACAGTCAATAGCTCTGATTGATCCTTCTGATACACAGACTATGGTTGAATATACTTTCGAACTGGCGACCTTCTATTTCAAGAAATGCGGAAAATCCGCTGCGTCCGTGGCAAAGGCAAAAGAAGTTGCCGAAATGAGCGAGGCTTACAAGGGTAAGGCGTATCTGCTTATTGCAACAGTTTGGGGAAGCCAGAAGTGTGGTGGTGACGAGATTTCAAGCCGTGCTCAGTTCTGGGTGGCTTGCGATTACGCAGCCAAGGCAAAGGCCGCCGATGAGACTCTTGAAGAGGAGGCCAACAATCTGTCAGTCCAGTATCGCAAATATTTCCCTCAGCAGGCCGATGCCTTTATGTATGATGTGATAGACGGCAATGCCTATACTGTTTCCTGCAACGGGATGACAGAACGTACGACTGTCCGTACCGCCAAATAATCGAAGTGAAATACTTTGAAAAAATAATAATGATAGCCGCCACAGGATTGGCGGCTATTGTTCTCTTTCAGGGCTGCTCCCCAAAGGAGGAGGCGTCTATTGACTTTACCGTCACGCCGGTTCAGGTTGTCGATTCGATGGTTGTCCTGCGTGCTGACAACGGCAATGCATCGATGAGAATGATCTCTCCGATGATGGAGAGATATTATTACAAGTCGGACAGCACCGAAGTCGCGTTTGAATTGTATAAGGGAGGATTCAATGTCTATGCCTATACTGCTGACGGGGAGTTGGAAACGACCATAGTGGCGCAGGAGGCTCGGCACAATACCGGTTCCGATGCTGAAAGCTGGTGCGCCTATGGTGACGTAGTCATCATCAATCATATTGAAGGCCAGAAGATTGAGACCGACACTCTTTATTGGAACAGGGAGGAGAAGTCTATATACACGGACTGTTACGTCAAGCTGACCTCCTACAGCGGAATGATGCAGGGCTACGGGATGACCTCCGACGAGCGCGCCCGGAATTCAATAATCCTCAAACCCTTTGATTCTTATTCCGTTGCCCGTGATTCTGGGGACGTTTATGTCGACACTGTCAATATTTTGGGGCCGGGAGTTGATTAACTTCAACGTTTTGACATCTTTGTGCATCTTTTACAAGATTTTTGTGTATTTTTGCATCTTATTACGAAAATTAACCAATAAAAACTTAACATAAAATGGCGGTACTTGAAAAGATCCGTGTAAAATTCGGGATTTTGATATCAATCCTCATCGCTGTAGCTCTGCTATCATTCATACTTGATCCGCAGACTCTCAGTTCAGCATCAAGAATGTTCTCTTCAGACAATCAGGTGGGAAAGATGGACGGGAAGACCGTCTCCTATCAGGATTTCTACGAGGAGTATGACAAATATACCAAATTGGCTGAACTTCTCGGCCAGGGCGCCAATAGCGAGGAGGCTCAGTCCCAACTTCGCGATGCCGCCTGGCAGTCCATTTTTGACCGGGAGGTGTTCATTCCTCAGGCTGAAAAAGCCGGTCTTGCCGTCTCTGACGCGGAAATGTATGATTTGACACAGGGTACGCAGATTTCTCCTGTCCTTGCACAGCAGAGAGCTTTCCTTAACGAAAACGGAACCTTCAGCCGCGAGGCTTTCGTCAATTTCGTACAGGCAATTGATGCTGACGAAACAGGAGCTTCCGCGCAGTATTACGATTTCCTCGAGGATGAAGTCTATCGTTCTCAGCTCTACACCAAGTACGGTTCCCTCATTGCGGGCAGCGCTGTTCAGAGCGACGTCGAGAAGAGCCGTCTTATCGAGGAAGGCAACACAACTGCCGACATCGACTACATTCTTGTCTCTTCAGGTTTCGTTCCTGACACTTCAAAGAAAGTTTCAGGCGAGGAAATCAAGAAATATTACAATGAGCACAAGCATCTGCTGAAGCAGCCTGCAAGCCGTGATATAGAGTATGTTATGTGGGAGGTGGTGCCTTCTGCGGAAGACGTTAGCGCGAGCCGCGAGGAATTCGACGCTCTCTATGAGGAGTTCAAGACAGCTGAGAATCTCCGCAATTTCGTCACTCTGAATTCGGACAGCAAGTTCAACAGCTACTATTTCTCATTGGCTCAGTTGGAGGGTATTCCGGAATTCGTGGATCTTGTTGAAGGCAAGGTTTCCGGCGTCAGCCAGGTACACGTGGAAGAAAACAGTTTTATGGCCGCCAGAATCGTGGATACGAAGGTTATGCCTGACTCTTTGCATCTCTTCTATGCTGTTTATCCTCTGAATGAAGCCGCCAAGGCTGATTCTCTCGCGAATGTGGCAAGGAAGTACGGTATGACCTCAGACTTTCAGGAGATTGGCTGGTTCACTCAAGAGGCTATGCAGCAGACCCGTCTTGAGGAGTTCGCACCCCTGTTCACCTCTGGCGACAAGGTTTCCGTCATCAAGAGTACCAATGCACAGGCCAACTTTGTCGTTTACGTTTCTGAAAAGACCAAACCTGTAAAAAAATACCAGTTGGCAACTCTGCTGAAGAACGTTCTTGCATCAGATGCAACATACCGCGATTTCCAGATGAAAGCTGCGTCTCTTGCTGACGCAAGCAACGGAGACTACGAGAAGTTCTCACAGATTGTATCAGAAGAGAATCTTCCGGTAATCCCTATGGCTGGTGTTCTTGAAAACACCCGTCGTGTCGGGCAGGCTGAGAATGCCCGCGAACTTGTCCGCTGGATTTTCGAGAAGAAGACAAAGGTCGGGAATGTATCCGACGTGATAACTGTGGATAACAAATATTATTTTGTGGCGGCGGTTACAGCCATTCATAAGGAAGGGACCTCTTCCGTCAGCGAAGTATCACAGCAGATTGCCTCTATCCTCAGTGTTCAGAATCAGTTGGATGAGAAGTTCAAGGAACTCTCTCCTAAGGTTGCGCAGGCAACTTCTCTTGAGACTTTGGCTGAGGAATTGGGAACGACAGTCAGCCACGCAAACGGAGTATCGTTCGCATCTCAGACACAGACTGCCGTAGAACCTGCTCTTGTTGGGGCCGCTTCTTCATCCGAAGAGGGGAAAATAGGCATTGTCAAGGGCCAGATAGGCGTTTATATTTATAAAGTATCGAACAGGCAGAAGGGCTCCTTCTATTCTGAGTCTGACGCAGCCACGGCGGCGAAGCGCTCAGCTCAGTACCAGAGTAGCATAGCAACCCGTGTAATAACCGATAAAGCAGATGTTAAGGACCATCGGGCCAGATTTTTTTAGCTAATACAAGAAATTACGATACACGGAGGGGCACCCGCAAGGATGTCCCTCTTTTCTTTGTTGCGCAAACTATTTTCGGTTGATTGCGGCGACGGGATCCAGACGGGCGGCACGCAGGGCTGGGGCGGCACCAGCCGCCAAGCCTGTCAGTAAAGAGACGGTCAACCCCGTTAAAATGTTGGATACACTTAATTTCAAGGATATCAGGTCAAAAGGGATAATGATTGTCAGAATCCACACAAGAGCGATTCCCATCAATCCTCCTCCCACAGAGAGTTTTACGGCCTCTGTTACATACTCGACGGCTATGTCCCGCTTTCTTGCTCCAGTTGCCCTTTGGATGCCTATCTGAGGAACTCTCTCCTCAACATTGACAAATTCTATGTTCGCAATACCGAAACATCCGACAAGCAGGGAAAAGAATCCTACAATCCATCCCAAACGCCCCACCATTCTGAACAGGTCATCCAATTCGTTGATAATGAAAGAAAGGCTGTTGATTGCAAAATTGTCCGCATCACCAGGCCTCAATCTCCTGACTTGTCTGACAAGTGTCCGTATTTCCTCTGCATCCGCCCCGGAAACGGCTATTGAATTCCTTGCGGAAGCTGCCAATCCTTCGATTCTTTCATAACAGCGCATCGGGATTATGCCGGAATGGTCCACGTCAACGGTACTTACCCTATCTGCTCCCGTCTCATTGAAAACTCCAATGATACGGAGATTTTTGGTGCCGGCCTTCATACTCTTTCCCAAGGCCTGCGGCCCCTTCTGATCAGGAAACAGTTCTTCAACCGTTTTTGAGCCGAGAATCACTACGTCGGACCCCCTTGACATTTCCATCTCCGAAAAGAATCTGCCGCATTCCAGACCCTCCTTGATGACCATTCTCCAATCTCCCTCCACGCCGACCGTCCCCCCGCCTTGGGAAGTAAAAGCTATCCCGCTGCATTTGGACAGGTTATTCCGAAGGAATTCATACTCTGACAATCGAACCGGAGGCCTCAGGACATATTCCCACCATCTGAAGATGCCGTCTTCATTCAAATCCGGTTCAAGAGGCTGGCTCTCCACGAACAGGATATCTGTCCCGTACTCCCTGAAACTGTCGCGAATCGTCGAATGGAGAGAATCAATAAGTGTAAATACCGCGACAATGGCAAAAATACCTATGCACACTCCCAAAAGCGAGAGAAACGTGCGAAATCTGTCGGCCATATCAAAATAAGGCCCCCTACAGTCCCAATTTCTTCTTCAGACCCCGCAGGCAATCGAACGCATCCAGCGGAGACATTGTATTTATATCTAAAGACTTTATAGTTTCCTTGACATCGAGCAGGAGAGGATCATCCAGCTGATAGAGGGACAATTGTATTCCCTCCTGCCGTTTCGGGGCCTGCGCAGAGGACATTGCGGCAGCTCCGGATTCCAACCGGGCAAGCTTTTTTTCTGCCAGATACACCACGTCCCGCGGCATTCCCGCAATTCTGGCCACCTGAATGCCGAAACTGTGGGCGACGCCTCCCTTGCACAGCTTTCTCAGGAAAATGACTTTCCCGTCAGATTCCTTAACTGAGATATTGTAATTGTGGACTCTCGGAAATTTTTCTTCCAGTTCGTTCAATTCGTGATAGTGGGTGGCAAAGATTGTCTTTGCCCCCTGACCCTTTTCGTGCAGGTATTCCACGATTGCCCAGGCTATCGACATTCCGTCAAAAGTGCTGGTACCCCTGCCTATCTCGTCCAGCAGGACAAGGGACCGCTGCGAAATATTGTTCAGAATTGCCGCGGATTCGGTCATCTCCACCATAAAAGTGGACTCACCGCGGGAGATATTGTCCGAAGCGCCCACTCTTGTGAAAATCTTGTCGACGACACCTATTTCCGCTGCGGCGGCGGGAACGAAACATCCCACCTGGGCCATCAGGACAATCAGGGCATTCTGTCTCAGGAATGCGGACTTTCCTGCCATATTCGGACCGGTCAGTATGATTATCTGCTGTTTCGTATTGTCAAGATAGAGGTCGTTCGCTATGTAGGACTCGCCTTCCGCCATCCTCTGCTCGATGACGGGATGACGGCCCTGAATTATCGAAATAGTAAAGCCGTCATTGATTTTCGGACGGCAATATCCCCATTGCGATGAAAGAATGGCAAAAGAGGCAAGAGTGTCCAGTTGGGACAGAATATCTGCATTTGTCTGAAGTTCGTGGACTTTTCTGCGGATGGATTCGACAAGTTCGCCATATATGCGGGTCTCGATTGCAAGAATCTTCTCCTCCGCGCCCAGAATGGTGTCCTCGTAACTTTTCAACTCCTGGGTGATATATCTTTCAGCTTCGACGAGAGTCTGCTTTCGAACCCAGTCCTGAGGAACCCTCTCCTTATGCATATTTCTTACTTCCAGATAGTACCCGAAGACATTGTTGTATCCTATCTTCAGCGAAGGAATGCCGGTCGCCTCTTTCTCCCTCTGCTGTATTTCCAGCAGAATATCTTTTCCGCGGGTCAAAGTGTCCCTGAGTGTACGCAGTTCTCCGTCGACGGAGGAGGATATCACATCCCCCTTGCCCACGGCTGCCGCTGCATCCGGCAGAAGAGTCTCTGTCAGCAGCTTGAGCAGTTCGGTACAGTCATCAAGTTTTCCGATCAGCCCTGCAAACGCCCTGGCAGATGAAAGAGCCTTTCTTATTCGGGACGTGTTCTCCAGCGACCGGGCAATCTGCAAGGCTTCCCTCGGCAGGAGCCTGCCTGCCGCAGCCTTGGCCACGATTCTCTCCAAATCGCCGACTTCCCTGAGTCTTTCTGACACATTCTCAAGCAATTCGGGCTTTTTCACGAAAGCCTCGACCATATCGTATCTTGCATTGATGGCCTTCTTGTCTTTCAAGGGCCTTGCAAGATACTGCCTCAGTTTCCGGGCTCCCATCGGTGAAGAGCAGTGGTCCATTATGTCCACCAGAGAGGTGCCGGCGGCGCCTGCAAGAGAATGGAATATCTCAAGATTACGGACAGTGAAGCCGTCCATCCAGACGAAGTCGTTGCTGTCTATCCTTTCAATCCTGTTGATATGGCCAAGATCGGTATGCCTGGTCATTTCCAGATAATACAGAATCGCACCTGCGGCGCTGATGCCGAGAGGAAGGTCTTCTATGCCGAAGCCCTTGAGATTATCCGTACCGAAATGTTTGCGAAGCTTGACATACGCAGATTCCGTAACAAACGGCCATTCATCAAGAGGAGTGATATATCCGGTATTTCCGAACTTGTCGCGGAATCCATCCAGATAACTGCGCTCAATCAGAATTTCTTTCGGAGCGAATTCGCTCAACAGGACTCCGATATAGTCAACGCTTCCCTGAGCGGCAAGGAATGTTCCCGTGGAGATGTCCAGAAAAGAGGCTCCGGCCAGATTCTTCTCGAAAGAGAAGGCCGCCAGATAATTGTTCTCCTTGGAAGTGAGAATATTGTCATTATAGGCAACTCCCGGCGTCACAAGTTCCGTAACCCCTCTCTTCACCAGTTTCTTTGTCAGTTTCGGGTCTTCAAGCTGGTCGCACACGGCAACCTTGCATCCTGCACTGACAAGTTTCGGAAGATACACTTCCATGGCGTGATACGGGACTCCGGCAAGTTCCGTGTATTTTCCTCCGCCCGCCGCCTTGCGTGTAAGGACGATGCCAAGAATCCGGCTTGCCTTCACGGCATCCTCGCCGAACGTTTCATAGAAATCGCCGACACGGTAGAGAAGCAGAGCTTCGGGATATTGAGCCTTTATCTCGAAGTACTGCTTCAGCAAGGGTGAAACTGTATCCTTTTCCTTCATATCAAGGCAAAGTTAGTATTTTTTCCCGATTGAGAGAATAATCGGCAGATGGTCCGAAACGCCGCCGCTGTAATGGGGTCCTGTGTATGTCCGCCGCGGTTTCACTCCCAGAAAAGATTTATCCTCTTCCAACAGAAAAGGCATTGAATAGATGGTTTCCGTCAACCGGTTCCGGGAAAGGACCTCTGATACGAAAAAATGGTCTATCTGCTCCCATTTTCCCTTGAATTTCAACGTTCCCGACGGACTGTCCCTTCCCTGCGCTTCCGGTTTCAGCCGTATCATCTGAGAAACGCCTGTTCCGGGGTCCGTATCGTTGAAGTCTCCCATTACCACGATATCCTTCGGTCCAGGAGCGCCCATCAGGGAATCCAGGACATTTTTCAGCAGCGAGGAGGCTTCCTGCCTTCTGTCGGAGGTCCTTTTCGCCCCTCCGAGTTTCGAAGGCCAGTGATTCACGAAAATATGCAGGGTGTCAAGGCCTTCATCTCCCTTGGTAAGACCTTTCACATACAGGATATCCCTTGTGGGGAACTCTTCAATCCTCAGAGAATCAATCTTTATCGGCACAAAGGAGTCTTTCCGGTATAAAAGGGCCACATCTATCCCCCTTCTGTCGGGAGATTCTCTGTGGATGAAGCCGTAATCCGCCGCCTCCGCCAGAGGGGAATCCGTCACCAGAGCCCGCAGTACCATCCTGTTTTCCACTTCGCAGAGGCCGACAACCGCCGGAAGTTCGCCATATCCGTCGGCAACGGAAATTATCGTCTTTGCCACCGCATTCTTTTTCCGGGAAAATCTGCTCCATGTCCAGTGCTTCTCCCCCACAGGGGTGAAGGCATCATCATCCTTGTCCGGATTGTCGAAGGGGTCGAAAAAATTCTCCACGTTCCAGAACATCAGGACAAACGAGAGTATGATATATGACAAGTGTTTCAAAGTGAATCCCGATTTTTTCCGCAAGATGGAGAACTTTTGCGGAATAAAAATCCGTTACACGGTTTTAGCCGTTTATAAACGTTTTGAAACGGATAGAAACGCAAAAAAGACTTTGCCGCTCATTGACGTTCAACTGTCAGTGAATGGCAAAACATCGACCGTAGCGGGCTGTTTTTAGAAATCCTTCTTTATCAGAATGTACTGTCTTGACCCTATGCCTATTTTCTCGGCGTGCTCAAGGCAACTTTTCCATTCAATCTGGGGATTGGAATTCTTGAAATGGTCGTGATGGTCCACAAATCCCTCGGAATGGATGTTTCTGTAAAGCTGTCCTCCAGGCAACGGATCCGCCGCAAGGCAGGCATCGGCACAGGCCTGGTCCAGTGCGACAGGGTCGAAGGATGCGAACATACCGATGTCGGGAAGAATAGGGACATCATTCTCGCCGTGACAGTCGCAATTAGGGGAGACATCCAGCACAAGAGAAACGTGGAAGTGAGGACGTCCGTCCAGCACCGCTTTGGAATATTCCGCAATCCTGCGGCAGAGCAGGGTATTTGCGTTATTTTCCATAAAATAGATGGCGTCGAAATTGCAGGCGCCAAGACAGCGTCCGCATCCTACACAATGATTGTGGTCGACCGTCATCTTCTTTTTCGCGGAATCGAACACAAGTCCTCCATTTGCACACTCTTTCATACACTGGCGGCAACCGCGGCATAAATCTTCATTGATGAGGGCCTTCCCGGCACTGTGCTGGTCCTTCTTGCCTGCACGAGACCCGCACCCCATTCCTATGTTTTTCAGAGCGCCGCCGAAACCTGTCTCCTCGTGACCCTTGAAGTGGCTGAGACTGATGAATATGTCGGCATCCATAATGGCGCGTCCGATATGGGCCTCCTTGATATATTCACCTCCCACCACCGGAACGTCGATGTCATCGGTACCTTTAAGACCATCTCCTATCAGTATGGGGCATCCGACCGTGAGAGGCGTGAATCCGTTTTCCCAGGCACAGTACAAATGTTCCAAAGCGTTTTTTCTGAAGCCGGGGTACATTGTGTTGCAGTCTGTCAGGAACGGCTTCCCTCCGCGTGCCTTCACCATATCGACAATGACACGTGCATAATTCGGACGGAGGAAACTCATGTTTCCCTTCTCTCCGAAATGTATCTTGATTGCAACGAACTTGCCCTCAAAGTCGATTCGGTCGAAACCTGCGGCCTCTATCAACCTGCGGAGTTTGGTGGGAGTCCCATCTCCATACATTTTGGTATGGAAGTCCGTGAAAAATACTTCAGATGTTTTCATAAAGCTCAGATATCCTTGTGCTTATATACTATGAATTCGAAGTCCAGTCCACTCTTGTCATCGTGCATCACCTCGCTGCGGGATAATTCATTCCACTGCTCCTCCTTCACTTCCGGGAAGAAGGTGTCCGCAGGGTCCACATTCGTATGAACCCTTGTCAAGTAGACCTTTCCTGCCAGAGGAAGTGTCTGACGGTACATCATTCCTCCTCCTATGCAGAAAACTTCCTCCTCTGTGCCGGCAGCGGCCAGGGCAGCTTCAAGAGTGGGGAAAAATTCGGCCCCGGAAGAGAGGTCCTCCTCCGTTACGGGACGGTCGCTGACCACAAGATTGCGGCGGCCCGGGAGGGGCTTGTTGGGGAGTGATATCCAGGTACCCAGCCCCATAACCACCGTGTGCCCTGCAGTCACACTCTTGAAATATTTGAAATCCGCGGAGATATGCCAGGGGATACATCCCTTGTATCCGATGGCCCAATTGAGAGCCGCGGCTCCTATCAGACTAAGGTTTTTCATTGTCATACGGCGACGGGGGCCTTGATTGACGGCCAGGGGTCATAACCGGTCAGCTCAAAGTCCTCATATTTGAAATTGAATATATCTTTTTTGTCAGGATTGATAATCATTTTCGGGAGAGGTCTGGGCTGCCTTGACAATTGCAGCGCCACCTGCTCGAAATGGTTGGTGTAGATGTGTGCATCCCCCAGAGTGTGGACAAAATCTCCCGGTTCAAGGCCGCAGCACTGGGCGACCATCATGGTCAGAAGGGCGTATGAAGCGATATTGAATGGGACTCCGAGAAAAGTGTCGGCACTCCGTTGATACAGCTGGAGGCTCAATCTGCCGTTTGCCACATAAAACTGGAAGAGACTGTGGCAGGGAGGCAGGGCCATTTTGTCCACTTCTGCGGGATTCCAGGCGCTGACGATGAGCCGGCGGCTGTCAGGATTTTTTCTGATTTGAGAGACCACATCCGCAAGCTGGTCTATGCTGCGTCCGTCGGGAGCGGGCCAGCTGCGCCACTGATGTCCGTAAACAGGACCCAAATCTCCGTTCTCGTCCGCCCATTCGTCCCAAATTGATACCCCGTTGTCTTTCAGATACTTGATGTTCGTATCTCCTGCAATGAACCAGAGAAGTTCGTGAATAATCGATTTCAAATGAACTTTTTTCGTGGTCAGAAGGGGAAAACCTTCGGCAAGGTTGAACCTCATCTGATACCCGAAAACACTCTTCGTACCGGTTCCGGTCCGGTCTGACTTCAGGACTCCTTCCTCCTGAATGTGCCGCAATAAATCGAGATATTGTTTCATAGAACAAATATACAAATCTGTTTTCGTATATTTGCCCATCGAATAAGAAATGAGTTGCAATTCTTCATACGTAAGACCAAAAAAAGCTCTCGGTCAGCATTTTCTCACTGACCAGAGAATCGCGCAATCAATAGTGGATGCCTTTCGGGATGGAGGGGATGTGCTTGAAGTGGGGCCCGGAATGGGTGTCCTCACACAATATCTGCTGGAAAGGGAGGATGTTTCACTGAAAGCCGTGGAAGTCGATGAAGAATCGGTGAAGTATCTCATCTCTCATTTCCCGGAACTGGGTAAAAATCTTTATGAAGCTGATTTCCTGAAACTTCCCCTTGAAAAGTTGTTTGAAGGGGACTTCGGAATAATCGGTAATTTCCCCTATAACATATCTTCTCAGATTTTCTTCCGGATTCTGGACTACCGGTCAAATGTGGGGCAGGTTGTCTGTATGATACAGAAGGAGGTTGCCGAGAGGATTGCGGCAGGTCCGGGGTCGAAGACTTACGGAATTCTCTCCGTGCTTCTGCAGGCCTGGTATGATATAGAATATCTCTTCACTGTTTCGGAAGGAGCGTTCCTCCCTCCTCCGAAAGTCAAGAGTGCCGTCATACGGCTCAGTCGGAATGAGAGGAAGGAATTGAAGGATGCCAACGGCTCCGTCATTTCTGACGAAAAGTTCAAAAATGTCGTGAAAACCGCTTTCAACCAGCGCCGCAAGACATTGAGGAACTCTCTCAAGCCATTGCTTCTCTCTTCCGGAAGCACGCTGCCCGATTCTTTCGCATCCAGGCGTCCGGAACAACTCACTGTGGAGGATTTCATCGAATTGACATCTGTACTATGACCGCTCTTCTCATATTTCTATTATCCGCAATAGGCATCTCTTTTCTCTGCTCTCTTCTGGAAGCCAGTCTGATGAGCACCCCCATCTCTTATGTGACAATGAGGGAGGAAGAGGGGTATAAGCCTGCGACACGTTTCAAGAATTACAAACTGGACTCTTCCCGCCCGATAGCGGCGATATTGAGTCTCAACACCATCGCGAATACTATCGGCTCGGCAGGAGTCGGAGCACAGGCCACACGTCTGTTCGGCAGCGAATGGTTCGGGCTTGTGAGTGCAATTGTCACGATTCTGATACTGGTCTTTGCGGAGATTATCCCGAAAACCATCGGTGCAACCCATTGGAAAAGACTTATTGGATTCACAAGCGGAAGCATCAGAATTCTGATAATAATGTTGTACCCGATTGTCAGATGCGTGGAATTTCTTCAGAAACTGCTGACTCCGAAGGGAGATGAGGTGATGGTGACCCGCGAGGAGATTTCGGCGATGGCCGATGTGGCGGAAGAATCCGGGGAACTGGATGAGGATGAGAACGAAGTGATACAGAACCTGATCGGTCTGGAAGACCTGCATGCGGATTCGGCAATGACCCCCAGAGTGGTATGCTCGGTGGCCGCGGAATCTATGACGGTTGGCAGATTCTATAAGGACAAAAGGTTCCTCCATCATTCCCGCATACCGGTATACAACCAGAGTCAGGACTATATTACAGGCTATGTCCTGCGTATGGATGCGCTTCAACTGGTTGCGGACGACAAGAAAGATGTTCCCTTGGGAAGCATCAAGCGCGAAATAGCCTCTTTCCAGAAGGAAATGCCTCTTGATGAGATATGGGGAGAAATGATTTCAAAAGACGAACAGATTGCCGTAATCATTGATGAATATGGCAGTTTCCAGGGTATTCTGACTCTGGAGGACGTTATCGAGACAATTCTGGGCGATGAAATCGTTGACGAACAGGATGCGGTTCGCGATATGCAGCAGTTCGCCCGCGACAAGTGGAAAAGACATCGGAAGCATTAAAAGTTGCTCAGATGATTTTGCAACGGAGGTGGCGTCCTACTTCACTATACGGACCTCTTCCTTGAGAACCGTTATCTGGGATTCCAGCTGGCGGGCGCGGTTGACGCTCAATGACTTGCCGTCGCGATAAGCTATGATGAGAGCATTGGGGAAACCCGCACTTTTCACCTTGGGCAGTGCGGCCTTCGCTTCGGCGTATGTGCGGAACAGGCCTGCGGCATAGAGATGCTTGCTCCCCGAGAGCTTGTGATCATAAACGGGGCTGACACCCTTCAGCTGCTTCACGGTGGCAGTCCTGCTCAGGACAAAAATCTGAATCTGATAGACAAGCCCGCCAGGCAGCTCATTATCCTCGGCAAAGGAGCCTTCGTCCCCGACGGAAAGTCCGTATGAACGTTCCGGCTCGGCAAAGGTGACAGGCAGATTCCCGCCAGTGGAACCTTTTGCGAATGAGTATTTTCCCGAAGAATTCCCGAGATTCATCTTCAGCAGGGAAGAGACCTCGCTTTCAGAGGCATAGTGACGGGTGAAGTTCTCATATTCGACAACATAAAGATTGACCTGATTGGAGGGGCAGTCTCTGGATGAAGCGAACATTATGTATTTTCCGTCGGGAGTTTCGCTGCATAGAAAATCGTCAGCCGAACTGTTGAACGGATAACCGAGATTCTGAGGAACTCCGAGTTCTCCGGTCTGGGGGTCGCGGTCGCAGCGGTAGATGTCATATCCTCCCAATCCGTAGAGTGAGCGGGAACTGAAATAGAGTGCACGTCCGTTGTAGGTGACAATCGGATAGGCCTCTTCCCCGGCATTTTCAAAGAGATCCGAAGGGGCCTCGGGAGCGCTCCACGAAGAGCCTTCAACCATTGAGGAGAATAGAATGTCCCCGTTTCTTGTGAAATAAAGTTCCGCAGGGTTCGCTACGGGAACGACCGGGGTGGCAGTTCCGGATGCACTGTCCGGCAGACTCATCCAGTCCAGATGGTTGAAATAAAGATATGCTTCATTCCTCGGAACGATTTTTTTCGCGACGACGACGGGATGTGCCACGAATTGCCTCAGAGCCTCGGCGTTTTCAGCCTTCACCTTTGCCGCAAGGGATGCCGAATCGCTCTGAGCGGAAAGGCAGAAGGAAGCCGCCAGAACAAGAAATGCCGTAAAAATCAGTTTTTTCATACAACAAATTTATGAAATACTTCTTATTTCAAGAAAAAATCGTAATTTCGCAGACTATTTTTGACGTAAAGTGCAAAGTAAAATAATTTTTAAATTAACACAATATGCAAAGTAAAGGTGCCATCAGACTTGTGGCGATTCTAATCGGACTGGCTTGTGTGTTCCAGCTTTCTTTTACTGCTGTGACTGCAATCCACGAATCAAAGGCTGCGTCAGTTGCCGAGGAGGCAGTGAAGGCTGAACAGCTGAAACCGTCGTTTGCAAGTGTATCTGATCTCAACAAGGCTTTCTACCTTGATTCAGTACGCACTGCTGCCAACAAAGCTTACGTTGACAGTCTGACAAACGAGAAAGTTTATTTCAATTATACCTTCAAGGATGTAAAGGAGAAGGAAATCAACCTCGGCCTTGACCTCAAGGGAGGTATGAACATCACTCTCCAGCTCGACTTGGCCGACCTCGTCCGTTCCTGCGCACGCAGCAAGACAACAGAGCAGTTTGACAAGGCCATAGAGACCGCACGTGAGCAGGCTGCCCAGTCACACGAGGATTTCATCACCCTCTTCGCAGCCGCATTCGAGCAGATAGCCCCCAATCAGAGACTCTCTTTCGACATCGATCTTGACAAGCTCAGCGGAGACGTAAAGAACAAATCAAAGGCAACCAACGAGGAAATCATCGACCTTCTCAAGCAGGAGGCATCCAGCGCCATCGACAACGCCTACAACGTAGTTGAGCGCCGTGTCAATCAGTTCGGTGTCGCCCAGCCCAATATTCAGAAGATCGCGCGCACGGGACGTATCCTCGTCGAACTTCCCGGTGTGAAGGAGCCTGAACGTGTACGTAAGCTCCTCCAGGGTACCGCATCCCTCGAATTCTGGCAGACCTACACATATCAGGAAATAGCTCCCTATCTCCAGCAGCTCAATGAAGAGATCCGTCTTCAGAATGAAGCTCTCAAGTCAGAAGAGACTGCACAGACTTCCGGCACAGAGGTCAAGGCAGATGGCATCGAGGCAGCCCTTGACGCACAGCTTGCTGCAAATTCAGATGAAAGCGCAGCTGATGCAATGTCCGCAACCAACCCTCTTTTCAGTAAACTCCAGCCTCTGGGCGGGAACAGCGCCTGCATAGGTATCGCTCGCGCCCGCGATATAGCTCAGATTGACGAATGGTTCAAGAACAGCAAGATAGCATTCCCCGGAGATTTCAAACCCGCGTGGACTTTCAAACCCTCTTCATATACAGGTATGCCTGACACATACGAACTGGTCGCTCTCAAGAGCGTTGCCGGCAAGGGTGCAGTTCTTGACGGAGGCGTCATCACTTCCGCTCACGTCAACTACAACCAGATCAGTGGTGCCGCCGAAGTCAGTATGACGATGAACGGCACAGGTGCCGCAAAGTGGGAGGTCATCACAGAGCAGAACATCGGACATCAGATTGCAATCGTGATGGACGGTCAGGTTTACTCATATCCCAATGTCCAGAACAAGATTTCAGGAGGTAGCTCACAGATTACCGGCCACTTCACACAGGCTGAGGCTGAAGACCTTGCAACGGTCCTCAAGTCAGGTAAGCTCTCTACTCCCGCACGTATCGTTCAGGAGCAGGTGGTAGGTCCGTCACTTGGTAGCGCATCCATCAAGGCAGGTATGATTTCCTTCATAATAGCGTTCATCTGCGTTTTGATCTTTATGTTGGTATTCTACCGCCGTGCAGGTTTTGCAGCCGACATAGCTCTGCTTTGCAACGTCCTCTTCCTGTTCGGAGCCCTCGCCTCATTCGGAACCGTATTCACCCTTTCAGGTATTGCCGGTCTCGTGTTGACAATGGGTATGGCGGTTGACGCGAACGTAATCATCTACGAGCGTGTCAAGGAGGAACTCCGCGCCGGCAAGGCAATCCGTCTTGCTGTCAGCGACGGTTTCAAGAACGCATACAGCGCAATCATCGACGGTCAGTTGACTACAATGCTGACAGGTCTCATCCTCTTCTTCTTCGGAAGCGGATCAATCAAAGGCTTTGCGGCAGTATTGGTAATAGGTATCATCACTTCAGTTCTCTCTTCAATCTTCATCCCGAGACTGATTTTCGAGCGCCGTCTGTCAAAGAACAAGGACATCACTTTCGACTCACCCGCAACCAGGGACTTCCTGCAGCATACAAAAATCGACTTCATCGGCAAGAAGAAATACTCTTACATCATTTCCGGAGTCGTTTGCGTTATCTGCCTTGTATCCTGCTTCACGAAGGGATTCTCCCTTGGCGTGGATTTCAGCGGAGGCCGTACCTACACTGTCCGTTTCGACCAGCCTGTAACTCCTGAAGAGGTCCGCGCGGCCACAATGCAGGAATTTGGCGAGGCTGCCGAGGTCAAGCAGTTCGGTGGATCATCACAGATGAGAATCACCACTACCTACAAAGTGGACGAACTGAGCACAGAGGTTGACCACGAAATCGAGGCGAAACTCTATAACGCATTGAAAGACAAGTTTGCAAAGAGTCTTTCTTTGGAAGATTTCACATCAACTCTCGAGAATCCGAACGGTATCGTCAGCAGTGACCGTGTGGATGCATCAATCGCATCAGAAATGCAGAGAGATGCCGTCATCGCAGTCATTCTTGCCCTTATCGCAATCTTCGGTTATATCGCATTGAGGTTCAAGAACTGGACCTGGGGTATCGGAGGTGTGACTTCTCTTGTCCACAACGCAATCATCGTGATAGGTTTCTATTCCATCTTCTCCGGAATCCTTCCCTTCACCCTTGACGTTGACCAGACATTCATCGCAGCAGTCCTCACAATCATCGGTTACTCAATCAACGACAACGTGGTTATCTTCGACCGTATCCGTGAATACAGGACCCTGTATCCCAAGCGTCCTCTCGGAGAGAACGTGAACGACGCTCTCAACGCAACGCTTTCACGTACAATCAACACTTCACTGACAACCCTGCTCGTGCTCATCTCCATCGCAATCTTCGGTGGTGAAAGTATCCGCGGATTCTCAGTTTCACTTGCACTTGGTGTCTGCGTAGGTACATACGCTTCAATCTTCATCGGTACTCCGCTGATGTATGACCTTAACATCCGCAGGGCAAAGAAGAACGCAGGGAAGTAGTTTTCTGCAAGTACATATAGAAGAAGACCGCCTTTTTTGCTGAAAGAAGACGGCCTTCTTTATGTATTTATCCACACGATTAAACCTTTGAACGTCGAGGCAGTCAAAGAGTCAGTTGCTATGGAAGATAACGAAATTCTGCAAATGTACGACAACGGCAACCGGGAGGAGGCCTTCAGTTTCATCGTACGAAAGTACGGTGAACGGCTTTATTGGACGATACGGCGGATGGTTCTCGTCCACGCGGATGCCGATGATTGCCTTCAGAATGCTTTTCTCAAGGCGTGGAAGTCCCTGAGTTCATTCAGGAGGGATTCAGGCCTCTATACCTGGCTCTACCGGATAGCAGTGAATGAGACGATAACTTTCCTGGGCAGGAAGAAGAGTCTCCCTGATGACGGGACAGTGGCGGATACCCTCAGCGGAGATTCCTATTTCGACGGGTCGGCGGCCCAGACCCTGCTGCAGCAGGCGATAGCCCTGCTTCCTCCGGTCCAGAAGGCTGTATTCCTTTTGAGATATTATGAAGAGATGTCCTACAAGGATATGGAACAGGTTCTCGGATCTACCGAAGGTTCCCTCAAAGCCTCCTATCACCACGCATACAACAAAATAGTCGATTATATAAAATGCAAAACGAACTGAAAGAAATGAAGGAAAATCCCTTCAGGATGCCGGAAGGGTATCTGGAAAATATGGAATTCTCCGTTATGCGGAAAATCTCGGAAGAGAGCGCTCCGCGAACAGGATGGAGTACAATCCTGCGTCCGGCCATATATCTGGCGGCGATGTTCGCCCTGATATTCGGCATAGGGTACGGAGTTCTGACTCTGACACACTCTTCAGAAAGGCTGAATCAGAACGCCCCTGCCCTGGCTGATGAAGACATTGACTATTATGTCAATGAATATATAACTGTCAATGAAATAATCACTTATTTAGCACAGGAATGAAAAAGTTACTGACAATCGCCATAAGTTTGGCAATAGTTCTCCCGGCATTGGCACAGGGCGGACACCCGCAGCATCGGGGAAACCGAGGTGACTGGGAAAAGAGAATCCAGTCCGAAAAAATAGCTTTCTTTACCTCCGAACTCGACCTGACTCCGGAGGAAGCTCAGGTTTTCTGGCCCCTTTACAATCAGTATTGGAAGGATTGTATGGAGGCTCATAAAAACACAATGAGTTATCTTAGGCTGATGTCGGGGAAAGGAGGAGAGAAACCGACTGAGACGAAGATGACGGAATATACTGATTCATACGTCAACGCACTGGCGGAAGAGGGGAAAGTACTCGAAAAATATTATCCTGAGTTCAAGAAAGTGCTTCCTATTGAAAAGGTGGGCAGAATTTTCATTGCGGAGGATAAATTCCGGATGAAAATGATTCACGGGATCAAAGAGCGTTCCTATAAGGGCAAGATGTAAGATTTTTTACTACTTTTGCAGTTTATGAATAAACTGCGCTTCAGAATATTAGTGATACTCATTCTCATCAATCTGATGGGGATGAGTTCTTTTTCTTATGCGCAGTACTATACTCTGGGTGCGGATCCCGTGAACATTCAATGGATGCAGCTGGACGGGGAGCACTACAAAATCATCTATCCGCAGCAGGCGGACAGCCTTGCCCGCAGATATATGTATCTGTTCGAGGCTACTCGTCCGCTCAATATGGCAACGGCCCATATGGAACCAGAAAAGGTCCCTATAGTCCTTCACCCGTATCAGGTAAACAGCAATGCCTCGGTTGCCTGGGCTCCGAAAAGGGTTGATGTATTCACGACCCCGGAATATGTTCCCCTGTATTCTCAGAATTGGGACAAGAGCCTTGCCCTTCACGAAGGAAGGCACGTGGTCCAGATGGCCCACTTTACCAAGGGTTTCTATAAGATTGCCTATTACCTTGCAGGACAGCAGTCAATTGCATTGGGAATAGGTATGCAGCCGACAGGAATGCTGTTCGAGGGGGATGCCGTGATAAATGAGACGGAGTACTCGATGTCGGGCCGGGGCCGCAGTGCGGATTTCCTTATGTACTATCGCAGCGCTTTCCACGACAAGGATTATCGCGACGAAGTCAACTGGAGATTTGTCTCGTTCAACAGATATACGCCTGGAAAGTATAACTACGGTTATATGGTTACGGCCATAGCGAGATACAATTCCGGGAACTACTACACCAGCGGCGACATAATGCAGCAGAAGAGGTGGTGGTTCTGGAGGATATTCGACGTGAGCCACTGGGCCTACCGCTATGCTTCGGGACTCACCCAGAAGTATAACTGGTATAAGGCGGTGGAGGTATATGACAAGATATGGGAGAAGGATTATCTTGACCGCGCTCCCTACAGCAGTTTCGACAGTCTGCTTGCAGTGCGGCATCCCCACCATTACATCAACTATACGAGCGTCCTCCCCACCGTTGACGGGCAGTTCCTCTCGACGAAATCGAGCCTGCAGGATTCAAGGCATCTGATAAAAATCGACGCTTCCGGCAGGGAACATTATCTGAGGCCATTTTCATCCACCACCAGCCGGATTGTTTCCGACAAAAGGGGAAATTACTATTTCTCTGAAATCGTACCGGACATCAGGTGGGAGATAAAGAGTACCTCGATTATCAGGAAATATGACGAGAGCAGAGGCAGGATAACCGACGTGACAAGGAAGACGAGAATGTTCAACCCGACACTGACAAAGGATGGGAACACACTCGTCGCGGTGGAATATCCTCCTATGACCGGCTCGAACACGAACATTGTTTTTCTGGATGCCGCCACGGGTGAGGTCAATTCAAGAATAGCCTGCCCCTCCGGATGGCAGATCAGCGAGGCTGTGTCAGGAGACGGAGAGGGTGAAATATTCGCTCTTGCGGTAATGGATGAGGGAGTAGCCTTGATGAGATACAGGGACGGCCAGTGGAGCAATGTTTCGGGGGTTCATTACTCTTCGATGCGGAATCTCAGCCTGCTTGACAACGGACACCTTATGTTCGTTTCCGACCTCAACGGAGTGAGCAACGTCTATGAAATGGACCCTTCCGAAGAGGACCCGAAGCCTGTGCAGAGGACTTCTGCCCGTTTCGGAACGACAGCGCCTACCGTTCAGGACGGCAAATTGTACTATTCGGATTTTGACAGAAGGGGATACAATCCCGTAGCGGCCAGCGTCGATTCCCTGTTCGCGAAGAGGACCGATTTTGCGGAGAGATACGTTGACCCTGTGGCGGACTCCATTGCCCGTCAGGGTGCCCGTCTCGGGCCGAAAATAACGGCTGAGCAGGATTCGGCATTCCTTGCGTATGCTGACAGTCTCCCCTCAAAGAGGTACAGAAAGTTTTTTCACGGAATACACATCCATTCCTGGGCACCCCTGTATGTCGATATCAACCGCGTTATGAATCTCAGTCTGGAGCAGATAGACAGAATCGCCGCTCCCGGAGTGATGGTGATGTCCCAGAATGAGCTCGGAAATCTTTCCGCCATAGCCGGATATTCCTACAGGAAAGGGTTCCACGGAGGCCACCTGAATCTCAATTATTCAGGACTTTTCCCGGTGTTCGAGGCGAATCTGGATTTCAACGACCACCACAGAACCTTCACACACCTGTATGACAAGCCGAATCCGAAACCGGACGAAATACCTGTCTCATATAAGATTGACACCTTGTCCTCCCCCGCATTGGACTTTACGGGCAAGGTCTATATTCCCTTCAATTTGAGCAGGGGCGGCTGGAACGTCGGCATTATTCCTAACGTGGAATATCATATCTCCAACGATAAAGTCTCGACGTTCGGAAAGGCGGAACGCAACGTGCAGAATCTGTTGCTCAACCTTCGCTACTATCAGATGGTCAATGAACCGACAGCCCGGCTTATGCCGAGAGTCGGATGGGGCGTGGACCTGAATTTCGCATCGGCAATCGGTCGGCACGACGCTCTGGGCAGAATGTTCTACACAAATGTGTACGGGTATCTCCCCGGATTCAATGATGTCCAGGGATGGAGATTGGAGTGGTCCATGCAGAAACAGCTGAGGGATTACCCTTTCGCATATCTGGACAATCTAGTCTCTCCCGTCAGAGGCTACGACAATGCGATTCTGACCGATTACAACAAGTTCTCGGTGGATTATTCAATCCCTATCTACGGCAAGATTGACGGATTCCATACGTTCTTCTTCTTCCTCCAGAGATTGATACTCGTGCCCTTTGCCGACGTGGCCATCAACAACTCCGACCTTGCGGTCAATTCGAAAGGCGAATTGATAGAGAAAGGAAAGCCGATGCAATACTCCTTCGGTACGAAGTTTATGGTGGATCTCCACTTCTTCCGTTTCGGCTTCGGTTTGAAACTCGGTGTACAGTACGCCAGAACCGGCGAGAACCGCAACTCCTTCAAATTCGTGATGAGTACGGGGCTGTAGACGGCTTCCTTAATCAATCTTCAGAACTGCCATAAAGGCGCTCTGGGGCACTTCCACCTGTCCTATCTGGCGCATCCTCTTCTTTCCCGCCTTCTGCTTTTCGAGCAGCTTGCGCTTTCGGGTGATGTCGCCTCCGTAACACTTCGCGGTAACGTCCTTGCGGACCTGACGGACAGTCTCGCGGGCAATGATTTTTGCTCCGATGGCCGCCTGGATGGCAACGTCGAACTGCTGACGGGGAATCAGCTCCTTGAGTTTCTCGCATATCTTGCGTCCGAAATCGTATGCGTGGTCCTGATGGATAAGCGTTGACAGGGCGTCCGCCGGCTCTCCGTTGAGGAGAATGTCGAGTTTCACCAATTTCGCCTCCCGGAATCCGATGATGTGATAGTCGAAGGAGGCGTACCCTTTCGAGATGGATTTGAGCTTGTCATAGAAGTCGAACACTATTTCGGAAAGAGGCATTTCGTAAGTCAGTTCAATCCTGTCAGCCGAAATGTAATGCTCGTTCTTCAGAATGCCCCTCTTGTCAAGGCAGAGTTTCATAATCGGGCCGTAAAATTCCGATTTCGAAATGATTTGTGCCTGGATATACGGCTCTTCGATGTGGTCTATCAGGGTCGGGGAGGGAAGTCCGGAAGGATTATGTACGTCCAGACACTCTCCCTGTGTCGTATATACCTTATAGGAGACGTTCGGAACGGTTGTCACGACATCCATATCGAACTCGCGGTAGAGACGTTCCTGAACTATTTCCAGATGCAGCAGACCGAGGAATCCGCAGCGGAATCCGAAACCGAGAGCAAGGGAACTCTCAGGCTCGAATACCAAAGAGGCGTCATTCAGCTGGAATTTCTCCAGGGATGCGCGCAAATCTTCGTACTGGTCCGCCGTGACAGGGAACATACCGGCATAGAGCATCGGCTTGACGTCTTCGAATCCGGCGATGGCATTCGAACAGGGATTCTCAAGATGCGTGATGGTGTCTCCCACCTTCACCTCGACAGCGCTCTTTATGCCGGAAATAATGTATCCTACCGAACCGCAGGATATCTCACCGGTAGGGTGCATCTTCATCTTCAGCACTCCCACCTCATCGGCAGTGTATTCCTTCCCCGTATTGACGAACTTCACCCTGTCACCGGTACGGATGGAACCGTTTTCCACTTTGAAATAGGCGATGATGCCACGGAAACTGTTGAATACGGAATCGAATATCAGGGCCTGCAAAGGGGCCTGCGGGTCGCCCTTCGGTGCGGGGATTCTCTCGACGATTGCATCCAGAATGGACTCTACACCCTCTCCTGTACGGGCGGAGGTGAGCAGCACGTCATCCGGGCTGCACCCGAGCAGGTCGACGACCTGGTCCTGTACCACGTCGACCATAGCGGCATCCATATCTATCTTGTTGAGGACCGGAATAATCTCCAGGTCGTGTTCGATGGCAAGGTACAGATTCGATATGGTCTGGGCCTGTACCCCCTGGGTGGCATCCACAACGAGCAGAGCCCCCTCGCAGGAGGCTATCGCGCGTGACACTTCGTATGAGAAGTCGACGTGCCCCGGAGTGTCAATCAGGTTGAGAATGTATTTCTCTCCCTTATAGCTGTACTCCATTTGTATGGCGTGGCTCTTTATAGTTATGCCTTTCTCCCTCTCCAGGTCCATCGAATCCAGCACCTGATCCTCCATCTCCCTCTTTTCGAGAGTATTGGTGAGTTCCAGCATCCTGTCGGCAAGAGTGCTCTTGCCGTGGTCGATATGGGCGATTATGCAGAAATTTCTGATGTGTTTCATGCAGCGGCTGTCAATTCTTGGTTGAAGAGAGGTCTCTCAGTTTCTCCTGGAGCAACGCAGTCATCTCCTTCATATTGTGATTGCTGAACAGTTTGACAAGGTAATAGTAGGTCGAGGCGCAGGTGTCGAAGGCCTTCTTGTCAAGAAAATCGTCCTCTCCCGGACCGGTCTTCATCGAGAGAAGGTTCATCATCGACAGAGTCTCATCGGCAAATTTCAATCCTATCTCCTCCGCCTTGTCATTGTCGCCGATACGGAGATAACTCTCCAGTATCGAGAGCATTGACCATTCGTTGATGCTTCTCAAAGGCGCAATGTTGTAGGGGAAATTTCTCTGTGGCATCACAGCGATGCACTTGTCCAGCAACTCGCGGGCTTTGTCATAATCACCCCTGTCAATCATCAGTTCGGCAGCGGTCGAGAACATGTCGCGGACGGGAGTGACGGCCGCGAAGGTATAGATGTTCTGATAATCGACGTGCATAGTGGTGTCGGCGAGGGATTCCAGATGATAGACATTCATAAGATTGTTGTACAGGACATCGGGATCCTTGATTGCATCGTCTTTCGGGTTCTTGGCGTATGGCACCAGTTTGTAGCAATAGCCGTCATATTCAAGATAATCCTGAATGCCAAGGTCCGTCTCCGAACGGGAAACGAAACAGAAAGGCCTGCTCCAGTCGTAGTTGGACAGAATGTCCAGGATGACCAGATTGAATTTGGTAAGATGCTCGGGCTTGATATCTATGACAAGGCTGTCCTGAATGAGGTGAGCATTCTCCGGCTTGACAATTCCGGAGGCCAGGGCGTTCTCCCTGTTGACTTTGATGATGACTTTCTTGGCGGGAATGTAATCGCTACCGCCTTTGGTGACATATTTGGGATTGCGGAAGACGGATATAGCATCACTGGCAAGAATCGGCTGGCCGAATGCATCGATGACGGGAACGTAATCGTTAGTTCCGTAAAGGTACTGTCTTCTCTCGATGGAGACCGGTACGGGGTCGCTCTCATAGAATTTCTGCTTCATCTGGTCTATGTACCAGTCGGTTGAGGCCAGGGAGGAGTTGATGATTCTCACGTCCGTACGGATTCCCTCGACTTCCTGTGCATACCACAGGGGAAATGTATCGTTGTCTCCGTGGGTGACAAGCATTGCATTGTGACCGCAGGTGTTCAGATAATTGTAAGCTATGTCACGGGCTGTGTAACGGCCGCTGCGGTCGTGGTCGTCATAATTCTCGCAGCCCATCAGGACGGGCGCCACCAGACCGAGAACCGTTGCCGCACAGGCGGTTGCAACGGAATTCTGCTTTTTTGTGAGAGAATCAATCCAATTCTGGAGCGCCATTACGGAAAGGCCGATCCATATAGTGAATACATAGAACGAACCGGCGTATGCATAGTCCCTCTCCCTGACCTGGAACGGCGGCTGATTGAGATAGACAACGATGGCAAGTCCCGTCAGGAGGAACAGAAGCCCGGTCACCCAGGTGTTGCGCTCGTCGTGACGGAGCTGGAAGAAGAATCCTATCAGACCGAGAATCAGTGGAATGAAGTAGTAATGGTTCTTGGAGCGATTGTTCACCAGATAGTCAGGACCGGCGCTTTGGTCGCCGAGACGTGGGATGTCAATGAATTTGATGCCGCTTTCCCAGTTGCCGTTCATCAGTTCTCCGGGAACCTGTCCGTGGAAGTCATTCTGCCGTCCGACGAAGTTCCAGAGGAAATAGCGGACATACATATAATTGATCTGGTAGTCGAAGAAGAACCGCAGATTGTCGATGAAGCGGGGCATCTGGAATGTCTGGTTGTGTCCGTTGATAACGGCGCTGCGGGTGTTCATCTTCTCGCAATATTGCATATAGAACTTCTTGTATGACTCGTCATATCCGTTCCACATACGGGGGAACAGCATCTTTACGGAAGAGGGATATACCGGGTCGACATTTCCTGTCTTGACATATTTGCCGTCCAGAGGGGTATAGAAGAAGTTCTCCTCTATTTCGTAAGGGGAAGTGAAGGCCTGCCCGAGGAGGATGGGGTTCTTTCCATACTGCTCCCTTTCCAGATATCTGATGAGAGTATATGGGTTGTCAGGCTGATATTCGTTGGTCGGAGTTCCGGCACAGGAACGTATGATTGTGATTGCGAAGAGAGAATATCCGATAGTGATTGCGGTGAAGCAGAGCAGGACAGTGTGCCACAGAACTTTGCCCTTCTTCCTCAGCACGTTCAGCCCCCAGAAGCACAGCACGAACAGAGCAACCATAAATACTGCCGCCCCGCTGTTGAAGCCCAGGCCGAATCCGTTGACAAACAGCCTGTCAATTGCCGCCGCCATGCGGGGCAGATAAGGAATGATGCCGAAAAGGACCACTGCGAGAATCAGTCCGGAGAGGCAGAGTACGCCGAACGCCTTCCAGAAGGTAACCGGTTTTTCCGTTTTCTTGAAATAATAGATGAATACGATGGCCGGTATCGTCAGAAGATTGAGCAGGTGCACTCCGATGGAGATTCCCATAAGGAAACATATCAGAACTATCCATCTGTTGGCGTAGGGTTCCCCGGCTTCCTTTTCCCACTTCAGAATGGCCCAGAAGACAATGGCGGTGAAAAGGGAACTCATTGCGTAAACTTCGCCCTCGACGGCCGAGAACCAGAACGTGTCGGAGAAGCAGTATGCCATCGCTCCCACGACCCCCGCTCCCATAAGGGCCGTTGCATTGGCTTTTGTGAGGGGCATCCCTCTTTTTTCGTATATCTTGGCCCCCAGAAGGACGATTGTCAGGTAAAGGAAGAATATGGTCAGGGACGAACATAGGGCGTTCATTGCATTCACCGCTACCGCCGCATGTTCCTTGTCAGTGAAAAGAGTGAAGATATGGGCGAAGAGGTTGAAGGAGGGGTTTCCCGGAGCGTGACCGACTTCCAATTTGTAGGAGGAGGCTATGAATTCGCCGCAGTCCCAGAAACTTGTCGTGGGCTCGATTGTGGAGAGATATACTGCGGAGGAGAGTGCGAATACAACCAAAGCCACCACGCGGTTGATTTTTCCGAAATGTCCTTTTTCCATTCTATTATTTGTTTAACTGACAAATATACGCTTTTATCACTAACTTTGCGAAAAAATTGATTTGCAAACACTTGACCATATATGGCGGGGCAGCGGCTTTCCGATAGGAGGAGCCCTCGGAAAAGTATCTGTGCCGCAGTCGGAAGGGGCGGTGACCGTAATAATTCTGTTACTGGCAACCCTTCTTGCGGTATTGTTTCACAAACGTTTGATTGAAGGCTGGTCCAGTGCCGCGAACACCCTTTTCAGCGCCATCCGCAGAAAAGATATCTTTGACAACTCTTACAAAAGAAAAAGCATAGTCATTTCTTTTGCAATTCCTTCAATATTTTATGGCGCTGCAATCTGTTTCGTAGAGAACAACCGTCCGCTATGGGTTGTACTGGAGGTGCTGGCGCTTTATTTCATCCTGCGGGAGATTGTTCTCAGACTTTCCTCCTGGTATAGCGGAAAGAAACAGGAATTCGACCTTGCAAGAATTATCGCTTATTCAGCCTTCTCCCTGATTTTCATCAGTTCTGTTCCTATTGTGGCATTGTACGCGCTTGGGGTGGAGGGGATAAGGATATTCACAAATGTCTATCTTGGAGTGTTTTTCACTTTTTTCTATGCAATTTATCTGAAATGCCTGTATAAAATTTTAATTTCAGCAGGATTTTCACTTTTTTCTTCAATTTTGTATCTTTGCGCCCTTGAAATATTGCCAGCTTTTGTGGCGATTAAAGAATTGACTTTTTAAATGGCACTTAAAAACGTTTTAATCTCACAACCCATCCCGACAGGAGCCTCTCCGTATGCCGATATAGAGACCAAATTCGGAGTGAAGGTCGATTTCCAACCCTTCTTCCGGGTGGAGGGAGTGAGCAAAAGGGATTTTGTCTCGCAGAAGGTTTCCGTTCTGGACTACACGGCTATAGTGTTCTCTTCCAGAACAGCCATTGATTCGTTTTTCTCTCTCTGCGAACAGACGAGAGTGATTGTTCCCGAAACGATGAAATATTTCTGCCAGAGCGAGGCGATAGCCCTGTATCTGCAGAAATACATAGTGTATCGCAAACGCAAGATATTTTTCGGAAACGGTTCCTTCCCCTCAGTGATAGAGGCTATAGGCACCAAGCACAAGAACGAAAAGTTCCTGATAGCCTGCAACGATGCATTGAAACCTGATGTCGACAACCTCTTCTCGAAAGCAAAACTGAGTCACGGAAGCGTTGTTCTGGTACGTACCGTCAACAATGATCTGGCATCCCTGTCCCTTTCCAACTACCAGATGATTGTCTTCTACAGCCCAAATGACGTAAGGTCCCTGCAGGAGAACTTCCCGGATTTCCAGCAGAAAGATATCCTTTTTGCCACATACGGACCCTCTACCGCAAAAGCTATGGAAAAGGCCGGTCTCAAGGTGGAGATTTCCGCTCCGACACCTGAAGCCCCCTCAATAGCACAGGCTCTGACATTGTATCTGTCATCGAAATAAACAGTGTCTAATGCGCCGCGGCCAGATCATAGCACTTCTGAACAACGGCACCTCTTTAGTGAATTTTCCTTTCAAGGTATATTTCAGCAGAGGGGAGGGAGAGGTCGCCATCTCCGTGCCCAAGAGGAATTTCAAAAGGGCCGTACACAGAAATCTGGTCAGGAGAAGGATAAGGGAGGCATACCGGATGCAGAAGGCTTCATATCCTTTCGCCGGAGAGTGCAATCTGCTGATTGTTTACATTGCAAAAGAAATATTGGACTATAAGGTCATTGAGTCGAATGTCGCTTCATTCCTTCAGAAAATTGGCGGTATGGCTTCCGATAAAGTTGATTAGGTTCTATCAAATCTGCATCTCCCCCTATCTTGGTCAGAATTGCAGATACACACCTACCTGTTCGGCTTACGCCATAGAAGCTCTGCGGAAGCACGGGCTTGTCAAGGGTACGGGCCTTGCCCTCTGGAGGATTCTCCGGTGCAGCCCCTGGGGCGGCTCCGGTTATGACCCTGTCCCCTGATATTTTGGAAAAATATGATGACTCTTCGGGAAAAAGTCGAGAACCTTCCCCACGAACCGGGGGTCTACCGCTATCTTGACAGCGGAGGGACCATCATATATGTCGGAAAGGCAAAGGACCTGAGAAAGAGGGTTTCCCAATATTTCCGGCCCAGGGAGCAGCTGGACCGCAAGACTCAGGCTCTGGTGGAGCATATTGCGGATCTCCGGTACACGGTCGTGGAGACCGAGGAGGATGCGCTCCTTCTGGAGAACAACCTCATCAAGCAGCTTCAGCCGCATTACAACATACTTCTCAAGGATGACAAGACCTATCCCTGGATAGCGATAAGGGCGGAGAGATTCCCGAGGGTGGAGATTACCAGACGATATGAAAAGGACGGTTCGCGCTATTACGGCCCTTATGCCAGTTCCCAGCGGGCAAGAGCTCTCCTGAATCTGATATCCAACCTCTACAAACTCAGGACCTGTGCGCACAACCTCAGTGCGGATGCCGTGAAGTCCGGGAAATTCCGTCCCTGCCTGAATGCCCACATAGGAAGATGCGAGGCGGTCTGTTCTGCCGGCTCTTCTCTTACCGAGGAGGAGTATATGTCCCGAATCGGGGAGATAGACTCCCTGTTGAGAGGTCATACCCGGAGTCTGATGGCGGAATGCCGTCAGAAGATGGCTCAGGCGGCCTCTAACCTTCAGTTCGAGCTGGCTCAGCAGTGGAAGGAACGTCTTGCTCTGCTGGAAGCCCATCACGAGCAGATAAAGTCCTCGGGGCACGGAATCGTCGATATGGAGACCATCAAGCTTCTGAAGCCGAAGGAACTGCCCCGTAGGATAGAGAAATCGCAGAAGGTGATGGAGCAGTTGAGGGATGACCTTGGAATGACGGAACTGCCGAGGCATATAGAATGCTTCGACAACTCGAATATCCAGGGAACGAATCCTGTGGCGGCCTGCGTCGTCTTCAGGGACGCAATTCCGTCAAAGAAGGATTACAGACATTTCCTGATAAAGACGGTTGTCGGTGCCAACGACTATGCGTCGATGAAGGAGGTGGTGAACAGGCGCTATTCCAGACTGCTTGCAGAAGGAGAGGAACTTCCCCAACTTGTGGTGATTGACGGAGGAAAGGGGCAGCTCAGGTTTGCTCTCGAGGCTTTGACTGAACTCGGCATCAGGGAGCGGATGTTCGTCGTAGGTCTGGCGGAAAGGCTTGAGGAACTGATTATTCCCGGAGACCCCACTCCTCTGTGGCTTGACAGGAATTCTTCGTCGCTCAGGGTTCTTATGCATATCAGGGATGAGGCTCACCGCTTCGGAATAACTCACCACAGGGCCCGCCGCAGCGCCGCGCAGATTCAGAGTGAACTAAGGTCCATCCCCGGGGTCGGCCCAGCGACAGAGGCCAAACTGCTGAAAAAGTTCAAATCTGTAAAACGCATCAGGGAGGCCTCCCTTGAAGAACTCTCGGAAGTCATCGGCCCCGCCCTCGCCGGCAAAATCAAGGACGAAATGAAATGAAATGAACAGCCCGATATGCTTGGCATACCGGGCTGAATATCAAATCTGAAGTATGTCTGCTATTCGTAGCTCTTCTTCACGAAGCAGGCCTTCTGGAGGTAGTCTGCGCTGATGCGGCAGGTTTCGAGAATGTCACCTACGCCTGAACCTTCCATCTCAACGATATAGCCTTTTGCTCCGGCTACGTCGAAGTTCTTGAAGATTGCATCGAAGCCCACCATACCGCTCTGTCCGATTTCGGTGTAATCCTTGATGTGGAGCAGTGCGAAACGGCCGGGATTGGCCTTGAAGTAGTTGACGGGGCTCACGTGTCCGTTGACAGCCCAGTAAACGTCCATCTGGAAGAATACGTACTGAGGGTCGGTGTTCTCAAGCATGAAGTCATAGATGACCTTGTCCTCAATCTTGTTGAATTCGTGGCTGTGGTTGTGGTACCCGAATTTCAGACCGGCTTCCTTGCAGAGTTTGCCCACTGCGTTGAAATAGTCGCAATAGACTTTCAGACCCTTGAGGTTGTCGGGAACGTCGAAACCGGGAACAACGACATAAGTCATACCTGCGGCAACGTGTGCGGGGATGGCTTTCTTCCACCATTCGAGAGATTCTGAGAAGTTACCTGTGGCGACCTCCTTGTCAGACAGATTGTGGCCTGTGTGAGATGAACGGACCTTCAGTCCGGCAGCCTCGACGTCAGCCTTGAACTGCTTGGGGTCAACTCCGTAGAAATGCTCGCCGTCGAAATTGGCGGCTTCCACGTATGTGTAGCCGAGGTCGGCGATTTTCTTGAGAACCTCTGCCTGATTCTTGGCATAATTCTCAGAAGAACCTATCAGTTCACGCAGAGAATAGAGCTGGATACCGATTTCCTTGTCCTGTGCCTGGACACAGCACTGGTGACCCTCCTTGCACTGTCCGTCTTTGCACTGATGGTCTCCGTTGCCGCAGCATTCGTGACCTGCCTTGTTTCCGCAGGATGCCATTGTCAGAACGGCCATTGCCAGTAAAAGTATCCTTTTCATTATTCGTACAGTTTGACGCGGACGTTACGGAACCAGACATCATTGCCGTGATCCTGGAATCCGATGTAACCTTCGTGGTTTTCACCGCCGCAGTTGTTGAGAAGTTCGAAAGCGAGAGGCCAGGCTTCCTGACTGAACTTGGATGCCTGAAGCATATCGGTCCATTTCTGGGTCCAGAGGTGGTATTCGAGGACGTTGACGTCGTTCTGATAGTGAACGACAGTTCCCTGATATACCATAATCTTTGCCTTGTTCCATTCACCGTAAGGATTCTGGTTCTGAGGATTTGCAGGAATCATATCGTAGAGGGATGCGCTCTGGCGGTTGCCGTCCTTGCCCATCTTTGCATCGGGGTGGTTGGCATTGTCAAGAACCTGGAATTCAGGGCAGGAGATGTAGATAGGCTCGTAAACCTTCTGTCCGTCGTGCTCTGAAGTGACCTCCTGTGCAAGATAGAAGATACCGGAGTTTCCACCCTTTGAAATCTTCCATTCGAGTTCCATCTCGAAATCCTTGAACTTCTTGGCGAAGATGATGTCGCCGCCGTCACCTTCCTGAGCTTCTCCGCCACCGGTGCCGTTGAACTTGATGCAACCGTCTTCGATGGTCCATTTTGAAGGAACATAATCCTTGCCGTAGCCTCTCCATCCTTTGAAGGAGGTGCCGTCGAAAATTACATAATAACCGTCCTTGTCAACGGGGAATTCGCTCAGGTCGACCTGAGGTGCGTTTACAACTTCGTAGGCGGGAACAGTGCTCTCTGCGGGAGCCTGTGATGCCTTTTTGTTGCCACAGGATGTCATACAAACCATAATTGCAAGAGTGGCAATAAGAAAAACAGTTTTTTTCATAGGTTAAATTTGTTGGTTGTTCAACTATCTGGGCATTTCGGGAAGTGACCAACCCTCACGATAGTGGTGCTTGATCAGTTCTTCTGCAAATGCGTTTGCATCCACGGGGTCTGTCCATTTCTTGTCGAATGAAGGGTGACCGTCGGTTACGTGGAAACCGTCCTCGATGACGGATTGTATTGTCGCGTCCTTGGGGATGTTGGTGAAGCGCATATTCTCACCGTCCCATTCCAGTTCGCGGTTGAGGCTCTGGAGCCTTACTGCGAGAACACCCATAACCACCATTTCGTTGAGAGGACCTGCCTCGCTGAAGTCGGAAGCGGTCTTCACGCGTACTGAAGGATCTTCCTTGCAGGCGCGTACCCAGTCCATCTGGTGTGAAGTCTCGATCTTGCGGAGAACTTCGGGAACTTCGGGGTTGCGGCCTGATACGAGATAAGGACGTACGCCGTAGCAACCGCAGATGAGGGTGTCCTTCGTTCCGTGGAAAATCACGCATCCGCCTTCATCGTTCAGTTCGACTCCTTCAGGAAGACCTGCGGGACGGGTCGGCTTCAGGCCACCGTCATACCACCAAACCTCAACCTCGGGCATACCTACCTTAGGCATATTGTCGCGGGCGGGGAACACATATTTCACTACCTGTGCGCTGGGGCAGCAGTCTGAAAGAAGGAGAGTTGAACTTCCCTGTACTCTTGTGGGGTACTTGAGGTTCAAGGCCTTTACGACAGGCTGGAGGATGTGGCAGGCCATATCTCCGAGAGCGCCTGTTCCGAAATCCCACCATCCGCGGAAATTCCAGGGGTGATAGATGCTGTTGTAGGGACGATAGTTGGCAGGGCCGATGAAGTTGTCCCAGTCGAGAGTCTTGGGAATCTTGTGCACTTCGGTAGGACGGTTCAGACCCTGGGGCCAGATGGGACGGTCGGTGAAGGCCTCGACTTTGGTGACCTCTCCGATGGCACCGCTCCAGATGAGGGCGCAGGTACGTCTTACACCTTCGCCTGAAGCACCCTGGTTACCCATCTGGGTGGCAACGTTGTATTTCTTGGCGAGTTTGGTCAGCAGACGTGTCTCATAGACTGAGTGAGTAAGAGGTTTCTCGCAATATACGTGCTTGCCGGCAGCGATGGCTTCGGCGGCGATGACTGCGTGAGTATGGTCTGCAGTGGCGATGACAACTGCATCGGCCTGGTCGAGCATCTCCTTGAACATTACTCTGTAGTCCTTGTATCTCTTTGCGTTGGGATAGCGCTTGAACACGGGGTCTGCATACTTCCAGTCAACGTCGCAAAGACCGATGATGTCTTCGGACTCAAGTGCGCGCAAGTCAGAGGAACCGCGGCCTCCGATACCTACGCCGAGAATTTTAAGTTTACCTGTTTTTGCTGCGGGGGCAACGGGAGCTGAAGCGGGCGTTGCTGCAAGCAAATCCTTGGGGCTGGCCATAGCCAAACCAGCAGCGGCTGCTGCACCGGCCTTCAAGAAGGACCTTCTGGACATTTCAGATGACATAGTGTTTTTTTATTTAGAGTTAAACAGAATTTTCCAATTCTTAAAGTTAAGGATTAGTAAGGAAAATTGCAAAAAAAAAGGTGGCCCGAAAGCCACCTTTTGATATTGAGAGGTATCTGTTAATATCCGGCGTTCTGGGTGAGGTTCTTGTTCAAATTGATAACGTCGACAGGAATCGGGAACACGCAGGTGTAACCGGTTGCGTCATACTGCCAGTCTGAAGCTGAAGTGGCGTGTTTTACACCCACAAATTTATCCTCATCGGGTTCGGTGTAGATACCGCAGCGAACCATATCTCCACGGGTACCGGGTGTCTCCCAGATAAGTTCGCGAATTCTTTCGTTGAGGATGAATTCAAGGTTGACGTCGTCCATACCAATAGGCTCGACACCGGCACGAACACGTACCCTGTTGATAAGGTCGGCGGCGTTGCCAAGCACACCCATTCTGTATTCAGCCTCGGCTGCAAGCAGCAGGATGTCGGCATAACGGAAGATGGTACGGTCGGCGTTGAATGCATTCTGGTCTGAAGTGGTGGGGTCGAATTCATACTTCTTGATGCGGACACCGCCCCATTTTACGATGTAGAGTCCCCACTTATCGCTGAAGTCCTCAGTGCTGTAGTCGTTCCGGGCTTCACGGCCGATATAATAACCGTAAGGCCATTTGTCCTCTGACACACCAGCTTTGACAGTTGTGTTCTTGACAGAGCAGGATCCATAGAAGAAGGATTTCGCGAAACGGGGATCTGCACAGGCAAAAGTACTCTTGCTGAGATCATCCTTGTTGATTTCCTCTTTGTAATCGAAGGCGTTCAGAGCGTGGATTGTTGCAGCAGTTCCGTTCCAGGATGAGAAACCGATTGTAGAGGCGTGGTTGTAGTGGAGGGAACGTGTCACCTGGGTGTCATACTTGCGGTACACGTTGTCATCCATAGGACGGACGAAGATGTTCTCGTTAGACCTGTCATTTCCTCCGTTCGTGAAGTTGGTTGTGAACTCGGCTTCAAGGTCGTAGTTCAAATTTTCAATCTGGTCCTTGCAATAAACGACAGTTTCCCAAGCACAAAAATCATGACCGTCGATGTTGAACATGTCTTTGTCACCAAACTCTGTGACCCTGTCCTCGACAGCCTTGATGCCGCCTGTGAATTTACCGTCGTTCCATTTGTCCTGTGAGAACACCGCGCCGTTGATTGCAAGTTTTGCAAGCATTGCGTATCCGGCAGCCTTGGTGAAACGTGCATAGTATTCGCTTGTGGTCTTCTGTGAAGGTTCTGCCTTGAGATTGGGAATGATTTCGCAGATTTCTTTCTTTACAAACTCGTATGCAGCGCTTCTTTCAGACTGCTGAACGTCTCCGACACCCATCTCAGAAGAGGTGACAATGGGAATTCTTCCGAAGAAGTCTGTCAGCCACATATAGTAGAATGCGCGGATGGCACGGACCTCAGCTTCATAGCCTGTAATTGCGTCCGCATCGACAGATCCTTCCTGTTTTACCTTTGCAAGAGTCTCCAGTGAGGCATTGCAGAGGGCGATGTCTGAGTAGGCATCGTTCCAGAGGTTCTTGATGTAGTCAGTTGAGGGGTCCCATCTGTGAAGGAATGCGTTCTGGTGTTTTCCACCGTCAACCCAGTCGCCCTGACGTCCGGGGAGGAATAGCACATTGGCGGTGAACTCCGACATATAGTTGTAGTTGTCGTCGCCACCCCTGAATCGGTCGTAAAGTTTGTTGTAAAGGCTCGCCACGGTGTTCACGTATACCAGTGTGGGAGTCTTGAGCGACTCGCTCTCGTCGAATTTGCTCAACGGCTTTTCGTCAAGTGAGCAACCGGCCATCAGCAGAAGCGTCGCAATCAGTGTCGTACTGTATAATATCTTTTTCATAATGTCTTTTTCTTATCCGTTACGTTAAATTAGAATCTGACAGAAAGCTGCAATGTGTAGGTACGCATAACAGGATAGATGTTGCGGTCAACACCGGCACCGATCTGCTGGTTGTTGAGGATAGGAGTCATACCTGTGTAACCTGTGATGGTTGCAACGTTGTTGCAGGAGAGAGCTGCCCTGAATCCCTTGAGATACTTGGCATCCTTCTTCACGGGGAGGTTGTAACCCAGGGTGATGTACTGGATGTTCACGTAGTCGCCTTTCTCAAGCCAGTAGGAAGTGTGCTGTGCGTTGTAAACTCCGAGTGCGGGAGCGGTCTTGAGAACGTTGTAGGATGGGAATGCACCGAGGCTGCTCAGACGGAGGCCCTGGAAGTTGTAGATCATGTGTCCGAATGCTCCGTTGAACTGAACGGCGAGGTCGAACTGTTTGAATCTCAACTGGGCGCCGAGGTTGGCAGTTACCTTCGGAGTTGCCTGGCCGAGATATTCACGGTCACCTTCGTCATCGAGGGTGATGCCGCCGTCACCGTTGACATCCTTGAACTTGTAGGTCTTGTTGCCATTTTCAGCTACGTCAAATCCGTCGTGGACGGGGAGACGGAAGATGTTGATAGGATAACCTTCAGTCATATAGACCACGTTGGTGTTGGAGGTAAGACCGTTACAGTCGGCACTTGCCACTGCGATATACTTGGAGGTCGTCAAGTCCTGTCCCTGATATTTTCCGGAGAGGCTGACGAGTTTGTTCTTGTTGAAGGCGAAGTTACCTGTAAGGTTCAGACCCCAGTCCTTCTTCTGGATGACCGCGCCGCGGAGGGAGAGTTCGACACCGTTGTTGGTCATTTCACCCATATTTGCGAGAAGGTCGGTATATACGAAAGGAGGAACAGGTACCTTATAAGTGTAGAGGAGGTCCTTGGTCCTTGAGAAGTAAACGTCCAATGCACCGCTGAAGCGACCCTGCCACAATGCGAAGTCGATACCGGCGTCGAAGGTGTACTTGGTCTCCCACTTCAGGTCAGGGTTCGGGTTGGAACCCAGAGCGTATGTGGTGACGGTAGAACCCTCATAAACGGTCGTTCCTGTGGGAGACATCAGTTTGAGAGAGTTGTAGGGAGAGATGGCATCCTGATTACCGGTAACACCATAACCCGCACGAATCTTCAGATTGCTGATGGTGGTCTGGTTCTTCATGAATTTCTCGTTGGAGATGATCCAAGCAGCTGATGCTGAAGGGAAGAAGCCCCATTTGTGGTTCGCTCCGAGTTTTGAAGAACCGTCGGCACGGGCGTTGAGGGTGATGACGAAGCGGTTGTCATACATATAGTTGACACGTGCCAGATATGACATCAGTGTGTAGTCCGTAGCACTTGACTGAACGTCTCCGTACTTGACAGTTGAACCTGCCTGGAAGTTGTTGTAAAGGAAGTAGTTGGTGTCGAAACCGGTGGCCTTCTCGTAGTTGTACCAGTAGTTGTACTTCTGAGCCTCTACGAGGCCGAGCACGTTGATTGTGTGCTTCTTGATTTCCTTGTTGTAGTTCAATGAAGCATTGAACAGACCGTTGGTGTTCCTCGAGTATGAGGAGTTCGCCTCACCTCGTGTTCCTCTATATGACTTTGTATCAAAGGGATAGTAGTTGCGTGAGAGGAAGTTGTCGTAGTTGAAAGAACCGAATACGCTTGCGGTCAGGCCTTTGATGATTTCGTATGAAATACGGCCACTTGCGACTACGCGGGCTGCCTCACCTTTTCTTGTGAAGTCCATATAGTCACCCGGGTGGGTTACTGTCTCGGCGTTGGGGTCATAGTCCCACCATCCGGTCTCCTTGTTGCGCTCGCCGGGGAACGTGGGGTTATAGGTTGCCGCACCTGCGAAGATGCCTCTGTCAACGTAGTCCATATTGCGGAGGGAGCCCATCAGGTTGACCTCGAGGGTGAGCCTGTTGTCGAGAGCCTTGTGGGTTGCGTTGAGTCTTGCATTGTAGTTGGTGTTCCCGGTGTTGCGGACAATACCGTTACGGTCCTGGATACCTACTGAAGCCAGCATCGTGCTCTGCCTGTTGCCGGCGGAGAGAGTGAGGTTGTGGTTGTTCTGGAATGCAATCTTGTTCTGAATCCAGTCAATCCAGCTGGTGTTGGCACCCATATCAAGGGGGGTAATTCCGAGATTTTTGCAGGTGCTCCTGAATTCATCAGCTGAAAGAACCTCAAGGTTCTTGACAGCCTGAGAGATACCGAACTGGCCGTTGTAGCTTACCTCGGCGCGGCCGTCCTTGCCTCTCTTGGTTGTTACCACGATTACACCGGCGGAACCTCTTGAACCGTACTGAGCGGTCTCGGATGCATCCTTGAGAACGGTGATTTCCTGAATGTCCTCAGGAGAGAGTGCATAAAGCATATCCACGCTTCCGAATACACCGTCGATGATTACGAGAGGGGTGCTTCCTCCTGAGAGGGATGATGTACCACGGATACGGATATCAGGAGTATCGGTGACGTTGCCGCCGTTCTGGGTGATTACCAGTCCGGGGACCTTGCCGTTGATTGCGTCGACTGCGCTTGAAACGTAACCGGTGTTCATATTCTCGGCGGTCACGCGCTCGATTGCACCGGTGATTGTGCGTTTGTTACCGACGGCATAACCTACGACGACAGTCTCTTCAAGGGCAGTTGTCTCTTCCTTGAGGACGACGTCGATGACGGATTTGCCGTTTACGGGGAATTCCAGAGTTTCATAACCTATGCAGGAAACCTGCAGGGTCGGGTTTGACTGGGAATACTTGAAGGAGTATCGCCCGTCGAGATCTGTTGAGGCACCTGTTGTCGTGCCCTTGATGAGAACGGCGACACCGGCAATCGGTTGTCCGTCCTCGCCTTTAACGGTTCCGCTGAGATTCTTCGTCTGAGCGCCCGCGCTGATGCAGAGCATCAGGGCAACTACAGAGAATAAAACAGCCTTAACTGAAAATGTTAGTTTCATAAAAGTTAAGATTGGTTAATAAATAGGGTTTATGTGTTATAATTTTCTATCAAAAAACCGTAATACGAAATCTAATTTAGCAATACTTTTTGATATTGCCAAATAAACAGTCGGAATTTAATAAAAGTTTCTAAAGGAATGGCTCAAAATCGGAGGCTTTGTCGCTTCGGGCGATTATGGTCCCGTCCCGCCCGATCAGAAGGGCTCTGGGCATACCGTCTATCCCGTAAATATCCGCGCAGGCCTTGGCCTGATTGTAGTCTCCCTGAAGGTTTGTCCCTTCCAGACCATATTTCCCAAGGGCCTCTCTCCATTTGTCTTCATTGCTGTCGAGGGAGATGCTGTAGAGAGCCAGTCCCTTGTCAGAATGGCGTCTGCACAGGGCTCCGAAGTCCGGCAGCACGCTTTTGTTGCCGTATGTCCAGCTTGCCCAGAAAAGCAGAAGAGTAAAGTCGTTTCCAGCGACGGCATCCGAAAGTTTCCTGGGGACACCCTGTTTGTCCTCCATACAGAGTTCCTTGAATTTCTTTCCCGGAGCGGTCTCCATCCTTGCGAGAGAAATGTCGTGATAATGGGAAATCAGCTTGTTCCCGGAAAGTTCCGCGGGCAGCCGCCTGTAACATTCCACCAACTCCTCGTCGCTCACGTAGGTGTACATATTCGTGATCATCATCGCTCCGAGAAGGTTGTCCGAATTTGCCTCGAAGGTTTCCCGTACAAGCGCGGTGAACCCCTCCCTGTCATTGGGGCTGAGAGCGTCCCTTTTCTTCTTGAAGGTGACCATATTTTCGTTCGCGGCGGTCCCCGTGATTTCAATCAGTCCTTGCGCTGCATTTCCTTTCACTTTTATCCTCTTGTTTTCCAGCAGGATAGGAAGGTCTAAGGGGTATTTTACACCCAGGGCATTATTGATATATGTCAGTTGGGGAACCTCGGTTTTTCCCTTGAAAGTGAACTTGCCGTCCTTAACCTGCGTGGTTGCAAGGGTGTGTCCGTAGGCATCCAGGAGGTTGATTGTACCTTCATCAAGGTCGCGGATGTCGCCTTTTATGACATATCCGCCGTTGCTGCACGAAATCGCCATCAGAAAGGCGGAGAAGATGATTGCTGCTTTTTTCATTCCCTGTAATTTGCTTTCAGTGCGTCCTGCCTCACAATCCGCCTGACCTGGCGGATGCTTTGCCTGAGAGGTTCCACCGTGGGCTCCGGTACGCTGTAGGATTTGAAGGTCTTGATGTAGTGCTCCGGGTCCTCCTGGGGAAGGACAAAAGGTTTGTGGACCTTGCCGTCCTTGTCGAAATAACTGAAGAAGATGCGGGTATGAACCCCGTCCATCCTGCGGGAGGTGAAGATTATCCACCGGCCGTTCGAGGACCAGTTGTGATAGCTGTCGGCCTCGTCGCTGTTGAGAATCTCGAGTTTGTCGAGTTTTCCGTTTTCGAGATTCATCATCCACAGGTCCGAATCCCTGTGATAGTTGTGGCAGGAGCCGAATCTTGCGACGGCAACCAGCATACGTCTGCCGTCGGGGGAGATGCGGGGAAAGAGGGCGCTCTTGTCCATTTTCTTAGCATTCATCACCATCTTCGGAGGTCCGAACTGTTTTGTGGAGGGATCGAAGGACCTCTTGAGAATGTCATATTTGAAATCCTCGAAATGCTCTCCCAACTCCACGTCGGACAGTTCCCTCAGTTCGGGCTGGTTAGCGCAGGAGTAATATAATGTGCGTCCGTCGGGAGACCAGGCCGGGTAGTTCTCGAACAGGACCGAATCCTTGGCCACGGGGGTCACCTCATTTGAGTCGACGTCATACATTATAAGGTCGGAGTCGTTGTCCTGCTGCTCGATTCTGTTGTAATTCCGAGCAAAGAAGAACTGCCGCAGCCAGTTGTTGGAGTAGACTATCAGATTTTCGGTGGGGTGCCAGGCGGGATAGAACCCTCCGGAGATGGTCTGTTCCGTCTTCAAATCGACTTTTTCCCCTTTCTCTCCGTCCACTATGACTGTTCCCGATTCGATGAGCCTGACGTGCAGCTGCCAGCGGTCAGTATGGTAATTCTGGAAACTGTGGCAGTTGATGCACTGCTGTTTCGTGCGGGAGTGCTCGAAACGGTTATGGTACAGCTCCCGGCTCTTAAAGGAGGTGACATCCCTCTGGTCTATCGAGAGATACGAATGAAATTCGTAAGAAGGTGCCAGGAATCGGTAGGTGATCCAGCCGTCGATTTCTTCTTGCGCGACGTGGCAGGAGAAGTCCCGCAGACGGGACCATTGCCCGTTTTTACACAGGTATGTTTCGATAGTCAGATCTTTCCCTTTCGAGCGGTTCAGGAGGTCCCTCCACTCTTTCAGGGGAAATTTTACCTTGCGCCCTGATATGACAATCTCCTCTCCGGCGGGCCCGCAGACACGGGTTAGAATTTTCTCTGCGTCGTTTCGCACCATATAGTTCAATGGGGCGATATTGGGAGGGACCGTGGTTTCCCGGTAGTCGGGGAAGATGTCGGCATCCTCTTCAATCTGCCCGCACTGAGGGATTCCGGGAGTGCAGGAGAGAGCGGTCAGGAACAGGGCCGTCAAACAGATGTATCTTGTCAAAATTCTCATTGTCAGTTGATATCAAAGTTTTTGACGAAGGTGCAATAATACCAGTAGGTGTCGCCGAAACGCTTCCGGAAATAGTCCAGGGAGGCCGCCGACCCTGAAGATTTGGTCATAGCTTCGCTGAACGCATTGAATCTCTTGAGGACAGGATTGTCATCCCCGCCTGTCCTGTCCAGAACGTCGGCGAGCCGGGCCTCATCTCTTTCCATATAGGCGAACATCAGGGCTGCTTCCGCCATTGCCTTCGGAAGAGACCTGCCTTCCGCCACCCAGGCTTCATATTTCGGCCAGAAATATTCCACATCCTTGGCTATGAGAGTATATCCGATGGAGAGTTCCAGAAGAGGGCCCGGCGTTGGATCAAGAGTCGGGAACAGCCAAAGGAACGTGTCCTCCACGACCGTGCTGCTCAAAAATTTGGGTTCTGTATATTCATTCAGCGCCTTCGCCATAAGATATTCCGGATCCTGCGAAAGCAATTCAGGGTTGTCCAGATAGCTGCGGTATTTCTTCACCCATCTTTTCTGACCTGCATTCTGCTCAATCCTGCGGAGGTATTTTTCGACCAGCTCCCTCTTCTCGGTGCCGCTGAAAAGGGCCGCTTTCGCAAGATACTTGTATCTCTGCACTCCGGGCTGGTAGAGAAGGGTACATTCCATCGCCCATCTTGCCGAAAACTGAAGCATTCCGTTGTAGAAGAACGAAACGGGGGCGCAGACCATTGTCATCGAGACAGGGGCCTTTGTGTCAATGGGGCTGTATTCGTCGGAGAAGGTGAACATCCTTTCCAGCAGTTCTCCTTTGTAAAGCAGTGCTATATTCCTGTACATCACGCCGATGCGGGTGGGGTGTTCCAGACCCTTCGCAATCTTCAGAACCTTGTCCCAGTCGTTTGCCTCGATGGCCTGTTCCATAGATATCTCAGCGTGGAAATTCCTGTCTTTGTATGTGAAGAAGACAAGGCCGGCGGATAGGAAGACGGAAATTATGAAGGACATAAACCCTGAAACGGGTTTGGCTAGGGTCTTGCGGAAGGCGCACATCAGAACGAGGCCGGCGCAGGATGCCCCGATAGGAATCCAGCGGGTCCAGTTTCCGTTGAAATCGAAATAAGGCATTCCCGACAGATATGTGAATGTCGGGTCGGTGTGGGTATATGCCAGTCTTGTGGCAATCTGAGGGAGAATCGCGGCGCAAAGCACGGTCAGGCAGAAGGATTTCACCCCCGTTCTTTCTCTGCCTGTCAGAGAGATGACGGCACAGCAGAGCGCGGCGAGTACGGCATAACCTCCGATTGGAGGGTAAAGGAGAATCAGTGAAATGATTCCGACGACGGCGGGATGCCTGCTTCTTGCGGATAATGACGCAATGGAACAGACCGCCGCAATTCCGAGCATCTGGGAGAAAGCGTACCCTACAGCCCTCATAGTGTGCAGGTTGTAATCCATCCCGGTCCAGAATACCAGCATACACAGTGCGGGAACCCAGATGAAGGGGTTGTGCCCATAAATCTGGCGGCAACTGTATGCTGCCCACACCATCAGGACAAGCATCAGGAGAATTCCCGCTGCGGGAAAATGGCCCGCCTGAGTCAGCAGCAGTCCGAGGTACTCCAGAATACCGCCGGGCCTGTTCAGAAAATCTCTCAGAAATCCGCCTTCAAAGGAAACTGCGCTCAAATCGGCGGCTTTCCTCAGCACACCGCCTTTTGCGGCCAGCACGGCAGCCGAAGTGATCAGGACAATCACATCGGACAGAGAGCAGATGCGGGCGATTCCTTTTGATGAATTTTTCAAGACGGATTCTCAGTTTTTTCGTGAAGGTACTAAAAAAATCAGTAAATTGCACGAATTATGAAAAGGAAAAAAGAGATTTACGAAAAAGATTTCGGATATGAGCTTCTTCACCGGTTCACAGCATTATGTGTGAAGCTTTTCTACAGGAAGGTTGAGTGTGAAGGGCAGGAAAACATACCCGGGGACGGAGCTGTCATATTCGCCCCCAACCATTGCAATGCGATGATGGACCCGATGGCCATTCTGAATACCTACAGGGGACGGGTGGTCTTTGTTGCCAGAGCCGACATTTTCGGAGGCGTGATGACAAAAATCTTCGAGTTTCTCAAGATGATGCCCATCAACCGCCGGAGGGACGGAATCAGGAATATGGTCAAAGCGGAGGAGACGATAGAAAAGTCCATCGAGGTGCTCAACAATGACGTTCCTTTCTGCATTTTGGCGGAGGGGACTCACCGTACGATGCACAGTCTTCTCCCCATCGGGAAGGGAATTGCCCGCATTGCGGCGGGTTTCTGCGAGAAACATCCCGGCAGGAAGGTTTATATCGTTCCTGTGGGTCTGGAGTATGGGGATTATTTCCGCCCCGGCTCCACGTTGAGCGTCAGATACGGCAGTCCGGTGGATGTGTCGGCCCTTTTGGGGGATTCTGAAGGAGGTACACAACTGGCAAAGATGAATGAGATACGCTCTTTGACCGGGGAGGGAATAAAGAAGGAGATTATATATCTTCCTGATGACGACCGGTATGAGCCTTCGTGGGAATTGGTCAAGGTGGCAAGCGGCAAGGTTCCCGGATGCAAGCCTGCGCTCCGCGGCGAGGTGGGGAGGAAGTCGGCCTTGAAGCTGGTTGCCTTCAGGGAGGAGAATCCCGAAGGAGCGGACGCTCTTCTGGATGAAGGCCGCGATTTTGCCCGGGCCAGAAAGAAGGCGGGGATAAGCCTGCACTCACTGTCAAGCCGCCTGTCGGCCCTGTCCGTGGTTCTTCGCTCCCTGCTGGCCATTGTGCTGCTGCCGGTTGTGGCTGTGTGCGCCGTGGCTGCGGCCATCCCTCTGCTCCTGGCAGAATTTCTGTGTCATTTCAAGTTTAAGGACAGGGCTTTCCACAATTCGGCGAGATTCCTGATAATGGAACTGATATGGCCCTTGTGTTTCATAATCGGGGCGGTGGTTCTGCTGATATGCAATCTTCCTTTGGGAATAGCCTGCGCCTTGGTTTTGTGGCCTGCCCCGTATGTGGTTTACCGCTATGTGGAAAGGGTCAGGAGACTTGTTTCTTCGTGGAAGTTGCTGAGCCATAAAGAGCTCTGCAATGCTTACGACAATCTGTACGAAAAGCTGCAATAACGGCAACGTCCGTAAGGCGCGTCTATTTGCCGGACTCGGCCCGTTTTGCCATTCTCTTGTCCCGCTTGGCCTTCTCCTTGCCGAAGCTTGTCTTGAGATATTTCTTCCACTGTGCGGGGGTCAGGATTTTTTCCAGAGCCCTGTCGGTGGCGTCGAGCCATTTGTCGGAGATCTCCTCATAGACGGAATTGGTGGACATCCCCTTCTTTTTGAGGGCTTCCATCTCCTCAATCAGTTCAAAGAAGTTGTGCTGGTAGATGGAATCGGCGTAGAAGACCTGAATTTCGTCAATTTCCAGATTCCTCACCAGAAACTCGATATGTTCGGCGGCATATTTCTCGGCTGAAGGTTTTTCCTGCTCCTGCCCCAGAGCTGGGAGAGCAATCATCATCAAAGCGAACAGGGTAATGGTTCCGGTTATCTTTTTCATCTTGTCTGATTTTCAAATACCAAGGGCAAATATAGATAAATTTCGTATCTTCGTGACACTATAGAATTAAGTACTTATGAAAAAATTGACTCTTCTGCTCGTCTCATTTGCGACGGTTCTGTTCCAGTCGCCTGTGACAGATGCCTGTACCAACGTTATCGTTACCAAAGGCGCTTCCGCCGACGGCTCCGTGCTGGTTTCATACGCCGCTGATTCCCACCAGCTTTTCGGTGAGTTGTATTTCCACCCGTCTGCGGATTGGAGCAAGGGTTCCCGTCTGAAAATCAGCGAATGGGATACCGGGTTCCACAAAGGGGAGATCGACCAGATTGCTCACACTTATCAGACGGTGGGAAATATGAACGAGCACCAGCTTATCATAACCGAAACCACTTTCGGCGGACGTGAGGGACTTGCTAATCCTGACGGAATAATGGACTACGGTTCGTTGATTTATGTGACCCTGCAGCGGGCAAGGTCAGCGCGTGAGGCCATCCGTACGATTGACAGTTTTCTCCAGACCTACGGATACCCTTCAGCGGGTGAATCCTTCAGCATTGCCGACAAGGACGAGTGCTGGATAATGGAAATCGTGGGGAAAGGGGAGCAGAAAGGGGCGGTTTGGGTTGCCATACGGATTCCCGACGGTTATATATGCGCACACGCCAATCAGAGCAGGATTCATCATTTCCCTCTGAATGATCCCGAGAATTGTCTCTATTCCCCCGATGTCATCTCTTTCGCCAGGGAAAAGGGCTGGTTCAGCGGGAAGGACGAGGAGTTCAGTTTCTGTGATACCTATTGTCCGGCCGATTTCAGCGGGTTGAGGGGATGTGAGGCCAGGGTATGGTCCGCTTTCCGTATTCTTGGCAAGGAAGGGTTCGACGGTGACAGGTATCTTGATTTCGCGACCGGCCACAATGCCGCCAACAAGATGCCTCTCTATATCAAGCCTTCGGGCAAAGTTTCACTCAAGGATGTTGCGGACGTGATGAGGGACCACTATGAAAACACCCCTCTGGACTTTACCGAAGACGTGGGTGCAGGCCCCAGCCGGCTTCCCTACAGATGGCGTCCGATGGACTTTGAGGTGGACGGACAGACCTATTCTTTCGAGCGCTCGATAGCAACCCAGCAGACGGGATTCTGGATTGTCTGCCAGTCGCGTGGCTGGCTGCCGGATGAGGTTGGAGGAGTCCTTTGGTTCGGTGTGGATGATGCCGCAACCAGCGCACTGACCCCCATTTACACGAATATCACCTCCGTTCCTCACTGCTTTGAGCACGGGAACGGTTCCATGCTGGAATACAGCCCCACCTCCGCTTTCTGGCAGTTCAACAAGGTCGCGCAGTTCGCCTATCTCTACTATGACCGTGTTGCTCCCGAGCTGAGGAAATTCATAGACAATTATGAAAACGAGAACTTGAAACTTCTCGCTGCAAAGGATGCCGAACTTCTGCAGCTGCTCGACAAGGGAAAGAGGAATGAGGCGCTTGCCTCTATGACGCAATTCTGCTCGTCAAGGTCCCAGTATCTTTTCGACGAGTGGAAGAATATGGAGAATTATATTCTGGTCAAGTTTATGGACGGCAACGTCAAGCGGCAGAATGCCGACGGTTCCTTCAAGGACAATGGGGCGGGAGTGGATATTCCCGAATCTCCGGAACATCCGAAATTCCGTGAAAGGTGGCTCCGGTCAATTGTGAATGACCACGGAGAGGTTATCAAGGTTGTGGCTCCTGCGCAGTAGCCCCGGCCTGCTCCACAACGATATATCGTTGGATGGTTTCTGATTTTATCGAGACCTTGGCCTGACGGGCTTCGGACGAGGTGTTTTCAGTCACGGCTACGAAAGTTTCGGCATCCGTGTCCCCCCAGTCGACGGAGACCCTTATCCAGTCGGGGTTGTCCCTGTTGCTCCAGATGACGTTCGAGTGAACTTTTACAAGAGCGGAATCCGCGGCGGCGCTGAATATGAGGGTGTCGGGAGATACGGTCAGTTCCGGCAGGACATATTTTTCGCAGGAAACCATCTGGCCTGCAGTCAGAAGAACTATGAAAATCGCTGCAAGAGCTGTGAAAGTCTTTTTCATCGTGTTGCGAAGTTATGAAAAAAACGAATATCTTTGCAAATATGAATCGAATCATCAAAGTTGCTCTTTTGTGCGCAATGTCGGCGGCTCTTTTCGGGGCGTGCGATATGAAAGTGACTCCCGAGAACTTCTTCAGTTCCTACAATACCGAACTGACTTACAAGGGGGGAGTTGCAGAGTTCACTGTCTATTCCAACGGTGCGTGGCAGGCGAAGTGGACTGAATCAGGGGTAACCGTTGTACCTGAAAGCGGTTACGGAGATACGAAAGTGTCCGTGACAGTGCCGGAACGTTATTCCTATTCCGATTATCCGGTGAGGATAGAGTTCGTTACGAGCATAGATTCCGCATCCCATACCGGGAAGTCTGTTGTAACTCTTCACGCCGCTCCTTTTGTCATCTGCGAGGAGAGTGCAAGAATCGTCGGCGGTCAGGCCTCAATCCAGCGTTTCTATGTCAATGCCAATCACCCCTGGTCCGTAAGGAAGATGACAATGGACGGAGCAGCGTGGGCGGGAAATGTCTCCCCCTCTTCCGGAAAGGAAAACGGAATCTGGGTGGAGGTCTCCATTCCTGAAAATACCGGCGGCCAGCTGAGAGAATATTCGGTGGAAATTGCTCTTGACGAATATTCCGATGCGGATGTTCTTCAACTTCATATCCTTCAGGATACCCTTTTATAGCGCCGTTGGCGCTTTTTTATAAAATATAGACATGAAATTATTCCAACGGACACTCCTGCTGGCCCTTTTTCTTCTGTCAGCATCTCCCATTTGGGCAGGAATCGTCAGGGTCGCTGACAACGGACATATTGTACGAAGCGTCAATTGCTCTGACGGACAGATACATACGGCAACATACCGTCTTGCGGGGCAGGAAGAGGGATTCATAGAGGAAACCTCGCGTGAATTCTCATTTCTGGCTGACGGGAAACTCTATTCCGGTGACAGCCGGTGGAAGGAGATAGAAGTCTCCTCGGACAGCGTCACGGTCATCTCCCTGACCAGCGAGGACGGACGCCTGAAGGTTGAACTGATATATACGAGTTATCCGGATCTTCCTCTTGTCCGCAAGGAAATCCGGTTCACCAATGCAGGCAGTGACGATATCCGCATCGAAGGTGTCAGCGTCGAGGATTTGGAACTGACTCTCGACTGCACCCATTCACAGATATACCGTTCATATGGACGTTTTCAGGCTCTGGGCCCCTATCGCGGGGATTGGGACGACCCTCTTGTTGTGGTCCATCACGCGAGGGATCAGCGGGGCCTGGCCATTGGCAACGAGACGATAGGCATACTCAAGCGTACGTCCGTCTTCGAGGACGGCAAGAGCCTTCTCGCCGGTACAACCCTGCCGGACCAGAACTATCCGTTCCGCCGCTGGCTGGCTCCGGGACAGAGCTGGACAAGCGCCCCTGTCTTCACTGCGCCATACGAAGGGCGTGACTATCAACGTGTTGTCAGCACTACGGTTCAGGACTATATCCGCAAGTATATGGGAGTGCGTATAGAAAAGCTTGACCACAAGCCGCTATTTGTATATAACACCTGGGTGCCTTTCTATCGCGACATCAACGAGGCACTGTTGCTCGAACTCGCAGACGCGGCGGCGGAATGCGGCATAGAGGAATTCATCGTCGATGACGGCTGGCAGAACAGTAGCGGCTCCAGCACTGCGGGAAACAGCAACGAGGTGAAGATAGACTGGGAGATAGACACCGAAAAATTCCCGAACGGCCTCAAGCCGATATTCGACCATATCAAGAACCTCGGTATGAAACCGGGGATATGGCTGAGCGTGGGAAGGCTTGACAGGAACAGTGAGACTGTGCAGAATCATCCCGAATGGATAGTACGCAGCGCATCAGGCCACATCACCGACCTTCATACGGGCAGCGGCAGCAACGTAACCGCATGTATGGGCACGGAATGGGTCGACTATATCAGGGACATCATTCTCCATAATGTCAAGGCATACGGGATACAATACGTGAAACTCGACCTGGCGATAGTCACCAGCGCATACGTCTATGATCCTGCCCATACCGGCTGCTATGCCACCGACCACAAATATCACCGTGACCACGAGGAGTCATACGACGTTATCTACGAGAAATGTATGAAGATGTTCGACGACCTCCACGCAGAAGCGCCGGACCTCTTCATCGACTGTACTTTCGAGACTGCCGGCAAGTTGCAGCTGATGGACTACGGCATCGCGAAGCATGCGGAGGGGAACTGGCTGTCGAACGTCGAAGAGTATTCTCCCGCAGGGGCGTTGCGTGTGAGGGAACTCGGATGGGTACGCAGTCCGGCGCTTCCTGCAACGTCGCTCGTAATAGGCAATCAGCGACTGGACCAGCCGCTGCACCTTCTGGCCTATAAATCCCTTACAGGCACGCTTCCCATTATGCTCGGGGATCCCCGCGAACTCAGTCGGGAGGAAAGGTCTGAATTCCGGGCCTGGTCGTCGTGGGTCAAGGGCCTTGAGAAGAAACACGGCATAATGTCATTCCGTCAGGACCTGCCGGGATTCGGAATGCCGCGCGTGGGCGGTTGGGACGGTTTCTGCCGCATCAATACCGAAACCCGCAGCGGAGGCCTTGTGGGTATCTTCCGTGAAGGGTCGGCTGAAACCACACGTGTAGTCACTGTACGGGACCTCGACCCGGAAGCGTCATATAGCATCAAACAGGGCCCTGACGGGCGTGAAATCGCCCGTATGACCGGAGCCGAACTTGAGAAGAAAGGCTTCAGTGTCACTCTTGAAGGGGAGTTCTCGGGAGAACTGTTTGAAATCTGTATCTTATCCGACAAACGCCAGTGATGCGACACTGACCCTGAAGAAAGGGGGCAGAACCTTTACACATTCGCTTATGGTGGAGCTTGTCGTGATGGTGTCATCAACCAGCAGGATGTGCCGGAAGCCCTCTTCTTTCAGCTTTTCGGCCTGTGTGGCGTCCGTTCTGAAGGCTCCTTCCACGTTCCTGCTCTTGCCGCTTCCTGAAATACCGCTCTGGGGTCTTGTCCAGCGGCATCTTTTCAGCAGGCCGGGACAGACGGGCACTCCGAGTGCCGCAGCTATGCCGGAGGCTATGATTTGTGACTGGTTGTATCCCCTGCGGAAGCGGCGTAACGGGTGGAGAGGGACGGGAACGATGATATCCACCGGCCCGAAGCCGGCCCCGTCTTTCAGATAGAGGCCCAGAAGGTAGCCGAGCCGGTAGCCGAGATTCTTTCCTCCTTCAAACTTGATTCTGTGCATCAGGTAGTGATAAGGGGATTCGAGACGGAAATGGAACAGGGCCGCCCCGTATCCGACGGTGCATTTTTCTTCGAGCCGCCTTCGCAGCGGATTGTCCTCCCAATCCCAGAAATATGTCAGGGGAAGGTCCGAAAAGCATTCCAGGCAAAAATCCTTTTCATCCCCTTCAAGGGGTCTGCTGCATACCGGGCAGAACCGGGGAAAGAACAGTTCCCTCAGACCGACCATATACTCCTCAATCTCCCGCCTCATAACCTGAAATTGATTATGGTTCCGTCACTTGCGGACAGGAGGACGGAACGTCCTCTGCACTTCGTGATAACTTTCCAGCGTTCCTATGTCATACCGCCTGCCAGTCATTTCCATAGCGTGGACGGAAGTGTGGGCCGACAGCCAGGCGATGAAACTGCCCGGAGCGTCAGTCCCGCATCCGGAAGCGATGCCCTCCGGAAGAAGAGAGACGGTCTCCTTCGTATAATAATAGAAAGGAGGACAGGCCCAGTGGCTTTTCGGATTGGCAGGTTTTTCCTCCATATCCACAATTCGGTCATTGTCATCAACGCAGAGAATTCCGCACCGATGGAGCCGGTTTTCATCCGGTTCGTGGTAGCGCATCACGCAGGAAGTCCCTTTTCCCTGTGCGTAGGAGACAAATCCCTTCAGTGAGAAATCCAGGAGGTTGTCCCCGGCAATGACAAGAAGGTCGTCGCTGACCGACAGAGCGTCAACGGCATATTTGATATCCACCACGGCACCCAGGCGCGTTTCGTTCGTGGAGGTCCCGTCATCGACCACGGTTATTTTCTCCGGTCTGCTTTCGGCCCATTCCCGGAAATGGGGGGCGAAACGGTGGTTTGTAACGACAATGAATCCGTCAACGACAGACGATATGTCCTCCACCAGCCAGTCCAGAATGGTTTTTCCCTGAACTTCAAGAAGCGGTTTCGGGAAATTTTCGGTGAGAGGATAAAGCCTTGTGGCATATCCGGCGGCAAGAATCAGGCATTTCATAGAACAAGACCCTCCTCGCTGTGACAGATTGTTGACCGATATTTTCCTTCGAGGTGTGGGAATGCCTTGAGATACTCCTCTCCGACTTTGCGGAGAATCGATTCCCGGAATGCGGGGTCGATTACGGCCATACAGCATCCCTTGAATCCGGCACCGCTGAAACGGCCTCCGTAGATGCCTTCGGTGCGGGTCATTATCTCATAAAGTTCCTTGAGTTCGGGTGAACCTGTCTGATAATTTTCGATGGATGAACGTCCGCTCTCGAAGATGATTTTTCCGTATTCCTCCACATCTCCTTTCCTCCAAGCCTCAGCGCTTCTTTCAACCCTGTCCTGCTCGGAATACCAATGTTCCGCTCTCTTTGCCCAGTTCAGGGGGAGACGGTCCCGGTATTCTTCATAAATGGAAACGGGAACCTGTCTGAGGGATGTTTCGGCAAATTTTCCGTATTCCATCCCGGCAAAGGCCTTCAGTGCGTATGCGGCGCTGCGGCATTCGTCGACTCTCATATTGAATTTGCTTCCGATGAGGGTCCTCTCAAGTCCGCTGAAAAAGATGGCGATTTCGTATGGCTTCATCTTCGGGGAGGTGGGAATCAGCTCGTATTCGTCGTTGAGGGTGTCCAGATGAAGGAGGTTGTTCTTTTTTGCGTAAACCTCGCAGCTCTGGTCCAGTTTTCCGCTGGAGACTCCCACATATTGGTTCTCCACCCGGACGGAAAGGGATATCATCTCCGCCGGTGTGAGACGGATTCCGTTCACGTCGCACAGTGCCTTGAGAAACACCAGCACCACCGCAGCGGAGGAAGAAAGTCCGCCAATCGGCAGGGAACCTTCAATGACACCGCTGATGCCTTTTCCGATGGGGAACATCTGTGAAAGGAAGAGAGTTGCACCGCGGAGATAGTCCGCCCAGTCGTCCTGCTTTGTCTCAGGAGTTCCCGCAACGTGCCACTGGGCCCGTTTGTCAAACTGCAGGGAGCATATCTCGACCACACCGTTCTGCTTCGGAGCATACGCGAAATGGATGCCCTTGTTGATGGCAAATCCTGTAATCTTTCCGAAATTGTGGTCCACGTGGGCCCCTACCGGGCAAATCCTGTATGGGCAGAAAGCCACCGCCTGCGGTTCCTTCCTGTAAATCTCATAAAATTTCTCTTCGCACTTCATAATTCTATGGCAGACACTTCTTTTCTGCAAATATAATAAGAATCCTGCTATTGAATAATATCTGCGGTGTCGACGAACAAGGCCGAAGCAATGTTTGACACAGTGCTGAAACCTGCATTTGACAAGGATTGTTTCTTCTGTTCGTATGCACGTATCATTCTTAAAGAAACGGAGGATCTTATAGATAGTTCTTTCTGAGTAATGCCGATGCGCTCCCGGGCCTTTTTGATGGGACTCTCTGACAGTTTTATGTATTTGCGTATAATGGCATCCGCCGTATCTGTAAATTTTGAGAGATCTGCTTCGTGCAACGGGTGGTATAAAGCAATAACTTTTTCAATGTCCAGTCCGTTTGTCTGCAAATACCGAAATGATTTTCCGGACAGCCATTGATAGTACGCCAGTACCCATCCGGCCCAATATTCGGGAGACAGGGAATATGTACCGTCATTGGCCATAGACGATTCCCCGATAACCCTGTCCATTATACAGTCAGTCAATTCCGCGCCTGACATTCCTGCTACATATTTGGGATTCCCTTTTTCGAATTGGCCGGCAACGCCGCTTGTCAGGAACATACGATAAAAAATGTCAGGGGAAAGACCGCACTTGTTTATGCCGCAATCCATCATTGTGGCAAGTGCTCCCATTGCAGAGCGGAGGTAAATTTCATTATAGGCGCGCGTCTCCATTTTTAACATTCCCTCTAATCAAATCAATGACATATATTTCATCGGGAGAGAAAGAATGTGCAGCAATCTCCCTGTATTTCAACCTCGCTTCGCTGTCTCTTCTGCAATAGCGGGCATAGTATTCATTACGTTCTGCCGGAATGGTGCCAACAGGAGTGACGGCATCAAATGCACGCCTGCTTTTCAAAACTATCTGTTCCCCCAATTTCCCGAGCATCATAGCCTTTTTAAGATCAGAAAGGGAGAGAGAATTGTTGATGAAATCATTGGCATAGGAGAAGTATGAATCATCAGCTCTGTATCCCTTGATCAGATCAAAAGACTTATATTCCGGGAGGAAGTTGTTCAAGATATATCTTTTGGCTTCCACAGGCAACCCATCGGCAATTGTGAATTTCCTGTTGTCCAGAAGGATTGCCAGCCAGTTCAGGATGTTGAATTCCGGTCCGTTGAGATTCAGGACGCTCAGCCCTTCCGGATTCAGAGTGTATTGATTGGCATATCCGTCAGAATCGTGTGAACAAGCCCATTCTTTTGACAATTCCAAACTCTCGGTACAGTAAAAACCTGATCCATAATCATTATATGGTTTCCCTCCTTCATAGATAGGGGTAACAATATTTGGTGAGCCGTGATAAATTGTAATTGCATCCATAGCGGTAACGTTAAAACGTCACTACAAAGATACCTGTAAAATCTGATTTTGCAAAATGCTCCTTGCTGAATTTATTTCATCCGCCTTATGGGGGATACTTGCGGACTGGTATGACTTGCGTCCGGACAGCGTCCATTCTCGCCATTTGCGTCATTTGCTACGCAAATAACTTGCTGTCTGCGGCTGAGTCTGTCCTTTGACGCAATGTCAAACCAGTCCGCCTTGAACATATCACTTTCGCATACGTAGCATACGGATTAATTTTTCAAAAATTCGTTATCGATATGGAATAATTCGCAATAAAAATGAATATTTTGCAGAAATAACAGCCTTTTTTGCACAATTATCCAAAATATTGATTATCTTTCATTGTCATAATATATGATATTCGTATGGATAGAAAGTTAAATCGGATAAAAGTGATGCTTGTGGACAAAGAGAAGACAAATCGCTGGCTAGCCACCCAATTGGGTAAGGATCCTGCCACGGTCAGCAAATGGTGTACAAACACAGCGCAACCTTCTCTCGAAACAATGATGCAAATAGCCAAACTGCTTGAAGTGAATATGAATGAACTTGTTCGTTTCGAAGCACTTCCGGAGATTTTACCACCGGATGAAAACAAAATAGGGACTGAGGAACAGTAGTGAGGAGTTGTGAACGCAGTTAAGATAGAGTCAAATACTAAGTCATTATTAAAAAATAACTTGGTAATCTTTATGAATCTTGTTTCGTCTTTTGAATATGTCATTCAGTCGAGTAGCCCGCTACACTCCTTCATCCCATATCCAAAATCCATAAACAATCTTTCATAAATCTTTACCAACTTATTTTTTAGCCATTCCTAAGTTGTCATTTATAAGTATATTTGTATCGTTATGGGCACGTTGATTCAACGCACGGAACAGGAAATCCTTATGGGCTTTGTGGCATCTTGTATTGAAGATGTCGCAGAAAAACTTGGCCTGGATTATTCGGAAGTTTACAAACGGATGAAGGAGGTCGGGCTGATTGAGAATTACATTATTCCACATTATGGTGTGTTGCATACGGAGAGCCGCGCAAACGTGACCGCAGGAATGATTGACACTTTGAAGCGTTGGGAGGAACAGAAATGATACTTTATCACGGAGCGACCATACGGGTGGAACATCCGCTGTGTAATTTCGGCAGGGCGGACCTGGATTTTGGGAAGGGATTCTATTTGACGGATTTGCTGGAACAGGCAGAGGAGTGGGCGGCCCGTCAGGCAGATTCCCGTAAGGAGCCGGGAATTCTGAATGTCTATGAGTTTGACAAAGAGCGGACCATCAAGGAGTATCGTTATCTGCTTTTTTCAGCTTACGACAGGGACTGGCTCCATTTTATCGTCAACAGCAGAAATGGACGGAAGCCGTGGGAGAATTATGATATTATCGAGGGAGGTGTTGCCAATGACCGAGTCGTCGATACAGTCAATCTATATTCGCTGGGTTTGATGGATGAAGAGACGGCTCTTTCCCGTCTTTCGGAACATAAACCGAACAACCAGATATGTATCCTGAATCAGGAAATCGTTGAGAAATATCTGTTTTTCAAGGAGGTGATTGCATTATGAGCAAAGAAGAGCACAGGCAGGTACGCAATATCATCCGCTGGAACAGGATAGGTTGTATCGTGGTCAAGATGTCGGAGCGTTTCCACATTTCTTTGACGGATGCCTTGGATATATTCTATCAGAGCAATACCTGCCGACGTTTTCACGACGAGAAAACCGGCCTCTATCTTTACGGAGACAATTACATTGTTGAGGAATTGGCCCAGGAGTTCCATCTATAAATAAGAAAGCGCCATCAGGTCGCGAGGGTGTTTACAGCAGGCATTTTGATGCCTGCGGCCCGAAGCAGCAGGGCTTTAGCCCGCCGGGTGTGTATTTGCCTGCACGCAACAAAAAAGCGCCATCAGGCGCTGGCGGAGGGCGTGCGGGATCGCCTTGGCGATAGAAGCCCGCAGCCCGCAGGGGTTTGGGGGTGCCACCCCCAGTAAAAAGACCGCATCAGCGGTCCGGCGGAGGCTGTGTATTTGCCGCAGGCAAATACGGCAAAGCCGAGAGCCGCGGGGTAGGGGGCAGCGCCCCTAAATATAGTCGGGAAGAGGTGACTCGAACACCCGACCTCTGCGTCCCGAACGCAGCGCGCTAGCCAACTGCGCCACTTCCCGATTCCCCTTTTCATTGTCAGGGACCGCAAAGTTAAGCAAAAGTTATAAATTAGCAACAAAAAGTTGCAGAGTAAAAAATAATAGTTACCTTTGCAGACCGCAAATGCGGAACTGTTTAATTACTAATTTTTTGCACAATGGCTGAATATTTGAATGCAGACAAGAAGCAAGAGATTTTCTCGCAGTACGGAAAGTCTAATGTAGACACTGGTTCTCCCGAGAGCCAGATCGCCTTGTTTTCCTACCGTATCGCTCATTTGACAGGTCACCTCAAATCCAACAAGAAGGACGTCGGCACACAACGTGCGATGCAGCGTCTTATCGGTAAGCGCCGTAAGATGCTCGACTACCTGAAGGAGACTGACATTGAGAGATACAGAGCTATCGTGAAGGCTCTCAACCTCCGCCGATAGTACAGGAAATAGTGTTGAAAGGCCGCCTATGATTGCGGCCTTTTTTGTAGGACATTTCAAGAAGATATGAATATAATTAAGAAGACCATCCAACTGGCTGATGGCAGAACAATCGAAATTGAAACCGGCAAACTGGCCAAGCAGGCCGACGGTTCCGCTGTGGTGAAGATGGGAGGCACGATGCTCCTTGCCACCGTTTGTGCAGCGAAAGAAGTTAAGGAGGGCACTGATTTCATGCCCCTCACGGTAGACTACAAAGAGAAGTATTATTCCGCTGGACGTTTCCCCGGCGGCTTCATGAAGAGAGAAGGCAAGTCCTCAGACTATGAAATTCTCATTTCCCGTCTGATTGACAGACCTATCCGCCCTCTCTGGCCCGACGATTTCCATCTTGAGGTATTCGTCAATGTGACTCTTATTTCAGCGGAGAAAGATATTCAGCCCGACGCACTTGCCGGTCTGGCTGCATCCTGCGCGCTTGCAACCAGCGACCTTCCTTTCGGAGGCCCTATCGGTGAGGTCCGCGTATGCCGCATCAACGGTGAATATGTCATCAACCCCACATTCTCCGAGCAGAAGAACGCCGACCTCGAACTGATGGTTGCGGCAACCGAGGAGAACATAATGATGGTTGAGGGTGAGATGAACGAAGTCTCCGAGAGCGTGATGCTCGGAGCAATCAAGTTCGCTCACGAAGAGATAAAGAAACACTGCCGCGTGCAGAAGGAACTGATGGCCGAACTCGGAACAGACGTCAACAAGCGTGACTATCCTCACGACATTGAGGACGAGGAACTCAAAGCCGCAGTTCACGATTTCTGCTATCCCAAGTGCTACGCACTCGCTAAATCTTCAAAACCCAAGCACGAGCGTGAAGAGGGTTTCGAGGCAATCAAGGAAGATTTCATTGCAACTCTTCCCGAACCTCAGACAGAGGAGGAGAAAGAAGAATATGCACAGAAACTCGCTCTCGTGGGCCGTTACTACCACGCTGAAGAGAAAGAGGCTATGCGCAATATGATTCTTGACGAAGGTATCCGCCTCGACGGACGTGTCTGCGACCAGGTACGTCCCATCTGGTGTGAAGTCGATTATCTCCCCTGCGCACACGGAAGTGCAATCTTCACCCGCGGGGAGACACAGTCACTGGCAACAGTCACTCTCGGTACCAAGATGGATATGAAGGAGATGGACGAAGTTCTCATTCAGGATGACCAGCAGTTTGTCCTCCACTACAACTTCCCTCCCTTCGCTACAGGTGAGGCAAAGAGCCAGCGCGGTGTAGGCCGTCGTGAAATCGGTCACGGCAACCTTGCGATGCGCGCTCTCAAGCCCGTCATTCCTATGGCTCCCGAAAACCCCTATGCAATCCGCGTGGTGAGCGATATCCTCGAATCAAACGGAAGTTCCTCAATGGCTTCTGTATGCGGCGGATGCCTCGCTCTTATGGATGCCGGCGTGAAAATCAAGAAGCCCGTGGCAGGTGTTGCAATGGGTCTTATCACCGATGCAGAGCGCCCCAATGACCGATATGCCATCCTTACCGATATCCTCGGTGACGAGGACCACCTCGGCGATATGGACTTCAAGGTGACGGGTACAGCCGACGGTATTACCGCAACCCAGATGGACATCAAGGTTGACGGCTTGAGCTATGACGTTCTCGAGAAGGCTCTGGAGCAGGCACGCCGCGGCCGTATGCACATTATGGGCGAGATGATGAAGACCATCGACAAGCCCCGTGACGACTACAAACCCTTCGTTCCCCGCATCATCCAGATTCAGGTTCCCGGTGAATTCATCGGTGCAATCATCGGAAAGGGCGGAGAAACCATCCAGGGAATGCAGAAGGAGACAGGCTGCGTGATTACCATTGACGAGCAGAAGGATGAGCAGGGCAATGCAATAGGAGTAGTTGACATCTTCGGTGACAACCGTGACGCAATGGAGGCCTGCCTTGCCAAGATCAAGGCCATCACAACCGTTCCCGAAGTCGGAGAGGTATACCACGGAAAGGTTGTCAGCATCCTCGAATTCGGAGCTTTCGTGGAAATTCTTCCCGGCAAGGAAGGTCTTCTCCATATCTCCGAACTTAACTGGGCCAAGACCGAGAAGGTCGAGGACATCCTCAAGGAAGGTGACGAAGTTGACGTCAAGTTGCTTGAAGTTGATGCAAAGACCGGCAAGCTCCGTCTGAGCCGCCGCGCCCTGCTTCCCAAGCCCGAAGGTTATGTCGAGCCTGAACGCAGACCCCGTCCTTCAGGTGACAGAAACGACCATCGCGGACCCCGCCGTCCCTCAGGTGACAGGGGTGAACGTCGCGGACCTCGCGGACCCCGCAAAGACAGAGAATAACAACGAATAAAAAACAAATATTATGAATCTCAGAGTTATCAAGAAGGATATCAACTACTTCATCAGCGATTTCATCGATGATTGCATGTTGTTCGCAATGTTCCACGAGGAGAAGGGCTACGAGAAAGTGGAAGCCCTTATCAACGAGGCAGTCGAGCTTGGCGACGAGCTTTATGCAAAGGTCAATCACCCCGAGAAGGGTGCAAGCCTCAAAGCTTGGTACAAACAGGTCGGCAAGGACCTTGTTGCAGGCCTTGACGAGCTTTGCAAGAAACTGAGCGATCTGGCCAAATAAGGTTTCAGAAAACTCTTCTGGCCGCGTAAACCTTGCGCGGGTAGTAGTCGGGAGTGCCCTCAATCAGACTGTTGATTCTGACGCAGTAGGAGGATTGGATGATTTTTCCGCCTCCGATGTAGATGGCGACGTGATTGATTCGGGTGCTCCCGTCTTCTCTTGTCTTTCCGAAGAAGAGGAGGTCCCCCGGTTTCAGATTGTGCAGCCCTGTTGAAACGTCAACAGGCTCTCCTACTTTCGCCTGTGCGGAGGCGTTGCGGGGCAGCAGAATGCCGTTCAGGGAGAATACCTGCTGGGAGAAGCCGCTGCAATCCACACCTTTGATGGAGGTTCCTCCCCAGAGATAGGGAACTCCCAGAAACATTTTTGCGGTTTTAATGATGGATTCAGGCAGAGCCTCTTTCGAAGGAAGTGCGGCCTCCCATTTCTCTAAAAGCATCGCATCTGATTTGGGAACGTATGCCTTTGTCCCTGAAGGGAGAGTGACGCAGTAGAAACGTCCCTTCTGTCCGCTGTAGAGGGCGATGCAGCCGATACAGCCGTCACAGACGTGTCCGGCATTCCTGTCGGGGCTCTCGAGGAAGAAGGTGTAAGGCACGGTGACAATCACCTTCCGTGACGACTTCCATTCCGTCAGTGAGGAATCATCCATCTTTTTGACGGCGTGGTCGTGGCACCAGGCCTTGTAGCCGTCGGGACTTTCGACAAGATACCAGCCTTCCCTGTCATCGTGTTCAAGCACCTTGACAACAGTTCCCATCAAAACTTGCGTTCCCATTTCCTTGTCATAATCAGGATGTTCGCGCATATTGACAACAGATTGCACCGCCACGGCGAAATCATCGCCGGCAAGGGCAAGAACCGGGCACAGCAGCACCGGCAGAAGGAGTAAGGCAAAACGTTTCATACCCCCAAATATACACATTTTCGCACAATACGCGAGTGACTCGCGTCTGTGCGAAAATTGTTAACTTTGCGGGCGATGATGGAAAAGAGGTACAATCAGCTTGTCGACCTTTTCAAGGCCAGATACGGGTGCCGGCTGCAGAAGCTGGTGGTCGATGCCGGCTTCACCTGCCCCAACAGAGACGGCACCGTCTCGCGCGGCGGATGCACCTTCTGCGACAACAATGCCTTCCACCCGAACTACAGCACCCCGGATAAAAGCATAACGGAACAGCTCAAGGAAGGAGTGGAGTTCCACCGCAGGCGTTATCCCCGTGCGACAAAGTATCTTGCATATTTCCAGCCCTATTCGAACACATACGCTCCTCTGGAGACGCTCAAGGCCCGCTATGAAGAGGCACTTTCATTCCCTGATGTGGTCGGACTTGCAATAGGCACCCGCCCCGACTGCGTGGATGCGGCAAAAATGGATTATCTGGAAAGTCTCGTGAAGGATGAAGGGAAGGTTGTTTTTCTTGAATTCGGCATCGAATCCTGCTACGACACGACGCTTGAACATATAAACAGGGGACATACCTTTGAGCAGGCACGATGTGCCGTCGAGGAAGCGGCTTCCCGTGGCATAATGACCGGTGCCCATTTCATCTTCGGACTTCCGGGAGAGACGACCGAAATGATGCTTGAAGGGGCGGAAATAATCAATTCCCTGTCGCTTGACAGCTTGAAGTTCCATCAGCTTCAGATAATCAAGGGGACCCGGATGGAGGAGGAATTCCGGCAGTTCCCGGAGAGATTCGTCACCTGGACTCTCGATGAATACATAGATTTCTTCATCGATTTCCTCGAACGGCTCCGTCCCGACCTTATGATAGAGAGGTTTGCAGGTGAAGTGCCTCCCCGTTTCGTCAATTCAACCCCCTGGGGACTTGTCCGTAACGTTGAACTTCTGCGGATGCTGGAAAAAAGGCTTGCCGAACGCAACACCTGCCAGGGCCGTTTTGCACTTTAGGCTCCTGTTCTGCAGTCGTTGGATGTATGCTGGCAGGCAACTTTGGCTCCCGAAGAGGGAGGGGACCCACGTCAGTGGGGAGGATTGCCGGACAGCATACACCCAACGACTGCGAAGCGAAGTCCGACTCAAGTAATGGACAGGAGCCCGAAGCGCAAACCGCAACAACGCAAAACGTGACTCGCGGCTGTGCTAGATGACAGTCTCGAACTGCTTCAGGAAGCGGATGTCGTTCTCGAAGTAGTGGCGGAGGTCCTTGACCTGCCATTTGAGCATCGCGATACGCTCTATTCCCATACCGAAGGCGAAACCGCTGTAGACTTCAGGGTCGATGCCGCTGGCCTTGAGGACGTTGGGGTCGACCATACCGCACCCGAGAATTTCCAGCCAGCCGGTTCCCTTGCAAATGTTGCAGCCTTTGCCGTGGCAGATGTTGCAGCTTACGTCCACTTCTGCGGAAGGTTCGGTGAAGGGGAAATACGACGGCCTCATTCTGATCTGGGTGTCCGGGCCGAACATCTCTCTGGCAAACAGAAGGATGGCCTGTTTCAAATCTGCGAATGAGACGTTCTTGTCGATATAAAGTCCCTCGACCTGATGGAATATGCAATGTGCCCTTGCGGAGATGGCCTCATTGCGAAATACGCGGCCGGGGCAGATGACCCTTATCGGGAGTTGGGACTTTTCCATAGTCCGTACCTGGACGGAGGAGGTGTGTGTCCTCAGCAATATGGGATTTTCTCCTTCCGGAGCAACGAAGAAAGTATCCTGCATATCGCGGGCGGGATGCTCGGGAGGGAAGTTCAGTGCCCCGAACACGTGCCAGTCATCCTCGATTTCGGGACCTTCCGCAACGGAATATCCGAACTTTCTGAAGATGGAGATGATTTCCTCCCGTGTGATGGAAATGGGATGGCGTGCCCCAAGGTCCATCAGGTCACCGGGCTTGGTCAGGTCGAAGGAGGCAGAGGAAGAGCCTGCAATCGCATTCAGCGACTCCTTCATCTCCTCGATGCGGGCCACAGCCGCATTTTTCAAAGCATTCAACTTCTGCCCTAACTCTTTCTTCTGTTCCGGGGAGACAGTGCGGAACTCATCGAAAAGGCGTGTTATCTCGCCTTTCTTTCCGAGCCATTTGATTCGCAGTTCTTCTATCTCCTGCTCCCTGACTGCCTTCAGTTCAGCCAGCGACTTCGTCAGTTCTTCTATTTTTTCGTTGGAAATCATTTTTCTTACCTGAATTAGTGCGCAAATTTAGTCATTATTAAAAAATAACTTGGTAATCTTTATGAATTTTGTTTCGCCTTTTGAATATGTAATTCAGTCGAGTAGCCCGCTACACTCCTTCATTCCATATCCAAAATCCATAAACAATCTTCCATAAATCTTTACCAACTTATTTTTTAGCCATTCCGTAGCAAATTTACTGATATCTGTCAGCTTTATCTTTCATCGCAAGGTCGGTCACAATATCCTTGATGGCCTTGTCAGAACGGGGGCAGACCAGAAGAACGTCGTCGACGTCTATGACGATATAGTTTTCGAGACCGCGGACTACCACGAGTTTGTCCGGATTCTCTTCCCGGATGATGGAACCCTTGACCTCGTCAATCATCGAGTTGCTGCACTTGATGATATTCCCGAGTTTATCCTTGTTGGGCGAGTGTTCGTAGATTGTCCCCCAAGTGCCAACGTCGCTCCAACCGAATGAGGCAGGAATCATCCAGGCTGCGGAAGTCTTTTCCATCACACCGTAATCTATTGATATTGAGGGGCAATCCTCATATACGCGCAGAATGAAGTCCTTCTCTTGAGGGGTGTCGTAGTATTTCTCTCCCCCCTTGAAAAGGGTGGTGACTTCCGGCAGATATCTTTCCATCTCCGACTTGATCGATTTCAGATTCCAGATGAAGATTCCTGAATTCCAGTAGAATTCTCCCGTGTCGATGAAAATCCGAGCCATCTCGGCATTGGGCTTTTCCGTGAAGGTCTTGACCTGATAGAAGGTATTTTCCCCATTCTTCCGGCAGACAGCCTGGTTGGCCTGTATGTATCCGAAATTGATTTCGGGATGGGTGGGTTCTATGCCGATAGTATAAAGGTTGGATGTCTCTGCGGCCTGTTTCAGCGTTGCCTGAATAGTTTTGGTGAAGGTTTCCTCGTTCACTATCAGGTGGTCGGACGGAGTGACGACTACTGTTGCCTCCGGATTTCTTTCAAAAAGTTTGTATGTTGCGTATGCGATGCAGGGGGCAGTGTTCCTCTTGTAGGGTTCCAGCAGAATATTCTCTTTCCTGATCTGAGGCAACTGTTCCAACAGAAGGTCATAATAGCGGCTTGCCGTCACCACAAAGATGTTTTCTTCGGGGACAATCCGTGCAAAACGGTCGTATGTCAACTGGATGAAAGTCTTGCCGAGCCCCAATATGTCAATGAATTGTTTGGGGCGTTCTGTACGGCTGATAGGCCAGAATCGGCTTCCGATTCCTCCCGCCATGATGATGCAATATGTGTTTTTGTCCATAGTTCAATGATAAATCGGATAAAAAGCGTTCGGCAGATATTCCAGTTCAAATTCCGTTCCTTTCTGCACCACGGACACCACATCGAACTGAACCTCTTTTTCTATGTTGTGCAGGGCGACATAGTGTCCGGCGGCCAGTGCAATCAGACGGCGTTTGCGGTTATCCACTTTTTCAAGAGGGTCAGCCGGACTATTCCCACTCAGCGATTTCACCTCAATGATATGGAGGGTTTCATCACTCTCCATTATCAGGTCTATCTCCTTGTGCCCCGACCTGAAATTCCTTTCTTTCAGATGCAACCCTTTCTTTTCCAGGAACTCAAGTGCAACGCTTTCCGCAATCCTACCTTTCTCGACCGTACTGCCCATACACAAATATAGTCATTATTAAAAAATAAGTTGGTAATCTTTATGAATTTTGTTTCGTCTTTTGAATATGTAATTCAGTCGAGTAGCCCGCTACACTCCTTCATTCCATATCCAAAATCCATAAACAATCTTCCATAAATCATTACCAACTTATTTTTTAACCATTCCGTAGCGAAAATTATTCAATTTCCGATACAAGATCGATGAGCATTCTGCCTGCTGCGATGGCGTCGAGAGAATCTATCTCGGAGATATATGAATTGTAGATGCCGTTGAACTCCTCCAGATATTTTTTGGCAAGAGGTTCCGATGAGGGCGAATTGAGCGACAGCGGGTCGATGGGCTTCTTGTTGAGCCAGACCCTGAAATCAAGATGAGGCCCGGTTGATCTTCCTGTCGAACCCACATAACCTATAAGTTCTCCCTGCGAGACACGCCGCCCCGCTTTCATTCCGGTTGCAAACTTGGACAGGTGCATATAACAGCTTTCGTAGCCCTGCGCGTGTTTGATGCGGATGCGGTTGCCTCCTCCCGAACCGTCCCATCCACAAAGGGTGATGGTGCCGTCTCCGATTGCGTGAACAGGGGTGCCTTTCGGCGCGGCGTAATCAACCGCGGTGTGGGGTTTGACCTTGCCGGTAACCGGATGTTTGCGGCGGTATGTGAATTTGCTGCTTATCCGGTTGTATTTGAGAGGGGCTTTGAGGAACATACGCTTGAGGCTTTCTCCGTTCTTGCCCCAGTATGCCGCTTTCTTCTCGTCAGATTTCTGGAAGCGGAGCGCGGAAACTTCCTTCCCTCCGCCGCTGAAGATGCTGAAAAAGACGGTGTCGATGGAGATGACCTCATCTTCGCATACGGTCTGATTGTAAATCACCTTGAACCGGTCTCCCTCCTGAAGGGCGAAGAAGTTGACACTCCATTGATAGATGTCCGCCAGATTCATGATAAGGGCAGGTGAAGCGCCGGCCTTTATCATATCGTTCCAAAGGGAGGATTGTATGGTCACGTCGGTGTATTTGCGGACTATGTCCACGGGCTTGTCGTAGTTCCACGCGGAAAGAGTGTCGCCGCATCTGAAGACGGTCTGCCTGATTTTGGATTGGGAGTAGACGGCATATTCCAATCTGCGCGACAGGGAATCGGAACTGTAATATGCAACAACTTCATCTCCCTCCTTCATCCTGCGCACGTCGAAAGTAGTATCGCAAAGGGATGCCGCCAGTTCGTGAGCCCTGCCCTTGTCCATTCCGAGCCGGTTCATAAGGGTGGTGAATACTTCTCCGTTTTTCACTTCCGTGGAATCGCACTCATACCGGCTCAGGATAAAACCGTATGGTGAAACCTCTTCCTGGGCTGGTGTCTCTTCTACGTTTTCGGACTGCTTGCAGGCCGGGATTATTGCCAGCAGTATCAGAATAAGGGGAATAAATCTCGATTTCTTCATATTGTCAGCAATTGTGCATCCGGCGGATGAAACATTCAATAGTGTTGGCCATCAGCATAGTTATTGTCATAGGTCCCACTCCTCCGGGTACTGGAGTCACGAAAGAGGCCTTCGGGAATACGGATTCATAGAGACAGTCTCCGTGGAGTTTGCCGTCCGCACCTCTGTTTACTCCGACGTCTATCACCACTGCACCGGGCTTCACCATATCTCCGGTGACAAGGCCGGCTTTGCCGACGGCGACTACAAGTATGTCGGCCTGACGGGTGATTGCACCAAGGTCTGCCGTGCGGGAATGAGCCAATATTACGGTGGCATTTGCGTCAAGCAGCAGTTTGGCAACGGGCTTTCCCACGATGTTGCTTCTTCCCACAACGACGGCCGTCTTGCCTTTGGGATTGATGCCTGTGCTCTCTATCATCTTCATTATGCCGCTTGGGGTGCAGGGCACGATGCAGGGTTCCCCGATCCAGAGGTTCGCAACATTGGTCGGATGGAAGCCGTCCACATCCTTTTCAGGGGAGATTGCCTCGATGACTTTATTGGAATCGATATGGGAAGGAAGAGGCAGTTGCACGAGGATGCCGTCGATGCCTCCGTCCGAATTGAGGTCCGCGATCGTATAGAGAAGTTCGTCCTGGGAGATGGTGGCCGGCAGTTCGACGAGTTTGCCGTCCATCCCGACATATTCCGCCGCCTTGATTTTTCCGCGGACATACGACTGGCTTGCAGGGTCTTCCCCGACAATCACTACGGCGAGGGAGGGCTTGCGTCCGTATTTTGCCTCCAGGGCAGTTATCTGCTCCTTCATCTCATCCTTCAGCTTTGCGGAGAGAACCTTTCCGCTCAGGACGGTCGAACTGCCCTTTGCGATGTCATTCCGGTGGAACAGATTGGAACAATGTATCTTTGCCACGTCTTCATAGACTTTCAGACGTGCAAGTGCAACTGAGGGAGCTTTTGCCACGCACATCATCACCCTGCCGCCGGCAGTGAGGAGTTTGCCGTCATCGGTTTTTGTCCCCATGTGATAGATTTTTCCGGAAACGTCGCCCGTGCCGGATATCTCAAAACCTTTGGCGTAGGACCCAGGATAGCCTTTGGATGCCAGAACAACACCCATAGTGGCTTCCTTGCTCCAGATAATCGGCGATGAAAGGGCCTGCCCTCCGGCGAGGCTGTCGAAGATGTCGAAAATGTCGCTGTCCAGCAATGGAAGCACCACTTCGGTTTCAGGGTCGCCGAAACGGGCGTTGAATTCAATCACCTTGATACCGTCATCTGTCTTCATCAAACCTCCGTAAAGGACTCCGCACAAGGGGCAGCCCTCGTCCGCCATTGCGCAGGCGGCCTTTTTCAGGATGTTCTCCAAAGCGTATTCCTCATCCTCCGCCGATATGAAAGGAAGCCTGGTGTATGCTCCCATACCGCCGGTATTGGGGCCGCGGTCGCCGTCGAAGGCGCGCTTGTGGTCCTGTGCAAGAGGCATGGGATAGACATTCCTTCCCGATACGAAGCACATAAATGAGAATTCAGGTCCGGTGAGATAATCTTCAACCACGACTCTGCCTTGCCCGAAGGAGTGGTCAAGAAGCATATCTTTCAGTGCGGAGTCGGCCTGTTCCATTGTCTCCGCCACGACTACCCCCTTGCCTGCCGCAAGTCCGTCATATTTCAGGACTGCCGGAAGAGGGCGGGAGGAGACATATTCCGATGCCTCCCCGTAATCTGAGAAAGAGCGGTAAGCAGCCGTGGGAATTCCGTATCTGAACATCAGTTCCTTCGCGAATTCCTTGCTGGACTCGATTCTTGTCGCGGATGCGGAATGCCCGAATATCTTCAGTCCCGCAGATTTGAATTCATCGGCAATTCCGGCATTCAATGCCGCTTCCGGACCGACGACGGTCAGGTCTATGCCGTTCGAAAGGGCGAATTCCTTTAGAGCCCTGACATCGGTCTCTTTGATTGACACGTTCTCCGCTATCGCGGCCGTTCCGGCATTGCCGGGGGCGCAGTAGATTCTCCCGACCTGCGGACTGCGGGACAGTGCGTCAGCTATTGCATGTTCGCGGCCTCCACCGCCTATTACCAGTACTTTCTTCTTTCCCATATCATCAGTGTTTGAAATGGCGTTCTCCTGTCATAACCATAGCGATTCCGAGTTCATCGGCCTTGATGACGCAATCGTTGTCCCGGATGCTTCCTCCGGGCTGGACGATGGCGGTCACGCCGTATGAGGCTGCGAGTGAAACGGTGTCGTCAAAAGGAAGGAATCCGTCTGATGCCAGCACGAGTCCGGTGGTGAAACCGGCTGCCTTCGCCTCTTTGAGGGCTATTTCAGCAGACCCCACCCTGTTCATCTGACCGGCTCCCACTCCAAGGGTGCGGCCATCCTTTACAACGACTATCGCATTGGATTTCACGTGCTTGACGATTTTCCACCCGAAGGTCATATCCTCATTGAGAGAGGCGTCGGGTTTCTTTGCCGTGACGCACATTTCGGGGGTCAGGGCAACTGTGGCGATGTCCTGCTGCTGGACAAGAAGGCCTCCGTTGACACTTACATATTGGTTGCGGACCTCCGTGGAGGGGGTCATATCAATCTTCAGGACACGCAGATTCTTCTTTGAGGAAAGAATCTCAAGAGCCTTCTCACTGAACGAAGGAGCCATCACAATCTCGAGGAATATGGGTTTCAGACCGTTTGCGACCTCTTCGGTCACCTCACGGTTGAAGGCTACGATTCCTCCGTAGATACTGACCTTGTCGGCCTCGTATGCCTTTGTCCAGGCCTCTTCGACAGTCTGCCCGACAGCGGCGCCGCAGGGGTTCATATGCTTGAGCGCAACGCAGAAGGGCTTTTCGAATTCCCTGGTTATGGCCAGCGCTGCATTCGCATCCTGTATGTTGTTGTAGGACATTTCCTTGCCCTGGATTTGCTCTGCATTTGCAAGGCTGAAGCTGCAAGGTTTGGTTTCGCTGTAGAATCTGGCGGACTGATGAGGATTTTCCCCATATCGGAGCGATTGCTTGAGATCGAATTCGAGGAAGAGTTTCTCCGGCAGTCCCGCCTTCTCCCTCATAAAGGTTGCTATGCAGCTGTCATACTGGGCGGTGTGGGTATATGCCTTTGCGGAGAGAGCAAGTCTCGTGGAGAGAGTCGTGCTCCCGTTCTCGGAAATCTCGGAAAGAATGCTCTCATAGTCGGAAGGGTTGCAGACAACGGTTACGTCCCTGTAGTTCTTGGCTGCGCTTCTGAGCATTGACGGTCCTCCGATGTCGATGTTCTCGATGGCATCATCCATTGTGACATCCTTCTTTGCAATGGTCTCGCGGAAAGGATAGAGATTGACGCAAACCAGGTCAATGAATTCTATTCCGTTCTCCGACAGCGCTTTGAGATGATTGGGATTGTCTCGCCTTGCAAGCAGGGCACCGTGCACTTTCGGGTGGAGGGTCTTGACGCGTCCGTCGCAGATTTCGGGGAATCCTGTCACCTGACTGATTCCTGTGGTTTTCACTCCGTTGTCTTCAAGGATGCGTTGTGTGCCGCCGGTGGCTATTATCTCCCATCCGAGAGATACAAGGCCCTTTGCAAAATCCACAAGTCCCGTTTTGTCGCTTACACTGAATAATGCTCGTTTCATTCCAAAATCTTTTTTATTGTATCAACATATAATTCATATTCTATCTCGTGTCCCATCCTGATTACCTCCCCGATGTCATCCCCTTCGTATGCATATGCTCTCTGGGCGATGATGCGGCCTCCGTCCAGCGTCTGGTCGACGTAGTGAATCGATACTCCGAATACCTTGACTCCGTATTCAAATGCCTGTTCGACAGCGTGTGCGCCCTTGAACGCCGGAAGGAGCGACGGATGGATGTTTATGATGCGACCTCCGTACCGGCTCAACAGCACATCTCCGACAATTCTCATATAGCCGGCAAGACAGACAAGGTCAATCTCCAGAGAATCAAGCAGACCGGCGATTTCCGTTTCGAATGCCGCCTTGGATTCGTAATCCTTAGGCTTGAACGCGAATATACGGATGCCTCTGGCGGCTGCCTTGCCCACAACCGGGGCTTCGGGGTGGTCACATACAAGGACAGCGACTCTTGCATCGAGACGTCCGTCCGCACAGGCGTCAGAAATGGCCTCGAAGTTGGTACCGGTGCCACTGGCAAATACTGCTAAATTCTTCATTACAATATAGTTACGCCTTCTCCGGAAATAACCTGACCTATCACGGACGCCTTCTCTCCGGCGGCCTCCAGTATTTCAATTGCCTGTGTTGCCTCTCCGGCGTCAAGGGCTATCACCATACCTATGCCCATATTGAAGATGTTGAACATCTCACGATGGGGAACGCCGCCCCATTTCTCGAGAACCCTGAACACGGGGAGAATCTCCCAGCTGCCTTCGTTGATGGTGACACCCTGCCCTTTCCGGAGGAGACGGGGTATGTTTTCATCGAATCCGCCTCCGGTAATGTGCCCCACTCCGTGGACATCACAGTTCCTGATCACCTCAAGAACCTGTTTCACATAGATTTTCGTAGGGGTGAGAAGAACATCTCCAAGCCTCTTCCCTCCGAACTCCTCAATTTTATTGTGATAGCTCAATCCCTTGTCGGCCACTATTTTGCGGACCAGGCTGAATCCGTTTGAATGGACGCCGCTCGATGCTATTCCCACAAGAACGTCACCCACTTTAACCTTGCTGCCGTCTATCAGTTTGGATTTCTCCACCACTCCCGTGGTGAAACCGGCGATATCATATTCACCGTCGGAATACATTCCGGGCATTTCAGCAGTCTCGCCGCCCACAAGGGCGCAACCTGCCTGGCGGCACCCTTCGGCCACTCCGGCAACAATAGCTTCAACTTTTGCGGGGACGTTGTGTCCGATTGCCACATAGTCGAGAAAAATAAGAGGTTCTGCTCCCTGGGCGAGGACATCGTTCACACACATCGCCACGGCATCGATACCGACAGTATCGTGTTTGTCCATCGCAAAAGCGATTTTGAGTTTGGTCCCGACTCCGTCAGTTCCGCTGACAAGGACGGGTTCCTTCAGTCCGAGGGATGCCAGGTCGAACATACCTCCGAATGAACCGATACCTCCCATTGAACCTTTGCGTGCAGTGGAAGCCACGTGCTGTTTGATGCGGCGGACAACTTCGTATCCGGCTTCAAGGTTGACACCTGCGTTTTCGTATGATTTGGCCATAATTGTAAGTGTTTATTTCTTGTGATGATAGAGTGACGTAGGATATTCCCCCGTGAAACAGGCGAGGCACAGGTCCTCCCTGCCGGAGCAGGATGCGATGGTGGATTCCGGGGAGAGGAAACCGAGAGAATCGGCTCCGATGGCCGCGCACGCCTCCTCGACGCTTCTGTTCGAGCAGAGAAGTTCCGCGAATGTCGGTGTGTCCACCCCGTAGTAGCAGGGACAGGTCATCTTGGGGCTGGCGATTCTCACGTGAACTTCCGTGGCGCCGGCTTCCCTGAGCATCCTGATGATTTTGATGGATGTCGTGCCCCTGACTATGGAGTCGTCGATGAGGGCGACCCTTTTCCCGGAGACAATCGAGCGGATTGCGGAAAGTTTCATCTTCACACCCCTCTCTCTCATATCCTGGGAAGGCTGTATGAAGGTGCGTCCCACATATTTGTTCTTGATGAGCCCCATTTCGTAGGGAATGCCGCTCTCTTCGCTGTACCCCATTGCGGCGCTCAGGCTTGAATCGGGAACTCCTACGACGATATCCGCCTCCGCAGGACATTCCCTGAAGAGCCTGCGGCCCGATTCCTTGCGGAATGCGTGGACGTTGCATCCGTCGATGTCGCTGTCGGGGCGTGCCAGATAGATATACTCCATTGCGCAGAGCTTGTGACGCTGGAACTGAGAATAGCGGTTGCTCCTGATGCCGTGGGCATCGATTGTGACGATTTCTCCGGGCTCAACGTCGCGGATGAAGGTTGCCCCTGTCAGGTCGAAGGCGCAACTTTCACTGCTGACCACATATCCCTGATCAAGTTTCCCGATGGCAAGAGGCTTGATGCCGTATTTGTCCCTGCACGCATAGATTCTGTTCTTGGTCATTATCAGGAATGAGAATCCCCCCTCCATCATATTGAGGGTGTCCACTATCTGCCAGATACGGGGCTTGTTGCTCTCCTTCTTGACCAGCTGGGCCAGAATCTCACTGTTGGTTGATGTCTGGAAAAGGGCTCCCTTGTCCTGAAGATAACTCTGTATCTGGCTGCCGTTGATGAGGTCTCCGTCGTTGGCGATGGCGAAGTCCCCGTATTTGTGGTGGAAGAAATAGGGCTCGACATTGTCCAGACCTCCCTTGTTCTTGTTGGCGTACTGTACGCTGGCGATGCCTATGTTTCCCTGCAGTTTGGACAGGTTTGAGGCGTTGAATACTTCAGAAACAAGACCCAGGCCTCTCTGGCGGAAGGAATCGCCCTCTTCCGTGAAGGTGACGATGCCGGCTCCCTCCTGACCTCTGTGCTGAAGGGCGTGAAGTCCGTAATAGAGGACGGACGGCAGGTTCTGAACTCCGTATGCTCCGAAAACGCTCATTTTTTGCCCTCCAAGATATTTGTTATTCTGTCAAGTACGATTTGGTAGTTGTCACAGATGTAGCCAAGGTCGTGGCGGAAGCGGTCTTTGTCCAGACATTCCCCGGTGGCCTCGTCCCACAGACGGCTTGTATCCGGACTGATTTCATCGGCCAGTATTATTGTGCCGTCAGGTGCGTATCCCAGTTTTACGCGGTAATCCACGAGTTTGATGCCCGCCTTGTGGAAAATGTTGACAAGAACCTTGTTGGCTCTTCCGACAATGTCATAGATGGTCTCAAGTTCCTGATATGTGACAATCTTGAGGGCGACCGCGTGATGGTCGTTTATCAGCGGTTTGGAGAGGCCCACATTGTCATAGCGCAGTTCATAGACCACGTTCCTGGGCTTGAAGCCGTATTCCAGACCGAGCAGGTCGGCGGTGGTTCCCGTTATGTAGTTCCTGACTATCACGTAAAGCGGTATAATCTTGCATTTTTTGCAGAACTGGGAATCCTCTCCTGCAGGGCCGATGTAATGGGTGGGAATCCCGTTCTTCTCCAGGGCCTTGAATATCAGAGCGGATATCTTGCAGTTCAGAACTCCCTTGCCGGGAAAGACGGCCCGCTTGATTCCGTCGAAAGCGGAGGTGTCATCCTTGTATTTGAGGAGCACGACTTTCGGGTCGTCAGTTTTGAAGAGTTGTTTCTCTTTTCCGTCAAAAATCAGTTTTTCCATCAGATTCTTATTTGACAAAATATTTGACAGCGTTTTCAAAGAGTTTCTGATCGCAGTCGCCGAGGATGTTCTTGAAAATGTTGCGTTCGTAGCGCTCGCTGTGCCCCATCTTTCCAAGAATATGTCCGTCGGGACTGATGATGCCTTCTATGGCGTAATATGAACCGTTGGGGTTGTAGGGGGATTCCATCGTCGGTTCTTCAGTGACGGGGTCCGCATACTGGAACGCTACCTGCCCGTTTTCGAAGAGTTTGCGGGCAAGTTCCTCCGACACCACGAATTTGCCTTCGCCGTGGCTGACGGCAACGCGGTGAATCTGCCCGATTTCAAGCCCTGCAAGCCAGGGAGATGCCACGCTTGCTACTTTTGTGGTGACAATCTGCGAGATATGTCTGTTTATGTCGTTGCGGAAAAGGGTTGGGGATTCTCCTGTCACGCTTCCCGGTTTGCCGAAGGGCAGAAGACCGCTCTTTATCAAAGCCTGGAATCCGTTGCATATTCCCAGTATAAGACCGTCCCTTTCCAGCAGATTCTCTATGGATTTGGCTACAGGCCCGCTTCTGAGGACGGATGCGATGAATTTCGCGCTTCCGTCAGGCTCGTCACCGAGAGAGAAACCTCCGCACAGGGCGAGGATGTGGCAGGAATCAATCTGCCGGCACATTTCCTCCGTGGAACGGAGCACGTCATCCCCCGTCAGATTGCAGAATACGCCGGTAGTGACTTCCGCTCCGGCCTTCCGGAAGGCCTTGGCCGTGTCGTAATCACAGTTCGAGCCGGGGAAGACAGGAATGTACACTTTCGGACGGGTGACAGGGGAGAACCTGTAGGGATGCGTGCCGTTTCCCTCTTTTGCAGCGGCTTTGATGCCGGCGGGAGCGATTTTGTCGTGGGATGCCTTCGCCGTTGAGGGGTAGACCTTGCAGAACGGGGCGGTGTTGGCTCTGTATAATTCGTCGAGATCAAGAGATTCGCCGTTTATGAAGCATTTCCCGTCCTCTCCGTCAGTCACCGTACCAAGCAGGACGGCATTTTCGTAGGCCAACTTTCCGGAGGTCTCCACAAGGATTGATCCGCAGGGCGTGTCAAAGAGATCTTCCTCGGGAAGTTTGACGTCGAAACCGAAGCAGTTGCCGAAAGATGCCTTTGCCAGACCTTCGGCAACTCCACCGAATCCTGAGGCCCAGGCGGAAACTATCGTGCCTTCCGCAATCTTCCCGTGTATGAAGTTCCAGTTCTTCTTCAGCTGTTCAACGTCGGGCATCCGGTTGGACAGGGGAGTGTGTTTTATAAGGTAGAGACTGTTCCCTGCCTCTTTCATCTCCGGGGATATGACCTTTCCCGCATTTGTGGTCGTGATGCCGAACGCTATCAGGGTGGGAGGGACGCTGATGTCCTCGAAAGTGCCGCTCATCGAGTCCTTTCCTCCGATTGAGGGCAGACCGAATTCCTTCTGCATCTTGAGGGCTCCCAACAGGGCTGCCAGCGGCTTGCCCCAGCTGTGGGGGTCGCTTGTCATCCTTTCGAAATATTCCTGATATGAAAAGCGCATTCCGGACCAGTCAGCGCCTGAGGCGACAACCTTGCTGCAGGCTTCGACCACGGAGTATGCGGCACCGTGATACGGACTCCAGGAAGAAATTTCGGGATTGAAGCCGAAAGCCATCACGGAAGCGGTGTCGGTGTAGCCGTCCGTAGGGATTTTCTGGATGGAGACCTGCGTCTCCGTATCCTGCATAAATCCGCCGTAGGGCATCAGTACCGTAGACCGCCCGATGGTGGAGTCGAACATCTCTATCAGTCCCTTCTGAGAAGTGACGTTCGGTGAGGAAAGGAGGGAAGCCATCTTTTCCGCGGTCGTTTTTCCTTTGGCAAGGGTGTTCTTGAACGGATTCTTCTCTTCCACGGCCCCTACGGTTGCCTTGCAGTAGTGTCTGGCGCCTGCGCTGTCGATGAATTTGCGGCTGAGGTCAGCCATTGCGGCACCGTGATAGAAGAGTCTCATTCTCCCTCTGTCCGTCACGTCGGCCACGTATGTGACCTCCACGTTCTCCTGCCGGCAGAGTTCCTCGAATTTCTCTCTGTCGGAGGCTTCGATTACCACGGCCATTCTCTCCTGGGACTCGCTTACTGCCAGTTCGGTGGTGTTCAGTCCTTTATATTTGACAGGAACCCTGTCGAGATAGATGTCGAGACCATCCGCGAGTTCACCGATAGCCACGCTGACTCCTCCCGCTCCGAAATCGTTTGATTTCTTGATGAGAGAGGTCACCTCCCTCTTGCGGAAAAGATGCTGGAGCTTGCGCTCTTCGGGTGCGTTGCCTTTCTGGACCTCGCTCCCGCAGGTCTCGAGGGAGGCTTCCGTATGTTCCTTCGAGGAGCCGGTGGCTCCGCCGATTCCGTCCCTGCCCGTGCGTCCTCCGAGGAGAAGTATCACGTCGCCGGGAACCGGACTTTCCCTCCTTACGTCGCTTGCCTTCACCGCTCCTACGACTGCTCCGACCTCAAGCCTCTTTGCCGTATATCCTTCGTGATATATTTCTCTCACGTGGGTTGTGGCAAGGCCTATCTGGTTGCCGTAGCTGGAATAACCGGCAGCGGCCTTGCGGCTGATAATCCTTTGGGGAAGTTTGCCGGCCCGGGTTTCTGAGACCGGTTTGTAAATGTCTCCCGCACCGGTGACGCGCATTGCCTGATAGACGTATGCACGACCTGACAGAGGGTCTCTGATGGCTCCGCCCAGACAGGTGCTGGCTCCGCCGAAGGGTTCGATTTCAGTGGGGTGGTTATGAGTTTCGTTCTTGAACTGGAGAAGCCATTTCTCCATTTTCCCGTCCACGTCCACGTCGATGAAGACGCTGCACGCATTGTTTTCTTCGCTCTGCTCAAGGTCGTCCAGAAGGCCTTTCTTCTTCAACCAGCGTGCGCCAATCGTCGCTATCTCCATCAGGCACAGGCTTTTGCTTTCCCTGCCAAGTTCTTTTCTGATTTCCTGAAAATCTTTCAGGGTACATTCGATGTCCGGACTGATGAAACTCGGATCTATCTTCAGTTCGGTTATCTCGGAATTGAAGGTTGTGTGGCGGCAATGGTCGCTCCAGTAGGTGTCCAGAATCCTGAGTTCCGTTTCCGTCGGGTTGCGTTTCTCTTCGCGGAAATATCTGACCACTTCGGCAAGGTCGTCGGCATTCATCGCCAGTCCCCATTTCTTGCAGAATGACGGGAATTCCTCCTCATTCATTTCCGTAAAGCCGTTCAGCACGGCAATGGGCTGTATCTCTGCATTGTCGTTGAAATCAAGTTTCGAGAGATCTTTCTCGCGTGCTTCCACGGCATTGATGAGATAGTGCCGTATCGCCGCGATTTCCTTTTCCGTCACGTTGTCGTCAAAGAGATAAAGTCGGGAACTCCTGATGCGTATCTTTGCTTCAGGATCGATGAGCCTCACGCAGTCCTCGGCGGAACTGGCCCGCTGGTCAAACTGGCCCGGGATGAACTCCACTGCGAGATATTTTTTGCCGTCGAGAGGAAAATCCTCCGTCACGCTGTCCGTGACAATCTCACCGAAGACGGAATATCTGCATTTTTCCAGAAGTTCTTTGGAAAATCCTTCAAGGTCATAGACATTGAGCAACCTGAGGGAATGAAGATTCAATGAGAGGTTTTCGTTCAGTTCTGTCAGAAGGCTTCTTGCCTCCACCTGAAATTCCGAAAACTTCTCTACAAAAACACGGTTATGCGCCATTGCTTATTCCTCTATATTTGTGTCTGAACTATCTTTTCAGTCTGTACTTTTCTGAAATTGTCGAGTTTTTCCGATACCTCCCTGTCGCTCAACGCTATTATGGAGACGGCGAGAAGCGCGGCATTTTTCGCTCCGTTCACGGCCACCGTGGCGACCGGAATACCGGAAGGCATCTGAACCATCGACAGAAGGGAATCAAGCCCTCCGAACGCCTTCCCCGAAATAGGGACTCCTATCACCGGGAGGGTTGTCATTGCCGCAGTGACTCCTGGCAGATGTGCCGCTCCGCCGGCTCCCGCTATTATTATGTCAATGTCCCTGCTTTTTGCGGTGGAGGCCCATTCGCTTAGAAGAGCGGGGGCCCTGTGGGCGCTGATGACACGTTTCTCGTATGGTATGCCGAACTCCTCAAGAGTCGTGAAGGCGGCGGACATTACGTCGAGGTCGCTGGTGGACCCCATTACTATACCGACTTTCATACAGGCTATTTTGCGAAGAACAGTTTTGACAAAGTCATCGGGTCGATATATTTTCCATCCTTGTAGACCCTCATATTACCGGAGGCGATTTCGTCAATCAGCATTACGTTTCCTTTCGGGTCGTAGCCGAATTCGAACTTGATGTCATATAGGACAAGACCTTTGGCTTTCAGGTCATCGGCCACTATCTGCGTGATTTTCTGGGTCATGGCCTTGATGTCGTCATATTGCTGCTCGGTCATTACGCCGAGGACGACCAGTCCGTCTTTCGTTACAAGGGGGTCACCCTTTTCGTCATTCTTGAAGGTCGTCTCCACGTATGCGGGGAGGTCGGCACCCTCTTCGATGTACTCACCGTAGCGGCGTCTGAAACTTCCCACAGCCTTGTGGCGGCAAATAACCTCGAGTCCGTGCCCGAACACCTTTGCAGGAAGGACTTCCATCGTGGTGTCTTTCAGGTTCGCGTTTACATAGTGGGTGCGAATGCCTGCGGCATTGATTTTTTCGAAGAAATAGATGGACATACGGAGATTCACGTCCCCGACGCCTTCGATTGTCAGACCGACTGAGTTCTCACCCGGGTCGAACACTCCGTCTTTCCCTGTGCAGTCATCCTTGAATTTCAATAGATAGTTCCCGTTTTCCAGGGCAAATACATCCTTGGTTTTTCCAGTGTAGACAAGTTTCATCGCTATGTGATTTTTAAAACCCAAAGGTAGCGAAATGAAGGCGAATTCCACATATTTACTTATCAACAAAGAAGAGGTTGACAATCTTTTTGACAAAAAATTTGCAGATAAGAAAATTGTTCGTACCTTTGTCATCCCGTTATGCGGAAATAGCTCAGTTGGTAGAGCACGACCTTGCCAAGGTCGGGGTCGCGAGTTCGAGTCTCGTTTTCCGCTCAAAGAAAAGAAGGACAACCTAACGGCTGTCCTTCTTTTCTTTATTGTGACAAATGGGGAGACTCGACCGAGCGACCCCGAATCCCTGAGGGACGCCCGGCGGAGCCGGGCTGGGGTCATAAATAGTCACGCGAAAAGGCCCGCGTCAGCGGGCTCGAGTCTCGTTTTCCGCTCAAAAATAAAAGCTCCAGCAATGCTGGGGCTTTTGTTTTATGGAGACCGTGAGCAAAATCCGGCCATTTGCTCACGCGGAGCTCCTTTTTGTAGTCTTCGTGAGCGAATACCCATGTTTTGCTCACGAGCCTCGGACGAAGGCCTTCAGAAATCTACTTCACGGGTGTAATCGTGAACTGGAATGAGTAGTCGGCGTAGGGCAGCATATATTTCTCAAGAGGGAGAGCACCCCAGCTGTCCTTGCATCCGAGACCCATCTGAACCTTGTCTATCAGGAGATTGGTAAGATTATCCTCCCTTATTTCCTCCGCGTGACGGTTGCGCTTGGCCTTTCCTTCGTCAAGAGTTTCTATCCTGTAGTGCAGCGCAGAGCCGGAGAAAGGCTCCTCTGCCGTGATTTTCAGGCCCTTCCCCTTGCTGTCAAGAATGGCCATCCAGCGGATATCGGTCTTGTTGCCGTTCTCCTGAGGACGGATATAAGGATAATACTGCTTGGAAACGGGACCGCTGTAGAGGCCGATGAAGGTATTGTCCTTGCGGTCCGCATAATTTTCACCGGGGCCTCTTCCGTACCATTCCATCCTGTTGAAAGATTTCGGCAGGGTCATCTGCATTCCGAAACGGAACAGATTCGGAATCTCTTTCCCCGGCTCCGCCTTCATCGACTCTGTCACTTCAATCGCTCCGGTGTCACCTATCCGGTATGACAATGTAAGCAAGGCTCCTGTCCCCCCAATCTTATAGACAGCCGTTGCAATCACATAAGCGCCCTTGGCCTCTGTCTTGAAGGACTGAAGATCAAGGTCAGGCGATTTCCAGACAGAATATTTTGTCTGAAGGTTTGCTCCGAAGTCATTGTCCGTGGGAGCTCTCCAGAAGTTCGGCTTGAGAACTTCTCCGCCCCGAAGCATTTGCGTTCCTTCGATAACATAACTTTCAAGCCATCCTTCTTTGGAGAATGAAATGGTGAAATCAGAACCTTTGACTATCAGCGATTTGCCGTTGGGAATGGAATATGAAGGCACTTTCCGGCTGATTGTCTTGGGGTTGACGTGCTTGCCGCTGCCGAGAGGAATCTGCTGTCGTGCAATCACATATCCTGCGGGAAGCACACCGCTCTGTCTGTTGAGAGAATAGCTGACGTTGAGGAATGATTCCCCCAGACCGCTGATTGGCCAGATATCCAGCTTGACCAAGCCTTTCTGCTGGGGAGCTATACTGAAATCTTTGGCAGAACCGCTCTTGACGGCTTTGCCATCTTGGATCACTGTCCATTCCAAAGTGCAATCATCCAAAGTCTTGAAGAAATTTTCATTGAAGACTTCAACTCCTCCGTTTGCCAGGGAAGTCCAGATGTTCTGGTAGAAATACTGAACTTCGTATGCGTGCGGGTTAGGAACCCTTTCAGGGCTGACAAGTCCGTTGTCGCAGAAATTGAGGTCGGACGGGTCGGTCTTGTTGAAATCGCCTCCGTAGGCATATACGGTATATCCGTTTTTCAGTTTCAGGCGCGGAGACTGGTCCACGAAATCCCATATGAAACCTCCCTGAGTCTGGGGATATTTTCGGAAGAGGTCCCAATACTCCTTGAAGCCTCCTTCGGAATTGCCCATTGCGTGAGCATATTCACACTGAATCAGAGGTTTTGTGAATTCGGGGCTTGTGCAATACTTTTCAACCTCCGCCCAGGAATAGTACATCGGGCAGAAAATATCGCTCTTCCCTTTGTATTCTGCCCTTTCATACTGCACCGGTCTGCTGGGGTCGAGGCTTTTGACCAGGTCGTATGCCGATTCGAAATTGGGGCCGTATCCGCCTTCATTGCCCAGAGACCATATTATAATGGAAGGGTGGTTGAAATTGCATCTGACGTTGCGGCGGTTGCGCTCCAGATGTGCCTCGCGGAATGCAGGGTGCTTGGCGAGAGTTTCCTCTTCATACCCCATACCGTGTGATTCGACGTTTGCCTCCGCTATGACATAAAGGCCATAGCGGTCACACAGTTCATACCAGTAAGGGTCGTTGGGATAGTGGCTGGTGCGGACTGCGTTTATGTTTAGTTTCTTCATCACCGTTATGTCCTGAAGCATCCTTTCCTTTGAAATAACATACCCTCCGAACGGATCCATCTCGTGTCTGTTGACACCTTTGAAAAGAACGGGCTTGCCGTTTACCAGAAGCTGCCTGCCCTTGATTTCAACCTTGCGGAATCCTACGTTGAAAGAGTGCGTTTCCGGTTTGGAGGACTTGTTGCCTGAAAGCAGTGTGACTTTGAGTGTGTAGAGGTAGGGAGTCTCCGCGCTCCACTTGTGAGGGTTCTCCACCCTTATTGTGGCCTTGTTAACACCTTCTCCCTTGACGGTTGCCTGATTTACAAGTTTCCCGGCATTGTCATACAACTGCATAAGGACGCTGCCTTGTCCTACCAGGGAAACCTTCACGTCCAGCCGGCCGTCCTTATAGTTGTTCTCGAGATCGGGGGTGATGTTCACGTCGCTGATGTAATCGTACTTGTCCCGGGCATATATGTAGTTGTCCCTTGCAACTCCGCTGTAGCGGAAAAAATCCTGGTCTTCAAGATAGGTTCCGTCGCACCAGCGGAATACCTGGAAAGCAATGAGGTTGTCCTTACCGGGTTTGACGAACTTCGATATATCGAATTCCTGCTGCAGCTTGCTGTCTTCTCCGTATCCGGCGAACTTGCCGTTCACCCAGAGATAGACGCAGGAGGTGACGCTTCCGAAATGGACGATTATCTGTTTTCCTTTCCAATCAGAGGGGATGGAAATATATTTCCGGTAGGAACCTACGTGATTGTGGGCTGAGGGAACTTTTGGGGGAGTGCTGGTGTGCCAGGTTTTCCATGCATACCCGATATTGACGTAGAGGGGGTCTCCGTAGCCGTTGAGTTCCCATACTGCGGGGATATTCATCTTTTTCCATCCCTTGTCCTTGAATCTTGTCTCCCAGAAACCGTCTATCCTCCTTTCTGCACGTTCTGCGTAGTGGAAAGACCATTCACCATTGAGGGATATCATATCTTCGGTCGGGGCAGGCAGGGCCGTCATGGGCATCCTGTTTATTTCCGAAATGGAAGGATCCTGCCATTCCTTGAAATTCTGGGCCGATGCCAGAGTTGCGGCGGCAAGAACGAGAGTTGCTAAGAAAACACGTTTCATATTTAATACTATATTAATTCAGTTATGCTCCAAAGCACTATTCCGACGGATACGGAAACATTCAGGGAATGCTTGGTCCCGAATTGAGGTATCTCCAGACAGAGATCCGAACTGTCAACAACTTCCTGGCTGACGCCTTTGACCTCATTCCCGAAAATATAGGCATATTTCTTCCCTTCTTCCGGCTTGAATTTGTCAAGGCCGGTGGAATTTTCTGCCTGTTCCACGCTGACAATCGTGAAACCTTCCTCCCTGAGCCTGCACAGCAGGTCCCGGGTATCCCCGCAGTATTCCCAGTCCACGCTGAATTCCGCACCGAGAGCGGATTTGTGAATTTCGGGAGAAGGGGGACAGGCGCAGATTCCGCACAGGTAAAGTTTGCCGATCCGGAATGAATCGCAGGTGCGGAAAGCCGAGCCGATGTTGTGCTGGCTGCGGACATTGTCGAGAACGACCACCGAAGATGACTTCTCCGCGGCTTTGAACTCTTCCACGCTGATGCGGTTCAATTCACTGTTCAAAAGTTTCCGGAACATTTTTCCCCTTTTTTGGAAAATAGTAGTAACTTTGCTACGCAAAAATAGTAAAAACAATATGAAATACGACGTTCTGCTATCAGATTTGATCAAGAAGGAAGAAGAAAGGCAGATGAGTGGCATAGAACTCATTGCTTCGGAGAATTTTGTAAGTGCGCAGGTCCTTGAGGCGTTGGGCAGCGTTTGTACGAACAAATATGCCGAGGGATATCCCGGAGCAAGGTATTACGGTGGATGTGAGGTAATCGACAAAATCGAACAGCTTGCCATTGACCGCGTAAAAACACTTTTTGATGCGGAATATGCAAATGTCCAGCCCCATTCCGGCGCTCAGGCCAATACGGCGGTTCTGTTCGCCTGCCTGAAACCGGGCGATACGTTCCTGGGACTGGATCTTTCTCACGGAGGTCACCTTACTCACGGCTCTCCTGTCAATATTTCAGGAAAGAATTACAATGCCGTAAGTTATGGCGTTGACAAGAATACAGGCTACATCGATTACAATGATATGGAGCGCAAGGCTCAGGAATTCAAGCCCAAGCTGATAATCGGAGGAGCTTCCGCATATTCCCGTGAATGGGACTACGAAAGGATGCGCGCCATTGCGGATTCAATCGGCGCCCTGCTTATGGTGGACATGGCGCACACTGCCGGTCTTATTGCCGCGGGGCTGTTGAAGAATCCTGTAAAATATGCGCATATCGTCACTTCAACTACGCACAAGACCCTTCGCGGTCCACGTGGCGGTATCATACTGATGGGTAAGGATTTCGACAATCCATGGGGTTTGACCACACCCAAAGGTGAGGTCAGGAAGATGAGTTCAATCCTCAATTCCGCCATCTTCCCCGGTACGCAGGGAGGCCCTCTTGAGCACTGCATTGCAGCCAAGGCCGTGTCATTCTATGAGGCGCTTCAGCCGGAGTTCAAGACCTATCAGGTTCAGGTACACGAAAATGCCGTGGCTATGGCGGAAGAATTTACCGCAAGAGGGTACAAAGTCGTATCAGGAGGTACCGACAACCATCTCATTCTCATAGATTTGAGAACCAAGTATCCTGATTTGACCGGCAAGGTTGCCGAAAATGCGCTTGTCCGTGCCGGGATAACGGTGAACAAGAATATGGTACCTTTTGACACGAGATCTCCTTTCCAGACATCCGGAATAAGAGTTGGAACTCCTGCAATAACTTCCAGGGGACTGGTTGAGAGAGATATGAAATCCATTGTGGGAATGATTGACGAAGTTCTTGCCGACGTTGACAATGAAAAAGTCATTGCAAAAGTCAGTTCCGAAGTCAGGATGAAAATGTCAGGAATTCCCCTGAACGTGTGGTAGAAATGTATCTGTTTACTTCAGAATCAGTTTCGGAAGGGCATCCCGACAAGGTTGCGGACCAGATTTCGGATGCCATTCTTGACGAGTTTCTTCGTCAGGACAGGGCTTCCCACGTCGCCTGTGAGACTTTTGTCAGCACCGGACTTGTCGTTGTCGGCGGCGAAGCTACGAGCCACGAGGCTTACGTGGACATTCAGGAGATTGCCCGCCGGACAATCCGCCGCATAGGCTATACCAAGAGTGATTACAAATTCGACGCGGATTCCTGCGCCGTGATATCAACGCTCCACGAGCAGAGTGCAGACATAGCGCAGGGTGTGAATCGGGGGGAGAGTGAAGAACAGGGAGCGGGAGATCAGGGAATGATGTTCGGCTACGCCTGTTCCGAGACGGAAGACTATATGCCTCTTCCGTTGAGTCTGGCGCATACCACCTTGATGGAACTTGCCGCGATACGACACAGTGACAACTCTCCTATGCCTTACCTCAGGCCGGATGCAAAGTGTCAGTATACCATAGAATACAGCGATGATCACGTTCCTGTCAGGATTCATACGCTTGTCCTGAGCACCCAGCACGATGAGGGAATCTCTCAGGAGAAAATCCGCGAGGATATAAAGAATATACTTCTGCCGAGAGTCAAGGCGAAAGTCGGTCCGGCGACGGCGGCTCTCTTCAAGGGGGATTACGTGCTTCACGTAAATCCGACCGGACAGTTCGTCATCGGTGGTCCTCACGGAGACACCGGTCTGACGGGACGAAAGATAATTGTGGATACCTACGGAGGTCGCGGCGCTCACGGCGGCGGGGCCTTTTCCGGGAAGGATCCCAGCAAGGTTGACAGGAGTGCGGCGTATGCTGCCAGATACATAGCCAAGAATATGGTGGCTGCGGGAGTCGCTTCCGAGATGCTTGTCCAGATATCATACGCTATCGGTGTCGCAAGACCTGTAAGCATATTCGTCAATACATACGGTACTTCACGATGCGTTCTGACTGACGGTCAGATTGCGGAGAGAATCAATGACCTCTTTGACCTGAGGCCGGCTGCGATTACCGAAAAGTTCGGACTCCTCAATCCCATATATGAACCCACGGCCGCTTACGGTCATATGGGCAGGAAGCCCTACAGAGCAGAAGTTGAGGTTAGGGAAGGAGGCCGTACCGTTAGAAAGGAGGTCCAGTTCTTCGGATGGGAACTTCTCGACAGCGTTGACAAGTGCGCAACTCTTTTGAAATGAGACAGCTCCCCATACTCATAGGGGATATTCTCGTCTCTTCGGAAATTCTTCTGGAATATTTCTGCTGCGACTATGAAAGTTGCAGGGGTGCCTGTTGCATAGAGGGAGAGGGCGGAGCTCCGCTGCTGCGGAAGGAATGCGCTCTTCTCAAACGCAATTATCCTCATTACAAGGTCTTTATGAGTGAAGCCGGCAGGACCGAAGTCGAGAAAGGCGGATTTTTCAGAATCGGTGCGGATGGTGATTTCGAGACACCTCTGCTCGGAAATGGCGAGGAGTGTGCATACACACTGTTCGAAGGGGAAAACTGCCTCTGTGCAATCGAGCGGGCCCATTCATTGGGCAAAAGTCCCTTTGTCAAACCCATCTCGTGCAGGCTTTACCCTATACGCGCATCCCGGCTGTCAAATGGTATGACCGCATTGAATCTTCATCGTTGGGACATCTGCGCCTGCGCCTTCGAAAAGGGACGGCGCGAAGGAGTCCGTGTCTATCAGTTCCTCCGAAAGCCCCTTGTGGATGCCTACGGGGAAGAATTCTATTCCCAACTCTCCGCCGCCGCGGAGATGATGGCAAAATAAAAGGCGGTCTTTTCAGGCCGCCTTTTCAGATATTCTATAATCAACCGATTAGTTGAAGAAATACTTGAGTCCGAACTGGAGTCTCCAGCACTGGCTTGAGTTGACGTATGGTGCGAATGTCTGAGTAGGATACTCGCCACCAACCTTAACCATTGAGAAGACAGGACGATTACTTTCGTTGACACCTTCGTACTGGAGAATACGGTGGTTGTTGCAAGGAGCCGAGTTCTGGTAAACACCCCAAGATGAGTTGAGCAGGTTGAGGATGTTGTCGAAGTTTACAGAAACCTGGAAATTGTGCTTTGTACCGCCGATGCGGAAAGCGATATCCTCGGCAATACGGAGGTCAAGATAGTTGACCCAAGGATTGCGGGCTGCGTAAGCTTCAGCATATTGTCCTTTGTGGCTGCTGAGATATTTGTCCTGAGAGACGAAACTCCAGAATGCCTGACGGTCTGCGTCTGACTTGAAGTTAATCTCACTGTCATCTGCAGGGATGTACATAAGGTCGTTGTTTACACCGTCACCGTTCATATCGTTGGTGTAGCACCAGCTGTAACCGTAAGTGGTGTTGCCCTGATAGAAGAGAGAGAGGTGGAGACCACGGTTGTCCTTCATCCAAGGAATAAGATAGTTGACATTTGCAATAACCTTGTCAGGAACTACATACTGCGAACGCTGAGGATCACCGAAGTTGCATCCGTTTACGGTAATCATACCCTGCCATGTTGACAGAGGGTCTGAACCAGGAAGACCTGAAACCTCCTTGCTCTCAGTGTGTGTGTAAGCAGCCATGATGTTGAGATTCTTGGCTGGAGTCATATTCATTGTAAGGTTTGCAGTGTAACCGTAACCCTTAGTGGTATTTGTCAGATAAGGTGCATTCTTGCCTGCGTTGATGATAGCCGAAGCATCTGCTTTATAACGGCTGTCAGCGCCGCTGAAAGATTGTCTTCCAGCCTTGTTGTTATCGATGTTGATGTTGTCAACGAGAACTCCGTAAACAACTTTGCTGTACATACCCTCGGCAGTTACCGTGAACGGGAAGTTTACAGGAATCTGGTAGTCGAGAGCGAGAGAAGTCTTCCAGCTCATAGGCATCTTGAATTCAGGATCAACACCTGACATTGTGCCGCCGGCTACGTGGCTCTTCTCATCAAGGGTTGTCTGCAGACCGAGCTTGCTGATAGCCTCGTTCACGTCGGTAATCATACCACCGTCAAAAGCATGGAGTTTGTCATTCTTTGATACAAGCTGACCGTTGTTCCAAGTACTCTTGTACTGAACAGAGTTCTGAACCATCGAAGAGTTGGTAGGCATATTGGTGAAATATACGAGTGGGAGACGGCCCTGGAAGAGACCTGTACCACCGCGAACCTTGAAGCTCTTGTCACCGAGTACATCCCATACGAAGCCTACGCGTGGAGATACCTGAACGCGGGTATTAGGCCATTTGCCGGTGTCGATCTTTATGCCGTCACGGAACGTATACTTCAGATATGCTGAGTTGGTTGCGATATCGCTGTTGTCGAAGAGGATAGTGTCAAAACGAACGCCGTAGTTCAGTTTGAACTTGTCGCTGACTGACCATTCGTCCTGTGCATAAACACCGATCTGGTTGAACGCAACCTGTGCATTAGGGTTGAGGTTGCCGTTCCAGCCGTAGGTGATTGCGAATGATTCCGGAGTTCCGTTGAGAACCTGTTCGATGTCGTTCTCTGTTGTCCAGGCATAACGATAGTATGCAGTACCATTACGCATATATGCGTTGTTTGCGAATTCGTGCTCGTAGTTGATGCCGGCCATAATCTTGTGGTTGCCGGCGTTGATTGTCAATTCGTCCTTAACTGTGACAATCTTGTTGTGGACACCATTGTTCCAGGTGAAGAGCTCGTAACCGAGAGACATATAAGGCTGCCAGGTGTTGCCCTCCTTCTTGATGATATCAACGTGAGGGAACGGATCTGATGAAGAGCCACGGATATCCTCAATGTTTGAATAGGTTGCAAGGAGCTGGTTGGAAACCTTGTCGCTGAATCTTGCAGTGTAGTCGAGAGAGAAGGTCTGAACCTTGTTGTCCATTGAATACATGTTGTTGGCAAATGCCATTGACATATTACCTACACGATATGTATTGTTCAAACGATATCCTGTATCAGAAGAGTTTCCGTTAGGAGCGTTCCAAGCAGTATTCTTGGTGTAGTTGTAACGGAGAGCGATATGATGGTTCCTGTTGATGTTCCAGTCAACGCGGGCAAGGATTCTGCGGTTTGACTCAGTTGCGGGGAAGTCTGTGTAAGAACCTGTGTCATAACCGTATTTGTCCTTCATATAGTCCTGAACTTTCTGCAGGTCAGATGCGAGAGTACGAGAAACGTTACCCTTTGCCTCTTCACCGCCCTTGTTTGCGCGGTACTTGATAACCTCACCGGGAGCTGACTCCTGCTCGTAGCTTACGAAGAAGAAGAGTTTGTCCTTTACGATAGGGCCGCCGAGAGTAACACCCCAAGTCAGTTTTGACTCTGCTGCGCGGTCTCCGAGGTCTTCACCGTTGATCTTGTTACCTCTGAGGTCCTGATTCCTGTAATAACCGTAAGCGGTTCCCTGGAAAGTGTTGGTACCTGATTTGGTGATGGCGTTGATTCCGCCGCCGATGAAGTTGGTCTGACGAACATCGAACGGAGAAACGACTACCTGAACCTCCTGGATTGCATCAAGGGAAACAGGATTGCCGCCACCAGGAAGTGCTGATGAAAGACCGAAGTTGTTGTTGAGGTTTGCTCCGTCCAATGTGAAGTTGGTCATACGGCCATCTCCGCCGCCGAAGCTCATTCCGTTTGCGTAAGGTGAAAGACGCGCGACGTCGGAGATGCTACGGTTGATTGTAGGCATTTCTGACATCTGTGCCTGATTGATGTTTGTAGAAGCTCCCGTCTTCTCAGATGCGAACTTTGAAGCATCTGCTATGACTATAACTTCGTCAAGAAGTTCGGCATCGTCAACGAGAGTCACGTTCTGGCTGTAAACCTCACCCAACTGGAGAGTGATGTCCTTATAGATAACTGTACGATAGCCGAGAAGCTGTACATTTACCATGTAAGGTCCGCCCGGACGCATACCCTGAATATCATAACGACCTTCAGAGTTTGTAATACCATAGTACTGGGAGCCGGAAGGAATATGGGTTGCGATAACGGCAACGCCCGGCACAGCTCCGTTGGCATCAGTGATTTTACCGCTCATAGCCGAATTTGTAACCTGTGCATTTGATGCAACGGCAACAAACAGACCAAGAACGGCCACAGCAAAGAGTTTGAGTGTTTTTTTCATAAAAAATTTATAGGTTAGAAAGACAAAATTTCACGGGCGCAAATTTAACTTTTATTTGTGTATTAGCAAATATTATCCCGTATAAGATATAAACAAAATATCATCAGAAATCCGCTTGTTTTTCATATATTTGCACAATTATGTTCGATTTTGTAAATATAACGTTCGTCGACATTCTTGACATCGCGCTGGTTGCGGGACTCATTTACTGGATAATCAAACTGGTGAGAGGAACCAACGCGACGAAGATATTCGGGGGTATAATAGGAATATACATCATCTGGATTGTTGCGAGGCTGTTCGAGATGAAATTGCTTTCGTTCATACTCGGACAACTTCTGGGAGTCGGCGTGATAGCCCTGCTCATAATCTTCCAGCCCGAAATCAGAAGATTCCTGCTCCGTTTCGGCGCAAGGGGCACGACAATGTCCTCCCGTATCGTCCACCGGATTTTCAAGGCGGGAAAAACACACGAGATGACCGATGAGAGCCTTGATGAAGTCGTGTCGGCCTGCCAGCATATGGGCGGAACAAAAACAGGGGCGCTGATGGTAATGAGAAAATATGACGGCCTTGCCTCATACATCCAGACCGGCGACCGGATTTCAGCGGAGATAAACAGCAGGCTTATTGAGAACATCTTCTTCAAGAACACGCCTCTTCACGACGGGGCGATGATAATGAGTTCCGACAAGATATTGGCCGCAAGGTGCACGCTTCCCATAACTGACAATGAGAACATTCCTCCTCGGTTCGGGATGAGGCACCGTGCCGCCATAGGTATTACCGAGGTTTCCGATGCCGCCGCCATAGTGGTGTCCGAGGAGACAGGGGAGATTCATTTCGTGGAGGACGGGAATCTTGAACTGATGAATTCGGCGATAGACCTGAAACTTGCCCTTGAAAATTTCTACAGGAAGTAAGAAGTTGTTTTGAAATGCTTGAGCAGAAGATAGGTTTTGACAGAATCCGCAGCCTGATTGCAGCGAGATGTTCCACGGAGTATGCCGTGCGGAAGGTGGAGGATGAAACAGTCTCGCGCGACAGGGCTCAGATACAGGAGAGACTTACTCTTACAGACGAGATGCGTCTTATCTGTATGTTCGAGGACAGTTTTCCGAGCGGAGGTTACCTTGACACGAAGCCGTTTCTGATACCGCTTCAGGCGGGAGATTCCTCCATATCGCTTCTGAATCTCAGAAAATTGAGGACAAGCCAGGAGACCCTGCGCGGAATCCTGCTGTTTTTTCGGGGATGCAAGGATGACCTCTATCCTTTTCTTAGAAAGAAATCGGCTCCGGTGGAGTATGCCGGTGAGGTGGACAGCCGTATAAATGAGATACTTGACAGGAACGGGGAGGTTCGGGATACCGCCTCGCAGACTCTCGGGGAGATCAGAAAGTCAATCCGGAGTATGGGAGGCTCCGTTTCCAGAAAAATCGCATCCATTTTGAAGGAGGCCCGTGAAGAGGGGATTGTGGATTCGGAGGTCGAAGCTTCCGTTCGGGACGGGCACATTCTCATCCCGGTTCCGAGCGCAAGCAAGAAAAAATTGAAGGGGGTGGTGTATGATGAATCGGCAAGCGGACGTACATCTTTCATCGAGCCTCTGGAGGTCATAGAACTCAACAACCGGATAAGGGAGTTGCATTTCGAGGAGCAGAGGGAGATTGCCAGAATTCTGTTCGACTTCTCGGAATTCCTGCGACCCTTCCTGCCCGGGCTCATATATGCCTCGGATTATATCGGGGAGATTGATTTCATCAGGGCAAAGGCTTTTGTCGCCCTTGATATGATAGCCGGTATGCCGATTATCTCTTCTGACGGAACGCTTGCTCTGAGGCGGGCCAGACACCCTCTTCTGGAGGCGTCGCTCAGGCGCGAGAAGAAAGAGATTGTCCCCCTGACTCTTACGTTGTCGAAGGAAAAGCACCTCCTGCTGATTTCCGGTCCGAATGCCGGGGGAAAAAGCGTGTGCCTCAAGACTGTGGGACTATTGCAATATATGTTCCAATGGGGGATGCTGATACCCACTTCCGAAGTGAGCGAGATGCCCGTTTTTGATGAAATATTCATTGATATAGGTGACAATCAGTCCATTGAGAACGACCTCAGCACATACAGTTCCCATCTGAAGGTTTGCAAGGATATTGTCGAACATGCGACGGAGCAATCTCTGGTATTGATAGATGAATTCGGAAGCGGTACGGAGCCGGCTGCGGGTGGCGCGATTGCGGAGGCGGTTTTGGCGAAGCTTGACAGTCTGGGCGCATACGGAGTGATAACCACCCACTACACCAATCTCAAACTGTATGCGGACCGGAGCAGCGGGGTGGAAAACGGTGCGATGCTTTATGACGGAGTGGCGACAAGACCCCTTTTCAAACTGGAACAGGGTATGCCCGGCAATTCTTTCGCCTTTGAACTCGCCCGCCAGATAGGTCTGCCGGAAAGCATAGTGAAAGACGCGGAGGAAAGGGCGGGGAACGAATATGTCAATATAGAAAGGAATCTTCGGAAGATAGCCAGAAGCAAGCGCACTCTGGATGAGAAGCTGGCCAGAATCAGGACGACGGACAAGGCTTTGGAATCCCTCACCGACAAATATGAGAAGGAACTGAGTCAGGTCAAGGAGTTGAAGAAGAATGTTCTGGAAGAGGCCCGTGCGGAGGCTGCGGAGATAATTGCCGGAGCAAACCGGGAGGTCGAGCGGACAATCAGGCAGATAAAGGAGTCTCAGGCAGAGAAGAGCAGGACGAAAGAGGCCCGCGAGGGTTTGAAGGAGTTTGCTAAGGGACTTGATTCGGAGCTTCAGAGTGAGAAGGATGCGGCGATTGACCGCAAGATGCAGCAGATTCTCGCGCGGAAGGAGAGAGAGAAGGAGCGCCGCAGGAAAAGAGGAGTGGAACAGGCTGTGCAGGAAGAACGGAAATCCGAGCCGGCGATTGCCGGACCTCTTCAGGTCGGCGATAAGGTTAGGCTGAAAGACAATGATATGGTGGGCGAAATCACCAGAATATCAGGTAGGAACATCTCGGTTGCCATCGGAAACATAATAAGCCTGATGTCCCCGTCAAAAGTTGAAAGAATCTCGAATCAGCAATATAGGGAGAAGACCAGAATCACCGTCCGCCCCGTCAGCAATTACGACAACGAATCGGTCAGGAACCGCAGGCTGAACTTCAAGCCATCCATAGACATAAGGGGTGAGCGCCTCAATGACGCTCTGGAGATAGTGATGCATTTCATAGATGATGCGACTATGGTCGGAGTGGGGCAGGTGTCGATACTCCACGGCAAGGGTAACGGAGTGTTGCGCGAAGAGATAAGGAAATATTTGAGGACCGTGCCTTCCGTGGCCTCCTTCAGGGATGAGGCAATCCAGGCAGGGGGTGCGGGAATCACAGTTGTGGAAATGGATATATGATATGAAACGGATTTTGATTTTTATGGCCGTCCTGATTGTTGTGGCGGGCTGTACTTCAAATGAAGAGGCTGCGCGCAATGCCGCCGACGGTTTTCTTTCGAATTATTGGAAGGCTGATTATCAGGAGGCCCGGCAGTTCTGCACGGCTGATTTTGCCGCGCTGATTGACACGGCCGTGGCGGATGCCGGCTCTCTTCCCGACCTGATTCGGGAGCAGATGAGGACATTTTCCGAAAACACTTCGTATGAAATAGTGGCAATAGATGCTGAATCTGTTGAAAATCAGGCATCCATTGAATATGAACTTCAGGCTGCCGGCATTGAGAAGCCGCTGAAGAAAAGACTTGTTATGGTCAGGGAGGGGAAGAAATATCTTGTTGATGATATGAATTAGGAATTTTTATTATTGCTTTATTTTTGTAACTTTGCCTTCCCCACAGGAAAAACAAACCAAAACAGTTATAAAATGAAAAGAATAATCACTTCTCTCTGCGCTTTTCTCTGCGCGTTCGGAATTTCTTTTGCACAGGACATAGAGTCTGTAACGGAACTTTACAACAAGGCTGCTCTGGCTGTGAACGATAACAAGGAAGAGGCCATCACCCTTTTCGAGCAGGTTCTTGAGCAGGCAACGGCTTTGGGAGAACAGGGCGCTGAGATGGTGGAACAGAGCAAGGGCATTCTTCCCAAGCTCTATCTTGCAGTCGGAAAGGCTGCTGTAGGTAGCGATAATTTCACCGCGGCCCTTGAGAAGATAAGCAAGGCGGCTCAGCTGGCTGAGGAATTCGGCGATGCAGAGAGTAAGGCCGATGCGGAGGAGATAATACCTAAGATTTACATCCAGCAGGGTGCGGATCTGGTGAAGGGTGGCGACCTCGACGGTGCCGTTGCATCATTCGAGAAGGCTTTGCAGCTCGGTCAGACCGAGATTGCCGGAAAGCAGCTCTCCAATATTTATGTAAAGAAGGCTGCGGCTTGCCAGAAGGCAAAGGACCTGAAGGGTGCCGTGGAAGCAGCACAGAAATCAGTCGAATATCTCGACAATCCCAATGCCCAGAAAATCATTGGCCTGTGCTCCCTCTCCCTGAAGCAGAACAAGGTGGCCGCTGAAGCTCTTGAAGCATATCTTGCATTGAAACCGGACGCAAAGGACAAGGTTCAGATTATCTATCAGCTCGGTACAGCACTCGTAGCCACCGGTGAAAACGGCAAGGCCTGCGGATATTTCAAGCAGATTGCGCAGGATGCAAAATGGGGTGAGGCGGCAAGATATCAGCTCACTACCCTGAAATGCAACTAAGCCTTGAGCTACTCGCTCCCGCAAGGGATTTGGAAATCGGCATCGCAGCTATTCAGTGCGGTGCCGATGCCGTATATATCGCCGGACCGCGATTCGGGGCGCGTGTGGCGGCAGGTAACACCATTGAGGATGTTGCTTCTCTCTGCACCTATGCACACAGGTTCGGGGTGCGGATTTATGCCACGCTGAACACATTGCTGACGGAAGAAGAACTGCCTGAGGCGGAAGACCTTATATGGCAGTATTACAGGGCCGGGGTGGATGCTCTGATTGTCCAGGATTACAGGATTATTGAGATGAATCTGCCTCCGATTGAACTGCACGCCTCCACGCAGACTTCCATCCGGACCGTGGAAAAGGCTGTCGCTCTGGAAAAGGCCGGGTTCAGCCGTATTGTTCTGGAACGGCAGATGTCGATGGAGAGGGTGAAGGAGATCTGTGAAGCCGTTTCCTGCGAGGTCGAGTTCTTCGTTCACGGTGCTCTGTGCATGAGTTACAGCGGAGAGTGCTACCTGAGCGAACATCTTGCCGGACGGAGTGCGAACAGGGGGTGCTGCGCCCAGCCCTGCCGTTCACTGTATGACGTGTATGACGCCGAAGGCGGGATTGTGGCCCGGCAGAAACATATTCTCTCGATGAAGGATTATCGTCTGGACAGTCATATTCCGGAACTTGCCGAGGCGGGGGTCTGCTCCTTCAAGATAGAGGGAAGGCTCAAGAACGCATCATACGTAAAGAACACAGTCCGTCATTACAGCAATATTCTCAATGAGTTCATCCACCGGAATCCGGAATATCGGAGAGCCTCCTTCGGGCAGGTGGAAGGCGGTTTCACTCCTGACCCTGAAATAACTTTCAACAGGGGCTACACAACCTGTTTCATTGACGGAAAAAGAGGCGTCTGGAACAGTCAGGATGCGGCGAAGGCGATGGGAAAATGTATCGGAACAGTCCGCAGGGTGGACTCCGGGAAGAATCTCGTCGAGGTTGAAACTGCGGTACGGATAGCCAACGGTGACGGGCTAATGTTTGCAGGAAATGCGGGGGACCCCGTTGGAATGCGCGTTGAGGTGGCCCGGGGCGACAGCTTTACTGTCAGGGATGCCTCAGCCTTGCGGCCGGGGATGAAGATATACCGCAATCTGGATCTCTGTTTCGAGAGGGAACTGGAGAAAAACGTACCTCGCAGAATAATTGAGGCATCAGTGGATTATCATTCAAGAAAGGGCCATACCCGCTTCACGGCATCGTTCTGCGACGGGTCTGTGGCTACGGTTGAATTTAATGAAACTGCACCGGAAGCACTTAATTCCGAAAGGGCGCGGGCAATGTTGGAAGGGCAGATCGGGAAGATTTCCGGAGACATCCGCTTTTCCCTGATAAATGTCGACACCGACAGGGTCTATTCCTATACATCCGCCTTCCTCAATTCCGTCAGAAGGGAACTGGCTGAAAAATATGCACCTTCCCCGAGAAAATCCGTCCCGTTTGTCAAGGGAGACACTTCCGGTCTGGAGAGGCAGGGTGAGAGCGGAGGAATCCTGATGAAAAGCAAGTACTGCGTGCGGTACGAACTCGGTCTCTGCAGCAGGAAGGGCAAGGGGGGCGGGCCTCTCTACCTGGAGAACAACGGCAACAGGCTGAAACTGGAGTTTGATTGCAAAAATTGTGAGATGTCACTATCTTTGTAAGTTATGAAGTTCGAAGATGTGATAGGCAATGTCCCCGTGAAGGAGTCTCTCTTCCGTATGATGGAAGAGGGCAGGATGGGACACGCCATCCTTTTCGTCGAGAAAGATGGAGGCGGTGCATTCGCCCTTTCCCTGGCTCTGGCGCAGAAAGTGAACTGCACCGGCCCTGCCGGGGCGGATTCCTGCGGAGTGTGCCCCGGTTGCCACAAATACGGGAAACTCATCCATCCGGACCTTCATTTCATATTTCCTGTAAGCAAGGCCAAGTCTCTCACCGAATCGGAGAAAAAAGCTCCCATAAGTGATTATTTCGTAGAGAAATTCAGGAATTTTGCCCTGTCAAATCCATATTTCCTCGAGCAGGAACTTTACGATGCTCTTGAACTGGATGCCGGCAATGCCGGAATATCGGTGAACGAGGCGAGGGATATCTCCCAGAAACTCTCTCTGAAGAGTTTCGAGGGTCAGTTCAGGACCATCATCATCTACCTGCCTGAAAAAATGAACGTCCCTGCGGCCAACAAACTGCTGAAGCTGCTGGAGGAGCCTCCTTTGGGAACTCTGTTCCTGCTGATAACCCATAATCCCGACAGGGTTCTGCAGACTATCCGCTCCAGATGCCAGATTGTAGGAATGATACCCTTTTCAAGGGAGGAGGAAGAAAAGGCCCACGGAGAGTTCAGAGTCAATCCCGAATATGCGTCTTTGATGGAGACACTGCTGGAAGCGGGTCTTTCCAAGAAGGTTATCGACACGTTCCCCGTATGGGAGACCATAAGCGCGAAGGAGAGGGAGAAACAGAAGGAATTCTGCATTTATGCGGAAGAATATATAAGAAACATATTCTTGTATTCCAATGGTTTGGAATCTCTCGCCCGGATACCTGCCGGGATGGACTCCACCATCCGTTCTTTCAGCGGACGCATCAAGCCGACATTTTACAGGAAGGCTTTTGCCAAACTGGAGGAAACTGCCGCTGCGGTGGAAGGCAATGCGAACGCAAAACTTAATTTTTGCGACCTTTGTAATCAATTATTGTTATTTTTGTGAATTGATGTCGGAAGAAATAAAATATCTGGAAAAGAGTGAATCCCGTCACGACTGCTACAGGGGCTGCGATGTCGAGCGTACCCCCGATGGCGCATTGAACGTGGATTACAATCCCAGTTGCTGCAAACTCGGAGATTTCGACTGGATGGACGGAATTTACCAGGCACAGTACAGCGAATTGTTCGAAGTGCGTTTCAAGAACACCCGCAAGGCCATTATGAAGAACACTTCGGGCCAGATAATAAAGAGAGGCGATCTGGTGGTGGTTGAGGCGGCGAACGGTCACGACCTGGGGATAGTCACTTTGGACGGGCCCATCGTCATGCAACAGTTGAAACGCCACAAAATCGACCCCGAAAAATATGAATTCCGCAAAATCTACAGGAGGGCCAAGATTCTTGACATCGAAAGATGGCAGGAAGCGATAGCGCGTGAACACAAGACGATGATACGCGCGCGTCAGATTGCTGCCGGACTGGGTCTCGATATGAAAATAGGTGACGTAGAGTTTCAGGGTGACGGAACGAAGGCGATTTTCTACTATATTGCCGACCAGAGAGTGGATTTCCGTCAGCTCATCAAGGATTTTGCGGAGGAATTCCATATCCGGATAGAGATGAAGCAGATTGGCGCCCGTCAGGAGGCCGGTCTTATCGGAGGTCTCGGAGTCTGCGGCAGGCCTTTGTGCTGTTCCTGCTACATAGCTGACTTCCAATCTATCACGACTCAGGCTGCACGTTGTCAGGACCTGTCGTTCAACCCTCAGAAGCTTGCCGGTCAGTGCAGCAAGCTCAAATGTTGCATCAACTATGAGGCATCCGTCTATATCGATGCCCAGAAAAATATTCCCAATCTCCACGGTCCTCTTGAACTGGAGGACGGACAGGCTTATCTGATGAAGACCGACATACTCAGCGGTATGATGTATTTCTCATACGACAAGTCGTCGATGGCGAAACTGTTCGCTCTTCCTGCCGCCAAAGTCCGCGAGATTCTCTCTGAGAACAAGAAAGGTGTACATCCCGTCTCTCTGGACATACAGACCAAGGAACCTTCCACCGAGACGGATTTCGTAAGTGCCGTGGGTGATGACAGCATCAGCCGCTTTGATGACAGGAAGAAAAAGAACGGCGGACGGCACAGGAGGGGAGGTGGACACAGAAGACAGCAGAACCGTCATCGCGATGAATAGCAGATGGTATTTGCTGCCGGCTCTTCTCGTGGTGCTGATGGCTGTAGTGTCGTGCAGCCGTTACGGGCAGTGCCGATATGTCAGCAAATCGGACCTGAGTGCTGCGGACGGGAATGAATTCCGCTTTGAAGCGGAGCTCTTCGAAGATGTCGTGTACGAAACGGGAATAGCAATCAGATATGACGTGACATCCTTTCAGGAAGATGTCGTTGAAATGGACATTTGCCTGATATCTCCCAGGGGAGACAAATATGTCGAAAGGGCGGAATTTCCTCTGTCCGAAGTCGGCGAGGGTCTGGTAAGGACATATCCTGTCACTGTCGGCGGATTCCGGGAGATAGAGTGGGTTTACAGGACAAACGTAAGGGTTGAAGGCCCTTCCGCCGGGGGCTGGAAGGTCGGTATCAAACCGGTAGGGGAAAATTTGATGTCAGCATTACAGGGAATAGGGTTCTATTGTAGAAATGGGAAAAGATAAACTCCGCAAATTCAGGGAAAACGAAACTTTTGCCTGCCTTGTGCAGCCGGCGACAGACCAGGTTCTCGGCTGCGACCACCCGTTGAAGGGACATTGGGGGGAGAAAATGTTCGGCAACGACAGACCGATAATTCTGGAACTGGGCTGCGGCAAGGGGGAGTATACGGTGGCTCTTGCCGAGAAATATCCCGAAAAGAATTTCATCGGCATCGACATAAAGGGGGCCCGCCTGTGGAAGGGGGCGAAATATGCCACGGTCAGCGGTCTGGCGAACGTCGCGTTCCTGCGCACCCGCATCGAATTCATAGAAAGCCTTTTTGCGCCCGGAGAGATTGCCGGAATCTGGATAACTTTCGCCGACCCTCAGGAGAAAAAGCCCAAGAAGAGGCTGACCCATCCCATATTTCTCTCCAGATACCGTAATATTCTTTCTCCCGGCGGCGTCATCCATCTCAAGACGGACAGCAGACTGCTGCATTACTTCACCCTTGAGACGGCGTCGGTCAATGCATTGACCGTTCTGGAACATAATGATGACATATATGGCTCAGGCAGGGCTGACGAACTGCTTTCGATAAAGACATTCTACGAATCGAATTTCCTCAAGCAGGGCATTCCCATCACGTATATGTCCTTTCTGCTGGACAACCCCGGGCCTCTGAAGGAGCCGGAATGGGACCAGAAACCGTTCGAACAACAATATCGTACCCTTACCCGCCAATAATTCGCACACCCGCTAACCGATGCTCCACGCTTTCTAAATTTCCGATGCATACTCCGGCAGGGGCAGGTCGCGACGGATGCCCGTTGCCGCAATGTCAACCCCTGCTAATGCCGGCAATGCACCCTGACGAGTGCCTCCATAACTCACACGGCTGAATTTTCAGAGTGAAAAGCCCTGATTTTCTCTTTTTTTCGTTGAATTTTCGAGAAATCAGAGAGATTCGGGCCAAATCACTCTTTTGCTGGATTCATCAAAGTTTTCTGCAGACAGTTTCGGACGCTTGTAGGACAATCTCCGCCGGAAACTTTTCTATCTCCCCATAAGAAATGGACTTCCTTTCTTACGAGGAACGTCAAGAGTTCGCATCCGTTCTCCGTTCCGGTCTTCCGGTTATGCCGAGCGGCCACTAAATCGGCCACGGTCACGGCCTAGTCAATTATTTACAATGTTTCGATCTCATCAACGGTCAGACCTGTGCAACTGGATATCAGTTCGGGAGCGAGCCCTTTTGCTCTCAACTTCCTGGCCACTTCGCGCTTACTCTCGGCGGCTCCTTCAGCCCGCCCTTCTGCACGTCCTTCTGCCAGACCCTCTTCCTTCCAATCTTCAAGGTTGGCCTCGTATTCGGCCTCCCCGAGTATGGATTTCATATAGCTGTCTTTGGTG
>JAGHTO010000039.1 GCA_018065305.1 Candidatus Cacconaster scatequi | reverse complement strand
AACATTTTACGAAAGTCCGAAGGTCCGAGAACCAGAAGTCATCAGATAACGGTTCGGAATTCAGCCCTATGCAGGGAATATCTTCGTAAAATGACGCGTGGTTCGACCCATCGAACTCATATACCTCGCATATGTATTTTGTCTTCCCGAGAATCCGGAAAACGTCAATGTTTACCAATGGAGCCTTCTTTTCGAATGGAGTGATGATTATTGTAGAAATATTCATTATCAGAGTATTCATTTCCATCACTGCTACATTGCAGCACCGGGGCGATACGAATCTGCTGACGCGAAAAGGCATCCCTTTGACCGTAATCTTACGATATTTACCGGGAACATCGGACGGTCTTGCTCCAAGTTCCTTCCTGATTATTTCAAGAATATTTTTTAAATGGGTGGACATAATCATTACGCCATCAGCCACTTGTGTCTGGCAACACTGTATAGGGGAATCAAAGGCAGAATAATGGGAACCTTGCTGATGTATTCCTGATATTCCGGACGATCACCATAGTTCTTGTTCTGGCGCAGTTCCAGACGGCGGGCTCCACTGAACATTACCCACAGAATCAGAATATATCCCCAGACCGCAAACAGCCACTGCCAAAAGCCTTCGAGTGCGGTGAATCCGGACAGGAACACTCCCGTCCAAAGAAGAATCTCGCCCAGATAATTCGGGCAGCGTACTATCCTGTAAATACCGGTACGGCAAAATTCGTGAGGGCTCCTGCGCTTGAGCATGGACTTCTGAGCGTCCGCCCAGATTTCGAGAATGACACCGGAAAGAGCTATGAAAAATCCCACGACGGCGCAAGCGCCGGGAGCCGAGCCATTCTGGATGCGGAAGAATACCGGAGCGAACTGTCCGATGAAAAGGGACGCAACCAATATCCACAGCATCACCTTGAAGAGCGGGCTGCGTTTGCCTGCATTCGCGTCGGTTTCAGGACGGAGTATCTTTCTGTATGACGCGCTCTTGGATTCCCTGACGAGCAGATAGATGCCGAGCCTGAGCCCGTATATCAGAAGAAGCGCACAGAATGCCTTCCCCCATATTTCCATATTCCCCCAGAACAGCACCATCGTCAACACCGACATCCCCGCGATGGAGAAGGCGTACCCTATAGAGAAGAAATAAACGAAGTAGATGAAGCCGAGCGCTGAAATCAGAAAAGATATCAGGCAGATAAGGCCGAATGCTAAAGTAAAAGTTTCCATATGCCACAAATTTAATAAATTTGTAAAGCAATGAAACAAATATATCTGTTTTCCATCACATCATCCCTGCATAAGGAGATTCCGCTATCACCTGCGGAAGAACAGTTCATAAGGGATATCCAGACCAGTCTCGGCGAAGAATTCCTGGACTGCGGCAGCGATTTCACCAGCTACAACGAGTTCGACAGAAATATGATCTATATCAGGACCGGAGGGACAGAAGGCGTATTCAGGAGCCTGGACATAAAGGGAGACATAACCCTGCTCACTTCGGGCAGAAGCAATTCCCTGGCGGCATCGATGGAGATTCTCTCCTGGCTCAACTCTCAAGGCCGCAGAGGAACCATTCTCCACGGCAGCCCGGAGGATATCGCATCCGCCATAATCGACGGAACCCGGACAAGCGCAACCCCTGATAACAATTTCATCCGTCCCCTTACAGATATCGACTTCGGCGGAGCAAGGCTCGGAGTCATCGGCCGTCCGTCCGACTGGCTGATAGCATCGGATACCAATTACGGAAAGACCGAAGAACTTCTGGGGCTCAAGCTTGTAGACATCCCGATAAAAGCGCTCCTGGGGCGCCTGGAGAAATTCGAGGGCGATATGAAATCTTTCGACGGTTCGGTAGCAATCTATGAGGCGCTTAAGGATATAGTGAGAGAATATTCCCTCTCCGGACTCACAATCCGTTGCTTCGACCTTCTGGATACGGTACACAATACCGGATGCCTTGCTCTTGCCAGGCTCAATGCGGAGGGAATCCCATCCAGCTGCGAAGGAGATATTCCGCTGCTTGTCTCGATGATGATAGCAAAGCGGAAGACAGGCAGCACCGGATTCCAGTGCAACCTTTCCAGAATCGACGGGGACGAGTTGCTGTTCGCGCATTGCACCGCCCCTCTGGACATGCTTGACGGATACGAATATGACACCCACTTCGAATCTGGGCTTGGCACAGCCATCAGGGGAAAGATCAAGACCGGAGAAGCATTCATATACAGGGTGTCCCCTGATCTGAGTTGTGAAGTGGCCATTCCCGCAACAATCATCCGCAACCAGAATGAGCCGATGCTCTGCCGGACACAGATTGTTGTCAATGCGCCAGGCGCGTCACAATACTTTCTGAATCAGCCTCTTGCCAACCATCACCTCATCGTAAGAGGCCACGCATTCCGCTGTTATTGATAATCTCAATATCAATAATTGAAAAATACTTATTAAAATCAATATCCAACGGGTATTGACGAATATATCTTTGCATTGTCAAGGATGCATCCATAGACAAAGAACCATTAAAAACACTGAAACCATGATTACCAAGACAATGCAAAACGCAATCAACAAACAGATCAATGCCGAATTGTGGTCTGCTTACCTTTACCTGGCCATGTCGATGGAGGCCGAAGCCAAGGCTTTCAGAGGAGTTGCAAACTGGTTCTTCGTGCAATGGCTTGAAGAACAGGATCACGCCAGGATTTTCCAGAATTATATGAACTCCATCGGGGCGAAAGTGATTCTGCATCCTATCGACAAGGTCGAAACCGAGTGGGACAACCCGCTGGAGATGTTCAAAGAAACCCTCAAGCACGAGAAGGATGTCACCGAAATGATAAACGGTCTCGTCCATCTGGCGATGAGCGAAGGAGACTATGCCACGCTCAGCCGCTTGCAGTGGTTTGTTGACGAGCAGGTGGAAGAAGAGGAACACGCGCGTGACCTAATAGATGATTTCTCAAGGGCAGGGAAGGATTTCGCCGCCATCCTCGAACTCGACGCCAGACTCGGCAAGAGAGAGCATTCGAAACCGGAGCCTCTCAAATAGACGACGGCAAATTCAGGAACGCCCTTCGCGGATTCTCTCCGCGGAGGGTTTTTGTCTCTCATCCGCACAGACGGATGATCACAAATTGAATTCGTTTACGTCGTTGGAACGGTGTGAAGCAGTGTCGATTTTTTATTTGTGTAGGGTCAGAAGACGATATCCTTGGGCTTCTCCAGATACCCGCCCTCATTGAAGTGCTGGTTGTCCGGCAGTTCGATGTCGGTTCGCGCCGCACCCTTCTTCATCAGACTCTTCAGTTCGGAAAGATATTTCTGATATACATCCCTTGGCAGGGCATTGTGTTTCGTGCATATGCTGGCGGCCATTCCTACCACTTCACCCATCATACCGATGGTGCGCATCAGGCGGGTTGAACCCAGTGTTACGTGAGTTACGCTGATGTTGCGCCCTGCCATAAACATATTGTTGATGTTCCGTGAGTACAGGGTGCGATATGGCACGGCATACGGGTGGATTGGATTGTTTTTCGTGGCGGCGATGAACTCGCCTCCGGGGAAGAACTTTGAATTCTCCGGGTCGGGGAAGTGGAGGTCGAAATGCCAGGTTGTCGTGAACGAGGCGTCTTCGTGGAACACATGCTTGTCAACGTCGTCCTGCTTGAGCACATAGTCACCTATGAGGCGGCGGGACTCACGCTTGCCTGCGGTATATGCCACCCAGCCCAGTTCGCGTGAGGCGAAGTCGGACTTGCCGCTGAAACGGTTCTTGAGGAAGCTCCAGTTGGAGTATATCACGAGCATGCCGTAGTCGCGGATACGTTCGAAGTCCCATATCTGGTCCTTGTCCATACCGGTCTCCCAAGTCCATTCTCCCATTGTGACATTCTTGCAGTTCTCTTCATTGAATTCAACTCCGTAGCTGAATTCCGGGAAGGAGGATTTTGCACCTTCTACGGAGTACCATTGGACGGATGCACCCATTGTGAGTTTGTCGCCGTGTTCCGGTGCGAGGCTCTCACCGTATTCGTCCCTTCCTTCACGTCCCATCATCCAGTCGGCACCGGCCATGAATCCTAGGTTGGCATCGCCGGTGCAGTCACTGAAAATGGGGGCCTTGAGTTCCATCTCCTGGCCGCTCTCAACGTTGCGGATTATCACGGAACCGATGGTGTGCGAGTCTTTCATATTCACCCTGACTGCCCGCCAGAGAGGGAAGTAGTCGAGGCCTTCCTGATTCTCTATGAGGTCAATCTTCTTCTCATCCTCATAATACGATGCGGGCTGTGCATTGCCGATTCTGCTGTGGCCGAACTCTCGCTGCATACGCCCGAGGGCGGGGTAGGGCTCCATCTCGATGTGCCCGCCAAGGTGGACGCGTATCTCCGCGCTGTTGTTCCCTCCGGGAATCAGGCGGTCATTCACCAATGCCACCCTGCAGCCGAAGCGGGCCGCGGAGACAGCGGCGCAGATACCGCCTATGCCGGCACCGATGACAACAAAATCATAACTTCCTCCGTCAGTCGGATTTCCAGAAATTGCACCATACCGGCGGCGGAAGTGTTCCAGTGCCTTAATGTCTGAAGGCGGCACATCTCCCTCTGTCTTAGTCAGATAAATTGCGTCACAGCGTCCGTCGAAGCCTTTGAGGTCAGAAAGAGCGAGCACAGTGGTGCCGGACTTCAGTTTCACGCTTCCGGCACTTTGCCACATCCAGCAGTCACCGGCAGTGCCGAGTACCGGCTTCAGTGCCTTGCCCCCGATCTTGATTCTGAAGGCGCCGGGCCCTTCCTTGGAAGTGGTCCAGGGCGACACCCAGTTATAGGTTCTGGCATACACATACCATATACCTTCAGAGTCGATGTCAATGGCAGTGCTGGCATCTGCAACCGGTTTGCCGTAGCCATGGGCGATGAGGTAGGGTGACCCCATAAGGTCGGTGAACTGCTGGTCCAGTGACCAGCCTCCCTTGTCGGTGAAGCTCTCTGTCTCGATGAAAATTGCCTGAGCCCCCGCTGTTATATACATCAGGGTCAATAATAGTGTAAGGATTGTTTTCTGCATATTGCTACTGGAAACCTATTGATTTGTTGCGTGGCGGAGCGTGATTACCGTAATTTCTGAAGGACATCCAATCCGGAGCGGCACTACACCGCCCAGCCCGGCATTCACATACAGCATACGTCCATCGTGGTCATATCGTCCGTCACACTCGTTGAACATCAGATGAGCGGGGGACCATCCCAGCAGGCCTACACATCGGGAAACAAGCCACAGCAGTTTCGAGACCAGTGCAAGCAGGACGCTGAAAAACGCCGCAATGCCAAATATCGAGTGCCGGAACATAACCGCTACATATTGATAATCCAAGGCAAAATTAATGATATTTTTGATTATCTTTAGGGTATGATTCGCAGAGCAACCACAGATGATATCCCGTCCATCCGTCAGATGGCCGATGTTGCTTTCCGCGATACATACAAGGACATTCTTTCCCACGAGCAGATGGAGTATATGATGGACTGGATGTACTCTGAGAGCAGCCTTTTGCTGCAAATGACTCTAAAGGGACATATCTTCTTCATCGAAGAAGGGAAAGGATACGTCTCATTCCGTAAAGAAACCGGAGCCGATGAAAAGACGTCCGTTTATCACATAGAAAAGCTCTATGTCCTTCCGCAGTTCCAGGGTCAGGGTTTGGGCAGGAAACTGTTCGGAACAGTCGTGAAGAATGTCAAGTCTTTCTCCTTCGGCTCTATCAGGATTGAACTTAACGTGAATAGGAAAAACAGGGCGGTCTCTTTCTATGAGCACCTCGGGATGCACAAGGACCGGGAAGGGGATTTTCCGATAGGGAAGGGCTTCTATATGAACGATTATATAATGGCTGTCGAACTGCCGCACAATATTCTTGATATAAGCACCCGCGCAGAATTGTATGAATGGTTTCAGGCTAACCACGGTAAGGCCCGGGAATTCTGGATTCGGGTCAATCGCAGTGCAAAACCGTGCGAGGGTGTCATAGGGTATGTCGATGCAGTAGAAGTTGCTCTCTGTTTCGGATGGATTGACAGCACGCTGAAGCGTATTGACTCCGGCAAGCCTTTTCAAAGATTCTCTCCAAGAAGGAAAAAAAGTAATTGGTGTGCCGGAAACATTGAACGCTGCCGACGGCTTATCGGGCAGGGGGAAATGACCGAGTATGGATTGGCTGTCATACCCTGGTAGTCCGCGTTGCCGAACAGAACATTGAAAGCAATGCTTCTATATAGTGACTTAAACTGAAGCTATTTTGATGCCAGGCAGGCGGCGACGAATCCGAAAGATTCCGTCGCCGCTTTCAGCATATCCCGGGCACCGAAATGCTCGACGGTAAGCCAGCCGGAATATCCGCTGTCCCGGAGGATGCGGATGACCTCCGCCTCCGGGATGCAGCCCGCACCGATGGCAGGGCAGCTCATATCCGACTTTGAGACTCTGTCTTTCAGATGCACATGGGAGATACGGCCACGCAGCAGCCTGATAGCCTCAAGGCAATCCTCTCCGGCCATCAGGTAATTGCCGGAATCAAAATTGTGGCGCAGGTATGGCGCCTCTTCGAACATCCTGCTAAGGAGCACGGTATTGAAACAAGGTGATCGGTGGTTGTCATAGTTCTCAACCATGACGATGCGGCCTTCCCGCGCGGCCCTCTCGGCGAACGCGCCGAGACGTGTCGTGACATCAGTCCTCCCTGTATCACCCAACAGTCCTGGGACAATGAGGATTCTGTCATAGCCGTATCTGCGCATGAACTCCAGAGCCTGGTCCTCCTGGGCGCTGACATCGGCCCCCGAGCAGTAGTCAATATCGGCTATGGCGCAGGAGTGTGCGAAGCCGAGGCTGTCCAGGATTCTGAGCTCAGCGGGGTCCTGGTTCACCCTTACATCAACTCCTTCATAACCGATTTCGCGGATAGCACGGGCCGCTTCGGTGAAACTTGTCTTACGCTGGGTGGCCACAGTCCTGATATGGTCGGCGAAAATGCTGATTCTCGGGCCGGAATGACTTTCGTTGACGGAAGGAAGCCCGGTAGAAAGGAACTCGGCCTGGCGGTATCCGATCTTACGGTATCCGTCTTCATTCATGTGAAGTTTGTCAGGCATATAATATTCGGAGTAATTGAAAATGTTGACACCCTGCAGGCTGAACTGGTCCAGCACAGGGATGCCGTAGTGAAGACAGCACTGCTTCTGGGCCTCGACATATTGAGCGAAGTTCTTCCCGGTCCTGTTCTTCTTCGTCGAATATGGATTGTATCCGTCCTCCTTGGAAAAGAATCTCAGTGAAGTGAAGAAATAGATTTCAGCCTTCGGATTCTTCTCGAGCAGAGTCTTGATGCAGTAGTTTATACCGCCGCATTGGGTCACGAGTTTGCGCTCGTCAAAGCCATCGAATTCGGTGTAATCAGTCCATTTGCCGCACTCGCGGTCATTGTTGTAATCATTTGTGGATGCCCACAGGACGTATATGTCATACACTCCCGCCTCCCGGACCTGCTGCTGCAGGGTGTGTCCCTGAAGAGATGAGAATCCGGCGCCGCCCACACCGTAGGTCGTGACCGTGGCGCCGAGCCGGTCGGCCCATATCTGCTTGGCCGCGTCCGATTCCTTGTTCACTGACAGGGAGCCGCCGAACACGGCTATTGTCCTGCAGGATTCCGCTCTTCCGGCAGTATTGTCGGGATAAAGCGTGTTCTGTGCGCCGAGGCAGAACGGCAATGTCGCAATGGACAGAGCCAGCAGCAGTCTGATAGTGTTCATCTTCATGGTCAGAATGTTTTTTCTTTTTATGCCGGTTCTCCGGTATTTTCTCTTACGAATATACGAATTTTGTGGTCAGCCTGAAACAACAACCATTCGAAGAGTGTTTCTCGAAATCCGGTCCATTGTTTTCTTTTTGTTTATGGAGCAAAGAGAAATACAAAGTCTGACTGTTTGTGGCGGAGCGCTTGGCTGCCGAAAAAAGATGTATATTTGTTGATAGGAAGCGAATTTATAATATATAGTTGAGCCTATTCTTAATTTCCACAACATGAAAAAACTGCTGAAACTTCTTTGCGCTGTCATCCTGACCATTGTTGTGGTCGTTGCTGTCATCTGGCAGGGAGAAATCCGCACTATCGTAAACATCAAAAGACTGTCGGAGAGCAATCCTTATCTCTATGTGGCCGATTACAAGGCTTCTTATGATTTGGACAAAGTTCTGGCAGCAGGGATAGACAGGAACGCCAAACTCGTGGAATTCATCATCAGCCAGCTCAGCCGCGGTCTGTACAAGCCGGATCTGTCCGGAAAACAGGTCGGAAACGGTTTCGCCTGTACGTCATTCCAGGCTGAAAACGCAGGCGGTGACGGATATCTGTTCGGACGAAACTACGATTTCTTCAAGAATCCGAGTCTTGTATTGCGGACCAATCCTCGAAAAGGATATGCCTCGATATCGACCTGTGACCTCTCGCATCTGGGATACAGGCTGGACAAGCTGCCTGAAAGTTTTGCTTCAAAAGTGATGTGCCTTGCTGCGGTGTATGCTCCTATGGACGGAATGAATGAGAAAGGCCTCTGCATCTCCATTATGGCCCTTCCGAAGCAGGCCGCCTGGCAGGAGAGCGGGAAGCCCGTTGTCGGAACCAGCATCCTGATGAGACTCATTCTGGACAGGTGCGCCACTGTGGATGAGGCTCTTGATATGGTTGCCGGTCTTGACGTGCGTCACGATCAGAAGGTGGGAGGCGGATATCATTATATGGTTGCCGATGCCCGGGGAAATTGCGCCGCAATTGAGTTTGACCTGTTCGACGGATGGAAGACCATGATTACCCGCAAGCCGGACAGTACGAACTTCATGCTGATGACAAACCACTTGATCGCTCCAAAGTATTACACTACAGAACCGGATTCTGTTTTGGGCAATCCTCACAGCAAGAGTTGGTGGCGCTATGAAGTGGCCCATAACTTTCTGGAGACCCGTAATGGAATTCTCACTCCCGACGAAGCCGGACAATGTCTGTCGGATGTCCATTGGAAGGATTTTGCCTGGGACAACGGGACTGTCGAAGATACCCAGTGGAGCAATGTCTACGACCAGACCGGCCTGACGGTCAGCCTGCGGGACTGGTACGATTACGAAACCATTCACACCATCCCTCTGAAGGATTAGAGCGGCAACGATGTCTTAACTTGACTTCCCGATACCCTGATTGTTCCCCTGATTTGAAAGGCGGCATTCCGGCTTAAGGATCAATTCAACAATGCCACCCATTTCCTGATATTTCTCTCTCACTTTTCTGAAATTGTCCTTGAACGGGACACTGAGGTCAGCGCCTCCGCAGACCGATATTATGGGAATACCGGAAGCCGCAAGTGCAGGAAGCTTCATGAGAGCATTCCCTTTGAAGCATTCTGTCACGTCATCATCTGTGATGTTCCAATTCTTCAGGAAATCCTCCCACAAGTCCGCCTTGTTCCTGCCTGGCCATGAGAGTATGTCACACACAGGCGCATCCACATACAGAGAGGATACTGTTTCCGGATAAGCCTCAGCCCACGCGAAACAGAAATAGCCTCCTCTGCTGAAGCCTTCCAGAGTCACCTTGTCACTCAGTCCGAAACGTCCGACCGCATCATCATAGAATTCCCTTGCCGCCTTCACGCTGACCGGACTGCCGTAACAGTGGGTAACATCATAATAGGCTATGTGCCAACCCTCCTTGAGCAGCATAATATCAACAGACGGGAATGCATCGAAGAATGCAGGACGCCATATCCACGGAGATCCGGGCGCAGTGACTTGTGGAACAACAACCGTCGCATTCCGTCCTCCGACAGTATAATCATACCTTATGCCTCCATTCCACTTCTCCTGGGAACCGGCAATGACCGGGAGGCACATGATTGAAAGTATGATAAATATTCTCCTCATCAGAATAGACGGAGTTGTTTTTTTGTGATTGCCTTTTTAAACTATACTATTTGATTCTGACCATCATTGATGCATGCGGAGCGAGGCTCACGCTGATGCAACCACCCTTGACGCTCACGCGCTCCCCCGTCCAGACATCCTCGGCCGTGCGACCCTTGACACCGGCCTCGGCCAGATTGGCGACAATGGTCTGCTCCTCGTCGGAAGCATTGAACATAGCCAGCCAGCATCCTTTGCCGCGCGAGTCGTCAGACATTACCGCGAGCCTGCCATCCTCGTGGAAGAGAGGGCGCACACCGATGCCGTAGCGGTGGGCCTCCAGAGCCGCTTCGTTGGTGAGCAGCCTCAAGGTTGCGTCGTCCATCGTGGGCAGGTCGCCTCCGAACATCAGGGGCGAGCGGAGGATAAGGAACAAGTTCATCAGGCTGTACTGTTCAGATTCGGTCAGGCGGGTTTTGCGGTCCTCGCCACGCTCGCCGCGGATTGCCAGATGACCAAGGGGAATCATATCGCAGTCGGGCCAGGTGCCGGGCTTGATGTAGGGATACCAGGAATCGGCCACGTCCATCAGGTGCGTGACGTCGCCCCAGATATCCCAAACGTCGCCGACCATTCTCCACATGTTGGCGTGGGCGCTGATGTGACCGGCTTCGGCGACGGGGGTCTCGCCCGGAGATGCGCTGAGGACGATTGCGCGTCCGCAGCCATCGATGGCCTTGCGTATCATTTCTATCTCCTCCTTGTGGTAAGGTCTGGATAGGTCGTCTATCTTCACGAAGTCAACGCCCCAGGAAGCATAGAGTTCAAATAGTGAGTTGTAATATTCCTGTGCGCCGGGCTTGGCAAAATCGACTGAATAATTATCCGGCAGCCAGTCACACAGACGGTCTTCATTGTATATCTGGGATGCAGTGATACCGTCGGTACCCTTCACGGGGCAGTCAGCCTCTACGGCAATCTTGGGTATGCCTCGCATAAGGTGGATTCCGAACTTCAGGTTCTTGTCGTGCACATAGTCCGCGAGAGGCTTGAAACCGGCCCCGTCAGCTGCCGAAGGAAAACGGTTGACGGCGGGAGTGTATCGTCCCCACTCGTCCATTACATATATTTGGTCATCGACGTTGTAGCCGCCGGCATGGTCATTCTCGACAAACCAGCGGATATCGACCACAATGTACTCCCAACCGTGCTGGTGAAGGTTTGCGGCCATGTAGTCCGCGGCGTCTTTGACCTCTTGCTCGACGACCGTAGGGCCATAGCAGTCCCAGCTGTTCCAGCCCATAGGCGGTGTCAGGGCATAGTCACGAAAGTCACCAAAAGTCTGAGTATTCCCGGAGGCATCTGCACAGCAGACGGAAATGGTCGCGACAGATAGCAATGTGATGAAGAATCCGAATTTCATAAGTGAAGAAAATTTTCTGGCATCAAAGTTAGTTGTGCCGAATTTAATTTGACAGTGCAACAGCACTATCTGGTGTAAAGTTATACATTTCTTTGAAATATTCCAGCGGTGTCAGATATCCGAATGATTTTCTCGGTCGATTATTCAGCTTCCATTCGACCTCGGCAATGAGCTCATCTGTCAGTGTGCTGAAGTCCGTACCTTTGGGGATGTACTGGAGTATAAGAATGTGTCTCAATAAGTTCTCTCTCTCTGGAGCCACAAAACATACATCATTAGGCGGCTATTACATATACGGATTCACCTGTGCAGACGGATGTCTGTCCGCAAGTCATCCCTGCCCGCATTATGCAAATACCTATTTGAGCCGTTTGGCCGCTTCGCCTGCGATGATGAGGTTAATATCGGTGGGGACTCCGTCTTCCTGAGGGGTGACGACTGTGCCTGGCCCGGGAATGGGTACTTGGCGGGCCAGTTTCATAATGGCCGTGCCTTCGTTGATCTCGTCGAACATAGAGATGTAGATACTCTTGCATCCTGCCTCGATACAGGCGTCAATCTGTCTGCGTAGGAACTCTCCTCCGCGCCTGTCAACGGTGTCGTCAGCATCCGGGAAGATATTCAGCCAACTGAATCCGGGCCATACGTCACCGGCAAAGTCGATGCCGTGTTCCTCGCACCACGCCACGTCGCCGGGGATGACCTTCTTGAACCCGTCGAAGTCCTCGTTCGTGAACCTGCCCACATACCAGGGCATTACTATGTCGGACTTGAGTATGTATTCGTGAACCCTTTCATCCTTGCGGGTGTCGCTGCCAAGCTCGCGCCAGTAGGTAGGTACTCCGAGCATCACGCTGTAGCCGCGCTTCTTGAGCCCGTCTATCATCTTTCCACCCTCGTCAAGGAAATGTTCGGGCCTGTCGACGAATCCAATGCCCCAAATGACGACCAGCGGCTTCCCGTTGTGCCAGAGGTAGGAGGGCCTGGTCTTGTGGTCGAACAGATTATAGCGTACGCTGAGCTCATCTATGTCGGACAAAAGCTCGTCCGCCATCTTTCCCGGTTCACCGCGCATATCGTACATAATGCAGATGGCTCTGTCGTAGCGCTCGGCACAGGACATTGCGTTGTCCATCACAGTGAGGAAATGTTCGCGGTTAGCCCCGTTTATATCCCACATGAACCTCTGCATGAACACGCCGTCGAGTCCGTACTCCTTCATCCAGCGGAAATGAAGGTCAATGGTGCTGTAGTCGGCTGAAGAGAAAACCCTCGGCTCGCTGCCGTCAGCCATCTTGCCGGGAATGGGGTAGGTCTCGTTATACTCCAGCATTTCCGGCAGCATATCCACCCTGTATCTTCCATCGGCAAAGGTGTAGCCGCCAGCGTATTTCTGCCCCTTTGCGGGAGAGAGGAACCATCCCTGATAGCCGGCCATTGCAAGTCCCCTGTAGGAGTCATAGCTGATGCTTGAGCCGACGCCCCACTCCTTGTTGGGCAGGGGACCCATCTCGAGTTCCAGCACACCTCCGTTCACAATAGCTTCGTGGCTGATGGCAGGTTCGTTCCATACCTTGCCGTTGAGCTTTGCCGACTGTATGTACTTGTTGTCTTTTGATACGTTGTAAGCCTTGACCTCGAAGGTTCTGCCGTTGCTCATATGGATCTTGCTGCTCCCGAACCTGGGGCTTCCGATGCTGTATTCGGCCTTTCCGGGACATATGGGGAAGAATCCGAGGCTTGAAAAGACCACGAACGAGGTCATTCCGCCACCGTCTTCGTCGCCGGGAACGCCCATAAGATCGTCACGGAACCAGGTGTCGAGCATCTGGCGTATTCGCTTCTGGGTTTTCCAGGGAGCGCCGGCGAAGTTATACAGATAAGGTACGTGCAGCGAAGGTTCGTTGCCCATCGAGAACTGTCCTACGATGCCCGAATGGTCGGGAAGCTTTGCCCAGAAGTCATATTTGTCCATTCCGAGCGGTTCTGCGAACATACTGTCGAGTTGCGCCACGAACTTGCGGTCACCGCCCATAAGGGAGATGAGGTCATATACGTTGTGCTGGACGTCCCAGCGGTAAACCCAGCCATTGTTTTCATCGTAGTATTCCCTTGAACCCATCCCGCCGGGGAAGTTGTAGTCGAATGGCTCGATGAACTTCCCGTCCTTGTCCTTGGGATGGAAAAATCCGGTCTTGCCGTTGAAGAGGTTACGGTAGTCAAAAGAGTGCTTGAAGAAGTACTCCGACTCGTCGAGATACTGCTTCTTGCCAGTGAGGTCGAATGCTGCCCTTAGGAGTTTGGATGCAGCCCAGCAGTCGTATGAGGTTCCCGTGGTCACAGGGACGGGCTGGCGCTTCTCGAACTCGTGCACGAGAGGGTCGGTTTCCTTCTCGCCATCCCTGAGTGCGGGGAGGTATCCGTTCTCCCAATAGAACTTGTCGAGCTCTCCAGCGGGAGCGTTGCTCCAGGGGACGACTGTCCTTGTGCGGAGACTCGTCGAGGCGGCGCTTGCTGCCTTGGCAATGTCAATGTCGAGTCCCTTGGCCACTGCGTCGGCGAGGGAGCCGATGCCGTGGCAGCAGTTCATACCCCTTCCAGCACCTGATATTCCGGGGAAGCAGGGCAGCCATCCGTGGGCGTTCTCCTCGGACATACGAAGGTATGACTTGAGTATCGCCTCTTCGAGGGGAACGTCGACTATGGTGCGGAGAGGATGGGCGCCGTGGTAGGTATCCCAGAGCCAATCGTCTGTGTAGTAGGCGATTCCGCCATCATCGTGAACCTTGTTGTCCTCACCGCTCCAGTATTTGCCGTCCTCGCTCATACAGACGGGACGCTCAAGTGTGCGGTAGTATGAGGTATAGAACACTGTCAGGTCCTCCTCGCTGCCGCTGCTGACCTCGAGACGGCCGAGTGCGTCGTTCCATATCCTGCGGCCATCTGCCATAAGTGCATCAACGTCGTAGCCGTCAATCTCACGTGCAAGGTTTTTCGCGGCCTGCTCCGTGCTGATGAAGGATACGCCGTATCGTATGCGGAGCTCGGGAGTGTCGAAGGTGAGCGTCACGTGGCTCTTGTCCATATTCTCAGCGGACTTGGGTGCAGTCTCGAACTCGACGTGGATGTATGCCTTGGTCTGCCCTCCGCAGTACTGAAATCCCCTGACTACATTGCCCTCGGCGTTCATCTCTCCGCTAGGGGCGTTCACCGTAAGGATGACGGGACCCTTGCTGCGGAACTTCAGGTCGTAGATTGCGGACTGGTGGGAGGTTGCGAACTTTGCGTTGATGGTCGAGCCTGCGAGTTCTGTCTCATAGCTGTACGGGGTGATGTGCTCGTTGTCCCAATCTAGCCTCAGACCGGGGAATCCTATGGTGAGGGTGGCCTGTGAGCGGTGGTCGGTCACCCAGAGGGGCAGTCCGTCCACCAGCTCGGTGGTGTACTCACGCCTGCAGGGGAAGACCCTCAGCATAGAGTGGGGCATCGAGACTGTGGGGTAGCAGGGAACAAGTATATGACTTATGTGACCGATGTATGTGTTTACATAGTCAACGGGCTCCTTCTGTCTGCTCTTGCCGGTGCAACATCCAGCCAGAAGGGCTGTGGCCAATGACAGCGCCAGTACTTTTGCAATAGTGTTCTTCATGAAAAATGATAAACAGATTCTTAATTGATTGCCGAAATTTATTAGTGACTGAATGGATTTGTGCTTGAAAAGAGGGTGGCATACCGGTTGGTATGTGACCGAATTGCAGGTGCGAAGATACGTAAAAAATACGTATCCGGCAACTTTGGCTCCCGAAGAGGGGACCCACTTCAGCTGGGAGGACTGCCGGACAGGATATATCCATCCCGACGTATCACTCGCGCAGACGGATGAACAGGAAACATATGCTCTTGCTCGCCATAAATCAGTCTACAGAACGTTGAGAAGTCGGCCGCCCAGAATTACAGGGGTGACACCCTCTGTAATGGTAATGGCATATTCGGGGCGGTACTTGATGGACTCGGCTTCATCCGGAAGCCAGAGCGCGGCTTTCAGATCCGACTTATGCGTTCCGGACGGCAGAGGAACGGAGAAATTGATGCTTACTTCCTCCCATGGCATGAAGGAACGGGCATCGACATGCAGAGGGTGCTCATACACATTTCCTTTCTTGTCAAACAGGACAAGGTAGACTTCCCGTGGATTGATGGGACGGGCAAAACCCACATTCCGGATAGTCACCGAGCCGCTGTACATACCGTTCCCAATGCACCATTCGGAAGCAACAAGTTCAAGACGATATCCAAAATGATCGCGGAAATACTCATACGCGCTCGGGACGGGATTCTTCTTGAAATATTGCTCGTCACAGGGCAGCCCCTGGGCCTTGAGGAGCCCGGCGGTGAACGGAGTGGCCTTCCAGGCATCTATTGTTCCGTATATGGGAGTGAAGTCCAGTTCGCTGTTTGAATGTACCACGCTGAAGGTCGTGTAATGATGGCGGATGAAACGGTGTATGGCATTTATCGCATTGGCGCTTATAGTATTGGGGACACTGTTCCAGAAAAGTTCTCCTCCGATAACCATATCCCGACTCTCTCTGTCGAGCTGTTCGAACTCGGGATCATCCTCGGTCGAACCGCCAAGGAATGTACCTCCGTCAGTTGTACCAGCCAGAGTGCCGTCATTGAAGAATCCAACACGCTTCATATCCAGTACACCCGGGCCGGCAGCTTGCTCCGCAGTACTGCGATATCTCATACAACGCATCATAGTACTGCGGTTCTCGGGAAGCATATCCAACGTGGCACCAAGAACAGCCGCCACCGCCCGAGGGTCTTTGTCCAATCCCCGGGGATTGCTATGGAATTCGCCCCAGAGGCCGACCCATCCTGTCTGCAGGACATAGATTACATCCGCATTCTTCCTGACAATAGGAGTAAGTTGGGAGATATGGGCAAGGATACGCTCGAGTGTCGGACAGTTGTCCGTGCCGTCGAGACCCTCGTACGCAAAACGCAGCACGAACTTCACACCGTCCTTCCTCGCGCGGTCAAAGCTGGACTGCAAGGCGTCAAGCTTGCTCTGAGGTATATCCTTGTTCCAATAATCATTGAGGTAACAATAGGCCTGCGTCATCACGATGCCGTCATCCCTGTACTCCGGGAATGGCCAAATGCTCTCCGTCAAGGGCGCATTCTCAACTCCTATCATTATTTCGAAACGGAACCCGCGCTCCGGATTCGCAAGGCCCTCAGAAGCAACGCGGATACGCTCCCCAGAGGCCTTCGCACCTGCAATAATACCTGACTTGGGCTGTGCAGATACTGTCTGAAAGGCAACGGCGATAAACGCAGCGGCAATTGTCATTGCGTATTTCTTGATCATTTTTTGATTTATTTTGTGTCAAGTGATACAATTTATCGAAATAAGTATTTATATTTGTACTGATGTTTGACTTGTTCAGGCAGCGGGGCCGTTTGGCGGCCGGTTAAGGGTTGTGGGATTCCGCAACTCTTCTCATTTTATAACCTTGATACCAAGTTCTTTCCCGTCGGAGACATAGATGTTGCCCTTGATGATGTCATATGCAGGGTTCGGCCTTTCCGGCCACATAATATGACAGGCGATAGGGTAGGCAATAAGATCTGCAATCTGAAGACCCACGATGTTCGCAGCCTTCGGTACAAATTGGAGTTTGCCCATCCTGTCTTTCATCCTCTCTGGTGTTACCCAGTAAGTTCCTTTCTCACGGAGTTCATTATAACTCTCGGACAGCTTCTTGTCCTCAACCTTTCCTCGCCTTTCCAGCATTGCGTCTATGGTGCCTCCGATATCAGGATTAACGTCATCTACAT
>JAGHTO010000028.1 GCA_018065305.1 Candidatus Cacconaster scatequi | reverse complement strand
ACCACCGATACTGCAGGTCTCCTGAAGGTGTCGTTCTTCGGCCCCTTCTATTCAGACTATAGAGTGATGCTGCTTGCCGAGGACTACAGTTATGCGCTAGTCGGTTCCAAGAGTGCAAAATTTCTCTGGATTCTTTCCAGAACGCCCGAACTTCCGCAGGAAGTCCTGACAGAAATTCTCTCTGTTGCGACCGCTCGTGGTTATGATACCGGTAGATTGATTTGGGTGGAACAGTAGAATTATTTATGTAAGATTGACGTTATGGCAAAAACAGAAGACAAACAGGTCAAAACCTGGATATGTTCGGTGTGTGGATATCAGCATGTCGGCACCGAAGTTCCAAAGGAGTGCCCTCAGTGCGGGGTGGAATCAATTTATTTCGATCCCGTGGAGTAACTCCGGGCGACTTTTCTGAAAGTTGCGCAAGGTCAGAGTTTCTGGTAGGCCAGGCGGGGGTCGCCGTTTTGAAGGTGTATGACACCGCAGTAGGTGAAGCCGAATTTCTCTATGCAGTGGCGCATTATCCGGTTGTCGCTGTGGGTGTCGATACGGATGTTGCGGCACTGGCTCCAACACCACTCGAAACAGGCCCCGGCGATCCCGTGCGACGTTGTTGTGCTGGCCAGACGGTGAATCGTGCAGTAGGGTTTGCTGTCATCGACCCACTGTCCACCTTCAATGGCCAGGTAGGTTTTCTCTATTCCCGGGATGAAGGCAAAATATCCGTCGAGGCGCCGATCCTTCACCGTCTCAACCGTTGCCTCCACCGTTTCCACCGTTTCTCCCGCCTTCTCCACATCTTCCTCCACAACATACCCCACGCATTCGTCGATGTCGGCCTTTATGACAGCTTCTGACGGATAACCGCCTGTCCACTGGGTCATGTTCCCGTCGGAGCGCATTATGAGACGCGCCTGCCCGCATATCTCCATTATGCGCGGGATGTCGTCGTATGTTGCTCTGCGGATATTCATCTGTGCAAAGTTATGCAATAAAAAAGGACTTGGCAAGACGCCAAGTCCTCTTTTATTATTTCGCACCGTCAGTTACTTCGCGAAGTACTTCTGGTTGTGTTTTACCTTTGCAACCTCTTCTGCATTGGCTTCACCGTATTTGCCGGCTTTCTCGAAGCAGGCTTCAGCGGCTGCGGCGTCCCCCTTTGCAAGATAGCAGCAACCGAGGTTGTTTGCAACCTCCGGTGATGAACCGGCTTTCTTGTAGTACTTGATGGCGGCGTCATAATCGCCTTTTTCGTATGCCTTGGAAGCTGCAGCTGCATTCAGGCGCTCATCGTTGGGGTAGAGTGAGAGACCCTTTGCGGTTACGTTGGCATCATACTCCTGAACTGTCCAGGCTGTGTAGTCGGCTGCTGAAAGGCCTTTGGGATCAACGGCATAGATTGCCTTTGCATCCGAAAGAACAAACTGCTTGGCCTTGTAGGTCACTACGCACTCTGCAAAACGGCTGATAGGATAAACTTCTTTGAAGATTACTCTGTAGGGCTTGCCACCGTCAATTGCCTTGATGGCAGCTTCGCGTTTGTCAAGATTGCTGTTTGCTGCGATGGCATCCTTGATGGCTGTCCTGGATGCTGCAACCACTGCGTTGTCAGTGTCATTGACGAAGTCTATGATTGCATCCCAATATTCACCGTTACCCTTTGTGTGGTAGAGGGCCTCGTCATATTTGTATTTGTCGGCGATAATCTTCTTGACAGTGGCGGCACGCTTGTCGGAGAGTCTCTGGTTGTATGCAACGCTTGACTCGGGAGATGCCCAACCGTTGATGTCAATGCTTGATACCTTATAGTCGGGCTCGTCAAGAGCGTCGAGAACTGCGAGAGCGTCGGCATTCTTGAGGTATGAAGCGACCTTTGCAACACCGTTTACAGGATAGAAGAGCTGAGCCTTTACTGAACGGGGAGCAAGGTTGTTGGGCTGCGCCAGACCGAGGTCAACGGTTACAGGGTTGATTTCATAGGGCTCGCAGAGGACATCGCAAACGTATTCTTCACCGGGATAATTCGAGATGCAGGTGTGGCCGTTGTAAGTAACCTTCTGTGTGGTGACATAGAATTTCTGTCCGTCTTTAACGCCGTTGCAGGGAACTGCTTTGCAGGTCTCGAAAGTAAGGGGCTGGCCCTTTACGAGATTCAGTACGCGAATTTCGTCGGGTTTGCAGACCTTCTGAATCTGGCAGGTAAGCCATTTGTTCATACCCTTTACGGCGGAACCGTTGACTACAACCACCTCAACGATGTGCTTCTCGCTGTCATTTTTCACTACGGGAGTGAGGATAAGGGACTGACACTCGGGAATTGCATCAGCCTTGACAGTTACGGAATAGCAGGCCTGAATTTCATTATTGCCGGCTACGAATTCTTTGGCGTCAATGGTAACCCTGCCGTCGCTCAGGCTGTAGGTGTTACCAGCAGATACATAGAATGTTGAAACGATAGCTAACGCTAATATTGTCAACACTTTGCATGTTTTTCTCATTGTTTTTTCTTTTTTGGTTTATTATTATTTTTAATCAATATCCTGTCTTCCCAAGTATATTCCGCCCAAAGGTATGAAAAAAATTCATTAAATACACTTGAATTTTCCAAAAAAGTTTTCAATCATCTAAAAAAACAGACACAGAATGACTATCTTTGTGCAAATTTGAAACAGTTATGTTGAGAAAATTACGTATTACATTGGCGGCCATATCGTTTGCACTTATTTTGCTGCTCTTCGCCGTTCCTGACGGCGCTTCCGGGGAATGGTTCGGCTGGATGGCTGACATCCAGTTCCTTCCTGCCGTGCTGGCGGCAAATTTCGTAATCGTCACCGCTTTGATAATTGTCACTCTGCTTTTCGGCAGGGTCTACTGTTCCGTCATCTGCCCTCTCGGTGTGATGCAGGACATCATTTCGTTTTTCAGCGGCAAGAGGAGAGGAAAGGCTCTCCGTTTCGGATACAGAAAAGGGCCGGTGCTGCGGTACGGTCTCCTTATTTTGTTTGTGGTCCTTATGGTGCTCGGTTTGAACTCCATAGCGGTGCTTATCGCTCCGTACAGCGCTTTCGGAAGGATTGCTTCCATTGCAACCGGAACACCGGCTTCCATTGTTGTGGCTCTGGTTACGTTCCTTGTCGTGGCGGGGCTCGCGTGGTGGAAAGGGCGGTTGTGGTGTAACAGTATCTGCCCCGTCGGCACAGTGCTGGGATTCTTCTCAAGGTTCTCCCTCTTCCGCCCGGTGATTGACACCGAAAAGTGCATCGGATGTTCGAAATGTGCGAAGAAATGCAAGGCTTCCTGCATCAATGACAGGGAGCACAGCATAGATTACAGCAGGTGTGTGGCCTGTATGGACTGCATCTCCAACTGCTCTGTCGGGGCCATCAGGTACACTTTGCGCGGAAAGTCGGGGTGCTGTGCCGCAAAAACGGAGGCGAGCTGCGATGCCCCCGCGGACAATGGCCGACGTGCGGCTCTCTCAACAATAGGTATGGTAGCAGCCGGGAGCGCAATCAGGGCTCAGGAGCGGAAAGGTGACGGCGGACTGGCGGTGATAGAGAAAAGGGCGGTTCCTCCCCGCGAGGTGAAGCCCGTTCCCGCAGGCAGCAAGGGGGTTGAACACTTCTCCGACAAATGTGTTTCCTGCCAGTTGTGTGTAAAGTCCTGCCCCAACCGCGTTCTCCGACCTTCTTCATCTCTCGAAAATTTTCTTCAGCCGGAGATGTCATTTGAGAACGGATATTGCCGCCCCGAGTGTACCGTGTGCAGCGAGGTCTGCCCGGCCGGAGCGATTACACAAATCTCCGAGGAAGAGAAGTCTTCCATACAGATCGGACATGCCGTATGGATTGCGGCGAATTGCGTTGTCCTGACTGATGACGTCAACTGCGGAAACTGCGCAAGACACTGTCCTTCAGGAGCAATTACGATGGTTCCTGTGAATCCGGAAGATGAAAAGAGCCGTATGGTACCATCCGTTGACACAGAGAAATGTATCGGGTGCGGTGCCTGCGAGCATCTATGTCCGGCGCGTCCCTTCGGCGCCATTTATGTCGAAGGTCATCTTGTTCACAAAGAAATTTAGGAGGGTCAGCACTATGAAAAATAACATCAGCAGACGGGAATTCTTTAAAACAGCAACTCTTGCGGTCGCTGCAACGGCGGGTGTTTCCTGCACGGAAAAAAGTTCAGTCAGCGCTGCGGCCGGCAGGACAGAAGGGTCCGGCGGGATGACATACCGCAAGGACAAGGATGGTCAGGATATCTCCATCCTGGGGTATGGCTGTATGCGCTGGCCGATGAAAGACAATGGTGAAGGCAAGGATGTGGTCGACCAGGAGGCTGTTGACCGTCTTGTGGACTATGCCATCGCCCACGGTGTGAACTATTTCGACACGGCTCCGGTCTATCTCCAGGGTCAGTCCGAGGCGGCCACCGGCCTTTCCCTCAAACGCTATCCACGCGAATCCTGGAAGATTGCCACGAAGCTTTCCAATATGAGAGGTACTCCGACAAAAGAGTCTTCAATTGAGATGTATCACGCTTCCCTGAGGAATCTGCAGGTGGATTACATAGATTTCTATCTGCTTCACAGCATATCCAGCGTGGAATCTTATAAAAAGCGCTTCATTGACAATGAGGTATTGGATTATCTGGTAGGTGAGAGGAAGAAGGGAAATATCCGTAATCTCGGATTTTCCTGCCACTGTGACCGAGACACGTTCGACTTCCTGATGGCCGAACACGAAAAGTATCATTGGGATTTTGTTCAGATACAGATGAACTACATCGACTGGATAGAGGATGCGGAATATCTTTATACAGAATTGGAGAAGAGAAATATCCCCGTGGTCATAATGGAACCGCTGCTGGGCGGACGGCTGGCAAAAATACCCGAATACTGCTCGGTGGAACTGCAGAAGCGCCGTCCCGGCGATTCAATCGCCTCCTGGGCATTCCGGTTCTGCGGCACGTTCCCCGGAGTGATGACCGTGCTCAGCGGAATGACCTATATGGAACATCTGCAGGACAACCTGAAGTCGTTCAGTCCGCTGGAGCCTCTGTCGGAGGAGGATCTCAAGACTCTCGGACATATCGCGGCGGAATATGTCAAATTCCCGCTGATTCCCTGCACGGACTGCAAATATTGTATGCCGTGCCCTTATGGGGTTGACATTCCGAGTATTTTCAGGCATTACAACAAGTGTCTCAACGACGGACTGATGGTCAATGACAAGGCTGACCCCAAATATAGGAAGGCACGGAGAGCGTACCTTGTCAGTCTGGACCGCAATGTGGAGAAACTTCGTCAGGCAAACCACTGCATCGGCTGCGGGCAATGCACTTCCGCCTGCCCTCAGAGAATCAGGATTCCTGCGAATATGAGCAAGATAGATGCATATGTGGAGAATTTGAAAAGAAACAAATAAAAATATGAAAAGACTATTCGTAATTATGGCTATAGCATCAGCCCTTGCATCGTGCGGACGTGCGAACCCTTTCCTCGAGGAGTGGAACACCCCTTTCGGAATTCCTCCGTTCGGGCAGATATCTGAAGCGGACTATCTGCCGGCACTCGAAGCCGGCATAAAGGAGGGTCGCGATAATATTCAGGCAATCATCGACAATCCGGAGGCTCCCACCTTCGACAACGTGATTGCTGCTTATGACAAATCGTCAGAAATGGCCGGAAAGGTCGTAGGCGTCCTCTTCAATCTCGCCGAGACAGACATGACTCCCGGTCTGGAGGATATCGTTGCCAAGGCGACAACGATGCTTTCCGAATATGAGAACGAGGTTACGTTCAATGCGGACCTTTTCGCCAAAATAGAGACCGTCTACAAGCAAAAGGACGCACTTTCGCTTACCCGCGAGCAACAGATGGTACTTGACAAAATTTACCGTTCCTTTGCAGATAACGGAATTGCGCTCGACGTTGAGGGCCAGGCCCGTATGAAAGAAATCAATACGGAACTCTCTTCCTTGGGCCTTACTTTCGGAAACAACCTTCTGAAGGAGAACAACGCATTCAAGGCCGAGTTCAACGTGGCAATCTCCGAATATCCCGAGGCAATGGCCACAACCGGGGACCGCGCCCTTCGCGAGAGGATGTTCCGAGCATATTCCTCACGAGGAAACAACGGCAATGAGTTCGATAACAAGGAGTTGATTCTCAGGATACTGGCACTTAAGGAAGAGCGCGCGAAACTTCTGGGGTACGACAACCCCGCCGCGCATATCCTCAGCGACAAGATGGCAAAGACCCCGCAGGCGGTCGAGGATTTTCTTGCCAACATAATGAAATATGCGGTTGCAAGGGCCAAAGAGGAGGTGAAGGATATGCAGAAGGTTATGGATGAGGATATTGCTGCCGGAAAGGTGGAGGCCGGTGCGAAGATTCAGCCCTGGGACTGGTTCTACTACACAGAGAAGGTGCGTAAGGCGAAGTTTGACCTCGACGAGGAGCAGACAAAGCCCTATTTCAAGATGGAAAACGTGCGTGAAGGAGTCTTCCTGAATGCAACGAAACTCTACGGCCTTCAGTTCGAGCCCGTGGCTGATGCCCCAAAATATCATCCTGAGGTCGAGGCCTTCAAGGTCAGCGATTCCGACGGTTCCCTGATCGGCATCCTTCTGACCGACTATTTCCCTCGCGAGAGCAAGAGGGGAGGGGCGTGGATGAACAATGTCCGTGACCAGAGAATCGGCGACGACGGCAGCGACATCAGACCTATAATCGTGAACGTGGGCAATTTCAACAAGCCTGACGGAGAAAATCCTTCACTGCTCAGCCTTGACAACGTCGAGACTATGTTCCACGAATTCGGACACGCTCTCCACGGTCTGCTCAGCAAATGTACATATTCCACTGTCAGCGGCACTTCCGTAGCCCGCGACTTTGTCGAACTTCCTTCGCAGATTGACGAGAATTGGGCGTATCAACCCGAACTTCTCGCCTGCTATGCGAAGCATTATCAGACGGGGGAGGTGATTCCGGACGAACTGGTGAAGAAGATTCTTGCAGCAAAGACATTCAACGCAGGGCTTAGGACCGCCGAACTTTGCGCCGCCTCCATTCTTGATATGAAATGGCACGAACTGAGCTCCGTCGACGGCATCGATATAGAGGAATTCGAAAAGAAGGTATGCAAGGAGATGGGACTTATCGATGAGATAATCCCCCGCTACCGCACGACATATTTCAACCACATCTTCAACAGCGGCTACAGTGCCGGCTACTACAGCTATCTGTGGGCGGAGGTGCTTGACAAGGATGCTTTCGAACTTTTCAAACAGAAAGGTGTGTATGACAGGGAAACTGCGATGAGTTTCCGCCACAACATTCTCGAGAAGGGCGGAAGCGATGAGCCGATGACCCTCTACAAGAATTTCAGGGGAGCCGAGCCTGACGGCGACGCGCTTCTCCGTGCCCGCGGTCTGAAATAATCAGATTACCCTGCAGATGAGCGTGGCTGAACTGCAGGAGTCGACCATTACGGTTGCATAGTCACCCGGTTTGAGACCTGTGTCCGGAAAGACGCAGGTCTTGTTTTGTGAAGTCCTGCCCACAAGTTCCTTGTCGGAACGCTTTGACCTTCCTTCCACGAGGACCTCGAAGCTCTTTCCGATGCATTCCTGATTTCTCTCCAGTGATATGGCATTCTGCAAGGCGATGATTTCGTTAAGCCTTGCGGTCTTGACCTGTAGCGGCACGTCGTCGGGATACCGGCGGGAAGCCTTTGTGCCGGGCCGTTCCGAATACTGGAACATGAACGCCCCGTCGAAACGGACCTCCTTGAACAGCGAGATTGTCAGGGCGTGGTCCTCCTCCGTCTCCGAGCAGAATCCCGCTATGACATCAGTGGTGATGGCGCAATCCGGCAGAATTTCGTGTATTTTCCCGATTCTTTCCAGATAATGCTCTCTGGTGTATTTCCTGTTCATCTTTTCCAACAGAACCGAACTTCCGCTCTGTACGGGGAGATGGATGTGCTTGCAGATGTTGTCATGCCGGGCCATAGTGTGCAGGACCTTGTCACTCATATCTTTTGGATGGGATGTCGAGAACCGTATCCTGACCCTCGGATCGAGAAGAGCCACCTTTTCGAGCAGGTCGGCGAAATCCACAGTCACTGCGCCGCTCTCCGGATCCGTCCATCTGTAGGAATCGACGTTCTGCCCGAGAAGGCTGATTTCGCGGTATCCGTTGCTGATGAGGGCTTTGGCCTCTTTAAGAATTGACTCCGGTTCACGGCTGCGCTCCGAGCCTCTGGTGAACGGGACGATACAATACGAACAGACATTGTTGCATCCCCTCATAATGGATATGTATGCGCTGACACCGCTCTTGCCCACCCTGGTGGGCAGAATGTCGGCGTATGTCTCCACGCGGGAAAGGGTCGTGTCCATTTGCTTGCCGTAGCGTGCCGCATTGTCTATCATTGCCGGAAGATTTCTGTATGAATCGGGACCGGCGACGATATCCACCACGGGATGTTTCAGCAGCTCCTCTTTCATCCTCTGGGCCATGCATCCCAGCACTCCGACAATCACACCGCTCCTTTTTTTCTTTTCCATGCGGAAGACATCGAGCCGTCCGAGAATCCTCTGTTCCGCATTGTCCCTGACGGAGCAGGTGTTGACCAGAATCACGTCGGCCTGTGATATGCTGTCGCACAGGCTGTATCCGACCTTCCCCAGAATCGTGAGTACGACCTCGCTGTCGCTCACGTTCATCTGACATCCGTATGTCTCAATAAACACTCTCATACTCATATCCCGCAAAGTTATAAATTTATTATATTTGCGGTGAAAACAATTTTGTGACGGAACAATCGAACGGTAATGAGACGTATAATATATTCACTTCTTCTATCCACCCTGATGCTGGCCGGATGTATCAATCCTGACAAGATGCCGGTAATCACGAACGTCACCCTCGACCGTTTCGGGGGCGTTGGCTTTGCGGAGGACGGAAAAGCAGTCACCTATGCCACTCTGACAGCGCATTATGTCAGTCCCTCCCCGAAGCAGATAGAGATATTGAACGTTCTGGGGTCAGTCCGTTCCAAGGAGGGTAAGCTGATTGCTACAATCTCAATCCCCGACGGAGACGTGATTGTAATCAAATCTGAAAGTGAAGGCTCCGTCACCCAGTCCTTTAACGTGAAGATGGAGGGTTCCCTGCTCCAAATGGTCGCCGGAGGCCTTTCATCATTGAAGAACGGGACTCTGGACGTGGATGCCGACATCCGTTACGGCAACCGTAAGAAGCATTTTTCAAAATGTGGCATACCTCTTGAAGATATCATTCGCAAGTACCAGATAAATTCCGACAGATGACAGGCAGATTGAAATATGTTTTTTCCCTGGTTTTCCTGATGGCGGCGGCCTCGGGCGCGATGCGTGCGCAGAATGTGACGGAGCAGGTCATATACGACTCCACATATACGTACGTAGCTCCCCTCGTCGATTCGTCCCTTGTCGGGAAGGATATGTTTTCTGTGGTTGAGGTCCGCCAGTCCGACGCGGTCAGAAGCGCATTCGAAAACTATAAGGAGGGGAACAGGGAGAGGAAGATAACCGGTTACAGGGTCAGAATCTTCTTCGACAACAGCCAGGAGGCCAGGGTAAGGTCCGAGGCGGTCGCCCGCGAATTCGCGGCGGAACATCCCGACGTAAAAGTTTACAGAAGTCATATCAGCCCCTATTTCAAGGTGACGGTGGGTGACTTCAGATCCAGGATTGAGGCTATGGCCTTCGCAAAGACCATAAGCGACAAATATCCTTCCGTCTTTCTGGTGAAGGAAAATATCCATTATCCGGAGATTTAGTGTGCTATGCTCAAACAGACGCTACAACAGAAGCAGACTCAGAAACTCTCCCCCCAGCATCTGATTGCCATCAAATTGACGGAACTTACCCAGCAGGAGCTGGAACAGCGGGTCAGCAAGGAGGTGGAGGAGAATCCTATGCTTGAGGAGACGGTGGATGACACCGAGGGCGAGGAGGAGTCCAGAGTGGTCTCTTTGAGCGAATATTCAAACAACGACCCCACTCCCTCATATAAATTGTACGTCAACAATCAGGGGCGCGATGCCAAGCCTGAATACAATACTTTCTCCGTCAAGGAGAGTTTCCATCAGAGTCTGGAAGCCCAACTCGGGTATCTGCATCTGGACGACCGCCGGCACGAGATAGCGCTCTTCATCATCGGTATGCTTGATTCCGACGGATACCTTCGTCGGGATCTGGATTCCCTTGTCGATGACATATCTTTCCGGCTCAACATAGAGACGGATGCGGATGAGGTTGAGGATATACTTTTCAAGATTCAGGATTTCGAGCCTGTTGGAGTCGGAGCCAGGGATTTGAGGGAATGCCTTCTGTTGCAGCTCGCCGCAAAGGAGCAGACGGAGCATATCCTTCTTGCGACACATATTCTTGAGGATTGCTTTGAGGAGTTCAAGAAAAAACATTATTCCAAGATAGCGGCCAGACTCGGGGTTTCCGAAGATGAACTGAAGGCTGCGAACGCTGAGATTCTGAAACTCAATCCGCGTCCGGGGGGACAGATAGACGACTCCTATTCCGATCAGGCCCAGCAAGTTGTACCCGATTTCCTCGTGGAGCTGAAGGATGGTGAACCGGTGATGAGTATGCCGAGGTATTCCATTCCTGAACTCCGTATCAACAAGCGCTATGCCGACATTCTTCTGGATGCGGCTACCAAGTCCCCCCGTGAAAGCAGGGAGGCCACCCTTTTCGTCAAACAGAAACTCGATTCCGCCAAGTGGTTCATCGAGGCGATCAAGCAACGACACCATACTCTGGAGAGCACGATGAACGCCATACTGGACTTCCAGCACGATTTCTTCACGGAAGGCGATGATACCAAACTCAAGCCGATGGTTCTCAAGAATATAGCTGAAAAGACCGGACTCGACATATCAACCGTTTCCCGCGTGGTCAGCAGCAAGTACGTGCAGACTCATTTCGGTATCTTCCCTCTGAAGTCCTTCTTTTCCGAAGGTCTGGTCTCCAATGAGGGGGAGGAGGTGTCCACCCGTGAAATAAAGACCATCCTTACCGACAGCATCGGAGAGGAGGACAAACGCAAACCTCTTACAGATGAGGAACTTGTCGCAGTTCTGGACAAGAAGGGGTACAAGGTGGCGCGCCGTACGGTGGCCAAGTACCGCGATCAGCTGAACATTCCTATCGCACGGTTGAGGAAGGAACTATAGGAGAGTCCACTCGCAGCCCTCTTTGGTATCCTTTATCTGGATTCCGAGCTCCTTGAGGGAATCTCTGATGCGGTCGCTTGTCGCCCAGGCCCTGTTTTCCTTGGCGCTTTTGCGCACGTCGATTATCATATCCATCAGACCGCTGACAAGATCGCCGTTTCCGTCGGAGGCGGCCTCGTCCATGAGCCCGAGAACGTTCGTCAGTATGTCGTCGAACAGGCTGCACAGGGCTTCCTTGTCGGACTGATTGATTTTCAGGCCGCCGTCCTTGACGCTGTTGATGATTTTCACGGCATCGAACAGGTGTGACAGTGCGATGGGGGTGTTGAGGTCATCAGAGAGCGCGTCATACACCTTTTCGATGATTTCCCGGATATCGGGATTCTGTGCGGCGTCCTGTGAGACGGGGAGGTTTTTCAGGTCCTTTGCGGCCTGCATGATGCGCCTGTACCCCTTTTCCGCAGCCTTCAGGGCTTCGTTGCTGAAGTCGAGAGGACTTCTGTAGTGGGCCTGCAGGATGAAGAATCTGACCGTCATAGGGCTGTATGCCTGGTCCAGCACGTTGCCGGTGCCGCTGAACAGGTCTTCGAGGGTAATGAAGTTGCCCAGGGACTTGCCCATCTTCTGCCCCTTGATGGTAATCATATTGTTGTGCATCCAGTAGCGGACCCCGCTCTTTCCGCGGGAAGCCGTGTTCTGGGCAAGCTCACATTCGTGATGGGGGAACATCAGGTCGATGCCTCCTCCGTGAATGTCGAACTCCTCACCGAGATATTTCTCGCTCATCGCGGAGCATTCGAGATGCCATCCTGGGAAACCTTCGCTCCAGGGTGACGGCCAGTGCATTATATGCTCCGGAGCCGCTTTTTTCCAAAGGGCGAAATCGAACGGCGAGTGTTTGTCGTCCTGACCGTCGAGGTTTCTCGTGCCCTCTTTCGTCTCTTCCAGATTGCGTCCTGACAGGATGCCGTAATGATGGCTCTGATTGTATTTCACCACGTCGAAATAGACGGAGCCGTTGCTGATGTAGGCGAACCCGGCGTCCAGAATCTTCTTTATGACCTCAATCTGCTCGATGATATGGCCGGATGCGCGGGGCTCGATGGAGGGAGGGAGGACTCCCAGCCTGTCCATCGCGCTGTGGTACAGCAGAGTATATGTCTGGACGACCTCCATCGGCTCCAGCTTCTCTATGCGCGCCTTCTTGGCAATCTTGTCCTCGCCGCTGTCGGCGTCATTCTCGAGATGCCCCACGTCCGTGATGTTCCTGACATAACGCACCTTATATCCGAGATGTTTCAGATATCTGAAAAGGACATCGTAGGTGATTGCCGGCCTGGCGTGGCCGAGATGTGCGTTGCCATATACGGTGGGGCCGCAGACATACATTCCGACGGCACCTTCGTGGATGGGTTTGAACAATTCTTTCTGCCTCGAAAGCGTGTTGTAGATATATAATGCTCTGTTTGCCATAGAACTTTAATTTTACTGCAAATTTATTCAAAATTCGGGTTAATCAATCAGCTTGTTTGGAATTATCCCTCTCTTGGCGTAAATTTGTCAGGATATGGTGGTATCTGAATATATCGAACTGTCTGCACTTCAGTCGCAGATCGGAGAGAGGATAGGGACTCTTGAACAGTGGGTTCGCGTGGAGATTGAGTCCTGCCGCGTCTCGGGAGGCCACTACTACCTGAACCTGATAGAGAAAAGCAGGAGCGGGGAGATTTCCGCCAAAGCCTCCGGCCGTATATGGAGGCAGCGCGCCGCGATAGTCGCTGAATTCGCAAGGGCGACAGGGAAAACCCTGGAGGCCGGTATGTCGGTGGTCGTGCTCGCCTCTGTGGAGTATCATCCCGTCTACGGACTCTCCCTTGTAATAGAAGACATTGACCCCGCCTTCACCCTCGGGCTGCGGGAGCAGGAGAGGTTGCGGACGATTGAAAAGCTGACGGAGGAGGGGATGATGGAGATGCAGAAGGGGCTTGGTCTGCCTTTTCTTCCGTCGAGGATTGCGGTCATCTCGTCCGGGGATGCTGCAGGGTTCGGGGATTTCAAGAAACATCTCGACGCCAATCCGTACGGATATAAATTTGATTTTTCCATCTTCCAGGCCCTGATGCAGGGGGAGAAGTCCCCGGCTTCCATCATTTCGGCGCTGGATTCCGTGGAAGAGGATGGCTCTTTCGACGTGGCGGTGATTCTGCGCGGCGGAGGGGCCGATTCCGACCTTTTCGGGTATGATGATTATATGCTCTGCAGGAGGGTTGCGGTCTGCGGGATTCCCGTCCTTTCCGCAGTCGGCCATCAGAGGGATTACCACGTGCTTGATATGGTCTCGTACGAGAG
>JAGHTO010000060.1 GCA_018065305.1 Candidatus Cacconaster scatequi | reverse complement strand
CTTCCTGTCGGAGAATTCAGCGCTCCGGAGACACGTCTGGTCAAATGGATGTTCTCCTGCGTGTTCGTGACGCCTGACGGCACATCGGAAGCGCCCGGACTGATTTATAACTGCCATCACCAACAATGAAACAGCTGAAATATCTCCTGACTGTATTTCTGGCTGTGACTGCATTCTGCGACACTTTCGCAGATGACATACCTTATCGGCAGCAGCGCCGGGAGATTTTTTGGCAGCTGCCGGTCAATGAGAACAGCATCGTGCCTGGATTTGAGTTGCTGGTGGTCCTGATCCCACCAGTCGGGATTGACTGACAGACGTGTGGTCTGCCACAGATTCATCTTTCCGTTCCGGAAACAGATGATAAGCGGGAGCTGCGTGGAGCCTTTGGAGGATTTAGCCCGTGATTCCCGCACAAAGAGAGTAACTTTCATTGTTACGCATAATTGATTGGGGTTTTGATTTGTAACCACCGAGGCGGATGCCTATGCCCGGCCACTTTGGGCAACTTACGACTTGTTCACGCTGTCCCTGGCTTCTCCGCCGATACCGCAAGGGCGTTTGACTCCACCAGGCGCACTGCAAATATCGTGACTCCCGTGGAGAATTCAAAATAAAGTTTTCAATAGTATTTTGCAGTTTATGGGAATTTGCATAAATTCGCAACATCTAAATGAATGTATGTAATTATGTCAACGTTAATTGTATCAGTAGAAGACGCTGCAATGCTTGCCAATATCAAGGCCGCTATCGAACAGCTCCGCGGAGTTGCGAGTGTGACCGATGGCGTGTCTTATGATGCAACTGATTGCGATGCATATCGTGAGGCGATGGAAGATGTGAAGGCTGGAAGAGTTTACAAGGCTTCCAGCGTAGAAGATATGTTCAAGCAGATTCTGGCATAGTATGTATAGCATAAGCTTCACCAATCGATTTAAGAAAGACTTGAAACTCTGCCAGAAACGGGGCTTGGATTTGTCGCATATTCAGGATGCCATCAGTATTCTTGCAGAAACCGGATCCCTTCCTGCTCAATATCGACCTCACAAACTTGGCGGGAAGTTCAATGGCCAATGGGAATGCCACATTGAACCGGACTGGCTGATGGTTTGGGAGCAAAATGATAAGGAACTGAATTTGTTGTTTCTATATACCGGCACTCATTCCGATTTATTCAAATAAATAGGCCTTACACAGTAATTTTTGTGGCTAACATTTGGCAAACATTTCTCGAATATATCTTTACCGGAGAGTCCAGGAATTTACGAGCTAGAGGAATCCGAAATTACCACCCAAACACCTATCAATAAGCAAATTACAGCCTTGAATCCCATCGTGTAAAATCCAGTAATTTCAAGGTGTTTACCGATAGAATACCATTCTGTAGGAGTCGCGAAAAACTGCATCCCAGACATCAGCGCCCCGGGACGGGTGTTGTGTAGACGGCTCTGCATTCATCGTAGATTTCCTCGAAAATCTTGCGGAGGCGGGATTCGTCACGGATGATAGCGCGAAGTTCCGCAAGTTTTTGGGCATTGGGTGATTCCGGAATCCACAGTTTGAGGTAGCCCCCTTCCGCATATTTCTCGTGAAGATGGTCCAGCATCCGCCGCCAGTGCCCTTCCCTGTCCAGTTCAGGATAGTGACTGAAGCCATATTGGACAGTGCGCCTTATAACCGTCTCAGGAATGATTTGACGGTCAGCCTCCGCAACAATGCGCCCGTAGATGCTTCTGGGTTCGTGGTCCGACGACGCCCGGTGATCTTCCGCAGCCTGCGCGATTGTCTCAATCTGTTCCCGGCTGAACCATCGGAGGAGATTGGCATCGGAGCGGATAATCCTTCCCGAAATCAGATGGTGAGTCCTGCGGTCTTCGCATAACCCGAGGTCGTGGCAAGCCGCAGCCATAGCGACAATATTTACATCAACACTATAGAACCGACTCATCTGCAATGCGTTTGCAATGACAGAAGATACGTGGTCGACCCTGTGCGCAGGGTCGAAAGAACTGTACTGCGGTACAATTATCTCTTCAATATATGCCCTGATTTCCGGGTTAAGCTGAACTGACACGATAGAAGCTTCTTATTCGCAATTATAGCAAAAATAGTTGGAAAATGTGGAACTTAAGAGATAATAGTATATCTTTGTGAAAGTATAGGTCAAATATTATCCGAAATGCTACTGTCCAAAGAAATCGTTGTCTATCTGAATCTCGCCGGATGCAGAGTCAAGCAATACACCTCCAACCTTCTGAGGAAAAACAATATCAACCTCACTCCGGAACAGTTTCTCACAATAGACATACTGTGGAATCAGGGGGCAATGTCCCAGACATCCATCGCAGAGCAGATGCAGAAGGACAAGAATTCCGTCACACAACTTGTGGACGCGTTGGAGAACAAGGGATATGTGACACGAGTCCGGGACAAGAACGACCGCCGCTCGAATACCGTCGTCCTTACGGAAAAGGCGGAGAAAATCAAGGACGAAACCAAGCAGTTCGGTATCTCAATGCTGGATGAACTGCTCAAGGACATAGACGAAAAAGAGCTGCGGGATTTCCTCGCAACTCTCAAGAAGATAACCGAAGCGATGAAATAAAGCTTCGGAATCAGTCAAACAGCGCCTTCACCTTGGCTATCACTTCAGACGCGGGCGTATCCGGATCAAGTTCCAAATCACTCTCCTTGAAGACATAGCCCCTGCTCATTGCGGCAAGCATACCGCCTCCCGTACAGTTCAACATTATGTAGTCCTCCTTCGAGACTCTTCCCTCCTCCACCGATTTTGCAAGAGCGGCGACGGCCACGCACGATGCCGGAAGCAACTCATATCCCTCGAGGTTGCGGAACTGCATCATCCAATATATTATGTCATTGTTGTCTGCAAGGAATACATCTCCCCCACTTGCCTTAAGCACATCATACAAACCTCCTGCAATGCTGTAAGGCGGTTTTCTGTTGGACAGGACTTTTGCAAGAATGATTTCAGCCTGACGGCGGCCCGTGCCGGGGTCGAGAGGCAGGAGGTCTGCCGAGCCCGCTTTCCATGAGTCATACATCAAGGTGAAAGGAGCGTTCTGCCCCACGAACACCTTCATATTGTTCTCCCCGAATCTGCCGTCTCCGGCCAGCCTGCAGGCATTCTCCCACGCGGCGATTGCGCCTGTACCCGAACCCACGGCCTGAAAATATGCATCAGGAATTCTGCCGGTTGCTTCGGCAAAGCTCAGGATGGTGGTGCCCATTCCGTCGCGCCGGGCAATGTTCTTCGCCCCACCTTCAAGAATGAATCCCGGATCCTCAGCGAGTTTCTCGCCGATACTGATTGCATCATAATAGTCGCAGCCGTGCGGTACGGTCACAAGCTTCACGCATTTGTGGAGCCTCCTTCTGAACCACATGTCGTGGAGACTGTCCGCGGGAATGCATATCACGACAGGAATCCTGTTGTCCGAGCACACCTGGGCGAAAGCCCTTGCGGTATTGCCGGCCGACTGGACGACAAGTATTCTCTTCTCGTCGGCATCAAGCCTTGCAAGAACGGAATAGGCTTCGGTCTCCTTGAAAGAGCAGGTCCGGAACTTTGCGCCGATTTTCGGATTCCATCCCGAGAAGGTTATATAGAGATTATCCAGACCAAGGAACTTTCCGAGGCCTTTCGATTTATAGGTAACGGGAGCGCAGGAATTCTTCAGCGTTCTTTTTATCGGCATCCAGTCCGCATATCTGTAGATTCCGCCCAGTTCCGGTCTCGGCGTGAAGGACTTGTTCTCATACTCGGCTCTTATAAGGGACGGCTTCTTGCCTTCCGGATCGGTGAGAGTCCAGCCTTTGTCCTCAAATTCGTGGCCATTGCTCACGTTGAGCAGCTTGTAATTTATTTTGTTGAATCTCATATCTGTTTCGTTTGTTCGTCGATGATTTGCGCCAAATCCTTGACAGGACGGTCAGAGTATCTGGCAAATGTCGCAAAGCACAGAGGGCAGGCTGTCGCTATTGCATCAGCCCTGCTCCTGTAAAGGTTCTCCAGGGAGGCGGCGGTTATTTTCTCCCTTCTTGAAAAATCAAGGGACAGAGAGCCGAGAGATCCGCCGCAGCATACGCTCTCCTTCCTGTTCTTCGGAGCCTCCGCTATCGCCGCCGCCTTGGAAATCAGTCTTCTCGGAGATTCGTAGATTCCACAGCCACGGCCCAGCTCGCAAGGATCGTGGAAAACATAACAGGTATCGCTCTTCTCAAACCTGAGCAGCCCCTGTTCCATCAATTCACAGAAATAGTCGGCATAGTGGACGACTCTGATTCCGGGCAGGTTGTATCTTTCCCTGAATTCCCGATAGCAGATGGGACAGCTTACCAGAAGCACTCGCACCCCGCTCTCCAATATCTGCTTCTCGTTCCTTGCGGCCAGTTCGGCAGCCTCTTTCAGACGCCCGGCAGTGTATAACGGCCTTCCGCAGCACAGTCCGCCGTCCCTGTCCATCCATTCATAATCTATTCCCGCTTTTTTAAGGACCGACTCCACACTGCGCCCTATCTTGGGTGTGAGAGAAGTCATACACCCCGAAAAATAGAGCACCTTGTTTTCCGCGGAAGGAACGGTAATACCGGCTCCCGCATTGGAAAAGTCGGGACTTATCCTATACTTTTTTGCCGCTCTGGAGAGTATCCTGAGCTTCGGCCCGTCAACTCCGACCTGACAGACCGAGGTACACTTTCCGCAGAGCAGGCATTTGTCGCTGATTTCCCGTATTCTTTCCTGGTTGCGACGCCGCAACTGCCGCGTAAGATAAACGGTGCTGTCCTTGAGGTTCGCCGGATCCGCATTCATCGGGCACGCATCGATGCAGACTCCGCAGTTCGGGCAACTGTCCGCCTGCACCCGCGCCATCCCCTTGTGAGGCTGTGTAATGCCCACGCCTGCATTCCTGAAGGTTATCAGCAGCATCTCAGCGGGAATATGAAGGTATCGGCCGAAAGGCAGAACTGTCATAAAGGTGCACAGTGCAATGGAATATGCCCACCAGAGAGGCACGGAGAGGTCTCCGCTCCTGACGCATTGTTCGGCAAGGAACCGCAGGGGAAATATCGCCCACAACGAATAGAGGCCGATGAGGTTATAGAGTGTCGGTCGGGTTGTCCTCCTCATTCCGAACAACCGTGACCAGAATCTCTTGACCACTGCAAGCGCGATACCGGCAAGAATGAGAAGCAGAAATCCGTCCATAATCTTTGAGATTACGGTGTACTGGCCTCCCTCGATGAAATAGTCGAAGAAAATCGGGTAATAGCAGGTACTGAGTTTCTCCGGGAAGTAAATCAGCACCTGCAGATGTCCCAGAAGTATTATCATGAACCACCCGAATGCAATGCTGGAGTGCATGAATCCCAGAACCTTGTTGCGCTTCCACAGGCGGACGTGGATCAGGCAGTCCAGAATTATATCGACCAGATTCTTTATTAGGATATTCGGATGAATCAGGGAACGGAACCATTTCTTACGGTCCCCCTCATCCAGCTGGCTGACAACAATCACAGCCTTGATGAAACACACCCCGAGCACGAACACCATTCCGGCGAGGAACGGTATCACGAAGGGATGGAATCCGATTTCAAATCTCTCAGCCATAGATGCTGCAAATTGAAAGTATCAGGTTTCTGGTGTTGATGCCGCGGGGGCATACCATAGTACATTTGCCGCAGAGCATACAGCACTGGAGCATACTGCGGACATCCTGCCCCCGCTGCACGGCAAGCACAACCTTCCGGACACTCATTCCCGAAAGAATCCCTGCCGGACAGGTGGCGCTGCAGGAGCCGCATCCTATACAGACAGAGGCGCCCTTTTCAAGTTTGCACAACTGCTCGAACCTTTCCCGGTCAACATTCTGAAGGTCCAGGGTGGAACTTTTGCTGAGTGTAAAACCGAAATCCGTCATAGTGTTTCAAGATATGAGTGAATCGCAAGGGCGGCGCTCCGCGCTTCAGCCACGGTCTCGGGAACCGTTTTCGGGCCGGTGCATGCCCCGGCATAGAAGATTCCGGGACGATTCGATTCTATAACTGCATATTCGTTGTCGATGCTGCGCAGAAATCCGTCGCTGTCCGTCTCGAGCCCGGCCATTGCACTCAGTTCGCCGATGCTTTGATTCCTCACGATTCCCGACATCAGCACCAACAGGTCAAGCTGCACTTTGAGAGGTTTCCCCGAGAGAGTATCCTCCGCCTTTATCTGGAGTCTTCCGTCAAGAGTCTCCCCCACCTCGGACACACGCCCCCTAATGAACTGGACGCCGTAGTCTCTTTGGGCATTTATGTAGAAATCCTCGTATTTCTTGCCGAAAAGCCTGAGGTCCATATAGAAACAATAGACTTTGGCATACGGAAAACGCTCCTTTATCTCTATCGCCTGCTTTATCGCAGTAGCACAGCACACTTTCGAGCACTGGGCGTTGCAGGCCTTGAGGTCTCTGGATCCGACACAGTGCACAAAGCCGACGCTTTCTGGCTCATCGGGCACTCTGGCATCCTTCTTTTCCGAAAACCAGGCTTCAAGGTCGGAATTTGTAATCACGCGGTCATATACCCCATAACCGTACTCCTCCTTCTTTTTGGCATCGAAAAGGGTGAATCCGGTAGCGATGAGGAGAGCCGATGCATTCACGACGCTTCCGTTGCTGAGTTTGAGACTGTAGCCGTCCGCAAGCCGGTTGAGTGAAATCACCTTGGTGCCGCAAAGAACGGTTGCGCCCTTGATTTCGGACTCAAGCCTGCTTACCAGATTCTTTGCCGAAGACATATCCGGGAACAATTTGTACCAGGAGGCTACGTGGCCGCCCAGTTTCGTAGAACTCTCCACAACTATCGGGGAATATCCCAGAGAGATGAGGGACTTCGCCGCCTCCATTCCTGCAATTCCACCGCCTATGATTACTATGTTTCCTTTCATTCTAAAAGCATTTTATTGAACCGGGGAGTTCCGGACGCATTATATCCTCTCGGTTCAATCCCAGATATTTTGCAGAAGGGTCGTATTCCACCCCCATCTTGTCAAGCAGAGGTTCGACTGCAACCTGATGGAGCTGCAGGCCCAGGTCCCACGGGTCATAACCCAGCACCAGCCCCGCCAGTTCCTCGTATGTAAGCACCGGAATGCCGAATCCGTTCTCTCCGTATGTCTTTCCTGTCTGCTCCGCAATCACATACTGCCACCTGTCCAGAAAATAGGGGCACCCGGGGCAATTCGTAATGATGGCATCCGGGTGGAAAGGCTCCATCGACTCGAACTTCTTGTATGTGTTGGACATACTGTAACCGCGGTTCGCCTTGACGTGATACTGGCGGAACCCGTAACCGCAGCAGTGCCGTCTTTCCGGGTAATCTACAACCTGACCGCCCCAACTCTCTATCATTCCGGCAAGTACGTATGGATATTCCGCGCCGCCGACACCCTTTGACGGGAACATCTTGGCATAGTGGCAGCCTATGTGCTCGACTATCCTGAGAGGCTCCCCTGTCCGGCCATTCACCAGCTTATGCGTGGCTTTTGCAGCTATCTCGTTTCGCCAGCGATAGATAAGATCACTGGAATGGGCGAGGTATCTGGGCTTGTTGAACTCCCTGCGGCAGGCTTTCCACAAATCTTCCCGTATTCTGGCCTCGAGTTCCGGATATTCCCTCCAGGTCTCCAGTATCTCCACATAGTTGCCGAACGATGTGATGCAGCTCGGGCAGTAATTCTCATATCCCGCCTCCGTCATCAGAGCGAACTGGCGCGCCACGATTGTCATCGCCGTTTCCTGGGGAATGGTATCGCAGTGGTAGGCAATGCCTCCGCAGGTTGTATGATGCGGTGTTTCGTATATGTCCTTTCCAAGAACGTTCCGGGTTATCTCGGTAAACATCTTCTCGCTTGCCGGGAAGAAATTCTGGCGTATGCAACTGCGTACGTAATACCACCTGTCATCCGGAATATCCTTCTGATATTCGCTCCATATCCTCTGTTTACCTTCGTATATCATCGTGCAAAGCATATCTTGCGCAAAACGCGAGTGACTCGCGTTTTGCGCAACTATTCGTTAAAATGTATGTCACTGCTGTTTTCAAAAGCATTCCGCTCGTATTCCTGGATGCTTTGTCCCATTTCTGCGGCCTTTTTCCGCGAGTACTCCTCCACAATCCGTATTCTCTGAGTCCCGCCAGTCACGTCGAAGATGGCTTTCAGCTCGTCCAGAGATTCCTGAGGGATTTTTCTCAGGATTCCGGGGCCCTCCCCCATATAGTTGGCCCCCTGCCTCTCAAGGCTCTTTTCAAGGTGCTCGGTGTGCCATTTCCACACCGGACCGGACTCCTTGTGGTCCTCCCATCTGAAACTTTTCGGATGGATGCAGTAACCGTATTTGAGGATATTATCCGTCATTATATGGGTGAGAGGGAGCATCTGCCGCCCCTTCTCGGATTCCGTAAAATACCCGAGCCGGATGCTCAAGTCGCGCAGAGCCATCACCACGAGACCGGGCCTGTTCTTTCGGGGGCACCTCGTCACGCAGCTCATACACTCCCCGCAGTACCATATTGTCTCAGATTTCAGAAGTGCCTCTATCTGAGCGTCGTCACGGGTCTGCACCGTATCCACGATTTTTCTCGGGTCATATTTGTAGAACTCGGCAGCCGGGCATACCGCGGTGCAGGTTCCGCAGTTGATGCAGTTGTGGAACCCCTCCTTGAAACGGTAATCCCTGTTCAGTTCCTCAAACAGATTTTTCATCACACAGCTTTGATTCTGCCGGCCAGCCTTGTACAGAGTCCCGGGAAGAAACGCTTGATGTAGACCATCAGCAATTCCGAGCGTCCGACCAACACTTCATCTTTGCGTCTTTCAATTGCACGGACAATGATGGCGGCTGCCTTTTCAGGAGAGAGCCCCTTGTCCTGCCCGGGATCCAGCACTCCGTGCTTTCCCCCACCCTTGTCAAGAGCATTGAAGGAGATGTTTGTCCTCACCCTTCCGGGGCATACCATAGTCACGGATATTCCATTTGACCGGTTCTCCGCCCTGAGCGTCTCGAAAAAACCATACAACGCGTGTTTGGACGCACTGTATGCGCATCTGAGAGGGAAACCGAAACGGCCTGCAATCGATGTCGTGACGGCGATTCTCCCTCCGCCATTGTCAAGCATCAGCGGAAGAACGGCCTCCGCCAGTGCCACGGGAGCGAAGAAATTCACCTCCATTATCTTCCGTACCATAGGAAGAGGTGTGTCCTCCACTCTGGTCCGCTGACTAATCCCCGCATTGCAGAAAAGGACGTCAATTCCCCCGAAGGCATTCCACGCCTCGCGGGAGAGCAGCTTGATGCCGTCCGGGTCGCCCAGGTCGTATGGGAGCACCCTTACATCGGCGGCACCGTCCCTGCGGCATCTCTCGGCAACCGTTTCCAGCTTCTCCCTTGAAGAGGAAGTCAGAATCAGTTTGCACCCCATAGCCGCATATCTGTATGCGCAGGCTTCGCCTATGCCTGAAGAAGCGCCTGTTATCCAAACACTTCTCATATTACTTTATCAGAGCTTTGTCCGCCATCTCCCTGTCATATTCCCCCCTGTCAAGACGTTCCTTGATATCCTTGAATGCGGCGAGAGTTCTGTCCACATCCTCGATGCTGTGGGCGGAGGTGGGAATGATGCGGAATATGAGCATTCCGGGAGGAATGACCGGATAGGTCACAATCGAACAGAAGATGTGATAGTTCTCCCTGAGGTCGACCGCTATGTTCGTGGCCTGATTGATACCGCATTTCAGGTGAACAGGGGTTACGCAGGCCTCTGCGGGGCCTATCTCATATCCGAGTTTGCGGAAACCCTCCTGCAGGCGGCGGGTCACCTCCCAGAGGTGGGCCCTGCGGCTGTCTCCCTCGGGACTGTCTATTATTTCCAGACGTTTGAGACATCCCTCCACAATAGGCATAGGGAGCGCCTTGGCATACATCTGGGAGCGCATATTATAGCGGAGATAGGTGATTATTTCCTTCTCTGAGGCCACGAAACCGCCGATTGTCGCCATTGATTTTGCATACGCACCGATGTAGAGGTCCACTCCGTCCATAACGTCGAAATGTTCCGAAGTTCCTCTGCCGTGCGGCCCCATCACCCCGAATCCGTGGGCATCGTCAATCATGAAGCGGAAATTGTATTTCTTCTTCAGGGCCACTATCTGGTCGAGAATACCCAGAGCTCCGGTCATCCCGAACACACCCTCGGTAATCACGAGGATTCCTCCTCCACTCCGGTCCGCCACCTCCGTGGCCTTCGCCAGCACCCTGTCACAATCCTCAATGTTGTTATGGCGGAATTTGTACTTTTCTCCTATATGCAGACGGATACCGTCCAGCAGACAGGCGTGGCACTCCGCATCATAAACTATCACGTCGTGGCGGCCTACCAGAGAATCGATTGTCGAGAGGATTCCCTGATAGCCGAAGTTGAAGAGGAATGCAGCCTCTTTCTTCTCGAACGCGGCAAGCCTCTGCTCCAGTTTTTCGTGAAGTGCGGTATGTCCGGTCATCATACGACTTCCCATAGGGTAAGCCATACCCCATCTGGCGGCAGCCTCGCCGTCCACCTTCCTGATTTCGGGGTGGTTGGCAAGCCCCAGATAGTTGTTCAGACTCCAGCATAGAACATCCTGCCCGTTGAATTTCATATATGGTCCCAGTTCGCCTTCGAGTTTCGGGAAAGCGAAATAACCGTCGGCTTTTGCTCTGTACTGACCGATCGGTCCTCCGGAAGATTCGCGGATTTTCTGAAAAATGTCTTTTTGCATTGTCGTCTATTTTTGTCTTGAAACAAGCCCCATCATTCTGAAAAGGAATTTTGGAAGCTGTTTGGATTTATCACGTTTGTTCATATCGATGTAGAGCCCCAGCTTGCCGATGACAGGCACCTTCTGCGTCTCCACAAATTCTATCAAAGTCCCGTCAGGGTCCTCCACGTAGGTGAAGCGCCCGGAAGCCTCTCCCATATCGAACTGCTCCCCGTCAGGACAGCTGTCAACCGTGAAAGGATGGCCCTTGGAGGCGCAGAATTTCTTCAGTTCGTTCATTCCGGCAACATCGTAGCAAATCTGTATGAAACCGGGATCTCCCCAGAAACGGCCTTCGTAAATCTTGCGGGAAGTATGGTCCAGAGGCTGAACGAGTTCTATGGTATTGTCGCCCAGAAGGCCTGAGAAAGCGCCGACAGGAGAACCGCTCTTTCCCAGCAGGACGCGGCGATAACTTTCTCCGGAACCAGGCATAATCGACCAGTCGCTGAATACGCCTGTCTCATCATACAGCACCCTGTCATATCCGAGCACCTCCTGATAAAACTTCCTTGACCGCTCGATATCCGTAACCCCGACAAGGGCGCCGGCTATCCCGCCGCACAATTTATTGTCCCTGATATAGACGTCTTTCTTCTCAATTATCTGGAACGTATTGCCGAAAAGATCCTCCACATAAAAGCAGGGGGTCCCGTCAGGAGCGGATGAAACAGGTGAACACTTGTTCCATTTTGCAGACAACTCCTTATGGAAGAGCCCGACATCCGTACATTTGAGTTTTGCGGCAAAGATTCCGTTGTCACCTACGGTGATTTTGAATGGGCAGGGCTGTGGAGTCCTCTCCGAATATTGCCAGATTTCGAGTCCTCCGCCACCTTGCAGATTCACCGCGATGCAGGCGTGCCTTTTCTGTGCCTGCCCTCCGGTATAAGGGAGCATCCGCTCCGCAACGGTGTCATCCTCAAGGATTTTGACATCGAATCCGAACATCTTGATATACCAGTTCCAGGAGCGCCTGAAATCGACGGTCCCTACCCCTATCTGTTGGATTGATGAAATAGTATGTGCATACATAGTCTATACCTTTACCATTTAGTAAGAACAAATATAGTATAAGCCTTTACCAAAAACAAAAAAATTTAAATGGAAGGCCGTTGCTCGGGATGGAGAAATTTGGTGAAAGGTTTTCTCAGAAGAAGCGAAATGTCGCCTGTGAGAATCCGCTCCAGTTGGGAAAGTGAATGGAGGTCGGTAGATAGAAAGTCGCAGTGGCCGCGACGTGCGAGATAACGGATAATCCTCAATGAATCAAGGCCGTATGTACCGGTAAAAGAGATATAGTTCAGCTGGAATCGGCAGCCGTTTTCGTGGAGTCTGTCGAACTCCTCCAGCCGGTCCTCATCCCTAACCCCTCATCCTTGGAAGTCCACGGACATAGAGAATTCGCCAACAAAGATTGCCCGTGCTTTGAGGTGACGGTTTCAGTCAACCCGCCTATAGTTTCTTCATCTGTTTGCCGGAGAGACATCTTCGGGCAATGGCAAGATTGAAGGAACCGAGCCGGTGGATGTCCGTACCGAGAACCCGGATCCAGCCCTTGTCAAGAAAAGCCGAAAACTTCCGGCAGGCCGCTTTCCCGTACTCCCCTGTCAAGGAGGTGATATTGCACTGAAACTGCACCCCCATCTCCCTGAGGCGTTCATAATCGACGCCGCTCATATAGAGAAAGCGTTCAGGATGTGCCAGCAGGGGCTGATATCCCTTCTCCCGGATGCGAGCGATAAGGTCATACAGGTTCATCGGCGGGCTGAAGTAAGAAGTCTCGACAAGCAGCATTCTGCTGTCCGGAGGGCCTATGCAAAGCAAGTCATCGTTGTCCAGCCTCTCTTCAAAGCCGTTGTCCAGCATATACTCGGCAGCAAGATGCAATGTCAACGGGCCTGAGTACGCAGATGCCAGCTCGCCGAAGCGCTGCTGAAGAGCATCCGTTCCGTTGGGGATATCTTCCATCACGTGAGGTGTAAGCCACAGCTCGCGGATGCCTAATTGTTCATAACGCTCCAGCACCTGAAGCGCACTCTCCATATCGGGGACGCCGTCATCCACCCCCGGGAGAATATGGCTGTGCCAGTCGGTGAAACCTTTGAATACACCGGCGGATTCGAGAGACTGTCTGGTATCAAATGGCCACATCAGGCTTCATCCTTCTGATAATAATCCCCATAATGGTGATAGTAACCGTAATGATATCCGTAATGATACCCGTAATGATAGCCGTAATGGCCGTTGAGCTTCTCTGTACCATTCAGAAGGACCGCCATATTAGGCAGTTTCTGCTCGTTATAATACTTGTCTATCGTCGGCAACATTTCACGGTCCAGCAGTCCGGCGCGTACCACAAAGAGCGTCTTGTCGGCATACTTCGCCACAATGGATGCGTCAGCCAGCATCTCTACCGGAGGACAATCCATAAAGACGAGGTCGTAATCCGCTTTCAGAGACTCTATCAGAGCCGGGAGCCTGTCGCTATAGAGCAGCTCGGTCGGATTCGGCGGAATGACTCCTGACGGAATGATGCTGAGATTCTCCTGCCCGGGATATACGATAATCGGACAGTTCTCGACAACACCGGCCAGATAGTCGCTGAGTCCCTGTTTCGGCCTTTCTATCTGCTTGCTGAGCGAGGCGTGGCGCATATCGAAGTCTATCACTACGACCTTCTTTCCTTTAACTGCCATAGCAGCCGCCAGATTTGCCGCAATGAAGGTCTTGCCCGAGCCGGGGTTGAACGACGTCACCATAATTGCCTTTTTCCGCCCGCCGTCAAGCATAAATTCCAGATTGGAACGAATCACGCGGAATGCCTCGTTGATGATGCTTCTGCTGTTGGCTTTCACCACAAAAACCACCCCGGCATTCTTTGATTTCCGTTTTGAGCCATATAGCGGTATTTCTCCCACAAACGGTGTAGCAAGGCCTTCCAAATCCTTCCGGTCGCGGACTACGGTATTGAATGCTGTTTTCAGAGTTATGATTATAAACGGGAAGAACAGGCCCAGAGCCAGTGCAATCATTAATACATAAAGTTTTTTCGGCTTAACAGGCGAAAGGCCTCCATAAGGCTTGGCTACAATACGGGTATTGTATGCCGTAAAGGCCTGGGTGAGTTCATTCTCTTCGCGTTTCTGGAGTAAGAACAGATACAGCTGTTCCTTAACCTCCTGCTGACGTTCGATCGAGCGCAGGTCCCGTTCCAGCTGCGGAGTATTGGAGATATGTCCGGCATACTTGTCCTTGTTGCTCTGTTCGGCCTGTATCAGCTGGCTCAGACGGACTCTCTCATTGTCCAATCCGTTAAGTATCGCCGTATGCATTGCAGAAAGCTCATTGTTGATTTCCACCACAATCGGGCTAGTGTCGGAGCTGTAACGAAGGATATTGTTACGACGCAGAATCTTGGCGTTGTATTCGTCAATCTGGCTGTTGATGGCGTCACTGCTCAACCCAAGGCCCGTCGGCAGCAACTTGTCGTCGCTACGGGTCATAAATTCGCGTATATAGCGCACCATATACAGCTCGTTCGTGTACCCACGTATAGCATTTTCCGAATTGACGGTCTGCGAGATATCCCGAGAGGAGGTGATGCTTATGTCTGCCATCCTGTTTTCACTCTTGAAGGAGGAAATCCCCTTGTCAACCGCGCCCAACTCATTCTCTATCACGCCTATACGTTCATTGATGAAGTCCGACGTGGAAATGGCAAGCAGGTTCTTGTCCTTCACCCAGCTCTCGTTGTAAACCGTCACTATGGTATTGAGGATATCTTCCGCTCTGGCAGGAGAGAAATCCCTGCACGACATATTGATTATGGCCGCCTGTTTGTTCGCCAATGAGAACGCAAGTTTCGCTTTGAGCTGGCTGACGGCACTATGGTAACCCCGGCGGATGACGTAAATTGTCCGGTCTGCCGGCTCGTCCTGCCTCAAATGAACGCGGACGGCACCGGCCGCTGTCCGGACAGCGGAATCGGGAGTGCAGACATATTCTTCATCATCATAAATCTCGTCCCCGTCTATCCGGGTCTTAATATCGGTAATCGTTATTTCCCCGTCCTTGATACGGAGCGTCATCGACAATCCCTGCTCGGGACGTATATCCTCCACCTCCACTTCCACAGGCAGACCGCTTCCATACAGGATACCCTTGTCAGTCAGATGCTTCTCCGACGAATATGTATAGTCCAGATGCATACGTTTGACCGTTTCGAGCATAATGTCGGTCGATTGGATGCACAGAATCTCGTTCTGTACGTCGCTCACCGTGCCGAACAGGTTCATATCGCCCATATTCTGCAGCTGGCTGGTGAACGAACCGGAATTGCGGTTGTTCTCCGGCTTGATCATTATGGTGGAATTGCGGCTGTATTCCTTGGGAGTCTTCCATAAATAAGCACCGGCCACTATCATACAGACAACAACGGAAACGGCAAACCATCTCCAATTATTCAGGTATTGATACAACAGGTCCTTTAGCGTTACTTTATTCTCTTCCTGCTCCTCAATAAAAATTTTCTCTTCCATAATATTTATCCTATTATCTGACTATGACTGAAATGATAGAAGTGATGAGCGATGCGACAGATATCCAGAAACCCGTGTTCAACAGGTTGTTGCCGCTGACCGTGGTCTGCCTCTTGCGGACCTTGTTGGGCTCGACATAGACCATATCCCCCTGCTGCATCATATAGGCCGGAGAAGACAGCAGCTGCTGCATATTGGTCATATCGAGCGTGTAAACCTGCGTCCCCTGCGCTGTCTTGCGGCTCACCATCACATTCTGGCGCAATCCCAGCACGTTCAGGTCCGACGCCTGGCTCAGCACATCCAGAATGGTGACATTGTCCTGAGTCAGTTCATAACGCCCAGGGCGGTTGACCTCTCCCATCACGTTCACGTATGCATTCGACAGTTCGACATTCACGACGGCATCCGTACAATGGTTTTCGCTGACAAGACGGTGTTTTATGTGTTCCGCCACTTCGTTGCGTGTCATACCCTCCACCTTTATTGTCCCCAGTACAGGGAAGTCTATCGTTCCCTCGGGCGATACGATGTAACTCATCGTGGCATAGGTGGAATTGAAGTTGTTGTTTTGGTTTGTATTGTTCGTTCCCAGCCTGTAACCGATAACCGGAAGATTGAACGTAGCGGCCAGCTCCGGCACCGAACTGTGCACGACTATCATCAGCCTTTCCCCCGGCTGAACCTTCAGCGGCCGGAGACCGACATTCGCAATCAGCGTGTCCTTGCCGGAAACGTCCTGAAAATAAGCCACCTGCCTCGGTGCAGAGCAGGAGGCCAGAACCATTGCTGCCGCAATGACGATAAAAACAATTCTTTTCATTGTATAGACATTTTATATAATCCAATAAATAGCTTTTACTATTCTTTCACAAGCGTGCCCGTCTCCGTAAGGGTTGACTGCGTGGGACATCCTGTCGTAATACGCTTTGTCTTCCAGAAGCTGGCTGACTTCGCCTACTATCAGGTCGTGGTCTGTTCCCACAAGCTTGACGGTTCCTGCACTGAGGGCTTCAGGACGCTCTGTGGTGTTGCGCATCACGAGAACAGGCTTTCCAAGACCGGGGGCTTCCTCCTGGATTCCGCCGGAGTCGGTGAGTACGACTGTGGATTTCTCCATCAGATAGACGAACTCAAGATACTGGAGAGGTTCGATGAAGAAGAAGTTCTTGTATGCGGTAAGGTCTTCACCGAAGACTTCGTGAATTGGCTTGCGCACGTTGGGATTGAGGTGCATAGGATAGACAAAGTCAACATCAGGATATTTCTCGCTGAGGTCTTTCATTGCCGTTACCATAGCGATGAAGCCGTCTCCGAAGTTCTCGCGCCTGTGACCTGTTATCAGAACCAGCTTTTTTCCACCATCAAGCCTTGTGACATCATAACCTGCGGCCTTAAGAACTTGATTCTGCTCATCGGCAAGGGCTTTGTCTGATTTGAGTTTGTCAACCACCAAATGGAGGGCATCGATTACCGTATTGCCGGTGACGAATATCCGGCCGTGAGCCTTCTCTTCCTTAAGGTTCTGCTCGCTGAGGGGCGTGGGGCTGAAATTATAGTCGGCAATGCGTCCCGTCACCTGACGGTTCATCTCCTCCGGCCAAGGGCTGAGCATATTGTGGGTGCGGAGGCCTGCCTCGACGTGGCCTACGGGTATCTGCTGGTAGAATGCCGCCATTGCTGCCGCCATAGAGGTGGTGGTATCTCCGTGGACCAGCACCACATCGGGTTTGCACTCCTTGAACATGTCACGCATTCCGGTGAGCACACGCGAAGTGACATCTGTCAGGTCCTGCCCCTGCTTCATAATGTTCAGGTCGAAGTCAGGCGTTACCTCGAATATCTTCAGCACTTGATCCAGCATCTCGCGATGCTGACCTGTTACACACACTATCGTTTCAAAATCTTCAGGATGCTTCTGCAACTCCTTCACCAGCGGGCACATCTTGATAGCTTCCGGACGTGTGCCGAATACCAGCATTATCTTCTTCATAGCTTATATTTTGCCCAACTTCACAAGGGCATAGAATTTCAACAGGAAAATCTGACGCCTGATTCTTGACGGCTGCTTTACAAGCCTGTATGCAAATTCCAGATTATGGTCAACCCACCACCTGGGCGCACGCCTGACATTTCCGGTATATACATCGAAACTGCCGCCGAGCCCCTGGTACACAGCATTGTGGCGCTGCCACATCTCTTCCATCAGCAGTTCCTGCTTGGGCGAACCCATAGCCACGAATACGACATCAGGCTTCTTCCCGGCGATATCGTCAATCAAGGCCGCTTTCTCACGCTCATCCTTCAGATAACCGTCCCTATAGCCTATTATATTGATCCCGGGGAATTGGGACTTCAATCCCTCCACCGTCTTTCCAATCACTTCAGGCCTGCTGCCTACAAGGTAGAATGATTTACCCTGCGGATAGAGCTTTTCTATGATTTTCAGCCACAACTCGCAACCCGGCAACTTCACGGCACCTCCGGCACCGTGCCTTTTTGCGGCCATAACGGCACCTGTCCCGTCACAATAACCAATATTGCGGTTGATAATCCCTTTGGTCTGTTCGGTGGCGTGAAGGATTTTCTCGGCATTGATGGCGACGAGAAGCTTCTTCCTGTCCTGCGCATATTCTATCAGTTCATCGAAAGATGAAAACGGATAGAGCCGGACTCCATTATTCAATATTACTCTGTCTATTTCAGTCATTCCGTTCAAGCAAATAATATGACATTGCGCAGAACATAAAGGCGTTGCTCCAGCGCATATACGATATCTTGGAACTGATTCCGGGTTTGAGCTGATAATAAAAGTATCCTTTCTTGTCCTGCATATTCTTTATTGTCCAGTTCATCACTTTTTCTGCCAATGGACGATATTCGTCCAATTTATGCAGACGGGACAAGGTTACGAACAACTGCCCGGGGCAATGGATGTCAATAGGATACATTCTGTCATTGTAGTACTTCGGCGTACCGTCAGCCTCAAAAAAGCTCTCAATGTAATATTTGAATCCCTTCTCCACATTTTCGTGGAACGAGCTGTCTCCCGTCAGTTCCTCATAGGACACAAGCCCATCAAGATTATAGCCCGTATGGAAACTGTCCTTCCAGCCCTGCACCGGCAACAAGCCATACACCCAACTGCCATCCGCCTCCTGCCCGTCGCAACAGGCCATAACGGATTGACGCGCCGCCTCCTTATATTCTTCTTTACCCGAGTATTTATAGCAATAGCCCAACAGTCTGGAGCCGAGCAGCGAAGCATTGTACACAGTATCGTTGCCCTTCAGCGGACTGTATGAAAGCAGGAACCCTTCGCGACATTCGTGCCTGTGCAAGTCCGTCATCACAAATTCCCCTGCACTCAATGCCACATCCCTGTATTTCTCAATGCCTGTGGTTTCGTATGCCTCGAACAATGCCGTTGCACAAAACGAAGTCGCCACAACGGTAGGAGTATATTTCGGGAAGAGGAACAATCTGCGGGCCTGCCAGTCGAAATTGTACCCCCAGCACGCACCGTGATACCGGTCCGGGAAAATCCTGTCCGAGCGCATCTCCAACAGCAGATCAGCCAAATATTTTATTCTCCCGAGTATTTCTTCCTTTGTTTCCGGGCTTCCGGCCAATCTATAAAGATTGCAATACCCCTGCAAGAACAGCCCTATCCCCTTCGCATTATGTTCCTTCGGCACCAGGGCAAGACGCCTCAGGTTGACGGGACAGCGTTTGAAACCCTGAATCATAGCCAGCCTGCACAAGGCCGACCTCTTCAGCAGCGGCAACGTCTGAAACAACTTGGAGTTCAGGCCGTCGTATGGATCCCAACCCTTGTAATCTTCCGCTTCGCACCAGGCGCGAAGCTTTTCAAATGATTCTGTCATTGTCACTTAAATATCGTCAAGAGAGAATGCGTGCGAAGAAATCTCCCTATAATTCTCCCTTGCTACAACCAACGTATGAAAGTCACTTTCTCGTTCCCGACAACATCAAGTCTTTGATGTCGGAAATCACTATCCGCGAGTATTTCTCTGCACCGGCTTTGTTGAGGTGCGTTCCGTCTGAGAACAATGAGGGATCAGAAAAGAACGGTATTTCCACACCACTCATAAACCGGCTTTATCACAATGTGCACGCCATCCTTGTCAACTTCCTCATATACATGGTCTGTCAGCAACAGAAGGTCATTGCACTTGGTCTGCCTATGCGCAAGCAGTAGTCCGTCGATTTCTCTCTTGCGAGTCTTCTCATTTGAGATGTCGTATGATACCTGAATGCACTGCAACACCCTGTTGCCGTCACACACCACAAAATCGCACTCTCCGGAACGGTCTTTCAAATAATATACATCCCAACCTTCCAGTTTGCATTTCCGCAACAAATGGCTGAATACAATAGTCTCAAGTCTCCAGCCGAGATTGTCCCCAGCAAATGCATTCTCCCTCTTGTTCATCAAGGCCACATCTACGGCATAGACCTTTTCCTGAGTCACACGAACCTTGCTCTTCGGAGAGTATTTTTTCACTCCTGTAATAAGGTATGCCTGCTTCAAATATGAAACATAGTTGCGGGCAGTATGAGCCGACTTGAAGCTGAACTGCTCGGCAAGATCCGGTGCAGACACCACAGCAGGAGAAATATTGAGCAGATGATTGGCCATGTTCTCGAACTGAGCAGGGAAAGTAATCTTATACCTCTGCTCGATATCCCTTCTCAGGATGTTGTTTACGAGATTAGATATATACATCCTGTCATTCTTCACCACCATGAGTTCGGGGAAGCCTCCTTTCTTCATGTATTCATCAAAGCTGTTGCGAAGCTCCGCAATAGCCTTGGTCGTACGCGAGGAAGCGTTCACGCCCTTCATCTTGCAATACTCCACGAAAGAGAATGGATAAAGCTCGATCTCGCTGCTTCTGCCTGTGAGATGTGTTGCCAGATCACTGCTTAACAACTTCGCATTGCTTCCGGTCAGGACAACATGCATCTTGTTCCTAAGCAGTCTGTTTACAAACAAGGGCCATCCTTCGATATTCTGAATTTCATCAAGAAAAATGTACTGAAAAGAGCCATATATTTTATACAGGACCTCCAGCACATCATTCAACTGCGCAGTATCAAGACCGTCAAGACGCTCATCGTCAAAATCCACATAAGCGAACTTGACGCCAGCTCCAGCCAAAGTCTGCATACACAGTGTTGACTTTCCGCATCGACGGACACCTATTACGACCTGGGCCTGCGGACTGCCGAGATCAACCAGGCTTTCCTCGTTGCGGGAGCAGAGAAACTCGTCTGTCCATCCCTCTATTTCAGTCTTCTGGTCATTCAGTATCACCTCAAGAATTCTCTTGTCTATGACAATCTGTTTCTTCTGCATATCAATCAATTGATTTTGAGGTACAAATATACTGAATTTTTCCGACAGAACGCCTTATTTTACAAAGTTTCCATATTTCCAATGCCTAATTTTACAAAAGACAGACTCTATATATGTACCGCTTAGATTTCATCAAGGTACTGTTCTATTGGCAGGCCCTTGTATTTGTCAACATTGTCCTTGTTAATGCGGATGAGTCTTTCAACCGTGTCC
>JAGHTO010000022.1 GCA_018065305.1 Candidatus Cacconaster scatequi | reverse complement strand
CGCGAATGATTCGCGGGTGTACAACTATTCCGCCACGGCGCGGACGCAATGGCCCAGGTGGCGGAGGTCTTCCTCAGTCGTCCCGGTGCTCCCTACAGCGGTTCCTGAAGCCTTGTAAATGTTTGGTTTCGCTTAATAAAGTGGGCGAAAATATGTAAATTTTAAAACTTTTCGCCCACTTTTCGTTCGTTTGACGGAATCTTTTCATATATTTGCCGTGACTAAAAATATAATGGTATGGCTTCAATAGTAGGACGCACAAAAGAGATTTCCGACCTGAATCATTACTTGAAATCAGGTAAGGCTGAGTTTATTGCTCTATATGGGCGCAGGCGCGTTGGCAAAACATACCTGATTACGGGTTTCTTCAAGAATTCTTTCGCTTTTGACACAACAGGCATTCTGGAAGGAAACAAAACCGACGAGATGGATGCGTTCTACACATCTCTGCAGAATTATGGATATGAAGGGCCATATCCGGAAAAGTGGATGGAAGCATTCAATATACTTCGCTCTCTTTTGGAACCTAAGATTAAAAGAGGGAGAGTGGTTGTGTTTATCGATGAATTTCCTTGCTTTGACACGCCTCGTTCCGGGTTTGTGAAGGCATTGGATTATTTCTGGAACAGCTGGGCTTCACGCCAAAGCAATTTCTTCCTTATTGTATGCGGTTCTGCCACATCCTGGATGGTAAAGAATCTTGTTGACAGCAGAGGGGGACTTCATAATAGAGTTACCCACGAGATGCACCTTCATCCATTCAATCTTAAAGAAACGGAGCTGTACTTGAAATCAATGCACATTGACTGGGACAGGATGTCGATTTTGCGCACTTATATGATTCTCGGCGGTATCCCGTATTACCTTAATATGTTGAGAAAGGATGAAAGCCCTGTTAAAAATATCGACCGCCTGTTCTTCGGCAATCAGGCAGAATTGAAAGGAGAATACGGAAGACTTTATAAGTCTCTTTTCAAATCACCCGAAAGATATATCTCTGTCATCAGGGCATTGGCAAAGAATAAGAAAGGTCTCAGCCGCAAAGAAATTATCGGCTTGACGGGTTTGGCGGAGAACGGTCATTTGAGTGACATTCTTGATGATTTGGTGAATTGTGATTTTATCAGATACTATAACGTAACTGGGAAAGAATCAAATGGCGGCTACTATCAACTTGTTGATTATTATACTCATTTTTATCTTGATTATGGTGCAAGGAAAGTCAAGGATTCGGAATATTGGACTCATATGCTGAATACACCTGCGCAGAATACCTGGTATGGCTTGGCTTTCGAACGTTTCTGTATGGATCACGTCCCTCAGATTCTTCATTCAATAGGGATTGACCGCATTCAAACTGATTACTATTCCTGGAGAAGCGAGGCCACTACTCCCAAAAGTCAGATAGATTTAATAATAGATAGGGCAGATGGAATTATCACAATTTGTGAGATGAAGTATTCGGCAGATACATATCAGATGACCCAGACGGAAGCAGGGAAAATCGCCACGAGGCTTCAGAATTATATCTTTGAGAATTCTCCTAAGAAAGGTGTCCAGACGGCGTTGGTAACAACTGTCGGCTTGAAACCCGGGAAAAATGCCGATGCCGTCCAGAATGTGATAGTACTTGGAGATCTGTTCAAGTAAAGTGATGGCAAAGCGGGCGAAAATCTTCACTTCTAGAGCATTTCCGCCCATTTGTTTTATAAACACGGCCAAAAGAATAAATTTCCCGTACTCTTGGCGTGCTTAAGGATATGTACTTATTACGACTGCCGAAATATTTCGTGGTGCAACGGTGGTGCAAAATAGAAAAGAAAAACCGCTAATTAACTGATTTCTCGTTAATTAGCGATTTTTGAGAGTGACTCCTACAGAATGGTAGGACCCCGTAAATGCCAATCAAACTCCCCCGGGATGCTCGTGGATGACATTTGCATTGACTGGCCAATCAATTATTATTGCTTAAGACTGGCTCGCCAAATCTCGTATAGAGCTACTGGTCCGAGGTGCCAGAGTTTTGTCTCCTCTATCTGCAACTGCTTGTATGTGTCCGATGAATAGAACAATAGCATTGCGTCTATAATGCTGCAACCGTGGTCATCCGCATACATGGCGGAAACGGATGCTATCTTACCAGGAAGCAGCAGATGAACGTTATCGTTTGTTATGGAGAGATTCATAGCTCAATCTTTATGGCTTCAATATATGAAAGGCAAGCCAATGCCTCACTGGAGTGCAGGAGCAATTGGTCAACAAGAACATATGTTTTCAGTTCTGCAATGAGTTCCTGTTTGTTGATCAAACCGTCTTCAAATAAAGCGAATGCCGCATATACCTTGTCATTGGCAACAGGGCCATAAACAAAATCAAAGTCATGTTTGAAATTTCTGTCTGTCCTGTTCTTATGGACGAAATCAACCCATTCTTCGGAAGGGGAGTCAAACCAAAGTGTTTTTTTTACAAGGATGGCTTCCTTTGAAATTTCATAAACATTAATGTAGCCAGTATCTACACCATCATTCTTTCGGCGTTCTACCCAGCTTCTGGCTTGAGCATAGTCAGTTGTGGTGTAGAAACCGGATCCATAATCAAGCGTCCTGTCTGATATCCTGATTTCCGGGTTGGTTACAATCTCAAGACTCCCGTGATATACTTTCATGATGTCAGTGTTTGTTTATGAAATCGTCAATTTCTTCAAGTAGCCATTGCCGGCTCTGGGAATGAAAAACATCAAAATGTTCATACAGATAATTGACAACGCCACGTCTCTTGAATAAATCAGCCACAGCCGCTCCATCCAAGTTATTAGCCACTTTGTACTGCTCAATGCAAAAGGCTACAAAAAACGATTTGTCAATTTCCGCCTTTGACATAATTGTGATAAAGATACAAACTATTCTATAAGTAACAAAGGATATGCCTTAAACATGTGCTTCCCACTTCATCTTCACTTTTCTCCTTCAATCCGCAGGTGGCCGGACTTGATTTCCATCGGGCTGATGAAGACGACGCGGTCCGGGCCGGTCTTTTGAGTGCGGCCGTGATAGACGCAGTACATCGTGGAGCCGTCGCGGGAGTATGTGACACTGTTGTGGCCCACGCCGGTGACGTCGCCGCCTTCGGCTGTATTTTTCTGAAGGACAGGGTTGTCGGATGATTTGGTGAAGGGGCCGAGGGGGGAGAGGGAAGTGGCGTATCCTATCGCGTAGTTTTCTCCGCCGAAGAAATTAGCCGAATACATCAAATAGTATGTCCCGTCCTTCTTGATGATGTACGACCCTTCCGTCCAGCGGCGGTTCGCCTCCCCGCAGGTGACGGAACGGCTCTCCCATTCGCTCTGGGCGTCCGACATCGATGACGGCGGGCACAGCAGCGCAACGGGTTCCCCGATTACTCCGCTGAAGTCCGGGCGGAGTTCAACTCCATATACCCAGCTCTCCTCAATCTCGTCATACATACCCTTGTCACGCGCCCACTTCGAAATTTCGCTCTCGACAGGATGCTTGTAGCAGCATCTCGAGTAGTAGAGGTAGCATTTCCCGTTGTCGTCGAAAAGGACATCCGCGTCGATGATGGGATATCCCGGGTCAAATATGGGTCTGTCGTACAGGTCTTTGAAGGGGCCTGCCGGTGAATCGGAGACGGCGACCCCGATGCGGAAGTTCTCAAGTTCCCCTTCAGGGTTGTGGTTCCAGTTGGAACTGAAGAACATATAGTATCTGCCGTCGCGCTCATAGACTTCCGGAGCCCAGAAACAGGATTCGGTCCAGGAGCCGTCGGTGCGGCCTTCATAGACACGACCGATTCTTTCCCAGTCGGTAAGGTTTTCCGACCTGTAGGCATCATATCCGTTGTTCTGGTCGGTGGTGCCGTACATATAGTAATAGCCGTCGGATGCCAGAAGGACATACGGATCTCCCATTCTGATGTCCAGCGGATTTTTAATTGTGACCCGGCCGCTGCAGGCGGAAAGGCAGATGCAGGCGGCAACCTGAATCAGGAGGATTTTTTTCAATGGCAGGAATTTCATAACTGAAGTGTGTGTTGAACAAAGATAGCGAAAGTGCATAATTTTTCCTAAATTTGAATGATATGAAAAAGAATGCATTGTTGTTCAAATTGTTGCTGGTGACGCTCCTGTGCGCGGCCATTTCATCCTGCACCTCCGGACCGGGGGAGGAACAAAAATTCACCGGGTATCTTTTTGCCCATATGACGCACGAAAAGTACGGACGGCTTTACTATTCCCTTTCGAGGGACGGTAAGGAGTGGCAGAGCCTCAATGGGGGAGAGATCGTGCTTGACGGATATCTGGGTCATCCCAACATCGTAAGGGGGGATGCCTGTGGCCCGGACGCCGATTTTTCAGCCGGGAAATGTTTCTATATGATGGGCGTTTCCACTTCGGGCAATCAGCGTCACCCGATATTATGGTACAGCCGCGACCTGATTCAGTGGCACTGCAAGGAGCTGAGCCGTGACATATTCGACGTGTCGGAATATGACTATATCAACGAAGATGTCTATCTCGGCGCTCCGAAGATATTTTACGACAAGGATAACGCACGCTATATCGTCACCTGGCACGCATTCGACCCCAAGGTGCCGAAGGGCGACCCTCTCTGGGAATCGATGCGGACCTTCTATTTCCTCACATCCGACTGGGAGCACTTCACCAAGCCCCGCCGGCTGTTCGCATTCGAAGGCAACGATGCCGCGATGGCCACGATTGACGTGATTCTCAACAAGGAAAACGGCAGATACTACGCATTGATTAAAGATGAGCGCTGGCCAGAGACAGCGCCTACCGGCAAGACCATCAGGATAGCATCTTCCGAATCTCTTACCGGGCCATACTCCAACCCCGGGCCTTCAATTACGGGGGCGTGGGAGGAGGCCCCCGTGGCTGTCAGGAAGAACGACGGAAGCGGATGGCTTCTTTTCACCGAAAGATACCTCGAACACAGATACTGCTCCTATGAAGCCGGAAGTTTCGACTCTCCCAGGTGGACTCCGGTTGAAATCGCGGCTCCGGAGCAGGGACGTCACGGCTGTGTGATACCCGTAACTGAAAAAGAGTATCAGGCACTTAGTAACCTATGAATTTTCTGACCACATTGCTGATCGGAGGCATCCTGCTGAACAACTACTTCACGACGCTGTCGAAAGTCGGTTCGTCAGGCCACAACAAAGGTCCTGTATTGTAAGATATAAATAAACGATATATGAAACTCTTTCCGAAACTTTTTCTGACTTTGGCGGCTGTGGCCGTCTGTATACCCGCTTTTGCGGGCCTTTCTCCCAAATATCCCTGCAGTGACGGTATGGTGCTGCAGCAGCGTTCTTCCGCCCTTGTCTGGGGGCACGGCGATGCCGGTAAAACCGTGAAGGTCACCACCTCCTGGGATGGTGCCACATATCTGGCAACTGCCGACGAAAGCGGAGTGTGGCGTGTCTATGTCAATACTCCTGCGGCATCTTATACTAACCACCGGATAGAAGTCCGTTCCGACTCCGAGGAATATGTAATCAAGGACGTGCTTGTCGGGGAGGTGTGGGTTGCCTCTGGCCAGTCAAATATGGAGATGCCGCTTCGCGGTTTCTACAACTGCCCCGTGGAGAATGCCAATTATGTGATGGCAAATCCCGCGGGAGCGGACAATGTCCGTATGTTTACCGTGGGAATCGACCCTCAGTTCGAGCCGGTTTCGGAAGTCGCAGAGACGAACGGTTGGGAACAAGCGGCTCCGGGGCAGGTTGCCGAGATGAGCGCGACCGCTTATTTCTTTGCAGAGCAACTGAACCGCACGCTTGATGTTCCTGTCGGCATTCTTGCTCTTCCGAGAGGAGGAGCCCGCGTCGAAAGCTGGCTTCCCCGAGCCACCGTCGAGAGTTACGGTACCGAAGACTGTTCCGAGGAGGGTCAGATGAAACAGGTGGAGTGTGTTCGCGCATACGTTATGTACAACGGTATGGAGCAGCCTGTGAAGGGTTACACCGCCCGCGGTTTCATCTGGTATCAGGGATGCAGCAATGTGGGAAAGCACGATGAGTTCGTGCCCCGTATGACGGAGCTTGTCCGCCAATGGCGTGAGGATTGGGGCGATTCCGAAAACAAAATGCCTTTCTATCAGGTGGAGATTGCTCCTTTCGCTTACGGTGGTGGACAGAGAGGAATCTCCGCTGCGCTCCGCGCTGCTCAGCACACAGTTGCGAAAAATATCCCGAACGGAGGCATCGTCTGCACAAACGACCTTGTCCTCCCGTACGAGTTCGACAATATTCATCCCTGCAAAAAGCAGCCTGTAGGTCAGCGTCTTGCATATCTGGCCCTGCACCGTGACTATGGTTTCGAGCGCATTGCCTGCTATTCACCCGAGGCGGTCGGCGTTTCATGCGATGCGAACGATTCTTCGGTTCTGCTGGTGCAGCTTGCCAACTGCCCTGAAGGAATTGACAGGCAGCACGGCATCGAAGGCCTTGAAGTAGCGGGGCAGGACGGTGTCTTTCATCCTGTCGAGGATGCATTTATGTCCTGGAGTGACGGAAATTTACGCGTCAGTTCCCCGGATGTGCCGAATCCTGTGACTGTCCGTTACGGTTGGGATGATTTCTGCCCCGGCAATCTCCACGGGTCCGACGGCCTGCCCCTTGTGCCGTTCTGCCTGAAGGTGGAGTAGATTATTGGAAAAAGAGCACTTTCTGGGGGTTGAGACCCTGGCTGTCGAACTTGTCAATCTGCTTTCCGGAGGCGTCGAAGAAGAGGACGTCTCCGTTGGAGATGTAGTCGGAGGTTCCTACGAAGACATATCCGGTTGCCGTATCCGCCGAGATTGAATAGAACGGCGAGATTACGCTTTCCGTGAACTTGCCTTTACTGCTGTTGGTACCGGCATCGTGCTTCCAGATTGTTCCGGCAACGTTCCAGTTCTCGTCGTAATCCCCGGTCACCACAAGCATTTCGTCATCCTTGCCCATTGCGATTTTTATCACGTTGTCGTAGTCCAAGTCTGAGACTGCGGCTGTCCTTGTGTCAATTACCTGAAACTTGTGCGGTATGGCCGCAAAATCTCCGTAACTGGTGACATAGACATATCTGCCGTCTCTGCTGGCAACCATCTCCGCAGGGTTGCAGTTCACTTCGATTGTGGCGGTTTCCCTGAAGGATGAAGCGCTCACCACGGACACTGTGTTGTTGTAGGTCGGAGCAAGGTATCCTCCTGAATTGGCCACATATATATTGCCGCCGGCGTATGCGGCTCCGTCAGGGTTGGGCCCGACTTCCGTCAGCCTCACGTTGTATGAGGCGGGGTCTATCTCCCCGAGATAGCCTTCATAAAATGTTACGTAAATCTTGCCTCCACCCGTTGTAAAGCAGCGCGGGGAGAGTCTGACGCCATCTTTTGTGACTTCGAGCGGCATCCTGACCTTCAGGTCGCGGTCAGTGATGAAGATTACCTGTGAATTGTTGACTGCAATGTAGATGTCTTCGCCGTATGCCAGCATATCCTGCCCGACATCTCCAAGGTGTCTGCCGCTGGCGTTGAAGAAGACGCCTCCCGTGACGGTCTTGGTTTCAGGATTGTACAGGGCCATTGAGGCGTCGTTCGCCCCCCAGTTCCCGTTGTTCAGAACCAAAGCCCCCTTCAGTCCGATGACGGGTTCAACGGGGTCCGTGTCTTTTTCGCAGGCGGTGAATGTCAGCGCAGCCAGAGCGGCCAGCGCAATGAATTTGGAAATTTTCATATCAGTAAGTTATTTTGATTGTTAAACGATAGTTTCTTCCGGGCATGGGGTAGTACTTTATCACCTCGTAATTGACGTTCCCGATATTCATCACGTCCGCTGCAAGATGCAGTTTCCAGCAATGCCTCCTGCCGAATTCGAATGTCCGGTTGATGCTCAGGGAGTGATCCGAATAGGGGTCTGTCCTGTATTCGGGGGTGTTCTGGGCGAGGGTATATCTTTCTCCTACGGCATTGACCGTGTAACCGACGTTGATCCACGGCATTTCAAGAACCAGTGTCCCGCTTCCGCAGTGGCGCGGCGTGTATGCAATCTGATGCCTGTAGTTCTTCGCCTGGGGGTCCGTCACATCGACAGCATACTGGTAGGAATAGTTCGCCCCCGCACGCATCCGCAGCCAGTCAGCCAGCTTCCCGTTATATGAGATCGACAGGTCGCATCCAAGCATCATGACCTTTCCGACGTTCCTCATACTCCAGATGAACATCGTCGGCACTGCGACAATCTTGTCCCTGACGTTGTTCCAGTAGCCGTCGCAGGTTGCGGAGAGGCTGTGTCCATTCCACTGCCTGAACCAGGTCAGTCCGAGATTGGTCTGATATGCCTTCTCGGGGTTCAGGTTCTTGTTCCCGACTCTCTGGTAGTACAGGTCGTTGAAGGTCGGAAGTCTGTAACTCTCCTTGAAGGATGCCCTGACCCTCAGGTCGGATGATTCGAGGAGTCTGTAAGAGAGGCTGGCGGAAGGGGAGAGGTTCTCTCTTCCGGGGGCCGGCTCGCCGATTTTCGTCTGCTCCCGTGCAATCGTTCCGAGCAGCGTCGCCACCGCCGTGAAACGGTCCGACCTGTATTTCGCTGAAAGTGCACTGTAGTATGTCTCTCTGGTCGGGTAGGGGCAGTAGGGGGTGCTGGCGTCCAGCGCATTGACAACCACGTCCTGTGAGAAAGATATCTCCCATCCTGTCGCCGGAGCCCAGAGTGCGGTCAGTGAGAGGTCGGCCTCCTGCTGGCGGTATCTGTCATCGACGGGTTCGGGGTAGGCCGGGTTGGCATCAGTATATCTGTTCCATGCGTTCACGTAGCCCAATCCCGCCTTCAGTTTCCATTTTGAGAATGATACGCTGTACAGGGCGTTCGCCTTGAAATCCCTGTCCCAGAGCCTTTCCGTCGGGTTCTGGGTATACAGTATCACAGATCCCGGCAGCCCCCGTTCGCTGTCGAACCAGGATAGTTTGAATCTGATGTCGCCGCCCTTTCCGAGGTCGCCCCATACGTTGAGTTCAGTGTTGAGAGAGGCTACGTCCGAATTGAGACGCGTCTCCCGGGTTGTCACGCTGCCGTTATGCAGGGTGAAGGGGTAGTCGCCCCGCGAGTTGACATAGTTTGCCCACAGTCCGGCGCTCCATCTCTCTCCCAGTCTCTGTTTTATGCTGAGATAGGGGTTGAAGGTGCCGAAGGATGCAAACCGCATCTGCGCGGAGGCAATCGTGCCGGTGCTGTCGAACAGGGGCTTTGCCGATACGATGTTGAGCACTCCCACGCTTGACGCCAGCCTCGCGCTGCGGAAGATGTCATCGCTTCCCGCTATCTCCACACTGACGCTCTGAATGTCATCCAGATTGAACCGGCTTATGTCCACCTGTCCGTTCTGGGCGTTGGAGACCGTGACCCCGTCGTAGCTTATGCCGGTGTGTTGCGACCCGAAATTCCTGATATTCACGGTTTTCAGTCCGCCTATTCCTCCGTAGTCCCGGATGCTTATGCCCGAGAAGGTGCGGAGTGCCTCCTGCAGGGAGACCGCGCCGGTCTTTTCCATCTGCAGGGCTGAGACCTGCTGCAACGGGGCGGCACTGACGGATGCTCTGTTTCTCTCCGCCGTGACGCTTGCAACTTCCAATGTGTCCGGAGTCTGAGGCACGGCCAGAGACACCGCAATCAGCAATGCTGTCAAATGCATAAATCCTGCACACTTGAGAAACCTGCTCCCGGGCTTCTTTTGTGAGACATCGTCTATGGCAGGTTTTCGGACTTTTCCAGCCGGGACGCCTTCCCATTCTTGCGAACAGTGTCGTTGGAATTCCCGGCCCTTTGTATGGATTGTTCACCGCTGCGGGCACAGTTCAGGCTTTTCACCTGATTCCCTTTTAAAGCCGTTCCGTTGCATTTTCGGACACGGCTCACCATAAACCGCCACAAAGGTAGCGAAATTTTTCATTGATGATGCAGATGCCGCCGGGAAATTTCTAGAATTGCATCGCTATGGCCGGGGCTATTTTAAGGACCTTGCAGATTGCTGCGGCTTGAGACAGGGAGGGCTCCGCTTTCTTTGAAAGAAAATCACTTATCCTGCTCGGGGATATGCCGATTTTTTCCGCAAGACTTTTCTTTGTCATCTTCTCTTCCTTCAACCTTTGTTCTATGGCCTCATTGAATGATGGCACGGGAATGGGGAAGTATTCCTTTTCGTAAAATTCCACTATGTCGGAATAATGGCACAATTCTATGCATTTGGGATCATCCAAAGGAGTTTTATCATTTACCTGGGGCAAAAGCTCGTCTATCTTGGCAAGAGCCAGTTCATATAGCTGTTTTGTGATAATGGTTTCCATATGTCAAATCGTTTTGCAATCTATTTTATCATATTCGTCGTGTGTACCCACAAATCTGATATAAATGCGGTGAATCGTGAACTGTATTACCGTTACTATTCTATATTTGTTGCCACCGACATCAAATACATACCTCTGCCCACCGATGGCATCAGTCTGGTTGTAGAATGATTTGATATCCGCATAATTTTTCCAGTTGCATTCGCAGACTGTAGCATACCATTGTTGGATGGCTTTTTCTGCTTCCGGGCAACGCTCATAGAACTCCTTCAGCTTTTTGTGTGATATCACGTGCATACGCAAAGTTAGATATTATTTTGAATTTCAAAAAGAATTCAAAATATTTTCTGATATGCGAAATTTTGGATGGGCCTTTTTTGTGATTGGCTCAGACTGGTTTAACTTGCGGCCGGACAGCGTCCATTCTCGCCATCTGCGTCATTTGCTTCGCAAATAACTTGCTGTCTGCGGCTGAGTCTGTCCTTTGCCGCAATGTCA
>JAGHTO010000013.1 GCA_018065305.1 Candidatus Cacconaster scatequi | reverse complement strand
TGCGAGTGGAACATGTCTGTGGGCCGGCTCCGGCCGGCGGGACCCGCAGACATCACGACGCAGACGCGCAACTTTCAGGCACTGAAGCTCAGCATCCGTCGCAACCTGTCCCTGCCTGCAATGGCATCGGCAAACTTCGCAAGAATCCAACAAAGAGTGATTCGGCCTGAATCACTCTGATTTCCTGAAAATTCAACGAAAAAAAGAGAAAAACAAGGCTTTTCACTCTGAAAATTCAGCTGCGTGAGTTATGGACTCACCTGCCGGAGTGCGGACAAAAGTGAAATGTGGCTCAATTCTTCTTGACGACTTTGTGCTTGATTTTCACCACGGCAAAATTGAGGTCGATCTCGGTCTCGGTAGATTCGGTGGAGAGATTGCGGCCGACAACCTCTGCGAGCAGCTCACCTGTCTTCTAAAGCAGATTCCTCTTCACCTCTCCGCCATCGGCGGCATCCTGAAGCTGTTCCATCATACGAGCCATATGGCGCACCAACGCAAATGTTTCTATGATGGCAACGGTGGTTACAGTAGCCTGATCGGACTTAAGAATAGTCGCAAGCATATAAAGACCCTTCTCAGTAAATGCCTTATATCGATACTTGGAATAACGTCCTGTTTTTATTCCATCATTTTCTAAGGTCAAAAAATTTGACCTTAGAGCAGCAGACTCATCTTCGGTAAGTTCAAGTATGTAACCTTGAAGAAACTTATTCGGGTTGTTCTTCACAGCCTGATTAATCTCCTTTGTCTGCACGCCATATAGATCCGCCACATCCCTGTCAAGCAGAACCCTTTGTCCTCTCAGGCTAATCAGCCGCCTCGAAAATTCTGAAATACTTAAATGCTTTTATCAAACACCTCCCTTATGGAGGGATAGGTGGTTTCGAGGCATCCGGGCAAAGCGTCCGGACCTATCCATTCGGCGCGGGTGATATCCTCTTCGGCTTGAGGCACCGGCGTTTCGCTGCCATTGTACTGCATTTCGTACCAGTATGTGTTCTTGAGGCAGGATATGCCGAAAACCGTGTATGTATGGTGGGTTATGCAGATGAGTTTTCCGAGTTTGAGGTTTGTAAGGCCCGTCTCCTCCTCCACTTCCCGCAGAGCGCAGGTCTCGATCTCCTCGTCCGGTTCCTGCTTTCCCTTGGGGAGGTCCCAGATGCCGTGACGGAGAATCATCAGGATTTTCCCTTCCGTGTTGCGCACGACACCGCCACCGGCCGATATCTGGTTGTAATCCAGAGCGAACTGCTCGAAAGAGGCCTCATCCACCTTGATACACTCCTTGCCGAAATATACATTCATAAAAATACTATCTTTGCAAAAAACGCGCGAAGATAATGTTTACGGCTGAATTTGTCAAGATGATGGGTGAAAATACGGGAGAAAGAAGGGCATCCGCCATTCTGGAAGCCCTTGTCGGGGAACCTGTCGTCTCCGTAAGGGTCAACCCGTTCAAAATTTCGCCGGAACGGCTGAGGGAACATTTCGGACCCGTTGCCGGAGAGGCCGTCCCCTGGGCGGCGGACGAAGCTTTCTATCTGACGGAAAGGCCTTCGTTCACTCTCGACCCTCTTTTCCACGCCGGAGCATATTATGTGCAGGAGGCCTCCTCAATGTTCGTGGGTCAGCTTTTTGACACTGCTGCGGGCGAACTTGGAGAAGAGAATCTTAATGTACTCGACCTGTGCGCCGCTCCCGGAGGAAAGACAACGCAGATACTGAGTCACCTCAATGGACGCGGGCATCTGGTGGCAAACGAGGTGATAGGCTCCCGGGTCCCCATCCTTGCCGAGAACGTGGCCAAATGGGGATGCGGCAACGTCACCGTCGCAAACAGCGATGCCTCCTGCTTCGGGAAGTCCGCAGGCGGACGCGGAGGTCAGTCATACGATATAATCGTCACCGACGTACCCTGCTCCGGGGAAGGGATGTTCAGAAAAGGAGAACAGGCGCAGGACAACTGGTCCGTCAACAACGTGATGCTCTGTGCCTCGCGGCAGCGGCGCATAGTGAGCGACGTTTGGCCTGCTCTGCGTGATGGCGGCTTTCTCATCTATTCCACCTGCACCTTCAACAGATACGAGGACGAGGACAACGTGGAATGGGTCTGCAACGAACTGGGTGCGGAGTGCCTGAAGCAGAGGCATTTCTATCCCGGAGAGGACAAGGGTGAGGGATTTTTCGCCGCACTTCTGCGTAAAAATGGGGATTTCCGCTCCCAGCGCGACAGGAAACAGGTCAAACCGTCATACAGAATATACGAGTCGCAGTTTCCGCAGGCGGACGAGGCTCTGTCGGTCTCTCTTGACAGAAGCAGGTATTCGGTTGTGGAACTTTCGAAGGAAGATGCTCTAAGATTCCTGGCAAAGGAACCGCTGGCATTCGAGGGCCAACCCGCAGGCCTTATACTGCTAACGTACAAGGATATAGCACTCGGCTTCGTGAAAAATCTCGGACGCCGTTCCAACAACCTCCACCCATCTCCCCGGCGCATCAAAAAGCAAATTCCGTCCTGATTGTGCTATTAAGCTGGCGGAGTGGCTGTCACTCCACCAGCTCAAGTCTATCGCAGATCGGTGATGACGGTATCGGGACCGAAGGATTCGGGGTCGATAATGAAGAAGGTGGCGGGCCACGCCTGTTCCACCCGTTCTATCTTTGAAAGATAAATTTTCAGGCCTGAGTAGTCGACGGTGAAGCTGTCACCCTTGATGCCATTGAGATCGATGCCATCCAGCATCGAGAGGTCGTTCTTCTGAATCACCAGTTCCTGACTTTCGGAATAATGAATCCAGCGGTCCTTGCCGTTGCAGTAGAGAGCCCCGCCGGGACTCTCGAATCTGTAGCAGCTGTCCTGAACAAAGGCTTTGCCGGAGACGACCTCCTGGCCTGATTCTTCCTCAACAACCTTGAACAGGCAGGTAAAACGGTTCTGCGCACCTGCCACGGTACAAATTGAAAAGAGTATCAGGGTAACGAGGGCTCTCATAAACTACATCTGATTCATCGATGCCAGAATACGGTCAAGGGAATCAAAATCAGTGACAAGCACATTCCGTGCCTTACTGCCCTCCTGAGGTCCGACGATACCGGCAGCCTCAAGCTGGTCCATAATGCGCCCGGCACGCGCATACCCGATTCCGAGCTTGCGCTGAATCATGGAGGTCGATCCCTGCTGGAACTGGACCACAATCTTCGCGCACTCGTCGAACAGCTGGTCACGGCGGCGCAGGTCTATGGTATCGTTTGCCTCCGCCTCATTTTCATCAACATATTCCGGTAGAGGGAAGACTGAATCATAGCCCTTCTGGTCGCTGATGAATTTCACCATCGCCTCAATCTCCGGAGTGTCAATCAACGCGCACTGTACACGCGTCAGTTCAGCGCCAGGATAGGAAACGAGCATATCGCCGCGCCCGATGAGCCTGTTGGCTCCGACCGAATCGATTATCACCTTGGAATCGACGCTGCTGCTCACCTTGAAGGCGATACGGGAGTTGAAGTTGGCCTTGATTGTTCCGGTGATGATGTTGGTGGTAGGGCGCTGTGTTGCAATCACAAGATGGATTCCGATTGCACGTGCCTTCTGCGCAAGCCTGGCGATAGGCTCCTCTATTTCGCGTCCGGCAGTCATGAGGAGGTCTGCAAACTCATCAATTGCCACCACGATATAGGGCAGGAATTTATGTCCCTTGTTGGGATTGAGCCTGCGCTGCAGGAATTTCTCATTGTATTCCTTAATCTGGCGTACACCCGCTGATTTAAGCAGCGCGTACCTGTCCTCCATCTCGATGCAGAGGGACTTCAGCGTATTGACTACTTTCTTGGTATCGGTGATGATCGCCTCATCGCCGTCCGGAAGCATTGCCAGATAATGTTTGTCAAGCTTTTCATAGAGTGAGAGTTCCACCTTCTTGGGGTCGACCAGCACCAGCTTCATCTCGGCGGGATGCTTGGTGAACAGCAGGGATGAAAGAATTACGTTAAGTCCGACGGACTTACCCATACCCGTCGCACCTGCCACGAGAAGGTGAGGCATCTTCGCCAGGTCTATGAAGAACGGTTCGTTAGTCACTGTCACGCCCAGTGCAAGAGGAAGTTCCATCTTGAGGTCGTGGAACTGCTGGGTGTTCAGGATGGCCTTGAAAGCAACCACGCTGGGACGCTCGTTCGCCACCTCAATTCCGACGGAATCAAGCAGCGTGACAACACGCACTCCCTTTGCTCCCAAAGAGATTGCAATATCCTCCTCCAGATTGCGGACCTGAGCCACCTTCACGCCGTCGGCCAGATGAATCTTGTAAAGAGTGACCGTAGGGCCCATCTTAGCCGAAATGCCGATGACCTTTATCTTGTAACTGTCAAGAGCATTGACGATACGCTGTTTGTTGCGCTCGAGCTCCTCTCTTGAGACCGTATAAATCTTGTCCTGATAGTCGTAGAGAATTGACATTGGAGGGGTCTGGAATGAGGGCAGGTCCAGCCTGGGGTCATACAGGTTTCTCCACTGGTCATCCGAGAGGGTGTCGACAGTACTTCCCTCCTCTATCGTAAGCTGCACGTCTTCTGGAGAATCGGGAGCCTTGGGACGTTCCTCCGCCTTGAGAGGCTCAAGATGCTCAACCGGCTCGGCAGCCTCAAGAGGAGTATAATATTCATCAGGTTCCTCTTCGGATTCACCTCCTTCCACCCCGGCCTCAAGATCGGCAACCATCCCCGAATCTACCTCCGCTCCCGGTTCCGCTTCCGCAGCCAGATTCTCCAGAATCTGATCAGCCGGCACTTTCTCCTTTTTCTCCCTGTGTGAGACCCCGTAAATCAAGTCATCGAAGGCCTTCGCCACCTTGGGTGAAATGAGACACGCATAGAGGAAAACCACAAGAAGATATGAAAGGCCCGCCCCCGAAACGCCCAGCATCTGGCAGACGAAATCATTCGCGTAATGTCCGTAAGAGCCTCCGGCACCCACGCCGAGAAGCGGTTCATCGGAAAACAGAGCAAACACGTAATCCCCGACCACGGAGAAAATCACGGCACCGAACAGCGTGATGAAGAAAACACGCAGCAGATTCACCTTCCTGATTCTGAAGCATACGATGGAAACAGCCCCGAAGAAGACCGGCAGTATGAATGCACCTACTCCGAATACTTTGGAAAAGAGGAAATCGGACCATCTCCACCCGACCTTGCCGCCGCCGTTTGCCGCACTGACATCATTGGAAGCGAAAGACGGGTTGAAAGAGAGACTCTGGTCCTCATTCCACGTAAAGAACAACGAACTCAGCGAGTACAGTGTATAAAACGTGAGAAACAGGAAGAAAATGCCGGCTGCAACTCGGGCAACCCTGACGGCATCTTCAGATCCGATACCGTCTTTCTGTTTGACAACCTTCTTTTTGCCGGATTTTACCATAAAGCCATCCCCTACTTTTTCCGATTGTTTCTGTTATGTTTGAAATTTCCCCGCTTCTGGTTCTGGTGTCCCATTCCGGGGCGCGAATATACCTCATTGCTCGAGACAGCCCCGATATGAACGTCCTCGGGCACCTTCAACTTCCCGTCGGAAAGCTTCTCTATATCGGAGAAAATAGTCTCCTCCGCAACGTTGTCCTTGTTCCAGATAAGATACTGCTGGCGCATATAGATAGCAAGCGTGCGAATCATCTCCTTCTTTATCTCATCATCCTCCCTGTCGGCAATGAGGGCAATCATATTCTCGATATTACGGCCGTAGCAGGCTGCCTTCGGAGGAGTTTTCGTAATCGGCAGCATATCCGGTCTTGTTTCGAACTGCTGTCTGGTCGGAGCGGGATACGGAGCGTCAATGTCAAGGTCGAAGTCCGCCACGACGTATGCGTGATCCCAAAGTTTGCGTTTGAAATCATTCAACTCACGTATCTGCGGATTCAGTATCCCCATCGTCTGAACCACGGCTGCGGCCTGTTCGCTTCTTTTGTCCCTGTCATTGATTTCCTTCACTTTCTGAAGCATCTTCTGCACGTTTCTCCCGTACTCCGGAAGAATCAGTTTCTCTCTTTGTGTATTGTAGTCCATAGTTCAAACAGATAATAACTTACAAAGTTAATAATAATTTCTACCTTTACAGAAAAATATCAGATATGCATATAGGGGTTGCAGGAAACATAGGAAGCGGAAAGACTACACTCACCGGGATGCTTTCCAACCATTACGGATGGACGCCGAAATATGAGGAGGTCACCTACAATCCGTTTCTGGAGGATTACTACAAGGATATCCCCCGGTGGTCCTTCAACCTCGAAGTATATTTTCTGACCCAGCGTCTCAAGGACATAATCGAAATTTCAAAATGCGAAGGGACGGTCATCCAGGACAGGACCATCTTCGAAGGCGTCCATATCTTCGTTGCGAACAATTATGCACTCGGGAACCTTTCCAAAAGGGATTATGACGCATATATGGACCTTTTTAACGTGGTAATGCAGTCTCTGAAAAAGCCGGACCTGCTGATATACCTGAAATGTTCCGTACCTCACCTTGTGAGTCAGATTCAGAAGAGAGGTCGCGCCTATGAGCAGAGCATCAGCCTTGAGTACCTGACCGGGCTGAATGACAGATATGAACGGTTCATAAACGGGCAGTACGACGGCGAGGTCCTCGCCATCGATGCCGACAATCTTGATTTCGAGCACAATCCCGAAGATTTCTCCTCAATCACCGACAGGATAGATGCCCGCCTCTACGGATTGTTCTGACAATATTCCGCGACGATTCCGGCAGCCAGAGCCACCAGTTCCACACAGGGCCTTTTTCTGTAATATTCCGGAGTCCTCGGTGCGGGAGCGGGGTTTTCCTTGATTTTTGACGGCAGTCCGAGCAGTTCCCGACATACTATGCTGCCGGTCTTCTCCCTGAACTTCCCGGCAAAATGCTGGACGAGCGCATAATTCGCCTTTCTCGCCTCAAAATCGGAAGGGTCCGTTACCGGGGAGATGAATCCCGCGAGAAAGGTCATCCCGCTGACAGTACCGCATACCTCACGCATACGTCCCATCCCTCCCCCGAATCCTGTGCTGGCACGCGCAAGTGTCTCAGCATCAAGGCCAGTAAGGTCATCGAAAGCCATCACCACCGACTGGCAGCAGTTATATCCCGAGGTAAAAAAACCGACCGCCCTTTCCACCCGGGCGCTCACGTCCATTGTTGTTTCCATATCCCAAAGGTAACAAATTTGGCACAGAATGTGAGTAAGAATCCGTTTTGAAATGGTTCACGAAAATTTTATCTTTGCTTCGCGAATTTGTTGTGAACCCACAAACTATTTGAATATGAAAAAGATTCTGACAATATGCGCAGCTTTGCTTCTTCTCTGCGGCTGCTCCCAACTTGAGGATAAGACGGGTTATGTCGGTTACATATACTACACGTTGGACGCCGGGACTCTTGACGAGGCGGACTTCAAGGTATTGGACCAGATTTATACGGAACAGTTCAAAACTATAAAGGACGCCAGTGTCAAGGACGGGTACATCTATATGCACGGCAGATATGGTGACCTGGACAAAAAAGTCCTTGACGCCTGCAGCAAGGCCGAACAGAAAATCGCATCCCTCGACGGCTTCAAGACGGAGGGAAAATATATCTTCACAATCAACGCCGTCTACACGATGAACGTCGTAGCCGACTTCTACGTAAAGACCTACTGAGATAAACACAATTATGAAAGCAAGAATCCTTTATATGGCAGTCATTCTGGGAATGGCCGTTTCTTTCGGGGCCTCCGCACAGGTTGCAGGAGAGACATTCAACAGTTACATTGAAGTTTCGGGATATGCCGAACGGGAAGTGGCACCTGACGTACTCTACATACGCATAGTGATTGACGAGCAGGACAGCAAAGGCCGGTACTCTCTTGAAGACCAGGAGAAAGAGATGATCAAGGCGCTTCGCGGTCTGGGCATCGATACCGACAGCAGGCTCACCCGACTTTCGCTCTCCAGCACGTACTACAAAAGAAAGAGCAATCTGGCGACTGGCACATACCAGCTCAAGCTTGACGGTCCGGAACCGGTATCGAAAGCATTGAGCGCTCTGGACAATCTCGGAATCTCCGACGTTGCATTCACGAAGGCCGAATACAGTGGGATTGACAGTCTGAAGAACGAGGTGCGCTGTCAGGCCGTCAGAAATGCAAGGGAGCAGGCACAGTCGATGGCGGCTGCGGTCGGCCAGAAGATCGGCAGATGTTTCTATATGTATGTCGGACAGGGCGGCAATGCGATACTCTACGCTCAACCCAGAATGACGAAATCAATGATGCTGGACGCATCCAACGGATTCGGAGTGGAGGAGGAAGAGAGCATCGAGTTCAACAACATCAAGGTGTCCGCCAACGTAAACGCCAAATTCATCCTTGAATAATCGGGCAAACCCTCCCTACCTCAACTTGTTTGTTTCGAAGTGACGTCGGGTCTGCAGGAAATAATGCAGCACACCGGCTGCATTTACGGCGAATGCCATCCAGAAGGCGCTGTGGTAGCCGACGTGTTCCGCAAGAAGGCCTCCGAAAAGAATCCCCAGCCCCACCCCGGCATCCCAGGCCGTGAGAATTGATGAATTTGCTGTCCCCCTCTGGCTGTTGGGAGCGAGATTGATGAACATATTGAGAAATGCCGGATACATATGCCCGTTCCCCAGGCCGATGATCAGCGCCGCACCGTAATACCCTACAGGGGAATGGACCGCGGCAAAAAGGAGATATCCGAAGATGGATATCAGAACCCCGACAGTGGCATTGCGGCTTACCCGGTTCTCCTTCAGCGCGTGGGCACCGGTCAGACGGGATACTATCAGACCTATGGCCAGAAGAGTGAAAAACACCCCGGCCCCGCTGATGATGTCAAGTTCCTCCTTACCGTAGATTGCGACGTATGTTGAGACAACTCCGTAAGAACAGGAGAAGCATATCATCGAGACAGCCTCCGGCCATCCCTTCAACAGGAAGAAACGGTCCAGTGAGATCACCTTCTTTTCAGGTACGAAATCACGTTTGGGAAGCTTGATTGTGGCATCCAGCACAAGCCCAAGGAAAGAGAACAGCATCGATATCGCGAAAAGGACCTTGAAATCCCCGCTGCACAGCTGGAGCACATAGATGGCCATCGCAGGGCCTATTACGGTTGCAAGATTGTTGGAAAGGCCGTAGTAGCCCATTCCCTCCGCCCTGCGCTCCGAAGGAAGAACGTCGATGGCCACCGTACTGGCAGCGACCGTAGCCGATCCGAACGGAGCGCCGTGAAGGGTTCTGAAGATAGTGAACAGAGCGAGGCTTCCGGCAACCAGATATCCGCCGAACAGCAGGAAAAACAGAAAGTTGCATACTATCAGGACAACTTTCCTGGGAAAACTGTCCACGATATAACCGCTGAACGGACGGCTCAGAAGCGCCATCACCGTATAGCCGGCAAGGCATAGGCCTATCACCTGCTTGTTTGCCCCGAACGTCTCGCTCAGATAGAGAGGAAGCAGCGGAACGATGAGCGTAAAGGAAAAGTGGATCAGAAAATTTCCGATCCACACTTTCACATAATTGCTGTTCCAAAGTTTGGGCATCCTAAAGATTCCTGATCCAGATGTTTCTGTAACTGATGGGGGCTGAAGGATCGCCGTGGCTCTGAAGGACGATAGGGCCTGCACCGTGAGCCTCATAGTGAGGGAATCCGATATACTCGGTGTTGCCGAGAATCATTGTGTGGTTCTGCACCAGAACGCCGTTGAAGAAGACAGTCACATAGGGATGTGTACGGTAGGTTCCGTCCTCCTTGAATGTGGGAGCGGTATAGATGATGTCATATACGTTCCACTCTCCGGGCTTGCGGCAGGGGTTTACAAGCGGAGCGCTCTGTTTGTAGATACTTCCGGCCATACCGTTGACGTAAGTCTTGTTCTCATATACATCCAGCACCTGCACCTCATATCTGCCCTGAAGATAGACACCGCTGTTGCCGCGCGCCTGGTTCTCGCCCTGAATGTCCGCGGGAACGCACCACTCGATATGGAGCTGGAAATCACCGAAATTATCTTTGGTCTGTATGTCACCGGCACGTTTGTTCACGGTCATCGTTCCGTCGCCGTTGACCTTCCATCCGGCAGCCTCTCCCTTGGAATTGCACCACTTGTCCAGATTCTTTCCGTCAAAAAGAACAACCGCATCGGAGGGAGCGCTGCTTGTAGCGGCATCTCCGGGAGCCACCTTGGCAGGAACGGGAGCATAGAACTCGGACATCTGAGGTGACATTCCCTTCGTGTCGGGATGCTGGTACCCGGCAGGAATTGAACTCTGGGCATAGGAAAGAAGAGTTATGCCCATAAACGCTAAAGAAAGAACAATACGTTTCATATTACTTGTAATTAAAAACAGATTGATTCAATTGATTAAATCTTGGGAAGTTCCCAGGGTGCGCGGTAGGGCGCGCAGAGATATGCGTCTGCCTCCGCATCGTGGAATGAAGTTCCGTCCCAGGAGAGGCGCTTCCCTGTCTTGTAAGCGATGTTGCCCAGTTCGGAGAACTTGCAGATATGCGAGCCTATCTCTATGCTGGCGTTGCAGTTGCGGTCGCGACGCTTGATGCAGTCAAGATGGTTCTTCACGTGGAGGTTAAGTCCGCCTCCGCCGTATGCCTCGTGCAAAGGAACAGCCTCCATTCTCTGTTTCCCGTTGACGTTCTCGGGAATCACCTCCCATCCGCCGCGGTCCACGACAAGAGTACCGTTCTCGCCGACGAACGCCACGCCGTGGGTACGACCGTACGCACCGTCGTTTATGCCGATTGCGTGGTCCCACAGAACCGTGAAATCTCCGAAATCATATATTGTCTGAAGAAGGTCGGGAGTCTCGCAGGCATCGTCCGGATAACCGTATTTGCCGCCAGTAGCCATAATTGACTTGGGAGTGGTGACGTCCATTCCGTAAAGTGCATAGTCAAGCAGATGCACGCCCCAGTCTGTCATCAGACCTCCGGCATAATCCCAGAACCAGCGGAAAGTGAAGTGGAAACGGTTGGGGTTGAAGGGGCGCTTGGCTGCGGGGCCGAGCCACATATCATAATCCACGCCTTCGGGAGCCGCGCAGTCCGGCTGGACCGGAATAGAAGGGCACCAGCCCTGATATGAGAATACTCTGACAGTGCGGATCTTGCCGAGCTTGCCGCTGCGGACGAAATCCACTGCGTCCTGCCAGTGCGGGTCGCTTCTCTGCCACTGGCCAACCTGCACGACGCGGTTGTATTTCTGAGCTGCGCGGACCATTACGTTGCACTCCTCGATGCTGTGGCCGAGAGGCTTCTCGCAGTAAACGTCCTTTCCTGCCTGACAGGCTGCAACTTCCTGAAGGCAATGCCAATGGTCGGGAGTACCCACGATCACAACGTCAACGTTCTTGTTGTCGATGAGGTGACGCCAGTCGGCATAGAGGTTCGCCACCTTTCTGCCCTGAATCTTTTCGGTCTCCGCCGCACGCCTTGCAAGTACATTCTGATCGACGTCACAGATTGCGGTACATTCCACTTCGGGATTGTTGAGGAATGCGGAAAGATCCGAGAATCCCATACCGTTCGCTCCGATAAGTCCAACGTGAATCTTGTCGTTCGCGCCCACCTTGAGGCCGGAAGCCCTTGAAACATAGGGGTTCATAGCAGCTCCTACGCCCAATGAGGCCGCTGCTCCAAGAAATTGTCTTCTGTTCATATATTTGAGTTATTAATTGAATTGACTCTTCGAGTATCTTAACAAAGTTATATTTTTATCGAAAAATATCCAAGCAGATTCGTATCTTTGTGCCCGATGTATGCTTTCACGAGATATTTTACCGGAAGCGACTTTTCCGTTGCCGGCAGTCACCCCACTGATGGGAGCGGAGCCGTGTCAATCATAGGGCAGAAGCCTCTTGACGGAAGAGCAACCGCTGTTTGGAACGTTCCTTTTGAGGACGGGGATTTTATTTGGGCAGCCGGTCTGGTTCCTGATGACACCTCCGCCGACTCCGAGGGGCAGATGCGCCAGATTCTGGAAAAATACGAGGCGATGCTTGCCGCGCAGGGGCTGTCCATCCGCGACAACTGCCTGCGGACCTGGATATTCGTAAGGGATATCGACAACAACTATGCGGGTGTCGTCAAAGGGAGGAAAGATTATTTCGACGGCATAGGACTGACGAAGGAGACACATTATATCGCCAGCACCGGCATCGAGGGCAATGCCTCTGACCCTTCAGTGCTCGTCACTATGGATGCCTTCGCGGTCCGCGGCATCGACAGCCGGAATGTGAAATATCTTCAGGCGCTGGACCGCCTCAACCCGACGCACGAATACGGCGTCACTTTCGAAAGAGG
>JAGHTO010000014.1 GCA_018065305.1 Candidatus Cacconaster scatequi | reverse complement strand
AGCCTTGTTCGCTCCTTCACGGTCGGCGCTGTACATCTTGATGGCCACCATTATCAGTGATACTATTGCGATGAGACAGAGAACTCCCATCACCACCTGGTACAAAATCGAGCCGGCAGACCTAATCTGCGTGTTGGCTTCGTTCAAAAAAGATATCGCGTCTTGTGCCAGGACATTTGTGGATATGGCGGAAAACGCCAATCCTAACGCAGCATATCTCACTCCACATTTCTTCATCACTTATGCTGATTAATAATATTTCCTATTTCAAGGGCTTCGTCCATATCGACGTAATGTTCGCTCACCGAACAGGGTGTTTCCTGTTCGGGAGGAGGGGCCTTTGTCATCCGGGCCGGGTCGAGGTGAATCCTCGGTATTATGTCGTAGATGTCAATCTCCGGACTTGGCATCCTGTCTTTGTTCCTGCCCTTCATATCCTACAACTTCATCAAACAGGTTTATTATTGCCGGGTTAATGGCCTTGATGTCTTTCTTTGGAAAACAGATTGAACTCCTCAGGAACATTCCGTCGGAGTCAGAATCCCGTTTCAGGCTGATGGCCATCTTTACGCGGTTCTTTGAGATATTCAGATCGTTCTTTGCAAACCATTCGTCCAGAGCCTCGTACAGTTCCGGCTTCTCCTTGCCGTGAACCTTGTTGAAGAACAAAATGGTTCTCTGGCCGAAACTCTGGAAGACTTTTGCGAGGGATTTTGCGGATGAAATCGCCATTCCGTCCATTTCTACAGGAATGACGACGGTATCCAGGACCTTGGCTTTTGCCATCTGGCAAACTGCATCAGTTGGCTCGAATGAACCTCCGAAATCCATAATCACGTAATCGATATGCTCTTTCAGCGCATCCAGTCTTTTTGCAAGAGAATTCACGCTGTTGATGGATCTGTCGTTAACCATCTCAAGAGGATACAATTCTTTTTCATCTACATCCTTGTTGACGGCAAGTTCTCGCTTCCGAGTCAGCAATGCGTTGTACTCCGGACCATCAAAATCAAGCATCAAAACCCTCTTCTTACAGATGTACGAAAGGTACGACGCAAAAAGAAGGTTGAATGTGGTTTTGCCAGTTCCGCCTTTGGCGCTGAAAAAAGAAACAACTTCCATATCCGTAAATGCTTTATTTACTCACAAAGTAAAAGAAACATTTACGAATTACCAAAATTTTGGCAGACAAATTTTAGTTTTGAAAAGGAAGTTTTATGAGTATAAAGAAGTGGTTGATAGATAGTTCTTTATTCGTACTTCATTTGTAGGAACCGCATTGCAAGAGGGTGTCCGGCATCGGCACACCTCTTCATCCAGTAATGTCCGGAGACAACATCGGCAGCCCTGTCCTTGCGTCCTCTGTAGTAGAACATCGCAAGGTCAAACATCGCCTCGATATCGTCAAGTTCTGCAGCTTGCTTCCAGTAGTCCTCTGCCTTTGCTGAGTCATAGAGCCAGTGATGTTCATTCGCGTGTACGATTGCAAGGCACTCCATTGCTGGAGTGAATCCCTTCGACGCCAGCTTCTTAACATACTCCAGGGCATCGAGCACCTTTTCTCTTGATTCGTCCGCCTCAACGACTTTCACTACCTCATCTACGACGGCCATACAGTACCTGGCCAGTCGGTGCATCTTAATCCATTTCAACAGTTTCATAATGTTCGTTTTTTCGGACCGGACGGTGGTGCTGCAGCTTCTCCCCGTCAGGAATCCTGATGCGAATGTATAACAAAATTCGAATGGTTGTGTAGTCGGAGGTGTGGTACAGATGTAGATTTATACGTTTCTTATGTTTTTTGTCGAATCTTTATGTTTTTAGGTACGAAATGAGGTGTATATAATTCGTTCAATGAGAAAATAATGGAGATGGTATATTATTTTTCTTGACAGATAGTTTGTCAAAAGAGCTGGAAACTTGCCAAGAAATGACATAAAGGTTAGAGAAGAATGGAAAACATTGGAAATGTTTTATTAAATTTGAGGGATATTGGCAAGTATAACGAAATATTTCTGTTCAAGATATGATTACAGGCGAAATTAAGAATCGCATTGATTCTATATGGGATACCTTTTGGACTGGCGGCATCACCAATTCAATGGATATTCTGGCACAGATGACATATCTGTTCTTCATGAAGATGCTGGATGATGCCCAGATGACCAAGGAAGCGAATGCAAATGCTTTCGGTGTAGCGGTCAAGGATCCGACATTCAAGGAAGGGCTCTGGCACAATCCCGAAACGGACAAGGATGTCCCTTACAATGCACTCAGATGGCACGTGTTCAAGAATGCTGAGGCTGAGGCGATGTACAGGACAATCAGCAAAGACGTTTTCGTATTCATCAAGAACCTCAATGACGGCAAGGAATCGGCGTACAGCAAGTTCATGGCAAATGCAACGTTCCTGATTCAGAGCCCCCGTACCCTTGTGAAGGTTGTAGAAGGCATTGACAGCCTGGATATGAACAACAGGGACACGATGGGCGATGTGTATGAATACGTGCTCGGAAAGATGGCGGCAAGCGGCAACAACGGACAGTTCCGCACCCCGCGCCACATAATCCGTATGATGGTGGAGCTTATGCAGCCTACCCTGAAAGACACGATTTGCGACCCTGCAATGGGAAGCGCGGGATTCATCGTCGAGTCGGCCAAATACATCCAGAGCCATTACAAGTTAGAGCTTCTGAAAAAGGAGAACTCTGACCACTACAAGAACGGAATGCTCCACGGCTTCGACACCGATTTCACGATGCTGCGTATCGGTGCGATGAACCTTATGCTTCACGGAGTGGACAATCCCGATATCCAATACAGGGACAGTCTTTCGACGGACAATACTGACGAGAACAAATATACCCTCTGCCTTGCAAATCCGCCCTTCACTGGGAGTCTGGACTATGAGGCGGTCAGCAAGAATCTTCTTGCAATTACAAAGACCAAGAAAACAGAGTTGCTGTTCCTGGCGCTGTTCGTGAGGATGCTCCAGATAGGCGGACGCTGCGCCTCCATCGTTCCTGACGGAGTGCTTTTCGGCAACAGTACGGGACATAAGTCCATACGCAAGGAACTTATCGACAATCAGAGATTGCAGGCGGTCATATCAATGCCGTCGGGCGTGTTCAAACCGTATGCGGGAGTATCGACAGCTATCCTGATATTCACAAAGACAAATGCGGGAGGTACAGACAAGGTCTGGTTCTACGACATGAAGGCAGACGGATTCAGCCTGGACGACAAGCGTTCCCCGATAGCGGAAAATGACATCCCCGACATAATCGAGCGATTCAAGAATCTCGAAGCCGAGGAGAGCCGTAACCGCAAGGACAAGAGTTTCGTTGTTCCCGTGGAGGAAATCCGAAACAACGACTACGACCTCTCCATCAACAAATACAAGGAGGTCGAGAAGGTCAAGGTGGAGTACGAAGAGCCGTCAGTTGTACTTGAAAGGATAGAAAGTTTGCAGAGTGAAATCAATGCGGCCTTCGCTGAGTTCAGAGAGAAGTACTTATAGGATACTGATGAATCATGAAATTAGGGGAAGTCATATCTAAGGCCAAAACGGTAAAGTGTAAGGAGCGGGTTCTTCCAGTCCTCTCTATTACTATGCGAGATGGGTTTGTTTTGCAATCAGACAAGTTCAAGAAAGAAATTGCATCCAAAGATAAAAGCTCCTACAATGTTGTGAAAAGGAATCAGTTGGTGCAAAGCATCCATATAGACGAAGGTGGTTTCGCAGTTCAGACACTTGTTGATGAGGGCATTGTGAGTCCCGCTTATAGGATATGGGATGTGGACACTTCAAAAGTGGATGGAGAGTATCTATCAACTATTCTTCGTTCGCCTCGGAGTATCGCCTTTTATAAATCAAAGTTAAGAGGTAGCATTCAGAGAAGGGGGAAAATAGACGATGCAGATATTCTTGGAATGGACATTCCCGTTCCATCAATTCCAGAACAGTACCAAATATTGGACGAGCTGCACCTGCTGACGGGCATCATCGACAAGCAGAAGGCGCAGCTCAAAGAGCTCGACACCCTCGCCCAGGCCATTTTCTACGATATGTTCGGTGATCCTGAAAGTAACGAGAAAGGGTGGGAGTGCTCAAGGTTGGGAGATTTATGCAATAGTGATTTGGGGAAGACTTTGAACCAAGCCAAGGATACTGGAGAACTTCGTACGTATCTGTGCGCTATTAACATTAAGTGGCAGCAAATAGACTTATCAACGCTCAAAAATGCTCGATTTGAAGATGATGAGATTGAGCGGTACTCAGTCACTAAAGGAGATTTACTCGTATGTGAAGGAGGTGATATCGGGAGAAGTGCTATTTGGGATAAAGACTATGATATCCAATATCAGAATGCGCTTCATCGGCTTAGGTTCAATGGGAAGGTTACTGCTCAATACTGCCTTTTTACTCTTCAGTGTCTCAAGCAAAGAGGAGTGCTTGATTCCAAGTACGGTAAGGGTGTCACAATTAAACACTTAGTTAAGTCTTCATTGCTCTCAATACCTATTCCCGTACCACCGATAACCATTCAACAAACCTTCGCCCAAAAGATTCAATCCATAGAATCCCAGAAAGCCTCCATCAACCGTTCCATCGCGGAGACCCAGATACTTTTCGACTACACTATGGACAAATATTTCGGTTAGCATGCGAAATTTCGACTACATAAAAGACCTCGGTCTGAATGACCTGTACAGGTATTGCTCCACTGCAGAAGAGAACCAACTGAGCAATCCTGATGTCAGTGCCGTCAATTCCCGTCGGGCACTGGAGTACATCGTCAGAGCCCTGTACTATATGAAGAACATCGAGGTCCCCGAACGGACTTCCCTGTTTGAACTTGTAGACGGTGAGCCATTCCGTGAGTTCATAAATGATGACAGAGTCATGATGGCTGTTCACTACGTCAGAAAGGTAGGCAACAGCGGCGCCCATACGGGTGACGTGACAAAGCGTGAGTCATTCTTCGCGCTGCTGAATATCTACAATGTAGTCGGAGCGATCCTGCTCAAACTGAAAGTCGTCGACAGTGTCAAGCCTTTCGATGGGGACCTGATTCCGAAAGAATCCTCTGCCACCGCACCAGCGCCCGTTCCAACTACGGTTCAGATTCAGCCGACGGACACACTTGTAGCCTCTTCCGACACAGCTGCCGTAGAGAATACGGATCCTGTTGAAGAAATAATATGCGACATATCCGAAGCGGAAACCAGGAAGATGTATATCGACCTGATGCTGAAAGAAGCTGGTTGGAAAGTCCTTTCTACTGAGGGAACCATACAGCCACGCAAGGCATGCATTGAAGTCGAGCTCCAAGGAATGCCGAATGCTGAGGGTGTCGGATATGCAGACTATGTCCTGTTCGGAGCCGACGGTCTGCCTCTTGCCGTCGTAGAAGCAAAGAGAACTTCCGTTTCTCCAATCAAGGGAAAGCATCAGGCTGAACTGTATGCCGACTGCCTTGAGAAGCAGTACGGTGTCCGTCCTGTCATCTACTACTCCAACGGATTCGAGACAAACATCATTGATGGGCTGGGATATCCCCCGAGAAGGCTGTTCGGATTCCATACGGCAGCCGACCTGGACCTGATGATCCAGAAACGTGGGCGTGGGGACATCTCAGACCTTTCCATCAAGGACAGCATAACCGACAGGCACTATCAGAAGATGGCAATCAAGGCTGTCTGTGAGCATTACAACAGCAAGCACCGCAAGGGACTTCTGGTAATGGCCACGGGCACGGGAAAGACCCGCGTTGCCATATCATTCGTGGATGTGCTGCAGCGCAACGGCTGGGTTAAGAACGTGCTATTCCTTGCAGACCGCATTTCCCTTGTCAATCAGGCGCACAAGAACTTCGTCAAGCTTCTGCCGAATGCCACCACCTGCGTCCTGTCCGACAACAGCACTGACCGGGACCCGAATGCCCGCATCATCTTCTCCACCTACCAGACGATGATAAACTACATCGACACGGAGGACAAGCCGTTCTCGGTGGGCAGGTTCGACCTCATCATTATCGATGAGGCGCACAGAAGCATTTTCGGCAAGTACGGGGCAATCTTCAACTATTTCGACGCCCTGATGCTCGGCCTCACCGCCACTCCCAGGGAAGAGATTGACCGAAGTACCTACGACATCTTCGAGATGGAGCAGGGCGAACCTAACTATGCATACGAACTCGAAGATGCCGTGTCAGACGGATATCTTGTGAACTATCACGGGTTCAAACGCGGTTCCTTGATTCTGAAAGAAGGTATCAAGTACAGCAATCTTTCCGAAGAGGAGAAGCAGCAGATGGAGGCGATATGGGAGTATGAGAAGGCTCGCAAAGCACTTGACCTCAATTCCGACGACTACCACAGGGACATTGCAAACAGCGAGATATTCAGCTATATCTTCAACGAGGATACAATTGACGCTGTACTGCAGGACCTGATGGAGAATGGACTGAAGGTTCAAAGCGGGGAACGCATAGGCAAGTCAGTAATCTTCGCATATAACCACCGTCATGCAGAGCTCATTGTCAAGCGGTTCAATATACTGTACCCTGAATATGGTCCTGGGTTCTGTGTGCTCATCGACAACTACGTCACCTATTCGCAAGACCTGATTGACAAGTTTGAAATCAGGGATGCAGAGCCCCAGATTGCCGTATCCGTGGATATGCTGGATACGGGAATAGATGTCCCTGATATTCTCAACCTTGTGTTCTTCAAGATTGTCAAGAGCAAGATAAAGTTCATGCAGATGATCGGGCGCGGGACAAGGCTCAGCCCGGGCATTTTCGGAGGAGGCAGAGACAAGGAGTGCTTCTATATCTTTGACTGGTGCAGGAATTTCGAGTATTTTGAAAAGAATCCCAGCGGGCAGGAGGCCAGGCACGTCCAGTCCCTTACTGAACGTCTGTTCTGCCTGAGGACGGAAATTGCATTCCACCTGCAGCATCAGAAGTATCAGGAGGATGCATACTGCAAGCAACTGCACGATGATTTGAAGGCACTGCTGCACGGGCAGGTCAGTGCGCTTTCCGACAGCCATATCTCCGTCAGAGCCAAGTGGGAGTCTGTCAGCCATTTCAAAGATGCAGAATCCTGGAAATACATTTCAGAGCTGGATGTCATTACTCTCAAAAATGATATTTCTCCGCTTCTACCGAAAAATACTCTGGACGAAAATGCGAAGAAATTCGATATTCTTCTGCTCACCATTGAACTGAGTTACCTGGATGACGACGTTGATGCGTCCAAGTGCATACAGCGTGTGCAGGTCATTTGCGACAAGTTGCAGGAGAAGGCTTCGCTTCCACAGGTTCAGGCAAGGATGGATACTATCAGGGAGGTCCTTTCGCCTGTAGCCTGGGAGAATGCAAACCTCAGATGGCTGGAAAAAGTCAGGACCGATTTAAGGGACCTTATGAAGTTCCTTATTGGAGAACAGGGCAAGTGGTTCATTGTTGATATTGACGACGTTATCTCCAATGATGGGGAAAGCGCTGGAGTTGTCACCCGCGTCAGCTACAAGCAGCGCGTGATGGATTTCCTGATGCAGAACAGGGATATCCCAGTATTGGAGAAGATATACGGGATGAAGCAGCTGACTGACGAAGATATTATGGCCCTGGAACGTGTTCTCTGGGAAGAGCTCGGCTCCAGGGAAGATTACGAGAAATACACTGAAGGAATGATGTGCGGCGACAATGTGGCTGCATTCATCCGTTCGCTGATAGGCGTTGACCGAAAAGAAGCTATGCGTCTTTTCGGAGACTTCATTACAGGTGCAGAGCTGAATGCCGAGCAGGAAGAGTTCCTGTCATCCGTCATCAGCTATGTCTGCGAGAACGGAGATATCACCAAGGAAATCGTGGTCAATGAGGCTCCGTTCGATGAGCAGCTGTATGTGTTCAATGCCTATATGATTCAGCTTGCCAGATATGTTGACAATATGCACAATGTCATAATCCCTCAAACCGGCAGCTCATCTATCAGAGCATTCAATTATTCATAATAAAAAGAGTTGCCCGTATCAAACAGTAATTTGCTTGAAAACCAAAAGAATCATGAATAGAAGACATCTAATATTCCTCTCCTTGGCACTCTGTGTCATCGGTGCATGCACCCACTCTGAATATCAGTACCCCTTTCAGAATCCGAAGCTCACTCCTGAAAAAAGGGTTGACAACCTTATGTCGCTTCTGACCACCGAAGAGAAGATTTCTCTTCTGGTATCGGAGCAGCCCGCCATTGAGAGGCTCGGCATACCTGCCTTCGAATGGGGTAATGAGGCGTGCCACGGCATACGCCAGAAAGGCGCAACCGTGTTCCCCCAGTCCATAGCTCTGGCTGCCAGCTTCGACAAGGAACAGAACTACGAGGTCTTCACCGCCATCTCCGACGAGGCACGCGCGGTGTGGAACCAGGGTTATGGCGGCATCAGCTTCTGGACTCCCAACATCAACATAGTCCGTGACCCTCGCTGGGGACGCAGCCAGGAGACATACGGCGAGGACCCGTATCTCACCGGAGTGATGGGCAGCGCCGTGGTGAACGGCCTGCAGGGCAACGACAGCCATTATCTGAAGGCCGCGGCCTGCGCGAAGCACTATGCCGTGCACAGCGGCCCGGAACCTCTCCGCCACAGATTCAACCCTTCAGTGTCTGATCGTGACCTTTGGGACACTTATCTCCCTGCATTCAAAACACTTGTGCAGAAGGCGGGCGTGTCTGAGGTGATGTGCGCATACACCCGCTTCGAGGGCAAGCCCTGCTGCGCCAGCGACAAGCTCCTCACGGGGATTCTCCGCGATCAGTGGGGATTCAATGGCATCGTGGTAACCGACTGCGGAGCCATAGGCGACTTCTATGAATACAACCACCACATGACTCATAAGGACGGTGTGGACGCCAGCGCAGACGCAATCCTGAGCGGCACCAACATCGAATGCGGAACTCTGGGCGGCACCAGTGCATTCGTCAACCTTGGCAGGAGCCTCGAACAGGGCCTCGTCAAGGTCGAGGACATCGACAGAGTCCTGCGCGGTGCGCTTCTTCTAAGAATCAAACTGGGCAACCTTGACCCTGCGGAACTGCTGCCCTGGAAGGACCTGGGCGCTGCTGACGTAAGTTCCGAGGATCACCACCAACTGGCACTGAAGGCAGCACGCGAGTCAATGACTCTCCTTGCCAACGACGGAACTCTCCCTCTTAAGAAGGATCTCAGGAAGATACTCGTAGTCGGCCCCAATGCCGATGCTGCAAGCATGCACCTCGGCAACTATAACGGAACCCCTACCGAGGAGCACACTCAGTCCATTCTCTCTGCAATAAGGGAGGCCGTACCCGGCACCGAAGTCCGTTACGTGAGGGGCTGCGGATATGCCCAGACTGAAGGATCCACCTTCTATTTCAGCAGGCATCGCCTCAAGGTGGAGTACTTCAATGGCGAGACCTTCTCCGGAAAGCCAATAGGCACAGCCGAGGCAGGGTACATCAATATGAATCCGGACACCCCGATGCCGGAATTCCTGAAAGGCATTGACTCATATTCGATACGCTATACCGGCGAGGTCATCCTTGACACGCCTTCGACACTGGTATACGTAATCCGCAGCAATATGCCTTACTCACTGAAGATCAACGGCAAGGAGGTTGCAGTGCAGAAGGGGGTCCATCGTGAGATAGGATACGATTCCGTGCCCGACATGGACTCCGTGATCACGGTCGTGCCCGGAAAGAAGTACAATTTCGTACTTGATTTCGTGCATCCCGCAGAGGAGGCCGCCCATCTGTACTTCGACCTTGCCGAGCAGCATCCCTATTCCGCCGAGAAATTTGAGGTTACCGATGAGGACGCCATCATCTTCGTAGGCGGCCTGAATGCCGACCTCGAGGGCGAGCAGAACTGCATAAATGTCGAAGGTTTCCTCGGCGGCGACCGCACCAAGGTCGAGCTCCCCATCGAACAGCAGGATCTCATAAGGAAGATGCATGCCACCGGCAAGCCCGTCGTGGTAGTGAACTGTTCCGGCAGCGCCATCACATTCACGGAAATCGAAGATCAGTACAATGCGCTTCTGCAGGCATTCTACGGCGGCGAGGCCATGGGCCGGGCAGTTGCGGACGTCCTGTTCGGAAACTACAATCCCGCCGGAAGGCTGCCCGTTACCGTATATTCATCCACAGACCAGCTTCCCGAATTCAAGGACTACAATATGGAGGGCCGCACCTACAGGTACCTCCGCGGCGAGGAGCCAGAGTTCCCCTTCGGATACGGCCTGAGCTACACAACATTCGAGTACGGCCGGGCAACGCTTTCAGCAGGCTCAGTCAAGGCCGGCAAGGGCGTTGACGTGACCATCCCCGTGACCAACACCGGCGCAGTCGCAGGCGACGAGGTGGTGCAGGTTTACATCAGGAGCCTCGACGACCCCACCGCCCCCGTCAAGGAACTCAAGGGCTTCGAGAGGGTCAATATCGAGCCCGGCCAGACCGTACAGGTGAAGATAGCCTTAGCAGGCGACTCCTTCGAGAGGTACGACCTCGAGCAGAAGAAGGTCGCCGTGCACAGGGGCCGCTACCAGATTCTGTACGGACCATCATCACGTGACGCAGACCTCAGCGCTCTCGACTTCGAAATCAAGTAATAAAAAAAGGTGCTTTCAAAGCACCTTTTTTGTGGAGAATAGGAGACTCGAACTCCCGACTTTCAGATTGCGAACCTGACGCTCTACCAGCTGAGCTAATTCCCCGTAATTCCTTGCGGGCGACCCTTCGGGCATCCGCACCGCAAAGATAAATAAAATTTCAAAACAGTTTCTTACAGTTTCCTCTTTATCTCGACAATCTGGTAGGCCTCAATCATATCTCCTATCTTGATGTCGTTGTAGCCCTCCACGCTCAAGCCGCAGTCGAAACCGGAAGTAACCTCCTTGACATCGTCCTTGAGCCTCTTCAGGGAACCGAGTTTGCCGGTATAAACCACGATACCGTCGCGGATTACGCGGACATTTGCACCACGTACGAGCTTGCCGTCGCGTACCATACATCCGGCAATCGTTCCGACCTTGGAAATCTTGAAAGTCTCCAGAACTTCGGCGTTCGCGCAGACTTCCTCTTTCTCTTCGGGAGCAAGCATACCTTCGATACCGCTCTTGACCTCCTCGATGGCGTCGTAGATGACGGAGTAGAGACGGATTTCAATCTGCTCTTTCTCAGCAAGCTTGCGGGCACTGGGCATAGGCCTTACCTGGAAGCCGATGATAATTGCGTTGGATGCCACTGCGAGCAGGACGTCCGACTCGGAAATGGCTCCCACAGCCTTGTGAATGACATTGACGTGTATCTCTTCCGTCGAGAGTTTTATAAGTGAATCCGACAGAGCCTCGATTGAACCGTCCACGTCGGCCTTGACGATAACGTTGAGTTCCTGGAAGTTGCCCAGCGCTATGCGGCGTCCGATCTCCTCGAGGGTGATATGTGTCTGGGTCTTGATGCCCTGGATACGGATGAGCTGTTCGCGTTTGTTGGCAATGTCACGGGCCTCTTTCTCATCATCCATTGCATTGAGGGTGTCGCCTGCAGTCGGCGCGCCTGACAGTCCGAGGACTGATACAGGGGTGGAAGGACCTGCTTCCTTCAACTTCTGCCCACGTTCGTTGAACATCGCCTTCACGCGTCCGGCATAACAACCGGCGACGATGGGGTCACCGACGTGAAGAGTTCCGCCCTGAATCAGCACAGTGGCGAGATATCCGCGGCCCTTGTCGAGGGATGACTCTATTATGCTGCCGACGGCATTCTTGTCGGGATTAGCCTTCAGTTCAAGAAGGTCAGCTTCCACAAGCACCTTCTCGAGAAGTTTGTCCACGTTGATGCCTTTCTTCGCTGAGATTTCCTGACATTGATATTTGCCGCCCCAGTCCTCTACGAGGATGTTCATATTCGCAAGCTGCTCCTTGATTTTGTCAGGGTTGGCTCCGGGCTTGTCTATCTTGTTGATTGCGAAAATCATAGGTACGCCTGCGGCCTGGGCGTGGTTGATTGCCTCCACTGTCTGGGGCATTATCGCGTCATCAGCCGCAACGATGATGATGGCAAGGTCGGTCACCTTGGCTCCTCTGGCTCGCATTGCGGTGAATGCTTCGTGGCCGGGGGTGTCGAGGAACGTTATGTGGCGTCCGTCGGCGAGTTTCACGTTGTATGCACCGATGTGCTGGGTGATTCCGCCGGCCTCACCGGCAATCACGTTGGATTTCCTTATGTGGTCGAGCAGGGAAGTCTTTCCGTGGTCCACATGTCCCATAACGGTCACGATAGGCGGACGCGGAACCATATCCTCCTCCTTGTCCTCTTCCTGAGTTATGGCATCCTGAATTTCTGCCGTCACGAAATCTATCTTGTACCCGAATTCTTCAGCCACAAGTACGAGTGCCTCGGCATCAAGCCTCTGGTTGATGGAAACCATAAGTCCGAGGTTCATACAGGCCTCTATGACTTTCGTGACAGGAGTGTTGTTCATAAGGATTGCAAGTTCGTTGACGGTAACGAATTCGGTCACCTTCAGAACGTTGCTTGTCATCTCCTGACGGAATGCCTCCTCCTGCATCTTCTCTGCAATTTCCTCGCGTTTCTCACGGCGGTGCTTTGATGTCTTGGTCTTGCCGTGGCCTTCGGTCATCCTTGCGTAGGTCTCCTTGATAACTTTCTGTATCTCATCGCTGTCTATTTCTGGATGTACCGCCTTGAATCTGTCTTTCTTGTTATTGCCGTTGAAGCGGTTTGCGCCCTGTCTGGCGTTTGCGCTGTTGCGGGGGTCGTTGACATCCACCTTGGCGGGACCGCCCTTGTGGATTCTTTCACGTTTGTTCTTGTCCTTGCGGTTGTTGTCCTTGTTCTGGGTGGATGAAGGCTTTTTCTCAAACTGTGAGAGGTCTATGGTGCCGGCAATTTTCGGCCCGGCAAGTTTTTCCACCTTGGTCTCGATATGCTCGATAACAGGCTTCTCCTCTTTTACAGGGGCGGGAGCCGGTTCGGGAACAGAGACCGGAGTTTTCTCTGCAACAGGAGCCGCTTCATTTGCTTTGGCCGGCTTGGGTTCCGGCTTGCGGTCCAGATCGATTTTTCCTACAATCTTGATGTCAGTTTTGGGCTCATCTTTGTGTTCCGGTACGACAGGTTCCGGTTTCTTGATCTCGGGTGCAGGTGCAGGAGCAGGAGCGGGCTGGGGAGTGTCAGCCTTTTTCTTCTCTGTGAGAACATTGGTCTTGATGATGACTTCCTTGCCGGGTTCATATTCGTCCCGGGCCTCCTTTACGGCACCTTTTTCAGTTATCTCCTTGACCTTGATGGCAACTTTCAGGGACTGCTCCTTGATGAGCTGCTCTTTCCCGAATTCCTTGGCTATCAGGTCAACAGTATCTGCCGAAATTTTAGACGTAGGATTGATTTCATCGGTGATTCCCTTTTTCTTGAGGAAATCGGCCAACGTTGAGAAACCGATATTGAAATCTTTGAGGATTTTGTTTATTCTGACTGTACCTTCTGACATATATGACCTCCCTTTTTATGATTAATTCTCGAATTCGGACGCAAGAATGCGCAATACGTCGCTGACCGTTTCCTCTTCAAGGTCGGCGCGGCGGATAAGTTCTTCTGCGGGGATGGCGAGTACGCTCTTGGCTGTATCGCAGCCGATTCCCTTCAGAGCATCGATGATCCACTGGTCTATCTCATCGGTGAAGCTGTCGAGCAGGACGTCTTCCTCCTCTTCGGCGTTGTCTGAATCCATACGGTAGACGTCAATCTTGTAGCCTGACAGATCCTCGGCAAGATGGATGTTGTTTCCGTTTCTTCCGATTGCCTGGGGAAGTTCGTCGGATTGCAGGTCGATGTGTATGCTCTTGCTCTGTTCGTCAATCTTCATTGAGGAAATCTTCGCGGGAGCGAGGGCTCTCTGGACGAGTAGCTGAACGTTTGAAGTCCAGTTGATGACGTCAATGTTCTCGTTTCTCAGCTCGCGGACGATTCCGTGGATTCTGGAACCTTTGACACCCACGCAGGCGCCTACCGGGTCGATTCTCTCGTCATAACTTTCAACGGCCACTTTTGCGCGTTCACCGGGCATACGGACAACTTTCTTGATGGTTATCAGCCCGTCGAAGATTTCAGGAACCTCCTGCTCGAACAGTTTTTCGAGGAACAGGCTTGACGTGCGGGAAAGGGTTATGATGGGGTTGTTGTTCTTCATCTCCACACTGAGGATGACGGCCTTCACGGTGTCGCCCTTGCGGAAGAAGTCTGCGGGTATCTGCTCGGTCTTGGGAAGCACGAGTTCGTTTCCGTCCTCGTCCATGACAAGTACCTCTTTTTTCCAGGACTGATATACTTCACCGACGATGATTTCTCCGATTCTGTTGCGGTATTTGTTATACAGGTTGGCCTTTTCCAAGTCCATAATCCTGCTTGCGAGATTCTGGCGGAGATTGAGTATGCCGCGGCGTCCGAAACTTGCGAGAGACACCTCTTCCGTGTAATCCTCGCCGATTTCGTATGAACTGTCTATCTTCTGAACATCTTCGAGTGAGATTTCCTTGTTGGGGTCCTCGACGGTCTCGACAACCGTCCTGTTCCGCCATATCTCGAAGTCACCTTTGTCAATGTTGATGATTATGTCGAAGTTGTCGGCATCTCCATACATCCTGGCAAGCTGAGCGCGGAAAATGTCATCCAGTACGCTCATCATCGTGGGCCTGTCAATGTTTTTCAGTTCTTTGAATTCAGCAAACGTGCTGATTAGGTTCAACCCTTCCATTTTTAGTTGCTATTGTTAAAATTTATATGTCTGAAATTATACTATATCCCGGCGGAACTCACCATAAGGGAGAAATCCTCCCGGTCACGGTCCAGCCGGCCCTCGATGAATCTGCTCAGTTCAACGCAGTCATCGATGCATACGCTGCCACCCTCCCTGGAGATGAACACCTTGATGTTGTTTTCCTTGTTGTTGCTCACCTTCACCAGGGTGAGGTCTGTTGTTGCCAGATGCTCCTGGGCAATCTGAATTATGGTCTCTTTCTCAATCATAATATTATGAAAAGAGGGGACATCCCGTCCCCTCAATCGGTGCAAATATAGGCATATTCCTCTAATTATCAAATTTATTTGGCATATTTTGTGTTAGTGCACACTCTTTGTTATATTTGCGAGTATGAAAAAGAAAGAGGTGACTGCAGGAACTTTGGCCCGTATTCTTGATGGAAAACTTGAAGGGGATGCTGAGGCGGTTGTCGTAAAGCCGGCCAGGATAGAGAATGCAGTGCCCGGTGACGTATGTTTCTATGCCAACCCCAAATATGAGAGATATATCTATGACACCAAGGCTACGGTTCTTCTGATTCCGGAGGATTTCGTGCCTTCGGGGCCGGTGCCGGCAACGGTCATCAGGCTGAAGGATGTGTATGGAGGCGTTTCCACCCTGCTGGGTTACTTCAAGAATCTGAATGGCCGTCGCGGAGTGGGGAACGGTTTCCGCGCCAGGCTGGAAAGCAGCAATTCCATCCATATATCCGCACGCATCGGACGCGGTACCAGGATTCATTCGCAGGTTTCGATAGGGCCCGGTGTGAAAATAGGCAGGAACTGCACCATCTATTCCGGTGTGAAGATATACGGCGGTTGCATAATAGGCGACAACTGCATCATCCACGCCAATGCCGTCATCGGGGCCGACGGTTTCGGATTTGCTCCGGATGCGCAGGGCGTGTATCATAAGATTCCGCAGCTGGGGAACGTGGTTCTGGAAGAGAATGTGGAGATTGGAGCCAATACGACCGTGGACAGGGCGACAATGGGTTCCACGATAATAAGGAAGGGTGTGAAGATAGACAACCTGTGTATGGTGGCGCATAACGTGGAGATAGGGGAGAATACCGTGATGGCCGCGATGAGCGGAATAGCGGGGTCAACCAAGGTGGGGAAGAATTGTGTGATTGCAGGCCAGGTGGGTATTGTAGGGCATCTGACGATTGCGGACAACACCACGATTGCGGCGGGCTCCGGAGTTCAGGGGAGCGTCAGGAAACCGGGACAGGTTCTTATGGGGGGGCCGGCGTTCGAATATCACAAGTTTATGCGCGCATATGCCATCTTCAAGAATGCTCCTGACAGACAATGATGAAGCAGCAGACTCTCAGCAGGATATATACTTTTGAAGGCGTAGGTCTTCATTCCGGCAGGCACGTCAGGATTTCGCTCTGTCCGGCGCCGGAAGGGACCGGCATAGTTTTCCGCCGTCTTGACCTCCGGGGAGCCGAAGTCAAGGCTGATGCCGCCAATTTCCATAAGGGAGCACGCAGCACAGGCCTTAAATCGGGAAAGGCCGAGGCACGCACCGTGGAACATCTTCTTTCCGCATTTGCGGGGCTGGGAGTCGACAATGCCGTGGTGGAGATGGAAGGGGCTGAAATCCCCATTCTGGACGGCAGCGCGAAGCCTTTCGCAGAGGCAATCGTTGCGGACGGTCTGGTGGAGCAGGAGGCTGAAAGGGAGGTGATTACAGTCAGGGAACCTTTTGAATACAGGGACGACAGAAGAGGGTCTTATCTCCGGATAGAGCCCGCTTCCGCCACATCCTATCAAGTGAAGATAGATTTCAATTCCAAGGTGCTGGGAGTGCAGGAAGCCTGTTTTGACGGTAGCGGATATCCCGACGGCATTGCTCCCAGCCGGACATTCTGCTTCAAGCGGGAGATTCGCTGGCTCCGCCTTCTCGGCCTGATAAAGGGAGGAAGTCTGGACAACGCTCTGGTCATCGACGAACCGGTCGGATACCTCGGCTCAAAGCCGATTTTTGAAAACGAATGTGCGAGGCATAAACTTCTGGATTTGATGGGAGACTTTTTGCTCGCAGGAAAACCGATAGTTGGACGAATCACGGCATTCAAGCCGGGCCACACGTTCAACGTGACAGCCCTGAAGTCTTTTCTTGAAACAGAAAATCAATGATGCTATGAATACAATGAATTACATCCATCCGGATGCCAAAATAGGAAAGAATGTGGAAATCGGGCCGTTCACCTGTATCTCCGGAAACGTCGAGATAGGGGACAACTGCAAGATCGGTCCCAACGTAACCATATATGATTACGTGAAAATCGGAAACGGATGCAGGATTTTCCCCGGAGCCGTGATTGGAGCAATCCCCCAGGACCTGAAGTTCCACGGAGAGGTCTCCTATGTGGAAATCGGTGACAACACCACAATCCGTGAATGTGCCACCATCAACCGCGGTACCGAAGCCAGCGGCAAACTGCTGACCAAGGTTGGAAGCGGCTGTCTGATAATGTCGTATGTCCATATAGCACACGATTGCCGTGTCGGGAACAACTGCATCTTCTCAAGTTTTGCCGCAATAGCCGGGGAGACGGACGTGGATGACTGGGCCATCCTTGGGGGAGGGGCTCTTGTCCATCAGTTCTCGCACATCGGCTGCCACGCGATGGTCGGTGGCGGAGCCGCGGTGAACAAGGATATCCCTCCGTTTGTCCTTGCCGCCAGAAATCCCGTCATCTATGAGGGAATCAATATCGTGGGGCTTCGCCGTCACGGATTCGACATTCACTCAATCGAGGAAATCAGGGATATCTACAAACAAATTTACGAGAGTGACAAGAACATCTCCGATGCCTGCCGCGTAATCCGCGAAGTCTTCCCCGAGAGCGCTCACAAGACAGCGATTCTCGACTTCATAGAGAAATCCTCAAGAGGAATCGTGAAACGCTGATGCCTCTTTTCGACACGGTTACCCTTTCAGCGGCATACTTCCCTCCGGTGGAGTATTTCTTCGCCATTGCACAGAGCGGGCGGGTGGTTGTCGAACAGAACGAACTTTATCAGAAGCAGTCATATCGAAACCGCTGCCGGATATATTCCGGAGGAGGGGTGATGCAGCTTTCGATTCCGGTCATCAAGGATGTCATCCACGCCCGCCCGATAAGGGACATACGCATCGATTACAGCGAGCCGTGGCTTCAGCAGCATACGCGTGCCATTGAAGCGGCCTACAACTCCTCCCCGTTCTATCTTTACTACAAGGATGACTTTCTTGAGATTCTGCGGAAGAAGCCTGAGTTTCTCTTTGACCTTGATATCGCCCTGACTGAAAAATTGCTGGAACTGGTCGGAATCAGGGCGGAGATTGAATTCACGGATTCGTTCAGGCCGGATTGCGGGGCTGGGGATTTCAGGACGAGGATTCAGCCGAAATATCGTGGGGAAAGCCTTCTCGATGAGTTCGGTTTCAACAGGGAATATTATCAGATTTTCTCATCGCGTTCCGGCTTCAAGTCAAATCTTTCAATACTCGACCTTCTCTGCCACGAGGGGCCGGGAACAATCTCATTTTTGATATGAAAAAATTGCTTTTCGTCCTGCTGTCAGCAGCGGTTCTTTCCTGCCGCGACGTCCCCGCCTCCAATGGCGACGGGACAGTCAGTTCCACCTTTGAAGGGAAAGTCGATTATCAGGAATTCTTCACTCCGGAGAGGTTGCGTATTGACCTTGAATTGGCAGGGAACGCCTCCTCGCAGGCCATATATCTCAAGGGGCTCCAGAAAGAGGCGCTGTGGAGTGCATCCAAAATCAATCTGATTGACACTTTCGGGTACGGGCAGTATTTCTATGAACTCTTTTCCGGAGGTAAGCTGGTCTACTCTCACGGGTTCTGCACTCTCTTTGACGAGTGGACCACAACGGCGCAGGCCGGCACCGTCTCAATGTCGGCCGGGCAGAGCATCTGGATTCCGATGCCGAAGGAGACAGTGCATCTTGTCATCTATCAGAGGGTCCGCTCTACCGGCAGATTCACCGCCCTCACGGAATTCGACATTGACCCCACCGACAGGCATATCGTTCCCTGCCCGGAAAGTGTGTGGCCGGCAACCTCCTCATTGAGCGGGGACCCTTCCGAAAAGGTCGACATTGCCATTGTGGCGGAAGGGTATACGGCTGACAATATGGAGAAATTCCGCAGCGATGCCAGACGGCTGGTGGAGACCTTCTTCTCTCTGGAACCGTATGCTTCCAGAAGGGATGACTTCAATCTGTGGTTTGTGGAGAGCGCGTCGGCGGAGAATGGGGTGACGGTGCCGCAGAACGGTGTCTGGAGAAACACGGTGCTGGCCTCGATGTTCGACACCTTCTATATCGACAGATATCTTACGGTCTGGGATCACTCATTGATTGCCCGGGCGGCTGCCGGGGTTCCGCACGACGCCCTGATAGTCGTGGCGAACGAATCCAAATACGGAGGCGGGGGAGTGTACGGTTCATACGCTCTCGGCACTGCCGACAACAAATTGTCGGAGGTGGTGCTGGTCCACGAGTTCGGGCACAGTTTCGCGGGGCTGGCCGACGAGTATTATACTTCCGACGTTGCTTACGAGGATTACTATCTGCCGGGAATCGAGCCTTGGGAACCCAATATCACCAATCTCACCGATTTCGGCTCGAAATGGAAGGATATGGTTGCTGCCGGCACTCCGGTCCCGACTCCCGCCGACCCTGAGAAGTGGTATGGTACGGTGGGTGTCTTCGAGGGGGCCGGGTATATGGCAAAAGGATGCTATCGCCCTTATTATGAGTGTCGTATGCTCAACAATACCGCTCCCGGATTCTGCCCTGTCTGCCGGAAGGCTATAAATGATATGATTGACTGGTATGTGAAATAAATTTTTTGCATCTTTGCGGTGTCGTTTGACAATCGATTTCTGGGGATGTATTGGTTTTGACGGTAAATGATGTCGGACGGTAAGCACGTCGAGAGTCGTGGCCCCTCTCGTAAATCTCAGACCTCAAGCCATAACTGGCAACAACTCTTATGCACTCGCTGCGTAGTCTAGCCTGAGGCAGACTCCTTAATCGCGTGGACAAGGTCCATAGCGACGAGTATCCCGCCGGGGTTTGAGCCCTCTATCTCCGGCACACGGGGTATCATCCAAGAGGGATGCCCGCGTTCACTCCTCTAAAACGCGTTAAGATTTCGAGGATAAGGGTCCGGTGGCCCGCCTGCTGGCAGCCGTCCCCCGACAATCAAGAGCAGGATAAACGTGTAGAAAGCCCTCTGGTGCTTTATTCGGACGGCGGTTCGACCCCGCCCATCTCCACAAGAAAAGGAGCCTTGCGGCTCCTTTTCTTGTGGAGAATATAACCCCCGCTGCTACGCAGCTGCCCCGAGGGGCATACCCGATTCCGCTGTCGCTCCATCGGGGTGGCTCCGTGGCTCGATGTTCTTCGAACATCTCCCACACTCCGCCACGGCGGCTGGTGCCGCCTTGCTATTCCCGTAGTACCGCAAGGCTCCTTTTCTTGTGGAGATGGATGGCTATCCCACGCGAAAAATCGAGGATAGCCATCGAACCCCGTTTTTTTGAGGCGTGAATGACATAGGCGCTTGATTTGATTTTACAAATTGTTGCCAAGACCGATATTATTTGCGATATTTGATTACTGAAAAAATGTACTTGACCTATGAAAAGATTCATTCTCTTTGTCGCCGCGGCGCTTGTCTGCACGATGGCAGTCGCCGGAAATCCCAAGGAATCCCAAACCAAGTTCGCTTATGATGCATTGAAACCGTATGTCGATGACGGACGACTCCCCGGTGCCATCTGTGTCTTTTACAAGGATGGTGTGCAGGAGACCTGCTGCATAGGCTATGCCGATGCTGCGTCGAAGCGCCCTATCAAGATGAGCAGCGCTTTCATGCAGTGCTCGCAGACAAAGGGGTTCTGCGGAGTCACAATTGCCAAGTTGGTTGAGGAGGGACGTATCTCCCTTGATGATCCTGTATCAAAGTATCTGCCTGAATTTGAGGAACTTTGGGTGCTCGATTCGGAGAAGGACGGAATTAAGACGCTTCATAAGGCAAAAAATGTATTGACAGTCAGGATGGTGCTCAATCATACCGGTGGTTTCCCTTTTGAGATAAGTGCAAAACGCCTGGACGTGCGTGGAGGAGGATGGAGCGGAGGAGCTCCCATCCGCCAGGCGGCATCCGTTGCCGCGGCATCCCCGCTGATGTTCGAACCGGGAACACAGGTGCAGTATTCAAATACGGGAATAGACATCGGCGCAGCAGTCGTCGAGGCCGTGACCGGAATGAAGTGGGAGAATTATCTCAAACAGGAGGTGCTCGATCCCCTCGGAATGAAGTCCACCTGGTTCTGGCCGACCGACAGGCAGATAGAAAACAAGATTGAACTTTATGAATATCAGGAGGACGCTCCGGCACGGTGGGTTGAGGAGATGGGCTGGGAACAGCGTCCGTACAATGATTCACACGTATTCGCTTCTGCCGGCGCGGGTCTCTGGACCACGGCGGAGGACCAGCTGAAGTTCTATAAGATGCTTATGAACCTCGGACTGGGTGAAAATGGCGTGCGTATTCTCAAGGAGGAGACCGTAAAGTCCATTCTCGCCGTTTCCACTCGTCCTGAAGGATTTGAAGGTTATTCCCTCGGACTCAGCGCTCCGGAAAAGGACAGTCAGGAGAGCTGGTTCGGCCACGGCGGAGCCTGGGGTACGAACTGCAGCGTGAACTGGCACACAAAGGAACTCAGATTGTGGGTGGTTCAGAAAGCCGGAGGGCCGTCACCCTGGGATCAGGAAATCGACAAGGCTGCCGACAAGTTCTTCAACTCCAAATTCGATACCGGCAAGCGTGACGCATACACCGGCCGTATCGACTAGGAAGTTGTTTTGAAAAGGAGGAGGAAAATATGGTCAGTATTGTGGTGGATTCTGTCCACCATAGTTCTCGTTCCGTTTCTCTGCATTGCGCTTGCGGCACTCATACTCTATTTTCCTCCGGTGCAGACGAGGGCTGTCAGCATGGCGGAAAACATCCTCCGGGAGAAAACCGGATTTGAAGTTTCCGTAGGGCGGGTAGGCATATCTCCCATTGCAGACATCGATTTGCATAGTGTTTCGGTGCTGGACAACAGTGCCGACACTCTCGTTGCTGTGGATGAATTCATACTCAGACCCGACCTGCACGCCATAATGGACGGTGTAGCCGGAATCAAGCGTTTCCGAATCCGCAACTTGAGTGCGGATACCAAAGAACTGCTTCCGGGAGTTGGACTTCGGGGAAAAGTGGGCAGGTTGGACATTGTCAGCGATTCGACCTCCTTTTACAGTACATATACCCTTGTCAATGAGGTCTCTCTGGCTGGAGTTGACCTGACTGTCAATCTTCCTGCACAGCAGGAAGACACGCCTCCCGACAATGATTCCTCCTCTTTCGGATGGGTCTTCGATGTCAGGAAGGCATCCATACGGGATGCTAAGGTCAGGCTGAATCCCATCGACCTGGATGTGGATGTCTCTGATATTTCATTCTCGGGGACAGCAGATATCGGCCGCTCGGCATATCACGCCGATTCCTTTGTCTCCGGCCCTTTGAGTGTGGGGATTTCCGGCAAGAGTTTCAGCCTCGACGAAGCGGAGCTAGTTGCCGCTATGGATTCGACATTCATTCGAGCGGAGAAAATCCACGTCAGGAAAGGGGAGGTGACGGCGGATGCGGGCGCGACACTGGATTTGGCAGATATACAGTCTATTGCCTATTCCGTCAATCTGGATATGGGATGGACATCCCTGTCGGACATCATACCGTATGACCTGCCGGTTTCGGCAAAGGGAACAGTTTCTGTCAACGGCCACGGATTCGACATTTCCGACAACCGTACCGGGATTGACGTGAAAGCCCGTATTGACAGTTGCGACACCGGGCCTGTCAAGGTCGGCCCTGCACTTCTGTCCGCAAACATTGACAGGGGGGCAATCTCCGGCCGCATCAGGACAAAGGCTTCTTATGCCGATACCTCCTTGCTTGCCGCACTGTCGGGCGTTATGGATTTCAAGGCATCGGACATAGAGTCAAAACGGCCCTCCCTCACGATTGATGCGGATTTTGACACTCTGTCTTTCCGCAAGGATTCCATCGGGCTCAATCTCGATACACTCTTCGTGGCCGCCCTCACGCGGAGGGGAAAGACCGACATCAGCGTGAAAACCGGAGGTTTCTCCGTAGAAACTGAAACGAACCTGTATGTTACCGACCTTCTCAACTCTCTGGAGAAAGTATCATCAGTTGTCGGTACTCAGCTTGATTCGTCTGAATTAGACGTGCCTTCAATAAGTAAAATCCTTCCGGAACTGACTGCATCCGTCAAAGTTGACCGGGACAATCCGGCAGGAGGCATCATTTCAAAATACGGCATAACGTTCGATGCCATCGGACTGGACGCATCCCTCTCTCCCGAGCACGGGATAGATGCGGCATTGGCCGTCCGGAACATCTCTCTTGACACTCTTTCCCTTCACTCGGCGGACGTGCGGCTCACTCAGGCGGATGACGATCTGCTGTGCAGGATTGACCTTGACTTTCTCAGCCAGTATGGCTTGCCTGACATCAGGGCGGGACTGGATGCTGTCCTTTCCGGCAGCTGTGCCACGGCCAGTCTGAAAGTGAAGTCGGAAATAAAGGACGGGACCTTGGGTATCCGTGATTTGAACACAGGCCTTGACCTCGACCTGGATGCATCTCTCGACCGCAAAAGCCTCAGTGCGGAGGGCCGGCTCATTCTTGACGGTTTGCAATATGCTTCCGCTGATTTCGGAACGCATACCGTCAGGTTCGAAGGCACGTCTCCTGATATGAAATTCTTTGACCTTTCCGCCGACACGGACAATATCCCGCTTTCTGTGATAGGCTCCTTCGTCGATCTCGGTAATCTGACAACGGGAGGCGAGGTTCTGGCAAAGGTTTCTGCGAAGGGCAGCCTCGACAGTCTTCGGATTTCCGGAGAAGTCGTGCCTGACGGTATAACCGTAGGGTATGCCCCCTTTGATGCGCAGCTCGCGATAGGAAATGTCCCGATTCGTCTCGAGGATGGCATGGTCCGGATAGACAGTCTTCCCGTATATGCCGTGGACAGCACTTATGCCGTGGTGGATGGTACATTGGCCTTGTCCGATATGGCAATGGACTTTGCAATAAAGAGCGACAGGTTCAAGCCCCTTCCGTTGGAAAGGAAAGACACCATCCCATATTTCGGCAACGTCGCCGCGGGCCTGGACATCGTATTGGCAGGTACCCCTGAAAAGCTGGACATATCGGGAGACGTGACACTCCTGCCGGAGACGGACATAACTTACCTGATAGACAGGAAGAATTATGTACACGTCAAACCTTCCGGCAAGGTCAACGTGCAGTACCCCATCGGGGGAGAGATGCTGCTTGACGGAAGAATTGACGTGAAGCAGGGGGAGATACGCTATTCCCCTCCATATTATCCTTTCGAACCGTTCTCGATAGATCCGGGAAGCAACGTGACCTTCAACGGTCCGCTGGACAGGATGTCTCTGAATGTTTCCGCCCTGCAACCGGCGCGAGCCATCGTGGGTGACCTCGGGGAGAGAACCAGGGAGGTGGATTTCATTGTCGGAGTCAGGGTCGTCAACACTCTGAAGGACCTGGGAATCAAATTCAGCATAGAAGCTCCTGACGATGCGGTCATACAGAAGGAGATAGAAGGATTTTCGGATGAGGACCGCGACCGCATAGCGGTGACTCTTCTTGCCACGGGTATGTATGCATCCGAGACCAACACTGCCTTGAACAAGTCGGGATATGCAGTCACGAGCATTCTGCAACGAAGTGCCAATGCTTTGGCAAACAATGCATTGGGTAAATATGTCGATTTGGACTTCGGAGCAGGCACGTCCTATCGTGACGGACTTCTCTCCACCGATTATACGATGGCCCTGTCCAAGAGTTTCTTTGACAACAGGTTGAAGCTGTCGGTGGGAGGCCGCATCTCGGATATGGGAGGCAACGGTCAGAAATCCCAGTCAGCCATAGACAACCTTTCGGTGGACTGGAGGTTGAAGAAGGATTCCAAAACAACGTTGACGCTCTTCCATAAGAAGGACTATGAGAATATAGTGGACGGGGAACTCGACAAGGACGGTATTGGGATAAGGACCGGTTTCGATGTCCGGTCCGCCAAAGATTCCGTCAATCCGTTCACGTTTGACCTCGAAGGCAATGTCTCGTATCGCAGCAATTCCCAGCTCGGTCCGGATATGTCCGTGACGATGACAAAACGCAATCTGTTGAAACTTGACGAGTTGATATCCGCCAAAGTGTTCGGGGCATATTATTGGAAGATGGCCAACCGTGACAGAGACAATAATTATGTGAACGACAACTTCGACATCGGCTTTGACGCCTCCGTGTCTTTCCCGAAGATTTTCTTCCCCGGTTTTGCGAAAAAGAGGTTCGAACAGCCCGTATCGACATCCCTCAACGTGGGGTATATGTTCGAGAACATAGCCGCCGGATGTATGCTCAACAAGGTGTCGCTGGGCGCAAATTACGGATTCAGGACATCCAGATACGTCACTCACGATTTCTCTCCCGTGAACTGGACGCTGGTGCTCACTGCAGGCGACCTTAATTACTACGGCGGTTTCTCCAACAAAGACAATCTCATCAAGAGCATTGCCGACAATACCAACACCCTGTCCCTGGGATACAATTTCAGGTACAACAACACCTTTGAGACCTCCCGTGCCGTGACCACGCGACTTGAGGCGGGGGTGAAGGAGTCGGCCATCCTGCTGAATTCAATCATAAAGCCGGAGCCGTTCGATGAATATGTGAAATTCAATGCGGAACTGAGAAATCGTTTCAGGGTCTCCGAAGCGACAAGCCTTGCCACCAGGATATTTGCGGGATCCGCGATCACGGTAGGCGGAGGGTATGGCGCCCCGCTCGCAGACCTCTTCTATATCGGCGGTCCGAACAGCATCAGGGCGTTCGCGCCGAGGTCCATAGGTCCCGGAGAGTTCCACAGTGACAAATACGATATGTATATGTATCACAGCGGGGAGATAAAATTCGAGGCGAACGTGGAATACAGGTTCCCTCTGTTCTGGATGTTGGAAGGCGCTGTTTTCGTGGATGCGGGCAACGTATGGAATGCGAAGTCGGTGCGTGATTGTTGCACCGCGCAGGAGCTGGCGGAACTGGAAAAAATCACCGGCATCATCTACAATTTCGATGACGGCATCAAATTCAACAAACTGCTGCAACAGATAGCGCTGGGGTCAGGATTCGGAGTGAGATTCGTATTCCAGTCCATTGTCGCGAGACTTGACCTCGGAATAGCGATTCACGCTCCGTACGATACCGGAAAGCCCGGATATTACAACATCCCGCACTTTTTCAAGGACGGGATGAGGCTCAATTTCGGAATAGGGTATCCGTTCTAAGAAGCTGTTTTTGAAATGATTAACTTCAATACTTATGCTTCTTTTTCGCATATTTTCCGATGCTTTTCAGTCGCAATGGAACCCCATTGCGCCATCAAATCATCAAAAAATCTACTGAAAAATAATCTATAATAATTTTCGTGAACCATTTCAAAACAGCTTCTAAGATTTTTTGATTACATATCCGGCGAACTCCTCGAAGGTGTCGAACAGGTGGTCTTCCTGTATGAGGCCGGGAAGGATGTGCAGACTCTGCATCTTTGCCTTGGGCAACTCCTTGACGCCTGTCATATAGACAGTCAGCCCCCTGTCGGCAAAATCCTTGAGAGCGGACTCCAGGGCATAGAGTCCCGACTGGTCGAGGTAGGGTACGTATCTCATTCTGATGAGTACCGAATCGCACTGGGCAGGCACTTTGGAAATCAGGTCGTTGAATCTGGTCACGCTCCCGAAGAACAGCGGGCCGTCCATCCTTATTATGCTTAAATTGTGTCTGTACTCTTCAGGCAGCGCAGATTCGTCGACCCAGGCTTTTGAGGCAGGGTCGCTTGCGCTGTATGACCCTTCCACAAGGTCGCTCGTGCGCTTCATCAGCAGCACGCAGGAGAGCACCACTCCTATTGCAACTGCGGTGAGAAGGTCAACGAATACCGTGAGCAGGAAGACGGTCATCATCACGAAGGCGTCGCTGCGCGGAATCTTTGCGATATCCTTGAACCCCTTGAAATCTATGATGCCCCAGCCCACGGTAATCAGTATACCCGCGAGCACACATAAAGGAACGAATTTGACGATGCTTCCGAGTCCCAGCAGGATTGCCAGCAGAAGCAGTGCGTGAATCATTCCGCTGACAGGGGTGCGGCCTCCGCTCTTGACGTTGACGACAGTACGCATCGTCGCTCCCGCGCCGCCGATTCCGGCGAATATACCGCTCACCATATTTCCGATTCCCTGGCCGATAAGTTCCTTGTTGCTGTTGTGCTTCGTATGGGTGATGTTGTCCGCAACCACGGAGGTGAGCAGGGTGTCAATCGAGCCGAGTCCCGCAAGGGTGATGCCGGGTATCAGGGCGCTCCTTATCATATCTTTCCATACGATGCTGTCGAGGGAGACAGCATCTTTTACAAAAAACGGAAGAGGGAATCCGGACGGAATCTCCCCAATCAGGGGGGCGGTGCCTTCTCTGAGGAACAGCGAGCCTACTGTGACTGCTATCAGCGCTACCAGAGTTGCGGGCACTTTCCTTGTAATCTTAGGGAACAGGAAGATAATCAGGATTGTACAGATACCCAGCGCCAGGGCTGTCCAGGAAATGGCCGGAATGGCGGAAGGAAGTCCGGCAACCATATCGATGGTCCTGACAGGTGCCTTCAGGCCCAGCAGGGGATAAATCTGCTGCAGGATGATGATTACGCCGATTCCGCTCATAAAGCCCGAAAGCACAGGGTAGGGGATGTAGCGTATGTATCTGCCTATCTTTAGGACTCCGAAAAGGATTTGGAAAAGTCCGCAGAAAATGCCTGCAAGCGACATCGAGACGAGTACGGAGGAGAAATCCCCGTACTGGCTCCAGGCTCCCGCAAGCAGCGAAGCCGTTATGACGGTCATCGGGCCTGTCGGACCGCTGATCTGTGACGGAGTGCCGCCGAAGAGGGATGCGAAGAAACCGAGCATCATCGCTCCAGTGAGGCCTGCAAGCGCTCCCAGAGAGGGGGCGAGAGGGTCTTCTATTCCGCTGAAAGCCTGTATTCCGAAGGCAAGAGCCAGGGGAAGGGCCACGATTCCGGCTGTTATGCCGCCGAAAATATCTCCCTTGAGATTCTTGAAATTGACATATGCCATTGATTCAAAAATTGTGTTTCGATTCACAAATTTAACTAAATTTGCTTCCAATCGGAAAAGTTTAAAAATCAATATGACCGAAATCAACATAACAAGAAAGGGCCTCATCATAGGTATTGCCATCATCGTCGTGTTGACAGGAGTGTTCGTTTTTCTGCGTTTCAGGAAGCCGGAGGCGGCAGTGGTGGAGAAGATTGCCGAAGTGCAGCCCGACAATGGAGACCCGGTTGTCAGGCCGGTTCCGCTCCGGATTGACGTGAATAATTTCGATGACGGGATTTATCCCGTCGCGTTCGACCAGGATGAGGTGGAGAAGGAGGAAGATGGGTGCGTCATCACGTTCGAGATATTCAATATGGACCTGTATGATGCGGCGGAACTGCACAGTATGGAGGTCGGCGGATATATCGAGATAGGCGGGAAGATTGTGAAGATTGAAAGTCTGTCCAAGGATGGAAACGTCATCATAAACGGCGGCCTTGACAATGGCGGAGCGGAGCTGATTCCCGTCGGCGGCGGAGTCTACCGCTATCAGGGATGGGATGATATCGCAACCTACACCTCATTCGGCAAGGTCAGACTGTCCGTCCCCGATACGATTGATTTCATTGACAGGGGCAATGTCGAGAAGTCGATGAAGGGGGTCACGGTGCCCGGAAAAAAGACGTTCGATTACCTCAGGAAGACAAAATTCGGCAGTTTCAATCAGTACTCCACAAGGATAAGGATTGACAATGGCGCCGTCGTGGAATTCTACCGCGAATACAGACCGTAATACCGGATGGTATGATCGCAACTCTGCCGTTCATACAGGAAACTTTTGACCGGTTCAATGCCCTGTGCTTCGAGGGATGCCTCCCGCCGATTCCTATTGTGCTGACCCGGGCGGGGAGTTTTCTGGGAAAGGTCGAGTTCAAGGCTAAACGGGGCCTCTTCGGACTGATGACTTCAAAACAGGATTTCAGGATGAAGATAAGCACGGGTTTCGATCTTTCGGAGGAGGATCTGGAGGATGTTGTTCTGCACGAGATGATTCATTATTACATCCTTCTGAACAATATCAGGGACACCTCCGCTCACGGCAGAACGTTCCGCAACATAATGGCGCGGATAAATGCCGATTACGGCCGGCATATCACGATAAGGCACAAGGCGGATGACGTGCAGAGAATTGTGAGGCCTGGCCTACCTGTGAAATATAATGTCTGCGTGACCACCTTCAGGGATGGGCGCCGTTTTGTCACTGTTGCGGCAAATACCAGAGTATCGGCGCTGGACAGGTTTTTCTCCCGGTGCCGCGATATTGAGGATGTGCGGTGGTATGAAACTTCCGACCCGTTCTTCAGCCGTTTCCCCCGGGCCAGAACTCCGAAAGTCTATGGAATCACCCAAGAGGAGCTTGAACGGCATCTGACAGACAGCCACTGACTATTGCTGTGAGCTGTGCCAGGTCTTCTCCGTCAAGGCCGCAAACCGTGGTTGGCTTGCGACCGGACAGCGCTTTCTATACGGGGCTCTGCCCCAACCGGTGGGCTAAAGCCCTGCTGCTCGGGCCGCGAGCATAAAAATGCTCGCTGTGAACACCCTCGCGACCCCGCGGCTCCCGACCTTGCCGTATTTGCCTGAGGCAAATACACGGTCTCCGCCGGACCGCTGATGCGGTCTTACTGCATCTGCGTCATTTGCTTCGCAAATAACTTGCTGTCTGCGGCTGAGTCTGTCCTTTGTCGCAATGTCAACCACGGTTTGACTTGCGACCGGTGTGAAGTTCAGTGAAAATGTCGGTTTTAAAAAAATGTATCTTTGTACGCTGAAAACGCACCGATGCGAAATAATACAAATGCTATAGCAATATGAAAAAACTACTCTTTGTCCTTCTAGCTGCGACTATTGTCGTTCCTGACATTTCCGCCCAGATGAGGTTCGGCGGAAACATCAACATCAACAGCAGCAAACAGACTGGCGTATATGACCAGTATGGAAAAAAGACGGATCAGAAATCTTTCCAAGTGGTCGTGAAACCGAAATTGTACTGGTATCTGAATGAAAAGATGCAAATCGGTACCAGACTCGGTTTCGGATATGGAAATATCGAGGAGGGCATCTTTTTTGACCAGGACCCCTATCAGAGTGAACAGAAGATAGGGAAAAGCATTGGCTGGACCATTGCCCCTTACTATGCATACAGGCTGTTGAACTGGAAGATTGTTTCAGTATGGCTTGAAGCCAATGCGTATGTGGGTCAATTCTACAATGTATCGGACCAGAAAGAAAGGAGTCTGTTCCCGGAGATGTGGGACCGTCAGGCTGAATACGGCTTTCAGATTCTTCCCGTAGTGGGGATAGACATAACGGAGACACTTACTCTTGACCTTCACGTAGGCATCCTGTCGTTGGGTTGGAGTGGGTCTACCTCACGCTACGGTGACGGAACGACTTCCACGGCTTCATATCTGGATATCCGCAAAGGCGGGTTTGACGGTCTGGTCCAGGGCCTTGCATCATACGGTATAGGTATATCCAAGAAATTCTAATTGAAGAACAGGATAATTGCGATGATTGACAGGGCGATGCCGGCAAATTGCACGGGCTTGAGCCTTTCCTTGAAGAAAATGATTCCGGTCAGGGTGGCTACAAGGACTATCCCTATGTTGTAGAGGGGGTAGAAGAGGCTGGTGGACATTGTTCCCAGAGCCCGCAGCAGGGAAGCAGTGCAGAGATTGTTGACTAACCCCAGAATGACACCTCCCAGGATGCTTTTCATTCCGAGCGGATGCTTCCTGAACGAACCTTTTACAAAGCATATCAGTAGGGAGAACAGTGTTGCCGAGATGAAAATGAGCCCCATCATCACATCGGTATGGGGGTCGGCTTGCTGAACTATCTTGAGCCCGAAATCGGAGCAGCCGTAGCAGGCGAAAACGCTTACAAGCATAAGAAGCGTACGCCTCCTTCTTTGGGCGTCAGTCTTGTTTGTCAGGAGGGAGGGGTCGTGTTTCTGGCTTTCGGCCGGGAGGATTATCAGGGCGAGAGATATCAGCACGATTCCCACGGGGAGCCACGTCGGTGCAGGCTGTGAGAGAAATATCCAGCTGAAAATCACCGGCAGGATGAGCGATGCCCTTGCAGCGACGGTCGTCAGCGCGACTCCCGACCTCCACACGCTGTGGTCCATCACCACGAAACCCAGAACGAACAGCGCGCCTTCCACCAGTGCCGGGATGAGGGATGACCAGTGAAGCGAAAAACCCTGCAGAACAGAATTCGGGCCGTCGGCCTGCAGCAGGGCGGACAGCACGGCTATGATTAATGCTGTCAAGTAGTTGAAGTGGATGACCTGGTCCGTGTCAATCCGCAAGGATTGGCAAACTTTGAATACAATCGAGAACAGCGATCCGAATATTATGGCCGAAACGAGGAACAACATGACATAAAGTTAGCAAAAAAAACAATCGCTGTTACCGCGCTCCGAGATATCTTTCCCTGTGCCGGTCATCAGGCCGGTCTTCACCAGCCGCCAGGGTGAATCAAAATAATTTTTGCAAGTACGTAAATAAGTACTTATCTTTGCAAAAATTCAATTGGATATGAGAACTGCAAATTATTCTGAATTAAGAAAAAACCTCAAGGAACATATCGATGCCGTAATAGCTGACAACGATGCTCTGATCGTGGATAGGGGAAACAATACTGGCATCGTAATGATATCCCTCGAAGAGTATAATTCCATTATGGAGACGGAGTACATAATGTCAAACCCCAAGGTTCTTGCAGACATTCAACAGAGCCTGCAGGAGATTTCAGAAGGCAAGGGCATTGAAGTGAATCTTGCCACGTTATGAAAATAATCTTCTCACCCACTGCAATGGGTCACTTTGAGTACTGGAAAAAAAACAGTCCAAAGGTTGCGGAGAGGATAAAGATCCTTCTTGCGGATATCTCTGAACATCCTTTTACCGGAATCGGGAAGCCGGAGCCGCTGAAGGGTCCCTTACGGGGCCTATGGTCCAGACGGATAAATCAGGAACACCGTCTGATTTACAAGGTGGAAGGGCAGGAGGTATTCGTCTGTGTCCTTTCTATGAGATACCACTATGAGGGTTAAACCTTCAGCCTGACTTTGTGGTAGCGGTGGATATATAATGCCCGGTAATCCTCCCCACTAACGTGGGTCCCCTCCCTCTTCGGGAGCCAAAGTTACCGGGCAGTATATATCCACCGCTACGTTGCAAAATTTTCGATTAGCGTTTTTTTGCTTAATTTTAAAATCTGTAAATCTGAAATCATGAAAAAAGCCATCATAACCATCGCAGTTGCACTGTCGTTGAGCATAATCGCCAATGCACAGATATCGATACGGGATTTCAATGCGCCCACAACGACTCATTATCCCGAAACCTGGTTTCACTATGTGGACGGAAACGTCGACCGTGACGGAATAACGAAAGACCTCGAAGCGATTGCCGCGGCGGGAATCTCCGGTGTGCAGTTCTTCCACGGAGGTTGGGGCAATGCCCCCTGGAAAGGGGTGACGGACCCGGTCTATTGCCTTTCCGACAGATGGGAGAGCCTTGTGAAACACACCGCCTCCGAGGCAAACCGGCTGGGACTCCGGTTCACGATGCAGAACTGTCCCGGTTGGGCTATGAGCGGCGGCCCCTGGATAGACCTTGACCATACGATGCGCCATCTGGCATACAGCCGCACTGCCGTGAAGGAGGGGACTGGCCGGGTGGTACTGCCTCTCCCGGAAGATGCGGAAGACAGGGATAGCGATTTCCGCGACATCTGCGTGCTTGCATTCCCGACTCCTGCCGGAGAATTCGACAAGCCGCTCTGGGAAGGTTCCCTGAAGATAGAACCTGCGTCGGAGAACCACAATGTGATTCTGGAAATCAGGCTTGATGAGCCGGCTGTGGCGCGGACTCTGGAATTCTGTTCCGTCAGGGAGATGAACGATGCGATGTGCGACGACCCCGATATGAGATTTACGGTGGAGGCAATCGACGCCTCAGGCGCCACCCATACCGTTCTTTCGACGGAGGTCCCGCGGTCCAACTGGCAGGATACCTGGATTACGACCACTTTCGCCCTTTCCGAATGCGGACCCTGTTCCCGCTACCGCATCACATTCGACAACAGATACGATATGAATCTGAGCCGCATCTGTCTGCGGTCTGCGGCACGTTACCCCAACTGGGAAGGGGAGGCAGGATGGACTCTACGCGGAGTGTACCGCAGCGACGCGGTTCAGGACAGGAAGTCATACGTTGACCGTTCTAGGATTGTGGACATCACCTCTTGTATGAAAGCCGACGGTACTTTGGACTGGACAGTACCGGAAGGGGAGTGGACAGTTCTCCGTATAGGACACGTCAATACGAAACGGAAGAATGCTCCGGCTCCCGCGGAGGCGACCGGCTGGGAGTGCAACAAGCTTGACCCTTCAGGCGCCGACATCCATTTCAAGAACTATGTCGGAAGACTTTCGTCGGGTCCGTTGGACGGACTGCTGAGCAATATGCTGATGGACAGCTGGGAGTGCGAGGCCCAGACCTGGACGGCATCGATGCCCGCCGAGTTCGCCAGAGTTGCGGGATATGAACTTAAAACATTTCTCCCCGCAATATTCGGATACGTTCTGGATGACATCGAAAATACCGCGCTCTTCCTCGGAGACTGGAGACGCACTCTCAATGACCTCTATGTCAACAATTTCTTCGGCAGGATGGCTGCAAATGCCCACGAAGCGGGGCTTACCGTCTCCTACGAGACGGCCGGAGGCGACGTCACCCCCATGGACCCGATGGAGTATTACAAGTTCGCCGATGTCCCGATGTGCGAATTCTGGCAGAATTTCTCAGGCTACCTCTCCAGCCACGAATTCAAGCCAATCCGTCCGACAGCCTCCGCAGCCCGCATGTACGGCAAGAAGCGGGTGGACGCCGAGTCCTTCACCTCCTTCCAGCTGACCTGGAACGAGCACTGGCAGATGCTCAGGGACATTGCCAACCAGAACATAATCGACGGTGTGACGCACAACGTCTTTCATACATACACGCACAATCCCAAGGCTTCGGAGTTCTTCCCCGGCGTCGCCTTCAACGGCGGAATCGGAACACCATTCCTTCGCGGACAGACCTGGTGGAAATATATGCCCTCGTTCACTTCATATCTCGCCCGCTGCTCGTATATGCTGGAGAGCGGCAGGATGGTTTCCGACGTCCTCTTCTACATAGGTGACGAGACTCAGCAGAAGCCTCTTCAGCGATATCCTTTCCCGGACGGCTACAGGTATGACTACTGCAATCCTGATGCCTTGCTCAACCGTATCTCCATAAAGGATGGCAGATGGGTGACTCCCGAAGGGGTGAGCTATTCCCTGATGTGGATTCCGGAGCCGGGCAGAATGTTGCCCGAGACTCTTGAAAGGCTTGTGAAACTGGTCGGAGAGGGAGGAACCCTTGTGGCCGACGCTCCGGCCGGAATAGCCACGCTCAGAAAAGACTCTCAGCAGCAGGTTCGTTATGACAAGGCTGTGTCAACCCTCTGGCAGGGGACGGGCATCCGTACTGTGGGGAGGGGAAAGGTGATTTCCGGATACGGCATAGAGCAGGCGCTGGAAGCCTGCGGCATATCTCCCGATGTAAGCGGACTGCGGAAACAATGGCTGCACAGACAGGATGCCGGCACGGACTGGTATTTCGTGTGCGCCCCGGCTCAGACCACGTTCAACGGCGAGGTGAAGTTCCACTGCACCGGTCCCGTCCAGATATGGGACCCTGTTACGGGAGAGTCCCTGTCAATCCCTTCACGCAGGGAGAACGGATATACGGCAGTAAATCTGGATCTTGCTGAGGCGCAGTCTCTTTTCATCGTTTTCAACAGCCCGTCCCGTGCTGACAAGGTGCAGAAGCCGGCCAAGGGCGAATCCATCGATATTTCCGGCAATTGCTGGACTGTCAGTTTCCCCGCAGGGTGGGGGATAGAGGCTCCCGTGGTGACAAACAGACTTATCCCCTGGAAGGATATGCCGCTTTCCGCCGAAGGTAAGGCCTTCAGCGGCACGGCCACCTATTCAACCGTGCTGAATCTTCCGAAGGTCGAGAAGGGGGCCCGGTATGTGCTCAATCTGGGGGCCGTGGATATGATTGCCTGCGTGAGAATCAACGGCAGGGAGTTCAGCCCGCTTTGGACGGAACCCTATTCCGTTGACATCTCGTCAGCATTGAAGAAAGGCGAAAATACCATTGAGATTGACGTTACAAGCTCCTGGTATAATCGCCTTGTCTATGACTTCACCCTTCCTGAGGCCGAAAGGAAAACCTGGACACTCGAAGGGTTTGAGAGGGACGATGAATTGAAGTCCTACGGGTTGTTCGGACCGGTCACCATAGCGTGGTGAACGCCCTGGACCTTGTTCCAGTCACCCCTTGTGAAATCGGGCACCTGGACAGGCATCGAACCGGCCTCTATTGAGATGCGGCTCAGCTCGCTGATGCAGCACCATTCGGCTGCGTCATATACGTCCATATCGAGGGGAAGACCGTTGCGCAGGCAGTAAATCAGACGGCAGTCCATAATGTAGTCCATTCCGCCGTGTCCTCCGACTTCTCTGGCCTTGACTTCATACTCGGCTGTGACGGGGTGTTTGTACTGCACCATCAGGCTGTCGAATTTCTCCCGGGACACGAAATCTTCGAAGTCGGGGGCGAAAGCCAGCTGTGATGCGGGGTATTTGTTCGCAAAGCCCTGTGTTCCCGTCAATTGGTGCATCCTGCTATAGGGGCGGGGAGCATAGACGTTGTGGTGCACCTCAATCTGGTGTCCGAGTTCGGTGCGGATGAGGGATACGGTGTGGTCTCCGTCCGCGAAATAGTCGATTCCCATATTCTCCTTGGCTTTTGCCGCGCCCATAAGGGGCTTTGTGTCCATCGCTACCAGATAGTTCATCTTGTCACCGCGGTGGATGTTCAGCACCTGGCAGATGGGGCCCACGCCGTGGGTGGGGTAGTTGTCGCCGCGGAACTTGGAGTTGTAGTCAAGCCTCCAGTTGTCCTGATATCCCTCCCAGAAGGGGTTGAGGTTGTGGATGTAGGCTCCTTCGACGTGATAGACTTCTCCGAAGAGGCCCTTTTGCGCCATATTGAGGGTTGTCAGCTCAAAGAAATCGTAGCAGCAGTTCTCAAGCATCATAAAGTGCTTTCTTGTCTTCTCGCTGGTGTTGATGATGTCCCAGCAGTCCTTGACGTTCAGCATTGAGGGGACTTCGCAGGCCACGTGCTTGCCGTGTTCCAAAGCATAGAGCGATACGGGAACGTGCGCCAGCCAGGAGGTGCAGATATAGACAAGGTCGATGTCATCCCTCTCGCAGAGAGCCTTGTATCCCTCCTCACCGCTGTATTCTGCAGCTGCGGGGAGATTGCGTGAGGCGAGGTATTCGTTGCCTCTTTTCAGCTTCTCGGGGTAGATGTCGCAGATGGCCTTGATCTGGACGCCTTCCACATAAGTGAGTCTGTCAAGGGCGCTGTAACCTCTTCCGCCAAGTCCGACAAGACCTATCCTGACGGTTTCGATGGGTTCGGCAGTCATTCCGAGAGCGGACTGCTGACCGGGCTCGCGGGCCGGGGTGTCAAGAACTATTGTGCCCTTGACAACCTTGTAGGGTACGGTGGTTTCAAGCTTGGGGTAGTCCGTGCAGGAAATGACGGCCAGCCCGAGCATAAGGATAAAGAGTAGTTTTTTCATAGGTATTATAGAATGTTGAGTGATTGTTCCTTGATTTTTTCCAGTTCGTCCTTCATCCGGACCACCCATTTCTGAATCTCGGCGTGGTTGGCCTTGGAGCCCATAGTGTTGATTTCCCGGCCCATCTCCTGCGCTATGAATCCCAGTTTCTTGCCGGGCAGAGGTTCGCTCGCGGCGGTTTCCCGGAAATATTTGCAGTGCTGGCGAAGACGCACTTTCTCCTCGTTGATGTCCAGTTTCTCAATGTAGTAGATCATCTCCTGCTCCAGCCGGTTCTCGTCCGGGTTGGCACCGAGTTCCGCAATGCGGTTCAGTATCTTCTCGCGTATGGCCGTGATTCTTTCCTTTTCGTATTTCTCGACCTCGGCAACGTATGATTCAATCTTGTCAACCTGCCCGAAGACGTCCCGTTTCAGACTGACGCCCTCTTTTGTGCGGAATTCGTCCAGCTCTGCAACAGCCTTTCTGATGGTGCCGGACAGAGTGCCCCACTCATCTGCAGTGAGTTCCTTTGAGACTGTGTCAAAGACGTCAGGCATCCTGAGGGCGAGGGGAAGCATTGCTTCGGGGTTTGGGTTTGCAACGCCGGCCTCTTTCGACAGGCTCTCAAGCTGCTTCAGATAACTTTTCATGACGTCGGCGTTGATTGTCTTCGCGGAGTTTTCGGCAGAGCGTTCCACAGTGACGAAAAGGTCGATGCTGCCCCTGCTCAAGGTCTCCGCTATGTGCTGCCTGACCTCCATCTCCTTCTCCCTCGGGATGAAAGGGGTCTTGATGCTGATGTCGGCGTTCTTGCCGTTCACCGACCGGATTTCAACTCTGTATCTGTCGCTCCCGACAAGGCATTCCGCCTTCCCGTAGCCTGTCATTGATTTTATCATAGTCTTTTCTGCGTATATCTTACAAAGATAAAAATTTTTCTAGCAGATGATTTGCAGAATGAGAAGTTACTGCGGCAGAGACAGGCTGCGACGGATGCTGAGCTTCAGTGCCTGAAAGTTGCGCGTCTGCTTCGTGATGTCTGCGGGTCCCCCGGCAGGAGCCGGCCCACAGACATTTCCCACTCGCAGCCGGCATCCTTTCTCGGCCCTTGCCGCAATGCATCCTTTTGCAGACCTGTCTCTGCCATCCTACTTTTTGTCCAAGTGACATCAAATCGGGTTTCTCAGGCCGTTCTGCAAATCGTCTGCGTATGGAGTGTGTGTTTGACGCACGTGGGAGCAGGGGTCGCAGCCCGGTATGACGTTGAGGTCCTGGATGTCGTGATATTTCTATCGGCCCATAAAGTTTATTTCGGAATTTATTGTATATTTGCAGTAAATACCGAATACAATGGTCGAATACGTAAAAAGAGAAAGATATCTCCAGAGGCTGATTGACAGAAGAGACAACGGAGACGTAAAGATTATCACCGGTCCGAGAAGATCAGGCAAATCATTCCTGTTGAAGACAATATACCGTGATTATCTTGTGAGCCAAGGCGTTCCTCAGGAGAACATAATCATCGTTTCCCTGGATGAGGACGACGAGAATAATCAAAGTGAACTTGTTGACAAGGAACTGCTGAAGGCATATGTTTATGAGCGCCTGCTTTCCAATGAAGACAATTATTATGTTTTTCTTGATGAGATTCAGGAAATAGACGGTTTCGAGAAGGTTGTCAATGGCCTGAATGCCAAGGAAAATGTTGATGTATATATCACCGGAAGCAACTCGCATCTGTTGTCCAGCGACATCAATACCATTTTCCGCGGCAGGGGAGATGAGGTCCACGTTGAACCGTTCTGTTTCAAGGAATTCTGCGAGGGACGGACGGAAACCCGGGACGAACTGTGGAAAGAGTTTTATACCTATGGCGGCCTCCCCGGTCTGCGCAAGCGTAAGACCCCTCAGCAGAAAGTGACATATCTGCAGCGTCTATGGGAAAAGACCTACATAGCGGATGTCGTTGAGCGTCACAATATCAGGAATACTGTGGCATTGGATGCCCTGGCAGACCAGCTTTGTTCATCGATAGGTTCATTTTCCAATCCCAATAACATATCAAACGTATTGCTGAGCGTTCAACATTGCAAAGTCGATGCGGAGACCGTGTCAAGTTATATCAGTTACCTTGAAGATGCTTTTCTTTTTCGTGGTTCCCGACGATACGACATCAAAGGGAAGAGATATTACGAATCCCTGAAAAAATATTATTGTACGGATATCGGACTTAGAAATGCCAGACTGAATTTCCGCCAGCAGGAAATCACCCATATTATGGAGAATGTCATATATAATGAACTGTGTTCACGTGGATATCTCGTTGACGTTGGAATGATTGAATCGCGGGAACTGGTCAATGGCAAACAGGAATACAAACAGTATGAGGTTGATTTTATCGTGACCGATGGGATGAGGAAATACTACATCCAATCTGCATATGCCATTCCCGACGAGGACAAGATGGAACAGGAACTCAAATCGTTCAGAAAGATAGAAGACTCCTTTCAAAAGATTGTGATAGTAGGTTACGATATCGCCACATATATGAATGACGATGGAATCATCTTTATGGGGCTGATGCAGTTTCTTGAGAATGACGCCATTCTTTAAGATAATGCGTATGTACAACGTCATCCCGGGCCAGACCCTCACGTCATTGCGGGCATGACCCGCAATCTCATCACGAAGATGCCGGGTCGCAGCCCGGCATGACGCATACAATGTTGCCAGCAATGACGTTTTAATTTGCAACGTATCACCCGTGCAGACGTTTGAACACCCGCGAACCGACGCCAAGTCGAGTGCAATCGAGCTCGCTCGAACAATCGTGCAATCGAGAGCAGAGGCAAAGCTTGCTTTGACTATCCCGAGTCGCGACAGAGGAAGACGAAGTCAACGAGGAAAAGCCCGAAGGGGTTAGTGACTCGCGTTTTGTGCAAAAATTTTGTGAACCATTTCAAAACCACTTCTTACAAATATATAATTTTTTGGGGATTCTGTCTGACACTTGAGGCGGGCCTGTCTGTGTCCGCCGTTCTGCAAATCGTCTGCGCATGGAGTGTGTGTTTGACGCACGTGGGAGCAGGGGTCGCTGTGCAGATGGGGCCGGGTTGGGGGGATCTGCGCTGGGAACCTTTGCCGGAGGCCGCTGTGGGCCACTATGCCTGAGCAGATGATTTGCAGAATGCGGACGTCGCAGTTTCCCGCGAAGAGAGTGTCGATAAAAATATTAAATTTGCGGCAAGTATTCGACTGTTATGGAAGATATCATCGTCTGTCCCGCATTTGCGGACGTACACGTTCATTTCCGCGAGCCGGGATTCTCATACAAGGAAACTATTCTGACAGGGTGCCGTGCGGCGGTGGCCGGGGGATATACCTGCGTCTGCCCGATGCCCAATCTGAATCCTGCGCCGGATTCGCCGGAAAATCTCGAAAAGGAACTTGAAATCATAAGGCGTGATGCAATGATAGACGTGCGCCCCTACGGAACCATCACTCTCGGCAGAAAGGGGCTTGAACCGGTCGATTTCAGGGCGATGAAGGGTTCGGTCGTCGCTTTCTCGGACGACGGAAGCGGGGTAGGGGGAGATGACCTGATGCGGGATGCAATGCGTGAGGCTGCGGCTGCCGACGTGCTGATTGCGGCGCACTGCGAGGACAAGCGGTATGGTGAAAGCGCGCAGAGCGAATGGCAGATGATAGAGAGGGACATAGCCCTTTCCGAGGAGACGGGGTGTGCCTATCACGTGTGCCATATCTCCTCCCGGAAGAGTGTCGAACTTATCCGCGATGCGAAGAAGCGCGGTGTCAACGTCACCTGCGAGACCGCCCCGCACTATCTGCTTCTCTGTGAGGATGATGTGGTGGATGACGGTCGGTTCCGGATGAATCCTCCCCTCCGAAGTTCGGACGACAGGGACGCCTTGCTAGAGGGCCTCTGTGACGGTACGGTCGATATGATTGCGACGGACCACGCGCCTCACAGCGCGGAGGAGAAGTCCCGTGGATTCAAGGGTAGCGTGATGGGGATAGTCGGGCTTGAAACGGCCTTCCCTCTATTATATACCTATCTTGTCAGGAAGGGGGTTATATCTCTTGCCCGTCTCATTGAACTGATGAGCGTCAATCCGCGCCGGCGCTTCCGTCTTGGAGAGGCACCGCAGGACAAGGCAATCTTCGAGGTGGGCACTCCCTATACAATCGACAGTTCATCTTTCAGGTCAATGGGGCACAGCACCCCGTTTGACGGATGGGAGGTATATGGTCGCCATCTGAAGACCATATACCGCGGCAACGAGATAAGGCTCTAATTGCACTGCCCGCAGCAGTCGGTGCATTCTGTCCCGGCTGATTTGTCTGCGGCAGGTGTCTTGTACTCCCTGTCTCCGAGACATTGCCGGACGAGAAGGGGGGCGTTCGTCGTGATTGCATCAACGCCAAGAGATATCATCCTGTCAATCATCTCCTTGTCGTTGACTGTCCACACATTGACGGACATATTCCTTGCGTGAGCTTCCTGTACGAGCTGAGGTTTCTCCACAAATTTGTTATCATGATAGTCGATGCCGTTGATGCCGTCTGCTTCCAGAGCGGCCGGGTCAAGGTCTCCGGACAGGTACTGGTTGACGAATTGAGGATATTCTTTTGCAAGTCGCAGGCAGATATGCTTGCTGAAAGAGATGAATGCCACCGCCTGAGGGTCGAAAAGACCTTTTGCCCTGAGCAGTTCCATCGTCTTGTCTATCAGCAGGTCCTCGCGCCCCTCATCCTTCTGTGACTTGAATTCGATGACGATGACGGTCCTATGGTCGGGGTAAACGTTGTCAAGGTATGCTTCGAGTGTCGGCCGCTTTTCGCCGTTCGGCAGCAGGTTCCCGTCAAAATCGGAATATCTGGAATCGCAAATCATCCTGCCCTCTATGTCGTTGTTGTGGTTCACGATGACAATGTCATCGGCGGTGATGTGGATGTCACATTCGCATCCCCAGAAGCCGTTGTCCTGGGCTGCCCTGAGCGCTGCGATGGAATTCTCGCTGAAGCCTGCCGCCTCGCAGTTCCAGAAGCCCCTGTGGGCCACCACCGCAATCCTGCCGTTTTGCTTCAGGGTAGGAAATGTTTTCTCTGAATTCTGAGCGGATGAAACGGTTGCGTTTAGAATGACGGCCACTACGGCCAGCACGAAAGTAAGATGTTGTTTCATAATTCAAGTACAATTTCCAGACAAATATAAGGAAAACGGGAATATTGTCGGCTGTCATCCGCTTGGAATATTGCCGGAAATAGGTTATTTTTGAGGACAGAAAGTTTACCAAAGTATGAGAAAATCACTGATAACTGTTTTGGCCCTCTTGCTGCTGTCCATAACCGGCTGGGGTCAGAATGTTCTCTGGTATGGCCAGAGCGCGAGGAACTGGAATGAGGCTCTGCCCGTGGGAAACGGTCGCATCGGAGCGATGGATTACGGCGGCAGCTGGAGCGGAGATATTCAGCTCAACGAGGAAAGCCTGTGGGCCGGATGCAGGACGGAAGGGGACGCCGATGCCGCAAAGTGGATTCCGGAGATACAGAAACTTCTGTTCGCCGACAAGATAACGGAGGCCAGGGACCTCGCCCGCACAAAACTGATGGGTGATGTCGTCGGGGTGCGCTCCTATCAGTCGTTCGGAGAGCTGAAGATTGAATTCATAGAGGATGATGAACGCGACGTCCACTCCTTCCGCAGGGAACTGGACCTCTCAACCGGCATATCACGGACCGTGTTCTCCGAAAACGGCGTGACTTACACCCGTGAACTTTTCGCTTCCGCGCCGGATGACATACTCGTGCTGAAATTATCGGCGGACAAACCGGGAGCTCTGACTTTCAAACTCTCATACAGCCGTGAACAGGATGCGTACGCCAGCCCTGTCTCAAATGATGCTCTCGCAATCACCGGGCAGATAATTGACCTTCCCGAAGGTGGAAGATGCCCCGCGGGGCCGCATATGAAATTTGCCGGCCTTATCAAGGGAACCGCCAAGGGCGGAAAAATGATTACGGCAAACCAGTCATTCTATGTGGAAGGTGCGGATGAGGTTCTCTTTTACATTGCGATGAACACCGATTATGACGTCAATCAGCTTAATTTCGACCACAACATCGACCCTGCCGCCAAATGCAGAAAGCAGATTGCCGCAGTCACCGGGGATTATGCAGCGCTGAAGGAAAGGCATCTGAAGGAGTTCGATGAGATGTTCGGGCGTGTTTCACTGACCCTGGGCGACGATGACAGGAGCGATATTCCGACCGACGTACGCCTCAAGGCTGTGCAGGAAGGAGCCACTGACCTCTCTCTCATCGCAACCTATTTCCAGTACGGACGATATCTGCTGATGTGCAGTTCAAGGGCTCCGGGACGGCTCCCCGCAAATCTCCAGGGCATCTGGTGCAAGGATATGATAGCTCCCTGGAACTCCGATTACCATACCAACATCAACATACAGATGAACTACTGGCCTGCCGAGGTGTGCAATCTGTCCGAGACGGTGATGCCGTACTCAAACTGGATAGATGCCATCAGGGTGCCGGGCCGTGTCACCGCAAGCAAGACCTTCGGTGCAAAGGGGTGGACAGTCAATCACGTGTCCGACCTCTTCGGCCGTACATCCATAAGTGACGGAGTGGATTGGGGCACTTTCCCGATAGCCGGTTCCTGGCTCACTCTCGCGCAGTGGGAGCACTATCTCTTCACAGGTGACATAGAATATCTGAGGACGGTGGCATATCCCTGTATGAAGGAATCGGCCGAGTTCCTGCTCTCATTTATGGTGGAGGACGGCAAGGGACGTCTCGTGACGGCGCCTTCCAACTCTCCGGAAAATTCCTTCATCCTTCCGGACGGCAGCGAACACAGACTGACCTACAGCGCCACGATGGATGTGGAGATAACTATGGAACTCCTGGGCGCCTGCATCAAGGCTGCGGGCATTCTCGGCACCGACAAGGAATTCTGCAAGGAGCTCAAGGCCGCAATGGCCAAGCTGCCTCCGCTGAAGATCGGCGCGAACGGCACTCTTCAGGAGTGGATAGAGGATTACGAAGAGGCTGAACCGGGCCACAGGCATATGTCCCATCTGTTCGGTCTTCATCCCGGTACCACAATCACCCCTGCAAATCAGGAACTTTTCACCGCAGCGAAGAAAACCATCGAGCGCCGTCGCAAATATAATGAGGACCCGGAGACCCGCCGCGGGTCATATACAGGGTGGAGCCGTGCCTGGCTGATTAATTTCTACGCCCGCCTGATGGATGGCGAAGAGGCCGGAGCCAATGTGCAGGCTCTCCTTGCGAAGTCCACTCTGGACAATCTGTTTGACAATCATCCGCCATTCCAGATTGATGGAAATTTCGGTGGCTGTGCAGGAATCGCGGAGATGCTGCTCCAGTCCCATACGGGTGAAATCGTCCTTCTGCCTGCCCTTCCTTCTTCCTGGAAGTGTGGGGAGGTGAAGGGACTGCGTGCGCGTGGCGGCTATACCGTGGACATTGCCTGGAAAGATGGAAAAATCACCGGGGCAACGGTGACGGCGGACAAGGCCTCGAAGGTGCGTGTCCGTATCGGAGATAAAGTCCAGACCATCAAGGCAAAGGACGGCGTCCCCGTACCTGTGAAATTCTGACCGCTAAAGCAGTTTCAGTATGAAAGACAGCCTTGTTGCGGTTATCGCCGCATCTCTTCTGGCCGTGGCCTGCACCGAAAGCAATTATGACTCCATTTTTGATGCCGGGCATCTGGACCGCATAGCCTTTCCGATAGGAGGAATGGGGGCGGGTATGTTCTGTATGGAGGGCACCGGCGCCATCTCCCATATGTCTGTCAGGAATCAGCCCGATCTCTTCAATGAACCCTGCATCTTTGCGACCGTCCACGTGAAAGGTCTTGAGAACGGCACGAAGGTGGTCGAAGGCCCGGTTCCGGATTGGAAGAAATTCGGAAATCACGGAAACGGAACAGGCTCTACCGGAGCGACTTACGGGTTGCCGAGATTTGCGGAGGCGGAATCCTTCGAAGCCCGCTTCCCGTTCGCCACTGTCCGTCTGAAGGATGAAACGATGCCGCTTTCCGCGCAGATTACAGGCTGGAGTCCGTTCATTCCGGGAGACGAAGATAACTCCGGTCTGCCGGCAGGTGCTCTTGAATACAGTTTCACCAATACCTCGTCTTCCGAGGTGGAAGCCGTGTTTGCTTTCAATTCACGCAATTTTATGGGGTGGAACGACCCCGGCCAATGTGCGACTCTTAAGCTGGAAAAAGGCTTTGTCCTCAAATGTCTCAATGATCCACGACATCCTCACGACGAAGGCTCATTCGCAGTGTCGGCTCCTTTTGAGGAGGAGGTGAATACGGACTGCGGGTGGTTCCGCGGAGGTTGGTGGGACCCTATGACAATGGCCTGGAACAAGGCCGCTTCAGGAGATGCAACTCCTGTCGAGCCGGCGGAGGGAACGACGGGCGGATCTCTTTATGTACCCTTCAGCCTTGCTCCGGGGGAGAGCCGGACTGTCAGGATTCTTGTCAGCTGGTATGTCCCCGTGACCAATATGCGATTCGGCAATGATGCGTCCGCCCGTTCCGATTTCGGAACCCGTTATGACGAATCCCTCTATAAGGACTATCCTGAATTCTATAAGCCTTGGTATGCTTCGAGATTTGCATCCATTGATGAAGTTGACGGCTACTGGCGTGAAAATTATGATTCCCTGCGCAGTAGGACCGATGCTTTTACGGAAGCTTTCTACGATTCTTCCCTGCCTGATGAAATTCTGAGGGCGGTGTCGGACAATCTGACCATCCTGAAATCTCCCACTGTCCTTCGACAGCACGACGGCCGTTTCTGGGGGTACGAAGGCAGCGGTGACTCGTGGGGCAGTTGCGTTGGTTCCTGCACGCACGTGTGGAACTACGCCCAGGCCCTTCCGCACCTCTTCCCCCGTATGGAAAGGACCCTCAGAGAGACTGAATTCAATGTCAATCAGGATACATACGGCCATCAGATGTACCGCAGCGGACTGCCGATAAGGCCTCTGCGCCACGACCATATTGCCGCCGCTGACGGTCAGCTCGGCGGAGTCATCAAGGCATACCGGGACTGGAGAATCAGCGGGGACACCGATTGGATAAGGGGACTTTATCCCCAGATAAAGGCAAGTCTCGAATATTGCATAAGAACCTGGGACCCGCGTGAAATCGGAGCGATGGAGGAACCGCACATCACCACATACGAGAGCGAGTTCTGGGGGGCTGACGGAATGTGCAACAGTTTCTATGCCGCGGCGCTGGAGGCGTTCGTGGAAATCAGCAAAGGGCTTGGAGAGGATTCTTCACGATATGAGGATTTGTACGAAAAGTGCCGTGCCTATATGGAGGAAAAACTCTGGAACGGCGAATACTTCTATCACAAGGTGCGCTGGACCTTGCTTGACGCAACGGGTATAACCACGCGCCTCACCGGCATCAACGACCAGGTCTATTCTCCTGAGGCCGTCGCGCTGCTTATGAAGGACGGGCCCAAGTATCAGTACGGGACAGGGTGTCTCTCGGACGGCATCATCGGCAGCTGGATGGCTTTGTGCGCCGGGCTGGATGACCCCGTGGACAGTGACAAGGTGGCTGAACACCTGCGTTCCGTCTATAAATACAATCTCAAGAAAGATCTCTTCACTCACGCCAATCCCCAAAGGCCCGGCTATGCTTTCGGTCACGAAGGGGGATTGCTTCTCTGCACCTGGCCTCACGGGGGAAAGCAGGAACTGCCCTTCGTCTATTCAGATGAGGTGTGGACGGGCATAGAGTATCAGGTGGCCGCAAATCTGATTTTCGAGGGAGAGGTTGAGAAAGGACTTGACATTGTCAGGACCTGTCTTGACAGATATGACGGCCGCGTCAGGAATCCTTTCAATGAATATGAATGCGGCAACTGGTATTCCAGGGCAATGTCAAGCTATTCCTTGCTTCAGGCGATGACCGGAGCCCGGTATGACGCTGTAACCTCCACCCTCTACCTTGACCCCCGTATCAAGGGCGACTTCCGTTCTTTCATTGCCACCGAAGGCGGATTCGGCACTGTCGGAGTGAAGGACGGCAAACCGTTCCTTGAAGTTCGCGAGGGTGAAATTCCCGTTGGGGAAGTGGTATTCTCAGGCAGGGCGCTTTGAACGGGTGCGCAGTTGCAGGCTTCCGTTGACGTAAGTGGCGGTGACGGTGGAGTTCTTCGAGATGGTCCCGTCCAGAAGGCCTCTGGCAAGGGCATCCACCAACTCCCGCTGAAGGACACGCTTGACGGGTCTGGCTCCATAGGCCGGATCGTAGCCCTTGTTGCTCAGATAGTCGATGAACTCCTCGCTGAAATCGAGGTCTATGCCCATCGAGGACATTTTCTCCTTCAGCAGCCCTGTCTGCAAAATCAGAATTTTGCGTATATCCTCCGGCGTCAGTTCGTGGAAAGTGATGATTTCATCGATTCTGTTGAGAAACTCCGGGCGGAAATGGTCCCTGATAAGGTCGGGTCTGAGGTTGGAGGTCATTATCAGGATTGTGTTCTTGAAATCGACGGTGCGGCCCTTGTTGTCCGTCAGGCGCCCGTCGTCCAGTACCTGAAGAAGGGTGTTGAAGACATCAGGATGCGCTTTCTCGATTTCATCCAGAAGAATGACGGAATAGGGCTTGCGGCGGACCGCTTCGGTCAGTTGACCTCCCTCGTCATATCCGACATATCCCGGAGGCGCTCCCACCAGCCGGCTGACGGTGTGCCTTTCCTGATACTCGCTCATATCTATGCGGGTAATCATATTCTCGTCATTGAAGAGATATTCTGCAAGGGTCTTGGCCAGTTCGGTCTTGCCCACACCGGTCGTCCCGAGGAACATGAAGCTCCCGATCGGGCGCTTCTCGTTCTGCAGTCCGGCGCGTGAACGGCGGACTGCATTTGAGACAGCCTCAATGGCTTCGTCCTGACCGATGACCCTACGGTGCAGAACCTCTTCAATGTGCAGAAGTTTCTCTCTTTCGCTCTCCAGCATCCTGTTTACGGGGATTCCTGTCCATCGGGCCACAACCTCCGCTATGTCCTCGTCCGTGACGGCCTCGTTCATAATGGGGTTCGGATTCCCGGCCTTCTCCGCTTCAAGTCTTTCTATCTCAGCCTTCGCTCCGGCGATACGCCCGTACCGCAACTCGGCGACACGTCCGTAATCTCCGCGCCTTTCCGCTTCATCGGCCTCGTGACGGTACTTCTCTATCGCCTGACGGTTATCCTGAATTGCCTTGAGAACGCCCTTTTCATAATCCCACTGCTTCCCCAGTTCGGCCCTGCGTTTCGAAGTCTGTGCTATCTCCGCCTCGATATTGGAGAGTTTGGGACTCTCTCCCTCTCTCTTGACGGCTTCTTTCTCAATTTCCAGCTGTTTGATTTTCCTGTCCAGTTCATCGATGCATTCGGGAACGGAATTCATCTCCAGACGCAGTTTCGAAGCCGCCTCGTCAATCAGGTCTATGGCCTTGTCCGGCAGAAAACGGTTGGTTATGTAGCGATGTGACAGCTCCACGGCGGCAATGATGGCATCATCCTCTATTCTGACTTTGTGATGATTTTCATATTTCTCCTTCAGGCCGCGCAGAATCGAGATGGACTGGGCGGTACCGGGCTGCTCCACCATCACCATCTGGAAACGGCGTTCCAGAGCTTTGTCGGTCTCGAAGTATTTCTGGTATTCATCGAGCGTGGTGGAGCCGATGGCCCTGAGTTCTCCACGGGCCAGCGCCGGTTTGAGTATGTTGGCGGCATCCATTGCTCCGGAAGACCTTCCGGCACCGACAAGAGTGTGGATTTCATCTATGAAAAGGATGATTTCACCTTCGCTTTCAGTCACGGCCTTCACCACCCCCTTGAGTCTTTCCTCAAACTCCCCCTGATATTTGGCTCCGGCTATAAGTGCGCCCATATCAAGAGAATAGACTTCCTTCCTTTTTAGATTCTCCGGTACGTCCCCGTTGATTATTCTCTGGGCAATGCCTTCCGAAATGGCCGTCTTGCCCACACCCGGCTCTCCGACCAGTATGGGATTGTTCTTGGTACGGCGGCTCAGTATCTGAAGGACGCGTCTGATTTCTTCGTCCCGTCCGATGACCGGGTCCAGTTTTCCGCTTCGCGCTCTTTCGTTCAGATTCACGGCATATTTGCCGAGAAGTTCCATATTTTCCTTGTTCATAATCTTTTCCTCCATTTCAAAACAGCTTCTTATAACACTCTGCCTTATAGACAATTTTCAAACCAACCGTATAGTGGCTGACAATTTGTCATATCGCTGTCGCGGCAAAATTTTATTTGTCGGAAAGGGAAATATTATTTAATTTTGTAAGGATATGACAAGTGAGACAAAGCATAAACTTATCATAGCCTTATCCTGTGGCTTCGCCGGCGTGGCACTGATGCTTGGCATCGACTATGCGGCCGGCAAAACATCTACCAACGAATATTGTGCATCCTGTCACGTTCACCCCGACGCCGACAAAAGCTGGAAACAGAGTTCCCACTTCCTGAACTCTTCCGGCACGATGGCCGACTGCGCGGAGTGTCACCTCCCTCCTAAGGACAATTACTTCCATCATATGGCGGCGAAGGCCGGTACGGGTATGAAGGACCTGATGTCCTATATGTTCAAGGATACCGAAAAGATAGACTGGGCTTCCAGGAAGGAACTGGAATATGCGACCGGTATAGTCTACAACGAGTCCTGTCTCAAGTGCCATCACGACCTCTATCCGGAGGGGATCAGCGATGACGGCATTTCCGCGCACCTCTACTATGATGAGCACGCCGAAGAGCTGGACCTGCAGTGCATCAACTGCCATCTGGACGTGGGGCATTATAACCCGGACTATACGCATAAGCGTCTCAGCGGACTGGTTCGAGACCTGACAAACGAAGTGAGGTCCAAGTATGAGACAGCCACCGAAGTGACGGCTTTCGAATCTTTCGAGGAACATATTCCCGGTACTGCCGTAAGTTTGAAGATGGTAGCCGTCCCCGGCGGCAGTTTCACGATGGGCAGTCCGAAGAACGAACCTTTGCGCAATGAAAATGAAGGTCCGCAGCGTCAGGTGACGGTGTCGGACTTTTTTATGGGTGAGGTCGAGGTTACCTGGGATCAGTACTGGGCATTCTATAACGAGACAATGTCCGAGGGGCGGACTCCTCCCGAGAAGATATACAAGCACAATTCCACTCCGGGAATCGATGCTGTCAGCGGCCCGACCCCTCCTTTCGGAAATCCTGACCAGGGCTGGGGGATGAACAGTCGCCCGGCTCTGACGATGACCCACTATGCCGCTCAGACGTTCTGCCAGTGGCTCAGTCTCAAGACCGGCAAGCATTACAGGCTTCCGACTGAGGCAGAATGGGAATATGCCGCCAGAGGCGGTTCCCAGACCCCTTATTTCTTTGAAGGAAATCCAAGGAAATTCTCGTCGAGAGGCTTTCTACGCAGTGTGTTCAAGCCGGATACGGCGATGATAAACAGATATGTCGTTTACGCTTTGAACAGCCGGAACCGTACCCAGACTCCGGACAAGGTTGCCTCGAATCCTCTCGGACTCAAGAATATGCTCGGCAATGTGATGGAGTATTGCTCCGACTGGTACGCCGAGGATGCATACAGCGCACTTAAGGATGGCGCAGTTGACCCCAAGGGTCCTGCCGAAGGAACGGAACACGTTGTCCGCGGAGGCCTCTATAGCAGTGATGCTGCGGAGGTGCGCAGCGCCTCCCGTGCCGCAACGAATCACGATGCGTGGTTGAAGACCGACCCGCAGAAGCCCAAGAGCATCTGGTGGTACTCGGACATAAAAGGTATCGGATTCCGCGTAGTGTGCGACTTGCCTGAAACGATTAAATAACCATAATATTATGAGCAGCAAAAATTTAAACCGCAGAGAGTTTCTCTCAATGTCAGCAGTCATCGGAGCCGGCGCAGTAGTGGCTCCTTCAATCCTTTCATCCTGCACCAAGGGGAGCGGCAATACGCCTCTTCGCCCTGCAGGCTCCTATTACGTTCCCGAACTTCCCGACAAGGCTGATGCCGGTCGTGAATTGAAAGTGGGCGTCATCGGATGCGGCGGACGTGCCACAGGCGCAACCATCAACCTCCTCGATGCAGCTGACGGCATCACCGTCTATGCTGCGGGTGACGTTTTCGCGGACAGAATCGCCAGTTTCCAGGAAACTATCGGCGAGAGAGGTCAGCAAGTCGCCCCCGAGCGCGTATTCGTCGGTTTCGATGCATACAAGAAGGTCATCGACAGCGGAGTCGATATGGTCATCATCGCAACTCCTCCCGTATTCCGCCCCGAGCACTTCAAATATGCCACTGAGAAGGGAGTTCACTCATTCCTTGAGAAACCTATCGCAGTCGATGCCAAAGGCTACCGTACAATTATGGCCGCCGCAAAGCAGGCTGAAGCAAAGGGTTTGAGCGTTGTCACAGGTACTCAGCGTCATCACCAGCGCCCTTACGTAGAGGCTTTCAAACTCATTCAGGAAGGTGCAATCGGTGAGATTACCGGCGGTAACGTATATTGGAATCAGGGCATGCTCTGGTATCGCGAACGCGAAAAGGGCTGGAGCGATATGGAATGGATGATTCGCGACTGGGTCAACTGGAAATGGCTCTCTGGAGACCATATCGTAGAGCAGCACGTCCACAATATTGACGTATTCCTCTGGATGGCTGGAATGCATCCTGTTAAGGCTACGGCAATCGGTGCAAGACATCGCCGCAAAACAGGTGACCAGTATGACCAGTTCAGCGTCGATTTCGAATTCGAGAACGGAATCCATCTTCACAGTATGTGCCGCCAGATAGACGGGACAAGCACCAACGTCTCCGAGTTCATCCAGGGTACGAAGGGAAGCTGGAACAGCGACGAACACGTCATCAAGGACCTCAAGGGCAATGTCATCTGGAAATATGAGGATGATCCCAAATATACTCAGTTCGATCCCTATGTATTGGAGCACGTTGATTGGGTGAACCACATCAGAAGAGGCGAGGGACACGTTGAGGCCGGTGAGACCGGAATCTCAAGCCTTGCTGGCGTGATGGGCCGTGAAGCCGCATATACCGGACAGACCGTCGAGTGGGATACCATCAGCAATTCCGACCTCGACTATATGCCTGCCAAACTCGAACTCGGCGCAATGCCTATGTCTGAATACAAGGTGGCTGTTCCCGGATCGGCTGAAGAGTAAATCATAAGGAGAAAAAGAATTTCATTATGGACAGAAGAAATTTCATAAAGACATCTTCCTTCGGACTGACGGCGGCAGCCGTTGCCGGCAGCGGTGTGGCTTCTCTTTCATCCTGCTGCGGCAAGACAGCTCCCGTGAAGAAAAATGACATACCCCTCAACATATCATTCCAGGAAGGGATTGCTCCGGGCGAGAGCCTCAACGAGAAGTTCGATTTTATGGAGGAACTTGGCGTCGTAGGTTTCGAGCCGGGTGGAAGGGACCTTGCAAAACGCGTTCAGGAGATTCAGGATGCGCTCAAGGGACGTAATATCAAAGTTTCTGCAATCTGTGCAGGTTTTGACGGTTTCATCCTTGCGGAGGATCCTGCTGAGAAGGCGGCATTCGACACCACAATGCGTGAGATAATCGCCGCGGCCGGACAGCTCGGCTCCACCGGTGTCATAATGGTTCCCGCATTCAACGGTCAGCTCCCCTGCAAACCCCATACAAGAGAGACAAGGGAGTTCCTCGTCGAAGAACTTGCCAAACTAGGTGAATATGCTCTGAAATGTGGAACAACGGTCATTCTTGAGCCGCTGAACCGTGAGGAGTGCCATTATCTGCGACTTGTGTCCGATGCCGCGGCAATCTGCCGCGACGTCAATTGCGAAGGCGTGAAATGTATGGGAGACTTCTGGCATATGAAGGAGGAGACTTCCGACTATGCAGCCTTCATCGCGGCAGGTACGAAGTATCTGCAGCACGTTCATATGGCAAGCCGTGGCAACCGCTGCATGCCGGGTGAGGACGGTGACAAGGACAATTACGTTGACGGATTCCGCGCACTCAAGGAGATCGGCTATGACAAATATGTCAGTTTCGAGTGCGGCTGCAAAGGTGAGCGTGAAATCAGTGTTCCTGCGGCAGTTGAACTTATCCGTTCACAGTGGGAACAGGCGTAAAGTTTTTGTAGTAATTTGCCGTGGTAAGGAATATTTTTTGTACTTTTGCGGCGCTTTAGGAAACAAATCAAACTTAAATATTAAACACTAAAAAAATGGCTAAAATTAAAGTTGGTATTAACGGATTCGGTCGTATCGGCCGTATGGTATTCCGTGCAGCAGTTGAGAATTTCAACGAGGACATCGTAGTAGTAGGTATCAATGACCTCCTCGATCCTGATTATCTTGCTTATATGCTGAAGTATGATTCAGTTCACGGTCAGTTCAACCACGACATCAAAGTCGAGGGCAACTATATGATCGTTGACGGCAACAAGATTCAGGTTTTCGCTGAAAAGGATCCCGCAAACATTACCTGGGGCGCTCTCGGTGTTGACGTAGTTGTTGAATCAACAGGTTTCTTCCTCACTGAAGAACTCGCTTCCGCTCACCTGAAAGCCGGTGCCAAGAAGGTCATCATGTCCGCTCCTTCAAAGGACGCTACTCCGATGTTCGTCTATGGCGTAAACCACGAAACTTACGCAGGCCAGAAGATTATCTCCAACGCATCCTGCACTACCAACTGTCTCGCTCCCATATCAAAGGTTCTCAACGACAAGTTCGGAATCGTACGCGGTCTGATGACAACAGTTCACGCTGCTACAGCTACCCAGAAGACTGTTGACGGTCCTTCAAAGAAAGACTGGAGAGGTGGACGCGGTATCCTCGAGAACATCATCCCTTCATCAACAGGTGCTGCCAAGGCTGTAGGTAAAGTTCTCCCCGTTCTCAACGGCAAACTTACCGGTATGAGCCTTCGCGTTCCCACTTCTGACGTATCATTCGTTGACCTCACTGCAGAACTTGCAAAACCTTGCACTTATGAAGAAATCTGCGCTGCAATGAAAGAGGCTTCAGAAGGCGAACTCAAGGGAATCCTCGGTTACACTGAAGATGCAGTCGTTTCAACTGACTTCCGCAACGATGCCCGCACTTCAATCTTCGACGTTAAAGCCGGTATCCAGCTCGATCCTACTTTCGTAAAGGTTTGCGCCTGGTACGACAACGAGTGGGGTTATTCAAACAAAGTTTGCGAAATGGCGAAGGTTATCAGCAAATAATTTGTAAAACACATAATTTTCAGCCAGCCAGAGCCATCTGACTGGCTGATTTGTTACAAATATGGCAGAAAAGAGGAAACTTGTCGTACTTTCCGGTTCCGGCATCAGCGCCGAGTCTGGAATCTCCACCTTCCGTGGAGGAAACGGCCTTTGGGACAATGTGCCGGTGGAGGAGATATGCACCCCGGAGGGGTGGTATCGAAATCCCGGCAAAGTATTGGATTTCTACAATAAGCGCAGAGCTCAGTTGAGCGAGGTTGAGCCGAACGATGCTCACAGGATAATAGTGGAACTCGAAAACTCCTTTGATGTAGGTGTGATTACCCAGAACGTCGACAATCTTCACGAGAGGGCAGGCAGCCGCAATGTCCTGCATCTTCACGGGGAATTGACGAAGGTCCGCCCGGAAGACTGCTATACGGACAGGGACGGCTACTCGATGAAATATGTGTCCGACATTGGATATCGTCCGGTGAATATGGGTGAGACCGGTGGCCCTCGTAGCAGGCAGCTCCGTCCCCATATAGTCTGGTTCGGGGAGGCTGTTCCCAATCTTGAGAAGGCGGCTGCAATCGTGCAGGAGGCGGATATCCTGCTGGTGATAGGGACATCGATGCAGGTCTATCCTGCCGCGATGCTCCACAGGTATGCTCCGTCAAAGTGCAGAATCTATATGATTGACCCTGCGGATGAACCCGCGGGAGCCATATGGGGTGTTACCCATATCAAAGATGTGGCAACTTCAGGGATGAGGAAATTTCGGGATTCGGTTACTGCAGAATGACGGGCTGGTTGAGAATTTTTTTCAGCGTCTCAACGTCAATGTCTTTGGCTATGATGGTCTTGTTGTCGTCGAGCAGGTAGAGATGGGGGACATACTCCAGGTCATAGAGACGGTGCATTTCGCTCTCTCCGTTCTTGTCCCAGAGGTAACGCCAGTTTTTCGGACCTTTCTTCACGAACTCTCTCCACAGCTTTTCATCTTTGCCGGTATAAACGGCCACCACCCGGATGCCGTAGGAGTTAAGAAGGGATTTGATTTTTATCAGGTCCCCGGCCATAGCTTCGCACTCCTCACAGGATACAAGGTGAAAGAATACCAGAGTAAATTCGGGACCACATTCGTCATGGAGGGTTGACAACTTTCCCTTGGAGTTGTGAAGCAGCAGATTCTTTGCCTGCGAAAAGACGGGATTCAACTTCTCCTTCTCCAGTGCGTAGGATATCCTGTCAATGAATTCCTCCGACCAGTACCAGGGTTCACCTATGATATAGTCCCTGGCTACATTGACTGCCCCCTGCTGCAGCGCATACTGCCGGCCTGACCTGAGGTAGTTGAAAAGGTTGTAAAACACTTCCCTGTAGAGAGTGGTATCTCCATCGACCTTCTTGTAGAGGTCTTTTGCAAGAAGGTCCACGTCCTCTGTCATCAAGGGCTCCAGATTGCTGAAAATCTTGTCGAACAGCTCAAGATAATCCTTGACGTCCTTATTCTTGATTCCCATCAATTGGGCCAGGTTCTTTGCGTTGATTTTTCTTCCTATTATGATGTTCTGATTGTCCATCAGGTACATCATCGGGGTGGTAAAAATGCCGTATTTCTTGTGCATCAGGCTTTCGGCGTCAGGGTCCCACAGGTTCACCACCCGCACCTTTGGATTTGCCAAGCTGTCGAAATTCGCCTTGATATAACTGCCCCACGCGCCAGAGTCGCTTGCCGTATTCACCGCCACAAGGCAAAGAGGCTCGCCGTCATAGCTGCTCAGAAATTGTTTCAAGCCGGCCGTATATCTGGCGCAGGAGGAGCATCCCGGCTCGTAGAAATAGAGAACCTTGAAAGGGGAGTCTATGTTTCTGAAACTGACGGTTTGCCCGTCGGCATCCTTCAGCTCCAGTTCGGGAGCCGGACGGCCCAGCAGTGAACTTTTCGTGAATTCGACGAAGGTGGTAAGCCAGGGGAAGGTGGCTTCGTCGGGCCATTTGAGTCTGCCGTTGAGAAAGTAATTCTCAGCCACATAGACGGATACGGCTTCCGTTCCCATTATGGGACAGGAGTTGTAATAGTCGTATGCAAGTCCTGCGGCGGCCGCGCGGTTGCCGGAAGCGGAGTCAATCTGTGCTATGAGTTTGTCAACCCTGTCGCATATCGTGTCTGCGGGAAGCATCGCAATCGAGGCATAATACTCTTTCACGGAATCGTGTACCGAAAGCGTGTCCTGAGCCTGTGACAGCATCGTTGACGCTGTCAGAAACAGAATGATATACAGCAGCTTCCTTTTCACTTGTCCCGTCTGCTCTGCTCGATGAATCCTGATATGTCGACTCCTTTCGGAAGGAATCCCGAAGCATCTCCTCCATTGACGATGAGGTCTCTCACTACAGTGGAGGAGATGAAGGAATATTCGTGTCCCGCCGGGATGAATACGGTCAGCAGTTCCGGCTTCATCGTCCTGTTTGCCTGGGATATTACGCTCTCAAGGTCAAAGTCGGTGGTTGTCCTCAGCCCTCTGACGATGAAATCAGCTTTCTTATCCTTGCAAAGGTCGACGGTCAATCCGGTGTATGAACAAATTTCGACTCTCGGGTTCTCTCCAATTGCCTGCCTGATAATCTCCACTCTGGTCTGGGGAGGGAAAAACCCTTTCTTGCCGCTGTTGTAGCCCACTGCGACAATCACTTTGTCAAACAGTTTGAGGGATGAATTCAAGACATCCAGATGGCCCAGAGTGAACGGATCGAACGAGCCGGGAAATACTGCCGTACGCATAGGTCGGATTTTTAGATATACATATTGATTATTGTCTCGTAGAGCTCCTGCTTTCCGCTGACAGCTTTGGGCTCGCCCTTTCCTTTCGCGTATTCGACAACTTCCTCAAGAGTCAGTTCTCCATTCTCGAAACGTTTTCCGACACCGCTGTCGAATGATGCGTAACGCTCGGCGCGCATCTTCTCCACGGGAGATTTCTCCAATATTTCGGCAGCCACCTCAAGAGCGCGTGCCATTGCATCCATACCGGAGATATGTGCGATGAATATGTCTTCGGGGTCGGTTGAGTTGCGGCGCAGTTTAGCATCGAAGTTGCTGCCTCCTACGAGACCTCCGTTGCGGATAACTACCAGCATTGCCTGAACCAGCTCGTAAATGTCGATGGGGAACTGGTCGGTGTCCCATCCGTTCTGATAGTCACCTCTGTTCGCGTCAATGGAGCCGAGAAGTCCGGCATCGGCGGCACACTGCAGTTCGTGCTCGAAAGTGTGTCCGGCGAGAGTTGCGTGGTTCACCTCGATGTTGACCTTGAAGTCCTTGTCAAGACCGTGGGCCTTGAGGAATCCGATAACGGTCTCCGTATCAACGTCATATTGATGTTTGGTGGGCTCCATCGGTTTGGGCTCGATAAGGAATGTGCCTTTGAATCCCTTCTTGCGGGCATAGTCGCGTGCCATTGAGAGCATTGTCGCCAGATGTTCCTTTTCGCGCTTCATGTCGGTGTTGAGCAGGGTGCAGTAGCCTTCGCGGCCGCCCCAGAATACATAGCACTCTCCACCAAGTTCGATGGTGGCATCGATGGCGTTCTTTATCTGGACCATAGCGCGGGCCGCCGTGTCGAAATCGGGGTTTGTCGCCGCACCGTTCATATATCTCTTATGACCGAATACGTTGGCCGTACCCCAGAGGTTCTTGATGCCTGTTCCGGCCATCTTCGACTTGACATAGGCGACAACCTCCTTCAGATTGGCCTCATAGCCCTCGATTGTGTCGGCTTCGTCGACAAGATCCACGTCGTGGAAGCAGAAATATTCGATGCCGAGTTTTGTCATAATCTCGAAACCTGCGTCAACTTTGTGTTTGGCACGTTCCACGGGATTGGCGCTGTCATTCCAGGGGAAAGTCTTGGTGCCGCCGCCGAACTGGTCGGCACCTTCCGCGCATAGGGTGTGCCACCATGCCATCGCGAACTTGAGCCACTCCTTCATCTTCTTGCCGGCCACAACTTTCTCGGGGTCATAGTAGTGGAACGCAAGGGGGTTCTTTGATTCTTTTCCTTCGAATTTGATTTTTCCTATTTCAGGAAAGTACTCTTTTGTTGCCATAGTAATATTAGATTAGTGATTTGTCAAGTATTCGTTTCCAGTTGGAGTATGTCTCTTCAAGAGCCTGTTTCCAGGAAGGTTCGGGTTCAACCTCGCCGACTTTTGTCAGGGTCGAGAATGCTTCCTGTTCCGATTTGTAGATGCCTGCTCCCAAAGCTGCTCCGCGTGCGGCTCCAAGGGCTCCGTCGGTGTCGAACAGTTCGATTCGCGCGTCCGTCAGCGTTGCCAGAGTGGTTCTGAAGAGAGGACTGAGGAAGAGGTTGGCTTTGCCCGCCCTGATGACGGCAGGGGCAAGCCCGAGCTCTTTCATAATGTCGATACCGTATCTGAAGGAATATGCTATCCCTTCCTGCACTGCCCGGAGGATATGGGAGCGGTTGTGTCGGACAAGGTCCAGACCGTTGAACGATGCTCCGGCAGTGGCGTTGCAAAGCACTCTCTCGGCTCCGTTGCCGAAAGGAATCACGGAGAGACCGTCGCATCCGACCGGAGCGGTCAGTGCAATCTCGTTCATTTCGGCATAGCCGTTTTCGGGAGATATGTTGTGATGGACCCAGGAGTTCATTATTCCTGTTCCGTTTATGCATAGCAGGACTCCGAGTCTGGGGGAGGAGGCGGTGCTGTTGACGTGCAGGAAGGTGTTCACCCTGCTCGCAGTGTCCGCCTTCGGGACGTCCGTGACTCCATAGACCACTCCGCTTGTCCCTCCCGTGGCGGCAATCTCCCCGGGATTGAGCACGTTCAGGGAGAAGGCGTTGTTGGGCTGGTCACCCGCCCTGTATGATACCGGGGTGCCTGCTGGTATTCCTGTCAGCTTATGGAATTCTTCAGTCGTCTGTGCCGCAATTCCGATGGAAGGGGCGATTTCCGGGATGAGGGATGTGTCAATTCCGAAATGTTCCGCGACGAAATCTGCACGGCGGGAATTCCTGAAATCCCAGAGAATCTGTTCTGACAGACCGGTTTCGGTTGTGGAGACTGTTCCTGTCAGCTTGTGCACGATGTAGTCTCCGGGCAGCATGAATTTCCAGACACGGCGGTAGATTTCCGGCTGGTTCTCCCTGACCCAGGCCAGTTTTGAGGCTGTGAAGTTGCCCGGAGAATTGAGCAGGTGTCCGAGGCATCTTTCGGGGCCGAGCTTTTCAAAAGCCTGTGCACCTATGGACACGGCCCTGGAGTCGCACCAGATGATGGAGTCCCGGAGAGGGGAGACCTGTTTGTCCACTGCCACAAGGCCGTGCATCTGGTAGGTGACGCCGATTGATTTCACTTCTGCGAGATTGCACTTGGAGGCAAGGTCGTGGATGCCTTCGCAGACATATTTCCACCACATTTCCGGGTCCTGTTCCGCAAAGCCCTTCTGTGGGGCGCTGATTGGCATTTCCCGGGAGGGGTTGGTGGATGAGGCGGCGAGTTTGCCGGATTCGATGTCCAAAAGGGCCACCTTTATGGACGAAGAGCCAATATCAATACCTAGAGAATACATATACACAAATTTAATAAATTAACCTTTAATCTGGATATTGAATCCTTCTGCAAGCAGGGGAGTGACCATATTTTTCATCTCCGCTTCCGTGAATTTGACCAGGCTCTCGTCGGGGGTGGGCCGGTCGATGGTATAGACCATTATCTGCCGTGGCCGCAGAAGCCTGACGATATTCATCCATCCGCCAAGCACTTCCGGCGCTGAAGAATCGAACACGGGGCTGCGGAGGAACATTGTCTGAAGGATGAAATTCCCGTTGAATTTCTTCAGAGCCTCCACGACCTTCCGAACGTCGTAGCCCGGTGCAGGATTGTTTATCAGTGCGGCAAGCTCATTGGTCGGCGCATCGATTTTCATAATGGGATTGTCCACCTTGCACAGTGCGGTGAAAACCCCCGGAATATGCACGCGGGTGGCGTTTGAAAGGACTGAAACGGTAGCCGCCGGACAATAAATGTCCCTCAGCGAGAGGACGTCATCTATTATCTCCGGAAATCCGGGGTTCAGGGTGGGTTCGCCGTCACCGCTGAAAGTGATGGAGTCGATGGGCGTCCCCTCCTTGCAAAGAACCTTGAGTTTCTCCTCAAGCGCCGTGTGCACCTTCTCAGGGGAGGGCAGGAGAGTGTCATCCCTGCCATCCCTGTTCCATCCGCATTCACAATAGACGCAATCGAAGTTGCATACCTTGCCGTTGACCGGCAAAAGGTTTATTCCAAGCGAATTGCCCAATCTCCTGGACCTTATCGGCCCGAATACAGTCTCTTCTCTCAACATTCCGTTATTCTGCTACGGTTATCAGATTCCTGTCACCCCAGCCGTTGTCAACGCGGCTGCAGGCGGGCCAGAATTTGTTCTCTTTCAACCACTCCAGCGGGTATGCGGCCTGTGAGCGGCTGTAAGGATGGCTCCAGTTGTCTGAGCATACCTCTTCCGCTGTGTGAGGTGACATTTTCAGGGGGTTGTCCTTGGCATCCAATTCGCCGGACTTGATTTGCTCACACTCGCCGACTATCGTCTTGACCGCTTCCACAAAACGGTCGAGTTCGGCTTTCGGCTCACTCTCTGTAGGCTCGATCATAAGTGTCTCGTGGACCGGGAAAGAAAGGGTGGGGGCGTGGAATCCGAAGTCCATCAGCCTCTTTGCCACATCCGTGGCATCCACTCCGTATTGTGCGCGGAAATGCTGCAGGTCAATGATACATTCGTGGGCGACACGTCCCGTAGCCCCGGTGTAGAGAGTCTTCAACTCCGGCATCAACCGTGCAGACATATAGTTTGCATTCAAGATGGCTATCTCGGAAGCTTTCTTCAAACCTTCCGGTCCGAGCAGCCGGATATATGCGTGTGTGATGGGGAGGAGAAGCGGGCTTCCGAAAGGTGCCGCGCTTACGGCCGTGATGCCTTCTCCACCGCATTCGGGAACTTCAGGATGTCCGGGAAGATAGGGAACCAGAGCGGCGGTTGCGCAAATGGGGCCCACACCGGGACCGCCGCCGCCGTGAGGCATCGCAAATGTCTTGTGCAGGTTGAGGTGGCAGACGTCAGCTCCGATGGTGCCGGGGTTAGTCAGTCCGACCTGGGCATTCATATTGGCACCGTCCATATACAGGAGACCTCCGTTGCGGTGGATGATGTCGACGATTTCGCGTATCCTCACCTCGAATACTCCGTGGGTGGAGGGGTAGGTTATCATCATTCCGGCAAGTCTGTTTCCTGCCTCTTCAGCCTTTTGGGCCAGTTCTTCCACGTTGATGTTGCCGTTCTCATCGCAGCTTACGAGTTCGATGTCGAAACCTGCCATTGCAGCGGAAGCCGGGTTGGTGCCGTGGGCTGAAGTGGGGATAATCATTATGTTACGCTCCTTGCCTCCGTTGGCGAGCAGGTAGTTGCGGATTGTGGTAAGTCCTGCATATTCACCTGCCGCGCCGCTGTTCGGTTGAAGCGAGCATCCTGCGAATCCCGTTATCACGGAGAGGTATTCCTCCACTTCGCGGATTATCTGCATGGTACCCTCGCACTGGTCGGCGGGGGCGTAAGGATGCAGGTTGCCGAACTCTCCCCAGGAGAGGGGCAGCATCTCCACGGCTGCATTGAGTTTCATCGTGCAGCTGCCGAGAGGAATCATAGAGTGGGCGAGGGATATGTCGCGGCGTTCCAGAGCCTTGATGTATCTCATCATCTCCGTCTCGGAGTGGTGGCTGTTGAATATGGATTCGACGAGGATAGGGGTTGTTCTGGCCATATTGCCGCTGACTGCGGTTCCTCGGTTTTCCTTTGCGGTGCAGCCGAATACTCCGCAGACGGCTTTCACTTCCTCGTATGTGGAGAGTTCGTCGAAACTTATCCTGACGGTTCCGGCGCAGGGATAGCAGAAATTGAAGCCTGCCTTCAGAGCCTTCTCCCTGATTGAGGCGGCATCAACGCCGGTGATGGTCAGGGTGTCGAAGAAGTCCTCGCTGACAAGGTTGTATCCTGCTTCCTTGAGACTTCCGGCCGCAATATGGGCGCAGTCGAAGGCGTTCTGTGCGATTGACCGGATTCCGTCGGGGCCGTGCCATATCGCGAACATTCCTGTCATTGTCGCCATCAATGCCGTCGCCGTGCAGATGTTGGACGTGGCTTTCTCTCTCTTGATATGCTGCTCACGTGTCTGGAGAGCGAGACGGTAGGCTCTCTTTCCGAGCCTGTCGACGGATATTCCGATGATTCTGCCGGGAATTGTACGTCTGTACTGGTCGCTGCATGCAAGGTATCCGGCGGTAGGACCGCCGAATCCCATAGGAAGTCCGAATCTCTGGGCGGTTCCGAATGCAATGTCAGCACCCCAGGCTGAGGGCTCCTTGAGCAGCGCCAGCGAAAGAAGATCACAGTATGCGGCAACCATCGCCCCTTTTTCGTGGGCGAGCTCACAGAATCCGCTGTAGTTGCGGGTTGTTCCGTCGGCGGCCGGATATTGGACGATTGCACCGAAACATCCTCCGTCAAAATCGTATGATGAGAAATTCCCGGTAACGATTTCGATTCCGAGACCTTTTGAACGCGTCTTGAGGACGGAAAGAACTGCGGGGAAAATATTTTCATCAACAAACAGGCGGTTGCGGTTCTCCTTCACGGCATCCCTTGATCTGAGATTGAACATCATCCTCATCGCTTCCGCGGCTGCAGTGGCATCATCCAGCATCGAACAGTTGGAAAGGGTGAAACCTGTAAGGGAACTTATCATCGTCTGGAAGTTCAGGAGAGCTTCCAGCCTTCCTTGAGAAATTTCAGCCTGGTAGGGAGTATATGACGTGTACCAGGCGGGGTTCTCGAAGATGTTCCGAGTGATGACTGCGGGGGAGCAGGTGCCATAGAAACCGGTCCCTATCAGTGATCTGAAGTTTTTGTTGCGTGAAGCCGTTTTCTTCAGTTCTGCAAGATACGCGCTTTCACTGACGGATGCCGGGAGGCGGAGGGGTTCCGTCAATCGGATATCCTCAGGAACGGTTTGATTTACAAGTTCTTCAAGTGTTTTGCATCCCAGGGTTCCAAGCATTGTCTTTTCGTCTTCCTCTCTGGGACCGTTGTGTCTGTCTACAAAGTTCAGTGGCATTTTTTTATGGTTTTATCGATTTATTTTATGATCGTAATCAAGTTTTATATATATGAACAGAAGTAGGGTGAAGGCCCAGAGCGAGGATCCTCCATAACTGAGGAACGGCAGGGGAATGCCTATCACCGGCATCAGTCCGATTGTCATACCGACATTTATGATCACGTGCATCAGAATGCAGGACGCTGTGCAGTAGCCGTATATTCTGGTGATTCTGTCGACCTGCTTTTCCGCCGACTTCATCAGATGCAGTATCAGGGCAAGGTAAATGGCGAGTACGCCCACGGAACCCACGAATCCCCACTCTTCTCCGACGGTGCAGAAGATGAAATCCGTCGATTGCTCGGGAACGAAATCATAATGCGTCTGGGTACCGTTCATATAGCCTTTGCCCGTCAGACCTCCGGACCCTATTGCAATCAGAGACTGGTGTACATTGTATCCGACACCCCGAGGGTCGTCGCGGATGCCGAGCAGGACTTCTATTCTGGCTCTCTGATGGTCCTGAAGCACCTTGCTGTAGATAAACTGTACGGACATCACGAAACATACCCCGCAGACATATCCCCATAACAGGTTCCGTCCGATTTTCTTCTTTTTGAAGGCAAGAATGAGAGAGGCGGCAAGAGCAGCCGGAATGGTCAGGGTGATGGCGGTGTCGAGTATTTCGGGGGACGGTATCTTCGAAATGAAGGCAAGTGCCGTGACTGTGCCTGTACCGATTGCCGCCCATAACCATCTTTTCCTGGAATAGAGGATGGCAAGAATGAATATTATTCCCGCCAGGACAGTGACTGCAACAGCGGGTGAACCGATCAGTGTCACTATGAACAGAATGATTGCCAGCAGGCCGAATATCAGAATCCAACCGTTCATCCCCTCCTTGAAATAGACGAGCAGGAAGCCCAGATATACCAGAGCCGATCCGGTCTCTTTCTCCATAAGGATGAACAGAATCGGGAGAAGAATGACGGCAGCGGCACGGGCGACGCATTTCGGCTTGGTGAAACTGAAGTCATAATGTCCCAGCAGACAGGCTATCAACAGTGACGTGGATAATTTTGAGAATTCGGCGGGTTGAAGTCTGAAAGGTCCAAGAGCGAACCATGACTTTGATCCGTTTATCTCCACTCCTATAAATGCGACCGCTATCAGCAGCAGGGCGAAAAGAATGTATAGCGGCAGTGCAATGGAGGTATATATCTTTGAAGGAATGGAAAACAGGATAAATGAAGCCAGAAGGAAGGCTGTCGATATCCATATCAGGTGCATCCCGTATTTTGTAGAGAGACTGAAGACTGAGACACCGTCCTGATAGGAAGACGAATAGATATTCATCCACCCGAATATGACGAGTATCAGATAAAGGGAGATTGCTATCCAGTCCAGTTTCCTATACGCGATTCCGTTCATTTCTTTATTTTGACCTTGTTCATAAGGTTGGCTCCCAACATCCTGTCTTCAAGATATTTGCGGTCCGGGGAAATTTCTCTCCGCAGATATTTTTCCACCACAAGGGAGGCGATGGGTGCAGCGTAGGTCGCCCCGAAGCCTCCGTTTTCCACGTACGCCACCACCGCTATTTTCGGATTCTCCCTCGGTGCGAAGCAGATGAATACCGAATGGTCGTCCCCGTGGGGATTCTGTGCAGTTCCTGTCTTGCCGCAAACTTCAATTCCGGGGATTTGGGCCACCCGGCCTGTACCGCCTGTGACAGCCATTGCCATTCCCTTTATGACTTCCTCGAAATACGAAGTGTCAACCATGGTGTAGTGCCGCTCCTTGAATTTGCGGTCTATTGGAGTAGCTTCGGTATCTTTTTGTAAATGAGGAATATAATAATAGCCTCGATTGGCGATTGTCGCTGCAAAATTGGCAATATGGAGCGGTGTGCAACCTATTTCTCCCTGCCCGATTGAAAGTGAGATGATGGAGAGGGATTTCCACCGGCCTTTGCCGTGGAGTTTGTCATAACGTTCGACGGTAGGCATGGTGCCCGGCTGCTCGGAAGGAATGTCGGAGCCGAGTTTGAGGCCGAATCCGAAACTTTCCGTGTATTGTTTCCACTTCTCAAATCCTTCCTGAACGCTCTCGTATTTCGGATTGTCCAGGATTGAACGGAAAACATAGCAGAAATATGCATTGCACGAAGTCATTATCGATTCATACAGATTCAGGGGACTCGAATGGGAGTGACATCCCACGTGCAGGTTTCCTACCGAGAATCCGCGGTGGCAGGGATATAGGGTCTGGGGAACAAGAACTCCTTCCTGGAGGCCTATCAATCCGTTGACCAACTTGAACACTGAACCCGGAGGCTGAGGGGACATGACTGCCCTGTTGAACATCGGCTTGTAAGGGTCGGATACAATTTCCTTGTAATGATTGTTGATGTCAGCCAGCATGTCCACATTGATACCCGGGCTGGAAACCATCGCCAGAATGTCACCGCTGGATGGTTCGATAGCCACTATGGAGCCAACCTTGCCAGCCATCAGCTGCTCTCCGTATGCCTGGACATCGGCATCGATGGTCGTTGTGAGGTCTGTTCCCTGGATGGCCACCTTGTCATACTCGCCGTCATGGAAACGCTCCTTGATTCGGTTATGCGCATCGCGAAGGTATATGTTGTATCCCTTTTCTCCCCTGAGAAGGGGCTCGTACGCCCGTTCGATGCCTGTCTTACCCACGTAATCACCGCTTTTGTATTCCGGATTCTTCTTGAGAAAATCAGCGTCCACTTCGGAAATGTATCCCAGAAGATTTCCCCCGGCATTTATGGGATATATGCGTTTCGATCTCGTAATTACCGAGAAACCCGGGAAAAGGTATTCCTGCTCGCAGAATATGTTGTATTGTTCGTTGGGGACCTGCTTCTTGAAGACGAGAGACTGGAATCCGATTTTCTTGCGGAATCTGCGATATTCGGCGAACCTCTCCTTGACGGAGGCGGTGTCCATTCCGAAAATCCTGCAGAGCGCCACGGTGTCAAACGGACTTACGTTGGCCGGGGTGACCATAATGTCGTAGGTGGTGGAGTTGCTTACGATAAGTTTACCGTTGCGGTCGAGAATCACGCCTCTTGCAGGATACCTTGTCTCATACTTGAGAGCGTTGTTCTCGGCAGTGATACGATACTCCTTGTTGATAATCTGCACAGAGAACAATTTGGCGGTTATCACGAGGAAGACCAGAACTATCGCAATTGTCAGAACGGTATGTCTTTCGTTGAACGTGGCCATAATCAGGGAGAAGCAATCACTGTCGGGAACCGACTGTACGGCTGAAACAGCAGGATAAGATGATACTTGCCGCAGAACTGAGCAGGAACTGCGGGATGAAGAACAGGAAGCTTCTGACACCCATACTTTCCAATGAACAGTAAATGAACATATATGCCAGACAGACAATCGAGATATAGGACAAATATTTCGTGAACCCGCATTGGCGTATTTCAGGAATCGGAGTGAGATCCTGCCTGTCACGGTTGATGGTGATTCTGTATATCGGGGCTCTGAGAACGGATATGGCAGTCGCCGCAGCAGCGTTCACGCCAATGACACCGCGGGAGAATATGTCGACAGTCAGTCCGATTACGAAACAGAGGAATATCGTGAGATTGATGGGTGTGTTTCGCGGTATCAGAGAAACAGCAAAGGGCACAAGACTGATGAAAATGTAGGGCCCCGGATTGATGAAGTTGTTGATCATCAACTGGAATATGATAACCAGAGTTATCATCACAGCCGTATGGAAACTGTTATTCATCCTTCAGGAGCTGTTTTAATTCCTCACTGTCTCCGTTTCCGACGACATACACGTCGTGGAGCGACCTGAAATCTTCAAACAGGTCAATTTCGATATTCTGTACAATACCATCGGCCACGGAGGTGCTTCTGACCGTTCCGACAGGTATATCCGGAGGGTATATGATTGAATATCCGCTGGTGACAAGAGTGTCGCCGGTGGCAACGTCAACGTATGCGGGTATTCCCCTCAGGATACTTTTGGATGTCGAGATGCCGTCCCAGGACATCGGACCGAACATTCCGTTCCCTGTCAGTTTCACGCTCACGTTCTGGCTGGAGTTGAGGAAGGAGATGACCGTACAGTAATTTTTCGTGGTGTTCTCCACGATTCCGACGACTCCTAAGGGGGTGACGACACCCATTCCCGTTCGGATTCCATCCGACTCCCCCCTGTTGAGGACCAGATAATTGTGCTGGCTGTTGATCACGTTCCTGACTACTCTGGCGCATATGTAGAAATAGCCTCCGTTTTCAGGAGAGAACAATAAGCTGTCCATCTTTTCTGCCCTGTATCGGTATTTCGAGATTATGTTCTTGAGCCGCACGTTTTCCTCTGACAGGGCTTGATTGTCGGATTTGTAGTTCAGGAATTGTGTCAGGTCGGCCTCCTTTTCCCAAAAAAAGGCCTGGACATCGTGAATATATCCTACAGCCTTGAATCTCTGAATAATACCGTTATTTACAATCAGCAACGCCGAACATACTTCAAGGAGGATGAACAGCACAGCCGTAATTGTTGCCGCTATGAGACTGCGATTGTCGTACATTATCTCATAAGGAAGGGATATGAGGGATTTTTGAGTGCCACACCCGTGCCTCTTGCAACTGCGCGCAAAGGATCTTCCGCAACGTGGAATTCGATGTTCACCTTATGGGAAAGACGCTGGGCGAGTCCGCGCAGCATCGCTCCGCCTCCTGTCAGGAAAATACCCTTTTTGACGATATCTCCGTACAACTCGGGGGGAGTATGCTCCAGAACGGAAAGAATGCTGTTTTCAATCTTGGATATTGACTTGTCAAGGCAGTGGGCTATCTCCTGATATGAGATATTGGATACAACCGGGTGAACGGTCATTACATTGGGGGCGATGATGACGTATGGCTCGGGGGCATCCTCAAGGTTCGACATTGCCGCTCCGACCTCAAGCTTTACGAGTTCTGCGGAAATCTCACCTACACGTATGTTGTACTGCTGACGCAGATATTGCTGTATTTCAGCGGTGAACGTGTCACCTGCGACCTTTATGCTCTCATCGGCAACGATACCGCCGAGAGAAATCACTGCAATTTCAGTCGTTCCGCCTCCGATGTCGACAATCATACTCCCGGAAGGTGCGGTCACGTTCAGGCCGATTCCGAGAGCGGCGGCCATAGGCTCATAGATCATCTGGAAGTCGCGGGCTCCTGAATGCTCCGCCGCGTCGCGCACCGCGCGCTTTTCAACCTCGGTTGAGCCGGACGGTATGCAGACGACCATACGGTAACTGGGTGCAAAGATGCTTCTCTTGGGATTCGCCATTTTGATGAACTCGCGTATCATACTCTCGGCAGCATCGAAATCGGCGATTACGCCATCCTTCAGAGGCCGTATCGTGCGGATGTTCGGACTTTCCTTCTCGTGCATCTCCTTCGCTTTCTTTCCTACCGCCACAACTTTGCCGGAAAGTCTGTCTATGGCTATGATGGAAGGCTCGTCAATGACCTTCTTGTCGTCCATGAATATAACCGTATTGGCCGTTCCCAGGTCGATGGCCACAGCCTTGCTGAAAAAAGAGAAATTCATATCTGTCGCTAATATTTAGTCGGTGTATCCACCAAAATACAAATTTAATATTTTCTTGTTAAATTTGGGACATAATTATATATTTCTCAACAAAATGTCATCAAAAAAATACGTTGTCATTCCGGCCGGAGGCAGAGGGGTGCGTCTGGGGTCCGAATTGCCGAAGCAGTTTCTCGAAATAAACGGCAAACCGGTTCTGAGGCATACAATAGAGAAGTTCCTTTCCGCTTTCGGAGATGATATATCCGTCATCATAGTCCTGCCTCAGGACATGAAGGAGTATTGGCGGAAATACTGTGCGTCCAATTGTTTCATTGAAAGATACATTCTGGTACAGGGCGGCATCACAAGGTTCCATTCCGTCCAGAATGCGCTCAGATATGTGAAAGAAGATTCGATTGTGGCCGTCCACGACGGAGTGAGGCCGTTGGTCAGCGCTGGGATGATAAGAAGGCTTTTTGCCGAAGCGGAGAGTTGTCCCGCCGTGGTTCCGGCGCTGCCGGTAGTGGAGTCGTTGCGTGAGATTTCCGGAGACGGGTCTTCTGTTTCAGTCGACAGATCCCGTTTTGTGGCGGTGCAGACGCCGCAGGTTTTCAGGTCGGACGTGCTCAAGAAGGCATACGGTCAGGCTTATTTGCAGTCATTCACAGATGATGCGACAGTAGTGCAGGCCTGCGGATACCCCATCCGGCTTGTGCCGGGGGAGAGGACAAACATCAAGATTACAACACGGGAGGACTTGGAATCGGCGGCTCTACTTCTTGGACGATAGCGTGTCTTCGTACGAATAATTCTTGACCCATATCTGCCTTTCGATGGGCTGGTCAAGGGAGAGGAATGTGTCAGTCCTCTCTATGCCGGGGAGATTCTGGATGGTGTTGATCACCACATGCATAAGGTGCTCGTGGTTGAAGCAGTACAGTTTCAGCATCAGGGAATGGCTGCCGGTAATAAAATGACACTCAACCACTTCCGGTATCTTCTTGAGAGCCTCTATCACCTGGGGATAGCTGTTCGCCTGTGAAAGGTCGACGGAGATGAAGGCGCATACTTTCAATCCGATTGCACTCGGTTTGACCATCAGGCAGGAGCCTGTGATTACCCCGCTGTTTTCCATCTTCTTTACCCTCTGGTGTATGGCCGCTCCCGAAATTCCACATTCGCGGGCAATTTCAAGAAAGGACATTCTGGCATTCTTTACCAGGAATGAAAGTATCTTTTTGTCGGTGTCGTCGATTTGATATGGGCTGTTTGCTGACATACACTTATGATTTTTCAGTCGTTCTGATTGTTTCCGGGGCAAAAATAGCCAAAAAATTGCAAAAACAACTTACGAATTGTAACTATTTTTTTGAATCAGCTATCAGCTTGAGGCAATCTTTCTCTCCAAGTGTTTTTGCATCAACACTTTTGGGGATTTTGAAATTATTCTTTCCCTGTTTAATGTATGGGCCGTAGCGACCATTGAGGACCTGAATGTCGGAATCCGGATAAGAGGCGATGACTTTGTTCGCCTCCTTGTCGTTGTGCTGCCGGATGAGTTCGATTGCTTCCTCTTCGGTCAGAGTATAAGGGCTGAGAGTCTTGCCCAGGGATATGAATTTGCCGCCATACTTGACATATGGGCCATATTTTCCTATTGCGGTTGAGATTTCGGCTCCTTCCAGGCTGCCTACCCTGCGCGGCAGAACGAACAGTTGCAACGCCTCTTCAAGAGTTATCGTTTCAATCAGCTGCCCCTTGGTCATGCTGGCATATTGTTTCTGAGGGTCGTCCTTGTCCCCTTTCTGCACCATAGGGCCGTATGGACCGACTCTTGCAATTATCACCTTGCCGGACTGCGGATCATTGCCTATCACCCTTTCGTGGTTGGAATATCCCGAGTCCGCGAGTGCTGCCGATACGGTCGTTTCAAATGGAGCGTAGAAGTCTGCGATAAGTTTGTTCCAGACAAGTTTGCCTGCAGCCACCTTGTCGAAGCCGTCCTCCACTTTTGCGGTGAACCCATAATCCACTATCTCTTCAAAGTGTTCGGTTAGATAGTCGCTTACAATCATTCCGATGTTTTCCGGGAACAGTTTCTTTTTTTCAGCCCCCGCCTTTTCGGTGCTTTCGCTTCTCACGATTGCATCTTTCTTCAATGAAATCCGGACAATCGGCCGCTCCGAACCTGCACAGTCTCCCTTGGTGATGTAACCTCTGGAACTTATGGTGTCTATTGTTGGCGCATACGTTGACGGCCTGCCTATCTCCAACTCTTCGAGTTTCTTTACAAGAGTAGCCTCACTGTATCTCGGCGGGCGCTGGGTGTATTTCTCGACGGCGGCAATCTCGTGTCTTGCGAGGGGCTGGCCTTCTGCCAGGGTGGGGAAGGCGTTCAATTCCTCCTTCTCCTGGTCATCCACACTCTCGATATACACCTTGAGGAATCCGTCAAAGAGAATCTGCTCACCCTCCGCCTCGAACCGTTCGTCAATCCCGGTTCCGGCGATGGAGACTGTCGTCCGTTCCACCTTTGCATCGGCCATCTGGCTGGCGATGGTTCTCTTCCATATCAGGTTGTAGAGCCTCTTCTCATTGGCGTTCCCTTCAATCTCAAGATTGCTCAGATATGTGGGTCTGATTGCTTCGTGGGCTTCCTGGGCTCCTTTGACACGGGTCTTGTAATTCCTGACTTTGGAATACTTCTCTCCGTACAGATTTTTAATTGTCTCCTTTGCGGTATTGATGGCCAGGGAGGAGAGGTTGGTGGAGTCGGTACGCATATATGTGATGAGGCCGCGTTCATAAAGCTGTTGTGCGACGCTCATCGTCTGCTTGACGGAGAAACCGAGCTTGCGTGCCGCTTCCTGTTGGAGCATGGAGGTTGTGAACGGAGCGGCGGGAGTGCGGGTGCCATCCTTTGTCTCCATTCCGCAGATGGAGAACGAACTGTTCCTGCACTTCTCGAGGAATGCCTGCGCATCTTCTTCCGAATCGAATTTCGAGTTCAGGACAGCCTTGATTCTGGAGTTGCCTCCCATCGGAGTGAAGATTCCCTCCACGCGGAAGAATTTCCGGGCGACGAAAGAACTGATTTCCCTCTCTCTGTCAACAATCAGACGCAAAGCCACGGATTGGACGCGTCCTGCCGAGAGGCCTCTCTGTACCTTTTTCCAAAGGACCGGTGAAAGCTCATATCCTACAAGGCGGTCAATCACCCTTCTGGCCTGCTGTGCCATCACGAGATCCATATCGATTTCCCGCGGATGGGCGATGGCCTCCTTGAGCGCCGATTCGGTAATTTCGTGAAACGCGATGCGCCTTGATTTTTCCGGAGTCAGCCCCAGCACTTCGAACAGGTGCCAGGAAATGGCCTCACCCTCGCGGTCCTCATCGGATGCAAGCCAGACGGTGGAGGCGCTTTCTGCCGCCGCCTTCAATTCAGCGACAAGTTTCTTTTTCCCTGGAACTACTTCATATTGCGGCGTGAACCCTTTCTTCTTGTCTATGCTGAGTTTTTTCTGGTTCAGGTCACGGATGTGACCATAGCTGGATTTTACTGTGAAATGTTCCTTCCCCAAGAATTTTTCAATGGTCTTGGCCTTGGCCGGTGACTCGACAATCACTAAATTCTCTGTCATATCTTCAAATCTTTCTCGGTGCAAAGTAACGGATAAAGGGGGCAATTATCCAAATTTTATTTCTTAAATTTGTGCTTTCAAAACAGATTCTAAAAACGTCATATTGCAGAAATGGTACAAAACAGACATGGCAAAGCCGTGAAATTGTTCTGGTTCATAGTGATGCTGCCAGTTGCCGCGCTTGCCGTCGGCATTCTTCTGGCAACTCTTTTCGCTCATATACCCTCTTTCGACCAGCTTGAGAATCCTGACAGCAATCAGGCGACGCTTCTCATCAGCGAAGACGGAAAAGTAATCAACACTTTCCACATAGAGAACCGCTCTTACGTTACTTTCGAGGATATTCCGCCACACCTTGTCAATGCCGCAGTGGCGACGGAGGATGCCAGATTCTACAAACATAGCGGAATAGATTTCCGCGGTCTGCTCCGTGTGGGATTCAAGACACTTCTTATGGGGGATGCGTCTCAGGGCGGAGGAAGCACGATAACCCAGCAACTGGCCAAGACTCTCTATCCGAGGGAGTCGATGGAAAGCAGCATTCCCGGGGGGAAATACGTCAAGTTGTTGATGGTCAAGATGAAGGAGTGGATTACCGCAGTCCGTTTGGAACGTAACTACACCAAGGACGAGATCATGGCAATGTATCTCAATCAGATTTTTTTCGGCAGCAATGCATACGGAATACGTGCGGCGGCAAGGACCTTCTTTGCCAAGGATACAAGGGAACTGAGCGTTGAGGAGGGGGCTTGTCTGGTGGGTATGGTCAACAAACCGACCAGATACAACCCCGTCATCAATTATGACCTCTCTCTGGAACGCAGGAACCACGTCCTGCGCCAGATGGAAAAGTACGGCTATATAGAGCGTCAGGTACTTGATTCTCTTGAGCAGCTTCCAATCGTGGTGACTTACCAGCAGCAGGACCACAATGCCGGCCTGGCGCCATATTTCAGGGATATGCTCCGCAGGGTTATGAATGCAAAGGAGCCCAAGCGTTCCTCTTATGCCCAGGTGGAGGATTACAGGGTGGATTCCATCGCCTGGAAAGATGACCCTTTCTATGGATGGCTCAACAAGAATCCGAAGCCGGACGGCACCAGATATGACATTGACAGGGACGGCCTGAAGATATATACGACCATCGATTCCAGGATGCAGAAATACGCTGAAGAGGCTGTTGTGGAGCATCTTGGTTCGGATCTCCAGAAGTCCTTCAATGCCGACCTGCGGCACAAGCGCAAGAAGCCTTTCTCAAATGACGTTCCCGACGATGTGATAGAGGTGCTCATGAAGCAAGCGATCAGGTGGTCCGACAGATATATGGCAATGAAAAGCGAGGGCATTTCCGAGAGCAAGATACTGGCATCTTTCGACAAGCCCGAAAAAATGCGGGTATTCTCCTGGAACAAGCGTCATTACGTTGACACCGTGATGACTCCCCGGGATTCCATCCTCTATTACAAGTCATTCCTCCGCAGTGCGTTCATCGCGGTGGAACCGCATACCGGGCACGTGAAGGCTTATGTGGGAGGTCCTGATTACCGATATTTCAAATATGACAATGCGCGTCAGGGCAAGCGTCAGGTAGGCTCCACAATCAAACCGTATCTCTATACGCTTGCGATGCAGGAGGGGTTCACCCCCTGCGACAAGGTGAAGAACATCCCGTATTCATTCCCCGTCGGGGATACGGTATGGACTCCCAAGAGCACGGACAAGGATGAGTATATAGGTAAGACTGTGACTCTGAAATGGGGATTGACGCACAGTTCCAACAATATATCTGCATTTCTTATGAAGCAGTTCGGGCCGAAGGCTATGGTGGACATGTGCAGGAAGATGGGGGTTGGAAGTTACCTCGATCCGGTTTATTCTCTGTGTGTTGGTTCGTGCGATCTCAATGTCTACGAGATGGTTTCGGCCTACAATACTTTCCCCAGCCGCGGGGTTTACTGCTATCCCCAGCTTGTTACCAAGATAGAGGACAATGCCGGTAACGTGCTTGCCAATTTCACCACCAGGAAGAGGGAGGCCATAAGCGACCCTACCGCATATCTTATGGTGAATCTGATGCAGGGAGTCGTGAATGAAGGTACTGCGGGACGTCTGAGATGGAAATATGGACTGGAAGGGGAACTTGCCGGCAAAACGGGCACTACCAATGAACAGTCCGACGGCTGGTTCATCGGCTATACTCCGAAGCTGACTGCAGGTGTCTGGGTTGGAGCTGAAGACAGACAGGTCCATTTCGAGAGTCTTGCTTTGGGTGGCGGTTCCAATATGGCCCTGCCCATCTGGGGGCTGTTCATGCAGAAGGTTTACAAGGATCCTACGATTCCAATCGGAAAGGATGACCATTTTGTCCCGCCGTTGGGATGGAATATGAATCTCAGCTGTACCGGCTCCCTTGATGATATGACGTCGGGCAACGAAGGCAGTGACAACTTCTTTGAATGACCGTCACCGATTTGATTTCTCAGGCGGGGGAAAGGTTGTCCCCTATTTATTCACCGCGCGAGGCGAAGCTGCTTGCCCTGCGCCTGGCGGAACATTATGAGGGTATGAGTCCTGCCGTGTTCTACTCCTGCGGTGAAACCGAACTGCGTTACTCAGACCATATCGTAGAGGCCCTCGGCCAATTGTCGGAAGGTCGTCCGATTCAGTATGTCCTTGGTTATGCGGAATTCTGCGGCCACCGGTTCAAGGTCCGCGAGGGGTGCCTGATTCCCCGCCCGGAGACGGAAGAACTGGTCGGACGGATTGTCAGTGACTATGAGGGATTCGTGCCCGGTGACGGACAGTTCAATATTCTGGATATGTGTACCGGCTCGGGGTGTATAGCCTATTCTTTGGCGGCGGCTTTCCCGGAGGCTATGGTGTATGGCTGCGACATATCTGAGGAGGCCCTTTCAATCGCCTGCCGTCAGAGAATAAAACTCTCGGGAGCGCGTCCGGTCCTGTTCAGGGCAGATGTCAGCTGCCCGCCGCCGGCAGGATTGCCCGAATTCGACATAATCGTTTCCAATCCTCCTTATATAAAGGAGAGCCAACGTGCGGAAATGCACAGGAACGTTCTCGAATATGAGCCGTCGGAGGCTCTGTTTGTCCCGGATGAGGACCCTCTTGTATTCTATCGTGCTGTGAAGTCCTGGGCTGATCTGCTGCTCAAGAGGGGAGGGACTGTTTATCTTGAAGTGAATGAATCTCTTGCGGATGAGACTGCGGAGATTTTTCCGGGAAGCAGTGTGGGGAGGGATTTCAATTCGAAACCCCGTTTTGTCATAAGTCGAAGTTGAGGCCTATGCCGATTACGTGCTCGGCCGGAGCCTCCTTGAAAGCATAGTACATATAGTACCATTCGAGTTGCATCCACGGAGTGATGTTGTAGTCGCAGGCTACATAGTGACGTGTCTGCGTCCATTTGACTCCCCAGGTGAACACCTCCATCGCCAGATAGGGACTGAACTTGCTGTCCGGAATATAGTACTGTACCTTGAGCCTTGACCGCAATTCATTTTTCTGGCTGTCGGGCCTCCAGGTGTGCATATATCTCTCCCTTATACTGACCTTGAAATTGCCGCTTTTCAATGCTCCGGACAATTCTGCTATAGCCCTGTGTGTCAGATGCCCCGGCTCAATCATAAAGTCATAGCAAGCTCCGGCGGAGAGCCAGGGGAGAATCCTGTAGCCTACCGTGAAGCGGTTGTATGCGCAGTCGAACTTGCTGTATTTTATATTGTCATGCTCCATATAGTTGGTGATGAACCATTTGGAGTTCTTGAAATCGTGGTGGATTTCCAGAAATTCCCAGCCCCCGATGTAACTGGACGGAGCCGTATCCCCCTCTCCGGTTTCCGCAGCGGAAGCCAGGGTGGAGAGCAGCAGGGCGAAGGTGAGAGTCAATGACTTGAGCCTGTTCATAATTATCTGAGCTGTACCCAGTCCACAGGAGCGGTAACGCTGATTTCCTCGTGACGAACGGGGTGGGTGAAGGTTATCTGTCTTGCGTGGAGGCTGATGCCTCCGTCGGGATTGGACCTCGGGGCGCCGTATTTCAAGTCTCCCTTGATGGGGCAGCCGATGTCTGCAAGTTGGCATCGAATCTGGTGATGCCTTCCGGTAAGCAGTTCCACTTCGACAAGGTGGTATCTGTCCGTATCCTTGAGGACTTTATATCTGAGTCTGGCCTCCTTGGCGTCGGGCACTTTGTGGTCGAAGGCGTAACTCTTGTTCTGCTTTTCGTTCCTGCGGAGGAAGTGTGTCAGTTCCCCCTGTTCGGGGGTGGGTCTGCCGCAGGTCAGGGCCCAATATGTCTTGTGAATCTCTCCGGTGCGGAAGAGTTCGTTGAGTCGTTCCAGGCATTTGGAGGTCTTGGCAAAGACGGCAAGTCCGCTTACGGGGCGGTCAAGACGGTGCGGAACCCCCATAAAGACGTGACCCGGTTTCGAGTCCCTCTGCGCTATGAACGCCTTGAGTTTCTCGGACAACGGCTCATCTCCGGTCTTGTCCCCTTGGACAATTTCACCTGCTGACTTATTGAAAATCAGCAGGTGATTGTCTTCATAGAGAATCCTGCCGGAGACGTTTCCGTATTCTTCCTTGGATAATTCTCTGTATATCACGCCGGGTATTCCTTAGCAGGCTTTTCCGTCGCTGCCGAGAACGTTCACGATTTTGTGCGTGTAGAGCTTCTTCATCTCGTCACGGGCGGGGCCGCAGTATTTGCGGGGGTCGAATTCGCCGGGTTTCTCAACGAACACCTTGCGGATTGCCGCTGTCATTGCAAGACGGCTGTCTGAGTCGATGTTGATCTTGCAGACGGCGCTCTTGGAGGCCTGACGGAGCTGCTCTTCGGGAATGCCTACTGCATCGGGAAGCTTGCCGCCGTGGGTGTTGAT
>JAGHTO010000030.1 GCA_018065305.1 Candidatus Cacconaster scatequi | reverse complement strand
CCCGGCTATTGGCTCAATTACCACAGAGTCGTCTATGCGAAGAAATGTCTTGCCGATATGAATATGTCGGCGCTCCAGATAGCCCGGAGCTTGAATTTCGCCGGACTGCCGCAGTTCTGCAAGTTTTTCAAGAAACAAACGGGCAGCACGCCTTCGGAATTCCGTAAGACGCTGTCGTGGCTGAAATGACATCAATTTACATCCAACCATCCGCTTACGTTGTTTTCATCCGTATGCACGGATGAATTAAAATGACAACAAAAAAAGGACCCGGTTCTCCCGAGTCCCTCCAGCTGGTCGGGGAACCACGTCGATACACTTAAGTCATGTATCAGCTCCGTCTGGTTCCTCTGATTAAGGTGATACAAAGATATAAAAAAAAGAGATTATCAGAAAGTGGCCCGATGCTCGGAAAATCCGGTATTCCTTCAGTGGGCAATGCACCTGCTGATAATCTCAAATATATTGTTTAAATCCTTTATTGTTACTCTAAATCCTCTGCTATTTTTTTGAACTTTTCGTATGCTTCCTTGATTCTTTTCTGGGCAGCCTTATGCAAAGTTTGACATTATGTGCGGCCATTTCGAACCTGTATGCGTCCTCGTCATACAGTACAGGGGTTTCAGGTATGGGTTTTGCCATGGTGCTAAATTTGTATCGTCATATCGCTGCGGAATCCGTTCTGATCTTCATTCAACTCGACATAGCCGAGCTGGTTACAAAGAAGCACGAGTGGGGCCGGGATTGTGCTCGCTGTCGCTGCGCATTCCCTTCCCGCTCGCCGCGGGGGCCCTTGCAAGATACGAGGCATCAGACCGGCAACAGCCGCCGCCCCTGGCGGCTGCTGCGCTTGTGAAAGGGGAAGGTGTCAGAATGAGAGCAAGCTTTCATTCTGACACCTTCCCCTTTCACAAACAGCCTCGCTTTCGCGAGGCTGCCGGTCTGATTATCAATATCTTGCGGAGAGATCGGGATTCGAACCCGAGATACGCTTTTGGCGTATACACGCTTTCCAGGCGTGCCTCTTAAGCCACTCGAGCATCTCTCCTGTCGGGGTGCAAATATAGTTATTTTTTAAGAAACTCCGTCAATTTGGCAAAAAGAACGATACGGTCAGACGCAATATCCTGCCTTACATTCTTTGACAGTCGGAAGTAGCGGCAATCGGATATCGCCTCCTTTGCCGTCTTGAAATACTTCCACTCGAACAGAAGGACGTGGGGAAGGACAAGCACAAGAATCGCCGCGAAGAGTACCGTGAACTTCAGACTTGCCACGATGAATGTCAGTATGGCTGCCAGCGGTATGATGGCCAGAATGTTCATCGCCAGTACGAAAGTGCCCTCGAACATATCCCCCTTCGCCTTTTTGGCGAAATGAAGTGGAAGGAACCAGCACAAAGCGGAAGGCCAGAGACATACAAGCGCCATCGGGGCCAGCACCGCCAACGCGGCCAACTGAAGAACGAGCCCGAACAGAGTGGGCCTCTCCCTGAACTGCCTCTCTTCCAGATGATGGCTGTCGTATGTTTTCAGCAATTGTCTTGTTTCGAGGAGGAGTTCCTCCACCGGGGTGGCCGGCATCTCCTCCGCCCCGTCTGCCACAGCTGCGGCTTTCTGCTCTTTTCTCTGCAAGAAGGAAAGCTCATTCCGGGTCTGTCCCTCCTCGGAATTTATCACCCTGAAATATGGATTTTCACTCCTTCTGGCCGACAGGAATTTGTTCACGAGAACTTTATCACTTTCAAGACGTCCGGAAAAGTCTGACGAGTCTATGCCGCGTCCGGAAGCGAAGTCATCACCTATCTGTCCGCAGCGGATGAATTCCAATTCATCGTAAAACTCCTTATCCTTGACATCCAGCATCATCGACTCGATTTTCGCCCGGAGCTCCGCGGCAACTTCACGGGCGGCAGTACGCGGCTTCGTGCGGTAGAGATCGTAATATTTTGACAGACTTATCGGCTCCGCGAAACGGACCAGCTGCCTGCCGCGCAATCCGTGATAGGAGGAATAGTGGTTGCAGGCGGGCACTATCTTGATATCTTTCTCAAATCCCGCCAGCGCGGCCGCCTCGAAGGCCATTTTCGCCATCCCGCCTTTGAAGATGTTGAGCCAGTGTCCTTCAGCGTGGCCGCCCTCCGGAAAAATGACCACCGTCTCCCCACTGATCAACGCCTCTTCGGAGACTTTGAACGTCGCGGCATTTGCAGAAAGAGCTGCAGAGCCTTCGTAATTGAGTCTGTAGGCAGGAAGAAGACCTATCGCACGCAGAAATTTCCCGAAACCTGCGCTGATGCCGAAAACATCAGCCCTCACGATAAAATTCGGTTTCCGGTCATTGATTGCAAGAAGGATTCCGAGAGCATCGTTCATACTGTTCTGATGATTGCTGGCAATCATCACCGGAGTGCCGTCGGAGGGTATGTTTTCAATGCCCTCGACGAATGTCTCCTCATAATACACCTTCTCCGTCCAGAAACGGATGTATGACTTCAATACGCGGTATGCTCCGGATACTTTTGACATAATTGTTACAATCTTATACCAAGCTGGAATTCAAAGTGGTCCGCCTCGGTAAAGTTCCGGGCAAGGATGTTCCAGCCGATGAAAACATTGTTCCAGTTGGGTACATAGAAGCGCATTCCTATCTTCTCATACATCCAAGTGGAATCCTCGTATATACCCACCTTGTGCAATACATATGCTCCTATGCCCAGGTAGGCTGAAACGTTTCCATAATAGAACTCATGCACAGCACCCGCGGTTATCATAAGAGGGTTGTACCCTTTTGACTTCTCAACCGCATCATCACCGTAAAGGACACGGTCCGACTCCTCAAGCCGCTTCATTCCCCACATATATGTCATATCCACTTCAAGTCCCGTGGAGCACAGAAGACAGTATCGGTGCTGCCCGCTGAACCCTATTCCCACACGGCTCCAGTTTGCGAAGCTGGGCTGCTTTAGTTCCTTCTCCGGCACGAACTGGTTGTATGCAAACCATTCGGATTTGTAGGAGTGCATCCCCACGTGAGTAAACACGTCCCATTTCATACCGCTCTTGAAATCGTGCAGATGCGTACCTTTCTTCACGTTCTTGTTGTATGGCTCCTCAAGGCTGTATCTGGCGGAAAGACCGATACCCCTCTGGTTGATACCGATGTTGGGAGTCCAGGTATGACCGTTGGAATGGTGCCAGATAAAGGCGTTTGCGGCAAGTTCGAGCTGTTTGGTCGGACGGAACTTTATCTGGGGGCCACCGCCTACAAAAAGGGAAAGAGGACCCCCGAAATGCACGTTGTGCGGATTGGTGTCCACGTCATATATGTCGAATGTCAATCCCACTCCCAGACGGAGAGTGAGGCCGAACGAGAACATCTTCGTCTTGTAAATCGACCCCTCGAAGAATCCGAACAAGTTGAACATGTCGCTCAACCTTGAATCCGGGTAATTGAAACCCATTGAGCTGAACTTCTCCCAACCCACGCCGATGCCGTAGACCGGATAGTTCAGAGCTTCGGCAATGGCTTCGTTCTTTGCACCGGGCTTGGACTGGAAACCCAGAAGGAAGTTTATCTGGGGATAGTGGTTTTTGTCTGCGTTCACAAGCGACGCTCCATCCCTGTCGCCGTTCGTAAGGGAGGCGTACCACCCTTCCACCGTGAAGTTCGGTTTTATTTTTTCATATTTCGTCTCCTCTTCCTGATACTGCGCAAAAGCGGATATGGAACAAACCGCCGTAAAAAGAAGGATGGCAAATAATTTTCTCATGATTATATTTTGGAAATCAGGGATTCTATCGCCTCATCCACCCTGTGAAAATCGAATTTTCCGTAAATTTCATTGAATTTGTCCGCTATCCTGTCATTGCACAGGTTGCCGACAGAACCCTCGTGAGTGTGCGAAAGCTCCCCGCCGAACCGGAACGAGCCGTCTGAGATGCTGTCCGCCACCTTTCTGTAAGCATCCCTGAACGGGACGTTCTCCTCCTTTACAAGCCTGTTCACCTCTTCGACGCTGAAAGCCTGCATATATTTCGGATCGTCCATAAGATTTTCGCTTACCTTGATGTTGTCAACTGCAAATGCCGCGAGGTCCAGACAATCCCCAAGCTCGTCAAACAGGGGGAAATAGGTCTCCTTGGTAAGTTGCATGTCCCTGAAATAGCCTGAAGGCAGATTCGTGGTAAGAAGCCTCAACGTTCCGGGAGCCCCGCAAATCCTGTTGCAGTGTGCACGGATCAGCTCGAAAACATCCGGATTCTTCTTGTGCGGCATAATACTGGAGCCGGTAGTGAGTTCATCCGGCAGCTTCACGAATCCGAAATTCTGGCTGTTGAAAAGGCAGCAGTCCGCCGCAAGGCGTCCGAGTGTCTCGGCGACACAGGAGAGAGCGAACGACACTATGCGTTCCGTCTTCCCGCGGCTCATCTGCGCATATATGCTGTTATAATCAAGGTCCCTGAACCCTAAAAGCGTAGTTGTCATCCGCCTGTCCAGAGGAGCGGACGACCCGTAGCCGGCGGCGGAACCCAGAGGATTGCAGTTCACGGCGTTCCAGGCGGCAAGGAGCTGGTGAAGGTCCGTTGCAAGACTTTCGGCGTACGCTCCGAACCACAGCCCGAAAGATGAGGGCATCGCCACCTGCAGATGCGTATAGCCGGGCATAAGGACATCCTTGTACCTCTCGCTGCAACGCTGCAGGGTCTCAAAGAGAACCTTGACCTTTCCCGCAATGTTCCTGATGCCTTCTCGGGAGAAAAGTTTTATATCCACAAGGACCTGGTCGTTCCGGGAGCGCCCGGTATGGACCTTCTTGCCAAGGTCCCCGAGAGTTCTTGTCAGTTCGATTTCGACCTGGGAATGAATGTCCTCTATTCCGTCCTCAATCACGAAATCGCCCCTGCAGGCTGAATCATAAAGGGACTTGAGTGAGACAAGGAGAGTCTTCAATTCTTCCGGGGCCAACAGGCCGACACTCCGGAGCATCGTGATGTGGGCCATAGTACCGAGAATGTCGAACCTTGCAAGATAGAGGTCCGTCTCCCGGTCCTTCCCGACCGTAAACTCATCTATTCTGTCATTGACAGCATATCCCTTGTCCCAAAGTCTCATATTGCGGCAAAGTTAATTCCTTTTTTCTTTTCCCCAAAAACCGTCATTTGATGACACCGAGATTGCGGCCTACCTTCACGAATGCGGCGATGGCCTTGTCAAGGTGTTCACGGGTATGGGCGGCACTGATCTGAACTCTGATACGGGCCTGCCCTTTCGGGACGACCGGATAATAGAATCCGGTGACGAAAATTCCCTCCTCCGCCATCGCAGAAGCGAACTTCTGGCTCAAGGGAGCGTCATACAGCATAACCGCGCATATCGCGGACTGCGTGGGTTTGATGTCAAATCCGGCAGCAAGCATCTTCTCGCGGAAATAGGTCACGTTTTCCTGCTGTCTGGCGTGAAGTTCATCACTCTCGGAGAGCATCTTGAACATCTCGATGCCTGCTCCCACTATCATGGGAGGCAGGGAATTTGAGAAAAGATATGGACGTGAGCGCTGTCTGAGCATATCGATAATCTCCTTGCGGCCTGTCGTGAACCCTCCTACAGCGCCTCCGAAAGATTTGCCGAGCGTACCGGTGAAGATATCGATACGGCCGTAGCAGTCGAACTTTTCGGCGACCCCGTGTCCTGTCTTTCCTACAACTCCTGCGGAATGACTTTCGTCAACCATCACCAGAGCGTCATATTTTTCAGCCAGATCGCATATCTTGTCCATAGGGGCGACATTACCGTCCATAGAGAACACTCCGTCGGTGACGATTATGCGGAATCTCTGGGCCTGAGCCTGCTTGAGGCAATTTTCAAGCTCCTCCATATCCGCGTTGGCGTAGCGGTAACGGACAGCCTTGCAAAGCCGGACTCCGTCGATTATGGAAGCGTGGTTCAAGGCATCGGAGATGATGGCATCCTGTTCAGTGAACAGAGGTTCGAACACTCCTCCGTTGGCGTCAAAACAGGCGGCATAGAGAATCGTGGCTTCCGTGTGGAAGTAGTCCGCAACAGCCTTTTCGAGCTGGCAGTGCAGATCCTGCGCACCGCAGATGAAACGGACTGAACTCATACCGTATCCCCTTGCGTCCATCGCCTCCTTCGCGGCACGTATCAGACGCGGCGAATCGGCAAGTCCCAGATAGTTGTTGGCACAGAAATTGAGAGCTTTCCGCCCGTCTTCAAGGGTGATTTCGGCTCCCTGCGGAGAGCAGATGTTCCTCTCACGTTTGTAAAGGCCTGCCTGTTCGATGGATTCAAGCTCAGCCTGAAGGTGTTTTTGAAACTTACCGTACATAATTTTGGCTCAATTTGATTATTATTGCACAAAGCTACTAAATTTAGTGTAAATTTGTAAGTTTAATTTCGCTAACTAAGCTGCTGATGAAAAACATTCTCGTAATTGGTTCGACAGGTCAGATCGGTTCCGAACTGACAATGAAACTGAGAAAGCAGATAAACGGGTCCACCGTCGTTGCCGGGTATATCCAGGGGGCGGAGCCCAAGGGAGTCCTCAAGGAAAGCGGACCGTCCGAACAGGCCGACGTTTGCAATGCGTCCCAGTTGGCACAGATTGTCGACAAATACAGGATAGATACCATATACAATCTCGCCGCCATACTGTCGGCCACCGCGGAAAAGAAGCCCCTCCTTGCCTGGAACATCCAGATGAACGGACTGATCAACATTCTGGAGATCGCCCGCGAAAAGGGGTGTGCAGTCTTCACCCCCAGTTCAATCGGAGCTTTCGGTCCGACCACCCCGCACAAATCCACCCCACAGGACACAATCCAGCGTCCCACTTCGATGTACGGAGTGACCAAGGTCGCCGTCGAACTGCTGAGCGATTACTATTTCCACAAATACGGAGTCGACACGAGATCCGTCCGTTTCCCGGGACTCATCTCATATACGACCCCTCCGGGCGGCGGGACAACCGACTATGCGGTCGAAGTTTTCTACTCCGCAGTCAAGGGAGAGGAGTTCGTATGCCCCATCGCACAGGACACCTATATGGATATGATGTATATGCCTGACGCTTTGAGGGCCGCCGTCGAAATAATGGAATCGGACCCCTCGAAACTGGTGCACCGCAATTCATTCAACATCGCATCGATGAGTTTCGAGCCGGAGACCCTTTTTGCCGCCATCCGCCGCGAAATCCCCACCCTTCGCACACGATATGAAGTCGATCCGGTCCGACAGGCGATTGCCGACTCATGGCCCGACAATATGGATGACAGCTGCGCGAGGGAGGAATGGGGATGGAAGCCCTCATATGACCTCGACGGAATGGTGAAGGATATGGTGTCCCACCTCAAGGAAAGAATATAATCCGCCTGAAATGCTGAATACCGCTTATTGCTCGGACAAGTACCAGTACACGATGGGTAAATCATTCTATGACAATGGAATGAAGGACCAGATTGCTGTATTCAACCTGTTTTTCAGGAGCGCTCCGGACAAGAACAACTGGGCGGTCGTGAGCGGAATCAGGGAATCTCTCCGGATGATTGAGGCTCTCGGCAGCGAAGATGTGTCATTTTTCGAAAAGATGCTTCCTGGAGAGGAATACCATCCTTTCTGCGAATACCTTTCCAAAATGAAATTCACAGGACAGGTATATGCAATGAAAGAGGGGGAGATAGCTTTCCCCAAGGAACCAATACTGACTGTCGTAGGCCCGATTATCGAGGCGCAGGTACTTGAGACTCCCCTGCTCTGCATCATGAACCATCAGATGGCCGTTGCCACGAAGGCGTCAAGAGTGACCCGCGCAGCCGGCAACCATCCCGTCAGCGAATTCGGAAGCCGCAGGGCTCACGGACCCTGGGCCGCTCAGTACGGCTCCAAAGCCGCCTGTATCGGAGGATGCGCAGGAACGTCCAACATCCTTTCCGGCATTGAATTCGGATTCGAGGCAAGCGGTACGATGGCACACAGTTATGTAACCTCTTTCGGATGCAGCATTGACGGAGAACTCCACGCTTTCGACTCATATATAAAAACCCATCGCGGCGAGAACCTGATTCTTCTTGTTGACACATACGACACCCTCAAGTGCGGTATCCGCAATGCCGTCAAGGCCTTCAGGGAGAATGGCATAGACGATGATTACCCCCACGGCTACGGGATCCGCCTGGACAGCGGGGACCTGAGCTACCTCTCTCAGAAATGCAGGGAAATCCTGGACGATGCTGGAATGAAGAAATGCAGGATATTCGCCACGAATGCTCTGGATGAATATATCATTTCCGAGCTGGAACGGCAGGGTGCCTGCATCGATTCCTATGGTGTTGGCGATGCAATTGCCACCAGCAAGCACAACCCCTGTTTCGGGAATGTCTACAAACTGGTCCAGATTGACGGCAAGCCGGTATTGAAAAGGTCCGAGGATAAAATCAAGCTGATCAACCCCGGATTCCAGATAACTTACAGAATCATTCAGGACGGGAAATTCAAGGCCGACGTAACCTGCCTCCGCGGAGACAGCTTCGAGAAGACGCTTATGGCGGGAGGTGAATTGTGGATTACAGATGAGCAGGACGAGACCAAATACACGACCTTCCCGGCCGGCTCATACACATTCAAGCCCCTTCAGGAACTCGTCTATTCGGACGGAAAAGCTATTGAGGAGAGCCGTACGCTGGCCGAAAAGAGGGATTATTACAGAAGCAACCTCAGCTCTTTCAATCCTACGCAGACCCGAATCATAAACCCCCATTACTACAAGGTCGATATCTCGGATGACCTGTACGACATGAAGATGGGGCTGATAAACCGCCTGATGCAGCAGATAAAGATGAACGATGAATCGGCGGGGGACAAAGACACCGTCTCCCACGTCGTCGTCGATATGCTCTATGATTTCATAGACGGCTCTCTGGCCTGCAACGGTGCGGAGGAAGCATTGAAAGATGACGTTGCATACATCAGGAGACATCCGGAGCAGAAAGTGCTCTATGTCGCCGACCACCACCCCGCAAACCACATCTCCTTCAAGGAGCAGGGTGGAATCTGGCCTTCGCATTGTGTGATTCAATCGCACGGCGGTGAGATTCACAGTTCATATTTCGAGCTGCCGGAAAATCTGAGGCCCAACACGGAGAACACCTTTTTCAAGGGAACCAATGCGAAGAAGGAGCAATACTCCGGATTTCTCAGCCACAACAGAGCGGGAATCGAACTGGAAACGATATTGTCGGACAAAGTTGTCGTGAGCGGAATAGCGACCGAATACTGCATACGCGAAATCTGTCTGGACCTGCTGAAATCCGGACGCAAAGTATACCTGCGCCACAATGCGCTCGGCTACATTGAAAAGGACGGACACGAAAAGACACTCAAGGAACTTATGCACGCCGGAGTCGCGCTGATATAACAAGGAGGCCGAGATATAAGAAGATTTGCACTCATACTGACATTGACCGCCATTTCGGTATTCCGGGGGTTCTGCCCTGCGGAGGCGTCTGTCATTGACTCTCTGACCATCAGACAGTCCGACACCATCTCCGCCGCCGAACTGGACTCTCTCAGGCTCGCGGCAGTATACGACTCTCTCGACAATGAATTCTGGGGCAAGATAGACACGACGTCACTCCCTTTCCTCGATTCCACTTACCGGGCCCTTTACGACTCCCTCGCCGTCGACCTGCCCGACACTCACGACATCAAGAGAGCCATCAGGCGTATCAGGAAAGAATATCGTGACAGTGTCAGGGAAAACACGCCGAGAATACTCAACACCTCGGCCATTCCTGACTCAATGTTCTACAAAAGGCTGTTGACCTGGAGCGCCGATTCAAAATTCAACGAGATAGCTCTCGTCGAGCAGGACACGTCATTCAACTATCATTTCAACGACTATCCCTTCTTCAAGAAGGACATCAACGCCACCTACCTTGGAATCGTGGGTTCCGCCACACAGAACTACAACTATTTCAGAAGGGACAAGGTGGAGGATTCTCCTATGTTCACTCCATATATCGGAGACTCCTATACACCGGAGAACCTTCCGCAGTTCAACGTCAAGAAGCCATACACTGAACTGGCATACTGGGGCACTCTCTTCGCCATCAAGGAAATGGAGGAGAACGAGCTGAACCTCAGGGTAAGCCAGAATATTACGCCTGCACTCAACATCACTCTGGCCTATCTCCGTTACGGATCAAGGGGTATGCTCAAGAACGAAGCCACTGACAACAGGACGACTTCCCTTGCCGTCAACTACCTCGGAAAGAAATATGTGATGAACGGAGGTGTCATCTGGCAGAAAATCGACAGAAAGGAAAACGGCGGTATACAGGATTCCTACTGGATCAGGGACACAATCGTGGACACAAAGACAATTGAAGTCAACCTCGCCAACGCCAGCAACAAAATGCACAGGCTCACGGCCTTTGTCGACCATTCCTACACCATACCGATGAATTTCTTCAACAAGAAGAGGGATTCTCTGGCTGTCGGAGAGGGAACGACCGCCTACGTCGGCCATTACGGCGAGTTTTCAATGTACAACAAGACATACACGGACGAAATCGGAGAAGCCGACACCCACGGAAGAGATTTTTATTTCAATAAGTTCTATTTCAACAACACTTACAGCAACGATGTGCTGAAGACGAACAGTTTCAACAACAAGTTCTTCATCAAACTGCAACCTTTCTCCCCGGACGCGGCGGTATCCAGACTCAACGCAGGCATCGGGTATCAGATAATGAGCCTCTACCAATTCGATGACTCCTACTATCTGACGGGCAACAGAAACACGACACAGCACAATGCATACCTGTATGCGGGAGTCAACGGAAAAATCAAGAAATATATAGCCTGGGACGCTTACGGAGATTACTATTTCATGGGTTACAGGATGTTTGATTTCAATTTGAAAGGAAACCTCAGATTCTCCGTCTATCCGATTGAGAAAGGCATTCACCTGACAGGTCGTTTCAGCACCTCCCTCACCACTCCCCACCAGTTCGTCAAGGTCGTGAACATGAACCATCACCAGTGGAACGAAAATCTGGGCAAGACATCGGAAACCAGGGTGGAGGGATTGCTGGAGATTCCCAAGTGGCAGATGGAAGCGCAGTTCAGCTATGCCCTGGTCAGTAATCTCATCTATTATGACGAGCTGTCTCACGTCCGCCAGAACAACAAGACGATGAGCATTATGAGCGGCTATCTGATGAAGAACTTCAAACTTTGGGCATTCCATTTCGACAATAAGGTTCTGTTCCAGCTTTCGTCCGATGAAAGCGTACTGCCGCTCCCGAAACTGGCCCTCAACCTGAGATATTACGTTGAGTTCCCCGTAGTGAAAGAGGTGCTGAGGATGCAGATAGGCGTCAACGGGACATTCAACACGAAGTATTATGCTCAGTCATACAGCCCCGATTTGGGAGTGTTCTACAACCAGAAAAAAGAGCTGATCGGCAACAACCCGTATTGCGACGTCTTCATCAACATGCAGTGGAAAAGGGCCTGTATATTCGTCAAATACACCAATGCATTCAAGGACTGGCCGGCTTCAGACTACTTCTCGGCATACCATTACGTCAAACCGGCCAGAGGATTCAAGTTCGGTATTTTCTGGGGATTCAGATAATGTCGCTTCCTCACAATCATAAACTGACAGAGATACTTGTATGTATCGTCGTGGCGGCTTTCGTAGGATTTCTGGCCGACACTGCATCGCCTTCCGTGCCCTCTCCGGAAGAGGCATTGGAGCACATTCTTGGAGACAGGATAATACTCGACAAAGAAGCTCTGCACGAAAGATTCGAAGCGGACAAGTCGTCTCTTGAGAGGATGTATCACTACGGCTATGACACAATTGTCACAAAGCACAGCCGCCAGGCAGGACTTGACTGGAGGCTTGTCGCCTCTCTGATATGTCAGGAGAGCGCTTTTCAGGCTGCTGCCATAGCGGCACGCAGATATCATGGTCTTATGCAGATAAGTTCCTCCGCCGCCGGAATTTTCAACATCAAGGATTTGCGGGATCCGGACAGCAATGTCGAGGTCGGCACAAAATATCTGAAGTATCTGATGGACAACTATATGAAGGAGGGAATGGACTCCGTCAACGCTGTAAAATATGCTCTGGCAGCATATAACTGCGGACCCGGCAAGTTGCAGAATCTCCGTGACTCGGCAAAGGCCACCGGGTTCCTCACCGACAATTGGGAGACATTCGCAGACCTGCCCATCAATTCGGACTGGCCTACCGGAAAATATGTGACGAGAATACTTGACAGATACGAAGAATTCAAGATAATCACCAGATGAAGAGTATGTGGAAAAAGCTACAGACCTGGCTGCTCATAGCGGCAGCCGTTGCCATAGCGGCCCTGGGAGCCGTCGATTTCTGCTGGACGCTGGACCCCTCGACTTCCGAGAAGTTCAGCCTCAAATTCATCGAGCACAGGCAGTTCCTGATAATCACCTTCGTAACTTTCATGCTGTCGGTGATAATCTTCTTCCATTATGACAAGAGAATCATGCAGCTCCGTCTCTGCCTGTTGAACAGCCTGATACTGTTCGGATTCCAAATATGGATACTGGTTGAATTCTTCATCCTCCACCGGCAGGACAGTTCGTTCACCCTTTCCACGGGTGCTGTACTTCCTCTGGCGGCCATATTGCTTTATCTGTTCAGTTCACGTCTTATCCTGAAGGACGAGGCGACCCACATGTTCGACGAGGCGGCAACGTCGGGCAAACGCAAAAAAGAGAAAAAACAGAGATGAAATTCACGCTGAAAGCTCCATATTCAGCTTCAGGTGACCAGCCGGCGGCCATAGACCAGATTTGCAACTCAATCAACGAGGGAAATCAGGCCACCACCCTTATGGGCGTTACCGGCTCGGGAAAGACCTTCACAATGGCAAGCGTGATAGAGCGGCTGAACCGTCCGGTCCTGGTGCTGAGCCACAACAAGACGCTTGCCGCACAGCTCTACAGCGAATTCAAGGCATTCTTTCCGGACAATCTGGTGGAATATTTCGTCTCATATTACGACTACTACCAGCCCGAAGCCTACCTGCCCACAACCGACACATACATCGAGAAAGACCTCAGCATCAACGACGAGATAGAAAAGTTGCGTCTGAGCGCATCCTCAGCGCTTCTCTCGGGGCGAAGGGACATCATAGTCGTCTCTTCGGTCTCCTGCCTCTACGGCATCGGAAATCCCGAGGACTTCCACAGCACCACGGTGAGGATAGAGGCCGGTCAGCAGTTGAGCCGGCAGAAGTTTCTGTATAGTCTCGTCGATGCCCTCTACAGCAGGAACGAGGCTGAATTCAAGAGAGGCTCGTTCCGTGTCAAGGGAGACAGCGTGGACATCTTCCCGGCATACGGGGATTTCGGATACAGAGTTGTCTTCTTCGGCAACGAAATCGAGTCGATAGAGATGATCGACCCTCTCAACGGAGCGACAATAGAGTTCCTCAACGAGATTTCCATCTACCCGGCCAACAATTTCGTTACCTCCAGGGAGCGGACCAGAAGCGCCATCAGTCAGATACAGGATGACCTGATGGCCAGATACAACTATCTGGTGGAGATAGGAAAGCACCTTGAAGCGAAAAGGCTGAAATCCAGAGTGGAGTATGACCTTGAAATGATTCGGGAAGTGGGCTACTGCCAGGGAATAGAAAATTACTCCCGCTATTTTGACGGCCGGAAAGCCGGCACCCGCCCGTTCTGTCTGATTGACTATTTCCCGAAGGATTTCCTGACTTTCATCGATGAAAGCCACGTGACCATACCTCAGATCCGCGCCATGTCGGGCGGTGACAGAAGCCGCAAGCAGACACTGATAGAATATGGGTTCAGACTCCCCGCCGCCGCCGACAACAGGCCCCTTAAATTCGATGAATTCGATGCTATTGCAGGGCAGAGGCTCTTCGTGAGCGCCACTCCAGGAGATTACGAGCTCCAGCAGACCGGAGGTGTCGTGATAGAGCAGGTCGTACGCCCTACCGGACTGCTCGACCCTCCGATAGATGTCAGACCCATAAAGAATCAGATTGATGACCTGCTTGAAGAGATACAGATTCGTATCGAGAAGGATGAGAGAGTTCTTGTGACCACTCTGACAAAAAGGATGGCTGAGGAACTTGAAAAGTATCTCTCCAGGATGGAAATACGCACAAGATACATCCATTCCGACGTGGACACTCTGGAAAGAGTGGAGATTCTCGAGGATTTCAAGGCCGGGAGGTTTGATGTTCTGGTCGGAGTGAATCTGCTCAGGGAGGGTCTCGACCTTCCGAGCGTCTCCCTGGTGGCTATCCTCGATGCCGACAAGGAGGGGTTCCTGCGGTCTGACAGAAGCCTCACCCAGACGGCCGGACGTGCGGCACGAAATGTGAACGGAAGAGTGATAATGTATGCCGACACGATAACCGACTCGATGCGTCAGACCATAGATGCAACCGAACGCCGCCGCGCAAAGCAGATGGCATATAACGAAGAACACCATATCATCCCCCATCAGGTCGGAACGGCCTCGGGAGGAAATTCACTGTCAGGTTCATTGTCAGGCTACACACGGGCGGATTCGCCGGAAAGGATTCTGGAGGAGGACCCCGTCATACAGGCAATGACACGCGAAGAACTCGGCAAGGCAGCCGATGCGGCCAGAGGCCGGATGGAGAGCGCTGCGGCAAAACTCGATTTCGTGGCGGCGGCACGGTACAGGGATGAAATGAGAGCATTGAAAAATTTATACGAACTGAGAAAATGAACAACAGGCTTCAGGAGATAATATCCACGTTCAGCCAGGAAGAGAAGGCTATGGTAAGCAGAGCCTGCGATATGGCGGAGCAGCATCTGAAAGAGCGCACGAGAGAGAACGGACACCCGTTTTTCGAGCATCCCGAGAACACGGCCGTGATAGCTCACGATATGCTGGGCCTTGACGCCGCCGCCCTGACTGCCATAATGCTCCACGAAGCGGGGCGCTTTTCGTGCGAAAAGGTGTCGGACCTCAACAAGGGAGACTTTCTTGAAACGTGCAGGGGCCATTACCCGGCACAGGTGCTGGAAATTGTCCGCAATCTGAACAACATTGCCGGCATCTCGATGCAGGAAACCAATCTTGATGCGGAAAAATACCGAAAGCTGATTGTCGGTTATTCCGTAGACCCGAGAGCCGTGCTCATAAAACTGGCGGACAGGCTTGACGTGATGCGAAACCTGAGCAACCTTTCCTCCGTCAAAAGAAGGGCAAAGGTGATGGAGTCGATGCTACTCTACATCCCCATCGCCCACCAGCTCGGCATTTACCATCTGAAGAGCGAGATGGAGGACATATTTCTCAGGTACACCGAGCCTGACGCATACCGTTCCATCCGGCACAAACTCAAGGAAACGGAAAGCGACAGGGTCAAGCTGGCCAGCGAATTCGTCGAGCCGCTCAAGAAGAAACTGGATGACCTTGGAATCAGTTACAAACTCAAGGCACGAACCAAAAGCCCCTACTCCATCTGGAAAAAGATGCAGGCGAAAGGACTTCCTTTCGAAGAGATTTTCGATGTGTTCGCCATCCGCTTCATAATTGACTGCCCTCCCGACAAGGAGCTCGAGAACGAACTGTGCTGGAAAGTCTATTCTCTTGTCACTGAAGAATATGAACCCGATACAAGCCGTCTCCGCGACTGGATAACAGTACCGAAGAAAAACGGATATGAATCCCTGCACACCACGGTGACAAACCGCGACGGGGCGTCTCTCGAGGTTCAGATCAGGACAAAGAGGATGGATGACATCGCCGAAAACGGAGAAGCCGCCCACTGGGCATACAAGGGCATAAGCAGCAAGGCAGCCCTGAGCGACTGGCTGGTGAAAGTAAGACACAGGATAGAGAACCCCAACAGCGAGGAGTACGAGATGGCTCCCGTCGTATTCAACGAGATTATGGTATTCACCCCTACAGGCGAACTCCGTCAGTTGAAGGCTGGTGCCTGCGTACTTGATTTCGCATTCGAAATTCACTCCAATCTCGGACTCAAATGCACCGGCGGCCGTATCAACGGCAAGATTGTCCCCATCCGCGAGAAACTGCATACCGGCGACGTTGTCGACATAATAAGCAGCAAGAATCAGAAACCGAATGCGGACTGGCTGAATTTCGTGGTATCGGGAAAGGCCCGTAGCAAGATAAGGCAGAAACTCAACGAGGAGGAGGCCAAGAGAGCGAAGGCCGGAAGGGAAATTCTTCTCCGCCGACTGAAGAACTGGAAACTGGAACTCGGGGACGACGAACTGTTCGATCTGACAAAGAAACTCAAGTTCAAGACCAACAACGACTTTTTCGGCTCAATCGGAAGCGGGCAGACGGACCCGATAGTGGTCAAGGAATATATCAACGACAAGAGGCAGGCTCTGCGTCCCGTGGAATCGGCAAAGGAAGTCAGGTCCACGAACGAGACGTCGCTGTCCGATTACCTCGACTATACGGCGAATCTCAAGGGAATGGAATTCAAACCGGCCAAATGCTGCAACCCAGGGTTCGGTGATGATATTTTCGGATTCCTCACGATACGCGACGGGATAAAGATTCATCGCAGCGATTGCCCCAATGCCGCCAGACTCAAGGGAAACTATCCGTACAGGATTGTCACGCTTGGCTGGAAACACAGAAACAATGGAGAACAGAAAAATACACATAAAGGGAGCAAGGGTAAATAACCTGAAGAACATCGACCTTGACATCCCGATTGGCAAACTGGTTGTCATAACCGGCATATCGGGCAGCGGCAAGTCGTCCCTGGCGTTCGGAACTCTGTTCGCCGAGGGTCAGAGACGCTTCGCCGAGAGTCTGTCAGCCTTCGCGCGCCAGTTCCTCGGCAGGATGAGCAGGCCTGACGTCGACCTCATCAGCAACATTCCTCCTGCAATCGCCGTAAGCCAGAAAGTGGCCACACGCAATCCGAGGTCATCAGTCGGTTCATCCACAGAAATTTACGACCATCTCAGGCTGCTTTTCGCCCGAATAGGAAAAACCTTCTCCCCCATCAGCGGAAAGGAGGTGAAATGTGACAGCGCGAAAGACGTCGCCTCATACATCTGCAATCTGCCCGAAGGGACGGTGACGCTTCTTGCCGCAAAGATAGGATGGGAGCCCGACTCCGTCGTGGAAAGGTTGATTTCCCTCAAGGAAGAGGGATTCAACAGGCTCTGCACAGCATCCGGCACCGTGACAAGAATCGATGCGGTCCTGCAGCATCCGGAGAATTTCCGGGAAGAGCATTACCTCCTGTGCGACAGGATAATAGCAGGCTCCGACGAGGATACTTTCAGTCAGGCGCTGGATTCCGTTCAGACTGCATTCTCTCAGGGAAACGGGTATATCTTCGTGTGGGACGGCAATACCTTCCGGCCCTTTTCCAACCTGTTCGAAGCGGACGGGATGATTTTCGAAGAGCCGAGCGAATACCTTTTCAGTTTCAACAGCCCGATAGGCGCCTGCAAAAAGTGCGGAGGGTACGGGAAGATTGTCGGCATTGACGAAAGCCTCGTCATCCCCGACCCCACCCTGAGCATATATCAGGATGCCGTCGCCTGCTGGAGAGGCGAGATGATGCAGCACCTGAAGAACCGGCTGGTGGAGAGCGCATATCTGTTCGATTTTCCGATTCACAAACCGTACATCGAGCTTTCGGAGGAGCAGAAACGCATCCTGTGGGAAGGGAATCAATATTTTACGGGCATCACACCCTTCTTCAAATGGGTCGAGACGCAGCGCTACAAGATTCAGTACAACTATATGCTGAGCAGGTACAGCGGCAAGACAATATGCCCCGAATGCGGAGGCAGCAGGCTGAGAAAGGAGGCTCTGTATGTCCGGGTCGGAGGAAAGAACATCGCCCAGCTTATGGATATGCCAGTAAGTCAGCTTGCCCTGTTTTTTGACAACCTTCAGCTGACGCCATACGAACAGACGGTGGCTGAACGCCCGCTGAAAGAGATCCGATCCCGCCTCCGATACATTTGCGACGTCGGATTGGGGTATCTGTCACTCAGCCGTCCATCAAATACACTCAGCGGCGGGGAGAGCCAGAGAATCAGTCTGGTAAGCACATTGGGCAACAATCTTGTCGGCTCGATGTATATCCTTGACGAGCCCTCCATCGGACTGCACGAGAGAGACACGCTGCAGCTTATCGGGGTTCTCAAGAAACTCAGGGACCTCGGCAACACCGTCATAGTGGTGGAACACGACCGCAATATCATCGATGCGGCGGACGAACTCATAGACATAGGCCCGTATGCCGGCAGGAACGGCGGCGAGGTTGTCTTTCAGGGTGTTGCGGAGGAGGGCATCAGAGCCGGCAAATCCACACTCACCCTCGATTATCTGAGCGGGCGCAGGAAAGTTCCCGTGCCGGCATCGCGCAGACCGTGGAAATATGCCGTCACCGTCAACGGCGCCAGGGAAAACAATCTGAAAAACATTGACGTGCGCTTCCCCCTCCGTTGCCTGACGGTGGTGACGGGTGTCAGCGGCAGCGGAAAGTCTTCACTTGTCGGTGATATCCTCTACCCCGCCCTGTACCGGCAGATAAACCAGCTCGGGGGTAAACCTGGAATATTCAGCAGCATCGGGGGAGATGTCGGAAGAATCCACCAGATAGAATATATTGACCAGAATCCCATCGGGAAGAGCAGCCATTCCAATCCGGTCACATACCTCAAGGTATATGATGACATCAGAAAACTTTTCTCGGAACAGCCGTACGCGAAGATGAACGGTTACGGCCATTCGCATTTCTCCTTCAACATAGACGGAGGCCGGTGCCCCGAATGTCAGGGAGAAGGCATCATACACATCCCGATGCAGTTTATGGCTGACGTGGAGATGGTGTGCGAATCCTGCGGAGGAAAGCGGTTCAAGGAGGACATTCTGGAAGTCAGATATCGCGGGCTCAACATTTCCGAGGTCCTCGACCTGAGCGTCGAGCAGGCCTATGAATTCTTTTCAAAGGGGCCGGACAGCCTCGCAATCAGGATTGCGGAAAAACTTCAGCCTCTGATTGACGTGGGCCTCTCCTACCTCAGTCTGGGCCAGAGCAGCAGCAGTCTCAGCGGAGGTGAAAGCCAGAGGATAAAGCTCGCCTCATTCCTGAGCAAGGACTACAGGGCCAAGGGGTCGATTCTGTTCATTTTCGACGAGCCTACGACAGGGCTTCATTTCCACGATACCGAAAAACTGCTGGGCGCCTTCAATGCTCTCATCGCCAACGGACACTCGATAATCGTTGTGGAGCACAACACTGACATCATCCGCGCCGCGGACTGGGTAATCGACCTTGGACCGGGTTCAGGCCCCGATGGCGGCACAGTCGTCTTCGAAGGTACGCCCGAAGAGCTCGTCCTTTCCGGCACCGCCACAGGCAACGCTCTGGTCAGGGACCAAAACTCTTGATCACACTCTGCATCAACCCTACCCTGCTGATGGTTTCCCCGGGACTTTCAAGCAGTTATGTTCCGTTCCTGCAAATATATGGATTTTTTGCGCAACAAAGAGGGCGGATGATTTGAAGTGGATTTGCTATGGCGAGCACAAAGCAGTTGCTTTCAAAATCGGGTTCCCAAGGCCGTTCCGCAAATCATCTGCGCACGGAGTGAGCGTTTTATGCACATGTGAGCAGTGGTCGCTGCGCAGACGGCACCTGGTTGGGGGGATCTGCGCAAGGAACCTTTGCCGGAGGCCCCCATGGGCCGCTATGCCTGAGCAGATGATTTGCAGAATGTAAAGTTACTGCGGCAGAGACAGGTTGCGACGGATGCTGAGCTTCAGTGCCTGAAAGTTGCGCGTCTGCTTCGTGATGTCTGCGGGTCCCGCCGGCCGGAGCCGGCCCACAGACATTCTCCACTCGCATCCGGCATCCTTTTGCGGCACTTACCGCAATGCATCCTTTCGCAGACCTGTCCCTGCCATCCGTGTTTTTTGCATCGTGAAGAATGCGAAACTCCGGAACAAGTTCGGCGACGCAATCAGCTTGAAGAAATGCGAAAGCAGTGAAGGAATTATGATTATATTTGTAGAACGAACAACAAACACAACTTGTTATGAACGAAATTGATAAGCCTACGTATCTGTACGAGGGAGAGAGTCTGGAAATCCAGAACTGGAATGA
>JAGHTO010000023.1 GCA_018065305.1 Candidatus Cacconaster scatequi | reverse complement strand
GAGTCGATGTTGATCTTGCAGACGGCGCTCTTGGAGGCCTGACGGAGCTGCTCTTCGGGAATGCCTACTGCATCGGGAAGCTTGCCGCCGTGGGTGTTGATGATGTCAACGTACTCCTGGGGAACTGAAGATGAGCCGTGGAGAACGATAGGGAAGCCGGGAAGCTGCTCCTCTACGCCCTTCAGAACGTCGAATGCCAATGGAGGGGGAACGAGTTTGCCTGTCTTGGGGTCGCGGGTGCACTGTTCCGGTTTGAATTTGTATGCACCGTGACTTGTTCCGATGGAGATGGCGAGTGAGTCGCAGCCTGTGCGGGTAGCGAAATCAACAACCTCTTCGGGTTTTGTGTAGTGTGATTCCTCTGCGCATACCTCATCTTCGACACCGGCGAGTACACCGAGTTCGGCCTCTACGGTCACGTCATATTTGTGAGCGTATTCAACGACTTTCTTGGTGAGGGCGATGTTGTCTTCGTAGGGGAGTGAACTTCCGTCAATCATTACTGAAGAGAAACCCATATCGACGCAGCTCTTGCAGAGTTCGAAGCTGTCACCGTGGTCGAGGTGAAGGACAATCTGGGGTTTTTCCCAACCGAGTTCCTTTGCGTATTCGACTGCTCCCTGAGCCATATAGCGGAGGAGGGTCTGGTTCGCATAGTTGCGGGCTCCCTTGGAAACCTGGAGGATGACGGGTGATTTGGTTTCGGCTGAGGCCTGGATGATGGCCTGAAGCTGTTCCATATTGTTGAAATTGAATGCAGGGATGGCATATCCGCCTTTCACTGCCTTGGCGAACATATCACGGGTGTTCACCAGTCCTAAATCTTTGTAAGAAACCATATTTTTGTGTTTAACTTGAAATTCAAACTCTATCCCACAAATGTAATGATAATTCTTGGATTTTGACTAATTTTGGATTGCGAAAATGAAGATGGGCACTGAAAAACTTATAACTGCGCTGCTGTTCGGGTCGTTCAACCCACTGCACGATGGGCATCTGGCGATATTGAGATATGTTCTCGAAAATTGCCGGAATTGCCGTGCCGGAATAGTGGTATCCCCCGAGAATCCTTTCAAGAAGGGTATCGGAGCCAACGCCGCCGACAGGCTTGATGCGGTCCGCAGGACCGTGAAAGAGACGGGTCTGGACATTGACGTGCTCGACGTGGAATTTTCTCTTCCCTGGCCTCTGTACACCATAAACACGTTGCGATATCTGAGAGACAACGATCCTGACAGGGAGTATGTCCTTGTCGTGGGGGCGGACTGTCTTGCGCAGATACCCCAATGGCACGAAGGACTTCAGCTGCTGCGCGAATTCGAGGTATGGGCATATCCGCGTCAGGGCAATGACATCGAGGCGACAGCCGCACAGCTCAATGCTCTCGAAGGAACCCGTGGTGTGACTGTCCTCAGGGGAGAACTGCACAATATATCTTCCACAGAGATCAGAAATCGGCGGAACTTGATGTCCTGACCGCGGCAAATTTTTTTGATGATATGAACAGTTTTTTTCATATCTTTGCGGTCGCATCGGGACCATAGCTCAGCCGGTTTAGAGCGCTTGCTTCACACGCAAGAGGTCAGCAGTTCGAATCTGCTTGGTCCCACTTCACCCAGACTGATATGAATTCCATTCTTTTTGCAATTACGGCCCTTTATGTGGGGCTTTTTCCTATTTATACAACCCCCGAAGCCAACAGCGGCGGAAAGTTTCTCGAGCCGTCCGAACTCCGCGGCTTCAGTTTTTATCCCGAAACCAGAGCGGGAAAGGTTCTGGACCTGAAGGCGGCAGGACACGAATATTTCGTCAGAGAAGGCAGCGTTTTCCGTCATACGGCCACCGGGGATACCTGCATCATGCACAGAGAGGGAGCCGTCTCTTACGGAGAGGCTGTCAGCAGGAATGAATTCGGCGGCAACAGGGGGCTGTTCTTCCCTGAGTGTCCTTCGACACGGGTTGCGTTCTACCGCAAGGACGAGAGCGCGGTAAGGCTTTTCCACCTTCTCGACATCACCCGTTGCGAATCTCTCCCGATCCGATATCCGATGAACGGCGAGCCCTCCGAAAAACTGGCGCTCGGCGTATATGACTCTGTGAATGACAGCACGGTTTGGCTTGACGTATGTGACTTCACTTCCGAGCGATACCTGACCAATGTAAGTTGGGCGGGGGACACATATCTGTACGTCCAGGTTCTTGACCGTGAGCAGCACAATATGCGGCTCAACCGTTACAGCGCGCTTGACGGACGATTCCTCGGGACGGTACTGAGCGAATCCAACGAGGCCTGGGTTGAACCTTGCGAACCGCTGCGCTTCTTCTCCCCGGAAGAGACGGATGTCTTCGTATATGAAACCGACAACCGCGACGGTTTCAAATCCCTCTATCTTGCCGACATTTCGGGGACGGTGCGGCGTATAGTGGAGGTGGATGCCGACATCGAGTTCAAAGGCATATATGGGGACTACCTGTATTACGTCAGCGCTGAGGATTCGCCTGCCCGGCGGCAACTCTTCCGCGTGAAAATCTCCCGTCGGACAAGCGCTTTGAAAGCGCGTATCTCCAAGCCGGAGAGACTTACGGCAGGGGATGGCTGGCACGAGATTACGTTCGGCCGTGACGGCCGCTATACTGATTTCTTCTCCTCAGTCGGGAATCCGGGAGTTATGACCCTCTGCGGTTCCGACGGGAAAATTCTCGACACGCTCGAAGTGAAGCGCGATCCGCTTGAGGGGTATGCACGGGCGAGCGTGGAGTTCGGCACGGTCCCTTCTGCCGACGGGAAATACCTGAATCACTACCGTCTCATCCGTCCTCTGGGGTTCGACCCTTCGAAAAAATATCCTCTTATTGTTTACGTCTATGGCGGGCCGCATTCGCAACTCGTCAAGGACACCTATCTGGCCGGTCTCCGTCTTTGGGAGATGGTGATGGCCCAGCGGGGCTACGTCGTCTATGTCCAGGACAACAGGGGGACGCTCAGCCACGGCGCTGAATACGAAAAGGCCATCAACCGGGCCTGTGGTCAGGTTGAGTCCGACGACCAGATGGTCGGCATAAGGGCCCTTATGGAGCAGCCCTGGATTGACTCTTCAAGAGTCGGAGTGCACGGTTGGAGCTACGGCGGTTTTATGACCCTGACTCTTGCAACCCGTTTTCCGGACGTTTTCAAATGCGCTGCCGCGGGAGGTCCTGTCATCGACTGGAAGTGGTACGAGATAATGTACGGCGAGAGATATATGGACAACCCCGCCACCAACCCTTCCGGATTTGCACAGACATCCCTTACGGACAAGGCCGGGGCTCTGAAGGCCCGCACGCTCCTGATTCAGGGCGCACGCGACAATACCTGCGTGTGGGAACACTCCCTGAGTTTCCTCCAGGGCTGCATTGACAAGGGCATCCAGGTCGATTATTTCCCGTTCCCTCTCTCCGAGCACAATATGATACGCCACGAGAGAGACTACCTTTACCAGAAACTCACCGACTGGTTCCTCCGGGAACTATGATGGTGCAGGATCTCCGGAAGATACAATAATTTCACTATCTTTGCGGAGTTATGGCGGACAGCAATTTCATAGATTATGTAAAGATTTTTTGCCACAGCGGGAGCGGGGGCAACGGGTCGATGCATCTCCACAGGGCGAAGTATGTCGCCAAGGGAGGCCCCGACGGTGGGGATGGAGGCCGTGGCGGCCACATCATCCTGAGAGGCAACGCCCAGATGTGGACTCTGATTCATCTCAAGTACAAGAAGCATATCAAGGCTGAGGACGGCGGTGCCGGAAGCGGTGAACTCAGGCACGGAAAGAACGGGGAGGATATTATCCTTCAGGTTCCTCTCGGAACGGTGGCCAGGGATGCCGAGACCGGTGCGGTCCTGTGCGAGGTGATGGAGGACGGACAGGAGGAGATTCTCTGCCGTGGAGGACGCGGAGGAAAGGGCAACGACTTCTTCAAGAGCGCCACGAACCAGACTCCCCGGTATGCTCAGCCGGGCGAGGAGGGGACTGAAGGATGGTTCATTCTGGAACTCAAGATATTGGCCGACGTAGGCCTGGTGGGTTTCCCCAATGCCGGCAAATCCACGTTGCTGTCGGTTGTCAGCGCGGCGAAGCCGAAGATAGCGGATTATGCATTCACCACTCTCGAGCCAAATCTGGGCATCGTCAACTACTACGATGACAAGTCTTTCGTGATTGCCGACATCCCCGGAATCATCGAGGGGGCTCACGAGGGCAGGGGATTGGGATTGAGGTTCCTGAGGCATATCGAGCGCAACTCGATGCTGCTGTTTATGATTCCTGCGGACAGCGACGACATAGCGGCGGAATACAAGATTCTGCTTCGCGAACTCAAGCTCTACAATCCCGAACTGCTTGACAAGCAGAGGGTCCTGGCCATTACGAAAAGCGATCTTGTCGATGAGGAGCTGAGAAAGGAGATCCGCCGTCATCTGCCGAGAAAAATCCCCTGCATTTTCATCTGCTCGCTCACCGGAGAGGGGATACCCCAGCTGAAGGACACGCTCTGGAATACGCTTAACGCCGAGTAATGCTTCTGATTGTCGACAACTGCACGGATCCGTACCGCAACCTTGCGGCTGAGGAGTATCTCACCCGTCATCTTGAGGAACCGGCCATCCGTATCTGGCGGAATGCCGACAGTGTGATAGTCGGCAGGAACCAGAACGCGAGGGCTGAGATAGACTGCGATTTCGTGAAGACGCACGGGATAGCGGTGGTAAGGCGGCTTACCGGAGGCGGCGCGGTGTTCCACGACCTGGGGAACGTAAACTACTCCCTGTACGGATGCCCGAAAGGGGAGGGGGTAAAACGGGTGATAGAAGTTTTGAAGAAACTGGGCCTTGAGGCTTCCACCTCCGGACGCAATGACATTCTCCTCGGAGGCGGCAAGATATCCGGAACGGCGGAGTGCATCTCCGGAGGACATTATCTGCAGCACGGGACGCTTCTTTTCAATGCTTCCATCGATTCACTGGCAGGTGCGCTCAATCCCCGCCTGGAGAAATTCGACGGCAAGGCCGTGAAATCCGTGAGAAGCAGGGTGGCCAACATATCCGATGCGCTGAAGGAAGATATGACCGTCGGAGAGTTTATGGGATTTGTTGCGGACAACATCTGTCCCGGGGCTGTGCAGTATGATTACAGTGAGGCCGACAAGGCGGCAACAGACACTCTTATGAAAGATAAATATTCCACGGACGGGTGGAATTTCGGAGCGGGACCGCGCTACTCCTATACAGCCTGCAAGAAGTTCCCTTCCGGATTTCTGGAGCTGAATATGGAGGTCTCCGGAGGGAAGATATCCGGTCTGGATATTTTCGGGGACTATTTCTTCACCCGGCCGACGGAGGAATTCTGCTCGAAGCTGCTCGGCTGCCCTGCGGATAGGGACAAAATATACGACCGGCTCAAAAATGAACCGGTCGGAGAATATTTCATCGGCATCACTGCCGAAGACCTCATTTCCTATTTCTGATTGCGCTTTTCCTTCGTGGCTGTCAGCAGCTCCTTGAGAACGTCAACGCAATCCACTACGGCTGCTTCGAAAGTGTCGGCATTGCGCTCGACGACGATGTCGTCGCCGGGAACGACCACCTTGACCTGAACGTTCTTGTTCTTGGGGTCCGGGAGCAGTGACAGGTTGACCTCGGCGCGGATGATTCCGTCGAAGAACTTGCTGATTTTGCTTACCTTCTTGTCGATGAATTCCAGAAGTTTCTGGTCAGCGTCAAATTTGATTGACTGAACTTTAATATCCATAATCACCTCCATTTTTTGCCCTTGGATGGGCGGTTAAATATGTCTTCTTGAGCTGCTCGAAGGAATTGTGGGTATAGACCTGCGTGGCAGCGAGGGAACTGTGGCCCAGCAACTCCTTTATGCTGTTGAGGTCGGCCCCTCTGTTGAGCAGGTGGGTGGCGAGGGAGTGTCTCAGCACGTGGGGCGACTTCCTTCCCGTGAAACCTGCATATCCCGATAGTTCTTTCCTGACCACATTGTTGACAAACGCGAGATACAGAGGTTTGCCGTGGTCCGTCAGGAAAAACATCCCTTCGGGATTCGAGGGGAATTGTTCCCTATTTCTTTTCAAATATAACAAAAGATCGTCACAAATCAAAGCCGGAAGAGGAATTTGCCGCTGTTTGTCCCCTTTTCCTGTGACCTGCAGAACGTGTCTTCCGACATCGAAATCCGCAATTTTCAGGCCGCACAGTTCGGCGCGACGCATCCCGCTGCAATAGAGCAGAAGCAGAATTGTCCTGTTTCGGAGCGCCGCGAAGTCTTCAGGATTCTCTTCCAGAAGCCTGCCGCTCAGGTCAAAATAGTTTTCCAGTGCGTGTTCGGTATAGAAGACAGGCAGGGGTTTGTCCGTCTTGGGTCGGGGAACCCTGCTGACCGGGTTGGATGCAAGGACACCCTCCCTTATGAGAAAATTGCAATATGTGCTCAATGCGGACAGATGCAGGTTGACGCTCCTTGCGTTGAGTCCCTGCTCAAGTTCCGTTGCCACGAATGAGCGGATGATCTTCCTGTCAAGCAGGCCGATGTCTTCTGATGACTGTTCTCCGCAGGCGCATGCGAAGAATTTGTCCAGCGCATCCTTATAGAGAGCCACCGTCCGCGGGGAATATCGCTTGCGGTCCCGCAGGTAACTGTAAAATTTTTCTCGGGTCATATGCAAAAATAAAGAAATTTTGCATACATTTGCAGTCCCTAAGAAAAGGAGGTGTTTGCAACTATGATCATTGTACCGGTAAAAGAAGGCGAGAACATTGAAAGAGCTCTCAAGAAATTCAAGAGAAAATTCGAAAAGACAGGCATTGTGCGTGAGCTTCGTGACCGCAAGACTTTCGAGAAACCTTCAGTGAAGAAGCGCGCCGCAATGCAGAAAGCTATCTATGTACAGAAGTTGCAACTCCGCGACGAATAACAGGATACCTTTAACCAAATTATGATATGGATTCGCTTTGGGGCAGAGCCTTGAAGCGATTCTGTTTTTAGAAGATATGAACGACGGAGCACCGTTGGAACTGGGGACCGAAAAGGTCGGCAAACTGCTCAAGCAGTATGCAATGCCCGCCATAATCGCTATGACGGCCTCATCGCTGTACAATATGGTGGACAGCATCTATATTGGGCAGGGGTGCGGCGCGATGGCAATCAGCGGCCTTGCAATCACATTCCCTTTAATGAACCTTTCCGCTGCATTCGGCACATTGGTCGGAGTTGGCGGAGCCACGCTGATATCAGTATTGCTCGGGCAGAAGAACTATCCTGTCGCTCAGAAAGTTCTCAGCAACATATTTCTGCTCAACGTATTGATAGGCGTGATATTCTCTGCCATATCTCTTGCTTTTCTGGACCCGATTCTTCGCTTTTTCGGAGCAAGCGACTCCACTCTCCCGTATGCCAGAGAATATCTGATACCCATACTGATAGGAAATATCGTGACCCATCTCTATTTCGGCCTGAATTCCATTGTCAGGGTTTCCGGCCATCCCCGGAAAGCGATGTATGCCACGATTCTGACCGTCGGTCTCAACACTGCGCTTGACCCTTTCTTCATCTTCGGTTTCAAGATGGGGATACAGGGGGCGGCAATCGCCACTGTCCTTTCCCAAAGCGTCTCTCTGGTGTGGATAATGTACACTCTTCTGGACAAGAGGGAGTTCCTGCATTTTTCCAGGGAAAGTTTCGGAATCGACTGGAAGATTGCAAGGCGTTCGCTTTCAATCGGAATGGCTCCCTTTATGATGAACGTGGCAGCCTGCTTCGTGGTCATTTTCATCAACAATCAGATGATGCGCTATGGCGGTGACCTCAACATCGGGGCATACGGAATAGTCAACAGGCTGGTGTTCTTCTTCATTATGATTATTATGGGGGTCAACCAGGGAATGCAGCCGATTGCCGGCTACAATTATGGCGCGAAACAATACGACAGGGTGATGAAAGTGATGCATCTGACGATGTTCTGGGCAAGTCTCATCACCTGCAGCTGCTTTGCCGTGGCGATGCTTTGTCCGCGTGCCGCGGTCTCTCTGTTCACCCACGACAAGGAGATGATAGAACTTGCGGCAAGAGGCTTCAGGATAACGGTAATCGTATTCCCCATTGTCGGGATGCAGATGGTGATTTCCAACCTGTTCCAGTGTCTGGGGCTTGCCCGAAGTGCGATTCTCCTCTCTTTGAGCAGACAGCTGATATTCCTGATACCCTGCCTTGTCGTACTGCCTCTCTTTTTCGGCGTGGACGGTGTGTGGTACAGTATGCCCGCTTCCGATTTCCTTGCGGCTCTGGTGGCTGAGATTATGTTGCGCAGACTCATAAGGCAGTTCAAGGCGAATAAGGTGGAGTCTTTAATTTAAACCCGATATGGACAAATTCATCATCTCAATAGGCCGTCAGGTCGGTGCCGGCGGATATGATACAGCAAGGGCTCTTGCAGATGTGCTGAGTGTCAAGGTATACGACAAGGAGTTGCTTGCGGAGACGGCAAGACGTTCCGGCTTGAGTCCGGACTGCTTCGAGAGAAGCGACGAACAGCAGTCAAGGCGCGGCTTCCACTCCTTCTTCGGCATCAGGGGCTCTTCTCATCTCAATGAGAGTCTGATAAGCCACGACATTATGTCCGACGATTCCCTGTTCCGTTTCCAGAGTGATACAATCAGACAGATAGCTGAAGAGGAATCCTGTATAATCATCGGCAGATGTGCGGACTATGTGTTGAGGGACAATCCGGGTCTGGTGAGTGTCTTCATCAGTGCGGACCTTCCTTCCCGCATCAGGCGCATTATGGAGGGACGCGGACTCTCGGAGTCTGAAGCGAAGAAGTTTGTCGAGCAGAATGAGCGCGCCCGTGCGGACTACTACAACTATTTCACCTTCAGGAAATGGGGTGATTCATCCTCCTATGACCTTTGCATCGATTCCTCCAAACTCGGAGACGATGTCTCGAAGGTTGTTTCCATCATCCTGAACTATATGGAAGCAAGAGGATTTGACTATTATAAGAAGTAGCCGCCTTTGGCGGATTGTATGTCACTTAAAACGGACCTAAGCACCCGCGCTTGATAGCGGGAGGGGCCCAGCGTCAGCTGGGAGGGATGAGCGAAGCGAAGTCCGTTTAAGAGACATACAGGAGCCAAATATAGGCGGCGTATTGTCTATTGAATTGTATATAATGAGTATAATAACTTATGGCAGACGAAAAGATAATATTCTCGATGAATGGGGTGAACAAGATTCTTCCCCACAACAACAAGGTGATACTGAAGGACATCTATCTTTCCTTCTTCTACGGCGCAAAAATAGGCATCATCGGTCTGAACGGCGCCGGTAAATCGACGGTGATGAAAATCATAGCCGGCATTGAGCAGCCCACAAGCGGTGAGGTTGTCTTTGCCCCCGGATATACCGTCGGCTACCTCGAACAGGAGCCGAAACTCGATGATTCGAAGACGGTTGTCGAGGTGGTGCGTGAGGGAGTCCAGAAGACAATGGACCTGCTTGCCGAATATGAGGAGATAGGCAACAAGTTTCTCGAGCCGATGGACGATGACACTATGAACGCCCTCATCGAGAGGCAGGGGGAGCTGACCGACGAAATCGAAGCTGTCGGCGGATGGGATATCGACTCCAAACTGGAAAGGGCGATGGATGCCTTGCAGTGCCCTGACAGCGACGCTCCCGTGGCTACTCTGAGCGGTGGGGAGAGAAGAAGGGTTGCTTTGTGCCGCCTGCTGCTTCAGGAACCGGACGTACTTCTTCTGGACGAACCGACGAACCATCTGGACACCGAGTCCATACAGTGGTTGGAGGCTCATCTCCAGCAGTACAAGGGTACTGTCATAGCAGTCACCCACGACAGATATTTTCTGGACAACGTGGCGGGGTGGATTCTGGAACTTGACCGCGGTGAAGGCATTCCCTGGAAAGGGAACTACTCCTCCTGGCTGGAGCAGAAGAGCGCCCGTCTCGCGATGGAGGAGAAGCAGGAAAGCCGCCGCAGAAAGACTCTGGAAAGAGAACTGGAGTGGGTCAGAATGGCTCCGAAGGCCCGTCAGGCAAAGAGCAAGGCTCGTCTGGGCGCATACGAAAAGATGCTCAATGAGGATGGCAGGCAGAAGGAGGAACGGCTGGAGATATTCATTCCCAACGGCCCTAGGCTCGGCAACAAGGTCATCGAGTGCAGCGGCGTGAGCAAGTCATATGGAGACCGTGTTCTCTTCGAGAATATGAACTTCAAACTGCCGCCTGCCGGAATAGTCGGTGTCATTGGCCCGAACGGAGCCGGCAAGACGACGCTTTTCCGTATGATAATGGGTTATGAGAAGCCGGACAGCGGGGAGTTCTCGATAGGCGAGACCGTGAAGATAGCCTATATCGACCAGCAGCACAAGAAGATAGACCCCGACCTGACGGTGTATCAGACAATAGCATCCAATTCCGAGTTCGTCAGACTCGGAAACCGCGAAATCAATGCGCGCGCCTACATCTCCCGCTTCAACTTCTCCGGTGCGGATCAGGAGAAGAAATGCGGCATTCTCTCAGGCGGTGAGAGGAACAGGCTCCACCTTGCCCTCACCCTGAAGGAGGAGGCAAACGTACTGCTGCTCGACGAACCTACCAATGACGTGGACGTGAATACAATCCGTGCTCTTGAGGAGGGTCTGGAGAATTTTGCCGGGTGTGCCGTTGTCGTTTCCCACGACCGCTGGTTCCTTGACCGTATCGCGACCCATATCCTCGCTTTCGAGGGGGATTCCAAAGTTTATTTCTTTGAAGGAACCTACAGCGAGTACGAAGCCAACAAGAAGATGCGGCTGGGAAATGCTGAGCCGCACCGTTTCAAGTACCGCAAGCTCAAGGACTGATCACTGCACTGAGTAGAATGTGACGTTCAGCAGAGAAGTCGTGTCATACCTCTTCTCCAGAGTCCCCTTGACCGTGACGTATTTCCCTGCCACCGAGTCGAAGGCGAGGTCCTTCTTCTGTTGTGAATTCTTCAGCTCCACCGGCAGTACGTCGGCGAGGGTGTATTCTCCGTTGTGGTCCGCCAGGACTATGTTGCTGCTGACAGCCGCCTCGTCCACAATCTTTCCGTTGCTGACAACTCCGACAACCTTTCCGCGTACCGTCACGCTCAGTCCCCAGGGCATCTCCTTGGCTCCGGCGACGTTCAGCACAGGTATTTCATCAACCTTCTGTATATCTTCGACTTCACTCACAGACTCGTCGAGTGAGATGGTGAATCCCAGTCCTCCCATATCGGAGGATGCGTCAATCTTGAGATGACGTATCTCTCCGGCTATGAGTTCCTTGCTGAAAAGATAACTGCCGTCGATTGTGAAATAGATGGTCCCGCTGTCGAAGTAGGCAATATCCTTCCCTGAGCGGGAAATGGGGTAGGAGAGTTTGCCTTGGGGCGTGATTATGACGGGTGTCCCGGAGCTGTATCGTTCCGCAAATGCCGGAGAGAAGGTGAACTTGACACCGGAATTTATCATCTTGCACATCAGTTTCACTTCGGACTTACCGCCCCCTGTTGCCGTCACGGACACCTTGTCTCCATAAACGGGGGTTTCCATCGCCGGCATCGATGTTGTGTCGGAGAGTGCGCTTATCAGATAGCGTCCGGCCTTGACCTTCATCTCCGCCGGTCTGTTACGGAATTTTCCGCAATAGAACGTGTCGGAAACGGGAGCATTGTTTTCATTCTCCGTTCGCACCACTGTCAGATGAAATTCGTCCGGATTCAGTCCGGAAGCCTTGGTTCCGGCAAAACTCAACATCAGGGTCGCTTCCGGTGCGTCGCTTTCTTTTTCTTTCTGGCTTTCAGGCAGCCAGTTGCAGGACGCTGCCAGCATTGCCGCAGCGCATACTCCGATGGAGGCAATCTTCCCCATCAGCACTTTTCTTTTCATAAAATACCTCCTTTTTTAGTGACTATAAAACAGAACGGGCGGACAGCGGCGTCCGCCCGTTCTGGGCAAATATCAGTCAAATTCCGGTAATAAAAAACAGCCGGAATGAAATTTACGTTTTGTTGGAAAAATTTCCGTTTTTTTCGTGTTTTTCCAACTTTTTCAGCTACTTCGCGGTCAAGGCGGCAAGTGCAATCGAGTTCAGTTTGGTGTCGATGCTGTCCGCGCGGCTTGAAAGTACGCAAGGTGCGGTGGCTCCGGCAACGATTGCGGCCTGGCGGGTGTTCTTGCAGAGCTGTGAGTTGGTCTTGTAGAAGACGTTGGCCGATTCGATGTTGGGGAAGAGCATACAGTCGGCGTCTCCTGCAACGGTGCTCTTGAGTTTCTTGATGGCGGCAGCCTCGGGGTTGAGGGCCACGTCAAGGGCGAGAGGTCCGTCGATTGTGCAGGCGGGAATCTGTCCGCGGTCTCCCATCTTTGCCAGAAGGGCGGCTTCGATGCAGGCAGGCATAGTCTCCATCATCTGCTCGGTGGCGGCGATGGCCGCGACTTTCGGGCATTCGATGCCGAATGCGTGGGCTGTGTTGACCAGATATTTGGTGATGGCCACTTTCTGTTTGAAGTCGGGGGCGGGGATGACGGCCATGTCACCGAATATCATCAGTTTGTGGTAGTTGGGGTTCTCGATTACGGAGATGTGGCTCAGGACTGCCTTGGGGGGCAGAAGTCCGGCTTCCTTGTTGAGGATGCCGCGCATATATTTGTCGGTGCTGCAGAGCCCTTTCATCAGGATGTCGCCCTGCCCTTCGCGAACCATCAGGACTGCCTGTGCGATGGCTTTCAGTTCCACCTTGTTGTCTATGATGGTGAAGAGTGCGGGGTCGATGCCTTCCTTTGAGCAGACGTCAAGAATCTTCTCCTTGTCGCCCACCAGCGTACCTTCAACTATACCCAGCTGGACGGCTTTGCTGACGGCTGTAATGGTGTGGTCATCGACAGCCCAGGCTGCCACAAGTCTCTTCTTCTGTTTTGAGCGCAGATGCTCGAATACTTCTTCGAAATTCTTTATCATAGTATTATATTTTATGGTTCGCGGTTAATTTCATTTTGCCGTTTGCTGCTTGCCGCTTGATGCTCCTGTCGCATTAGCGGCAAACGAGGTTCATTGTGTCGCGGGCGATGACGAGTTCCTCGTCGGTGGTGACAGCGACGACTTTCACCTTTGACCCGGGGCGGGAGAGGGTGACGTCCTGGCCCATCGTCCTGTTAGCCTCGGCATCGAATTCGATACCAAGCCACTCCATATCTTTGCAGATGGCCTCACGCATAGGAATGGAGTTTTCTCCGATTCCCCCCGTGAAGACAATCATATCGACACCGTTCATAGCGGCGGCGTATGCACCGATATATTTCTTTATGCCGTATGCGAGCACCTTCTTTGCAAGAAGAGCCCCCTTGTCGCCCTTGTCGGCGGCTTCCATAAGGTCGCGGCAGTCTGACGAGAGGCCGCTGATGCCGATAAGACCGCTTTCTTTGTTGAGAATTCTGTTGATGCCCTGTGCGTCGAGACCCTCCTTCTCCTGAAGGTAGATGATGGCGCCGGCATCGAGGTTTCCGCAACGGGTGCCCATCGTGACTCCTTCCACCGGGGTGAATCCCATCGAAGTGTCAACGCTCTTTCCGTTCACGACCGCCGTGATGGAACTGCCGTTTCCGAGGTGGCAGGTGATTATCTTTGAGTTGTCGAGGTCCAGCCCTGCAAATTCGCAAGCCTTCTTCGCCACGTATTTGTGGCTGGTGCCGTGGAATCCGTAACGGCGGATTCTGTACTTTTCGTAGAATTTGTGGGGGATGGAGTAGGTGTATGCGTAGTCAGGCATTGTCTGATGGAAGGAGGTGTCGAACACGGCCGCCTGGGGTATGCCAGGCATAAGTTTCTCCACGGCCTTGATGCCAAGCAGGTTGGCAGGATTGTGCAGGGGAGCCAGGTCGCAGCACCGGTCAATCTTTTCCACCACGTCAGGGGTGACAAGCACGCTTTCGGAGAAGAATTCCCCTCCGTGGGCTACCCTGTGTCCCACTGCCTCAATGTCAGCAAGAGACTTGATTGCGCCGAGCTTCGGGTCTGTCAGAAGGGCGAGAACCCTGCCGATTCCGGCGGTATGGTCGGGAACAAGCTCCTCGACGACATATTTGTCCTTCCCGGTGACTCTGTGGGTTATGGAACCGACCGGACCTCCTATCCTTTCCACAAGACCTTTAGCAATCAGTTGACTTTCAGTATCGCTCTTCATATCAAGCACCTGATATTTGAGGGAAGAGCTTCCGCAGTTGAGAACAAGTATTATCATTTTGTCAATTTTTCTTCAAATTTACACAAATTCCCTCTATTTTTCAGTATTTTTGTTGAAATAGTACAGCTATGAAACTTACCACCCCGGTATCGACGGAGCGCCTTTCAACGGAACTGGCCCTTTCGGACAGGATAATGGTTCTGGGCAGCTGCTTTGCCGACAATGTCGGGCAGAGGCTGGCTGATTCGGGATTCACTGTCTGCGTCAATCCTTTTGGAACGCTCTATAATCCGGCAAGTATCTCCACGGCGGTTTCCCGTCTGACAAGCGGAGCACCCTTCGTGGTGGAGGATTGCGTCGAGATGGGTGCCGGAGCGGGGAAGATATGCTCCTTCGAGCACCATACCTCCTTTGCAAGACCAGATGCGGAGGATTTTCTGGCAGTTGCCAACTCCTCCCTTGCCGAGGCTTCGGCCTTCTGGCGCAGTTGTAACAGGGTGATAATCACTTTCGGTACGGCGATGGTCTGGCTGCACGGCGGGAAGGTGGTTTCCAACTGCCTGAAGCGTCCCGCGAAGGAGTTCTCCCACGAGATGCTTTCGGTGGATGAGATTTGCGGCTGTATCGATACCATCACCAGGCCAGTCCCCGGAGCGAAGGAAAAGAGGTTCATCTTAACGGTCTCTCCCATACGTCATCTGGGGGACGGAGCCCACGTCAACACCCTTTCCAAGGCCTCCCTGCAGCTGGCGGCCAGCCGTTCGGGGTGCGACTATTTCCCGGCCTACGAGATTATGATGGATGAATTGAGGGATTACCGCTTCTATGCGGAGGACCTTGTCCATCCGAGCCGTCAGGCTGTGGAATATATTTATGAGAAATTCAGGGATGCGGCTTTCAGGCCGGAAGACCTGATTCAGATAGCTTCAAATGAAAAAAGTGCCGCAGCGTCACGCCACGTGGAAGGCGGAATCCGCGGCAAATGACAACAGCAGGTTATGAACAGTTTCATTTATCACAGTTACACCCGCTTCATCTTCGGAAGCGGATGCGAATCGAAGGCCGGCGAGATGTGCAGGGCGTTCGATGCCTCGAAGGTTCTGATAGTCATCGGTGGAGGCAGCGTCAGGCGCAGCGGCCTTCTTGACAGGGTTGAGAAGTCGCTGGACGATGCGGGCCTGCCGTATGGAATTTTGGATGGCATACAGCCGAATCCCATTGACACCAAAGTTAGGGAGGGTATCGGGATGGTCCGGAGCGAAGGCTACGATTTTCTGCTGCCGGTAGGTGGCGGAAGCGTGATAGATACGGCAAAGGCAATATGTGCCGGGGCGCTGTATGACGGGGATTTCTGGGATTTCTACTGTGGAAAGGCCACGGTCACCAAGGCTTTGCCTCTCGGAGTCGTGCTGACAATTCCCGCTGCGGGCAGCGAAGGTTCCGGCAATACGGTAATTACTGATACGAAGACGCTTGCGAAGATATCCATCCGGGTTGCAGACTACCTGAGGCCGAAGTTCTCCCTTCTGAATCCCGAACTGACCCTGACTCTTCCCTGGGCTCAGACAGTGGCGGGAATCGCCGATATGATGGCCCATATAATGGAGCGGTATTTCAGCAATACGGAAGATACGATGGTGACTGACAGGATGAACGAGGGGCTGCTGCTGGCGATAATGGAGACCTCCTCCCGTCTTCTGAAGAATCCCGATGACCTTCAGGCCCGCGCCAACATAATGTGGGCTGCAACCCAGGCACATATAGGAATCGGCGGGGTGGGGGTTGAGGAGGACTGGAGTTCCCACGCTCTCGAACACGAGTTGTCCGCCCGTTATGGCGTGACTCACGGGGCCGGGCTGGCGGTAATCTTCTCCGCCTGGATATCGGTTGTTTCCGCATACAATCCCCGCAAGGCGGTCCAGCTGAGCGAACGGGTTTTCGGCGTTGACGCCTCTCTTCCCGACAACGAAAAGATTGCTGAAGGTGTAAATCGTATGAAGGCTTTCTTCAGAAGTCTCGGACTGCCTGTGACTCTTGCGGAACTTGGCGTAACCGATCCTGACATCGATCTTCTAGTTGAGGGTCTGCACCGCAACAAGGGTGAGAAGGTCGGCTTCTATGTACCTCTCGACAGGAATCTGTCACGCAAAATATACGAGCAGGCAAGATGATGGGTACGGTATCACAGGACGAACAGTTTATGAGGGATGCGCTCCGCGAGGCACAGCAGTCTGCAAGGGAAGGGGAGATTCCCGTCGGTGGGGTTGTGGTCTGCAAAGGCAGGATTATCGCCCGAGCCCACAATCTGACAGAGACTCTGACCGACCCCACGGCTCACGCCGAGATGCAATTAGTGGGTATGGCGGCAGACGCTATTGGAGGAAAGTATCTCACTGACTGCACTTTATATGTTACGCTGGAACCCTGTCCGATGTGCGCTGCGGCTCTTGCGTGGGCACAGCTCGGCAGGCTTGTCTATGGGGCATCAGATACAAAGAGAGGGTATACTCTTTTTACACCCTCTCTTCTTCATCCCCGGACAGAAGTCACGTCCGGTATTCTTGCGGAAGAATGCGGCACAATTATGACCGAATTCTTCAAGTCGCACAGATAGTTGCGAATCACTTAAGCTTGAAGACGTAGGTGATGGTGCCTTCCTGGAGTTCGGGGGCACCGGGGGCTACGTTGAAGCGGGCCTTGAGTGCGGCCTGTTTCGCAGCTTCCCTGAGCATGGAGTTGATAGTGGTCGTCCCGATGTCGCCTGAAATCGCTGAGACAACCTTTCCTTCGCGGTTCACGCGTATTCTGACAACAACTCTTCCGTAATCGTTGACAGTGTATGAAGGGACAGGGAGCGCACCGTCGACGTTGCGGCCTGCAAGCCTGACGGACGGTTCGCCCTGATCCGAACCTGAGTTTGTGTTACCCTTGGAATGTCCGTTCGCGAGGGCCTGTGACACCCGTCTTGCAGTCTGCTGCTCAAGAGTGTCCTTCTGAGGTGAATTGTTCGCCGCCGAGAACAACGCCCGTTTGTTGATGGGCTTCTCACGCGGAGGCTCCGGTGTCTCCACCTCCCCGAAATCGTCCACCGTAGCTTCCTCCGCCACATTGGGTTTGGAAGCCTCGGCCGGAGCCTCGGAACGTTTCACGAGCTGGACCTCTTTTTCCGGTTCGGGGTCCTCTCCGCGGGGTTCTATTCCGGTTACCATTTCGATGGGCTCCTGTTCGGGTTCGAAATCAATGACCATGGATGTCTCCTCCGGCGGGGGATAGATATATTTCAAACCGGCGGAGAAGCACAGGAAGAGGAGTGCTCCGTGAAAAAGCACTGTCGCCGCAATTCCTGTGATCCGGGAATTCATAACAGCTTATTATTCCGGAGAAGTGGCCATAATGACCTTGAAATGCTGCCTCTTTGCTATGTTCATCAGTGCAACTACCTCTTTTACGGGCACTGTCTCGTCCGCATAGATTGAGAAGGTCGGGTCATCCTCATATTGGAGCAGTTCGACGATTTCGGGCTCAATCTCGCTGAAAGCCACCGGTTTCTTGTTTCCGTTGATGTGGTATGACACTGTGTTCTGCTCGGGGTAGTGCTTGATTGACACGCTTACTGTAGCCTTGGCCGACACCTGTCCTGTGCTCTTGGGCAGCAGAAGTTTCAATGCGTTGGGATTGACCAGAGTCGACGTGACGAGAAAGAAGATAAGCAGGAGAAATACAATGTCAGTCATTGACGACATTGAAAATCCGGAATCCACTTTGGTCCTTCGCTTGATAGCCATTGCCTATTCCTCCTCGTCTTTTGCGTCTTTCTTGGCCTGGACGGCATCGAGGAACGAAATGGTTGACGCCTCCATCTTTGATACGACGCCGGAAACCTCCGCCGTCAGGTAGTTATAGCCGAAGTAGGCGAGGATACCAACTATCAGACCGCCCACCGTGGTTACCATTGCGGTGTAGATACCGCCGGAAAGGAGTGTGATGTCGATGTTGTTGCCGGCCTGCGCCATATTGAAGAAGGCCTGGACCATACCCATTACGGTGCCGAGGAATCCGATCATGGGAGCGCCTCCGGAGATTGTCGCAAGGATGGGAAGTCCTTTTTCGAGCTTGGCAACCTCAAGGTTGGATACGTTCTCAACTGCGGTGCGGATGTCCTCAAGCGGCTTGTCAATTCTGTCGACACCCTTTTCAATCATACGGGCGATTGAGGAATCGCTTCTCTTGCAGAGCATCTTGGCCGAACGGACCTTGCCGGAGAGGAGGTAATCGTTCACATCCTTGATGAAATTCTTGTCAATCTGGCTTGCCTTGCGGATTGCGACGACCCTTTCGGCGAAGATGTAGATTGCAACAACTGAAAGGGCAAGAAGGACCAGCATAAGCCAGCCTCCCTTGGCTGCCATATCAATCAGAGAGAATGAAAGTTCTTCCTGCTGGGGAACTGCGGCTCCTGCGAGCGCTTCCGTTTCAACTTGTAAAAATGAGAGTAGCATATTATTGAATTTTTGATATTATTTCAGTTCGGTGAGTTCGTATGGGTAAGCCACCTCTTCCAGGAAAAGAGCCTCTCCGGGGACGCTCTGTCCGGCCTTGCCGCGGTTTTTGGCCTCAAGGACTTCCAAAACCCATTTTTCATCGTGCCTGGAACCACCTGTTTCAAGAAGTGTGCCGACAATCGCACGTACCATATTTCTAAGGAAACGGTTGGCGGAGACAGTGAATACAAGATGCGAGCCGTCAATCTTTTCCCAGAAGGCTTCATACACCGTGCAGATGGATGAGGTGTTGTCGGAACCTACTTTCTCGAAACTCGAGAAGTCGTGCTCTCCGAGAAGATATTCCGCCGCACGGTTCATCTTTTCCACGTCCGGGGCGGGGAATTTGAAATAGAGCGAGTTCACGGCAAAAGGGTCCTTTGCGGTATGAAGGTGGTATCGGTATGTCCTGCGTACGGCATCAAACCTTGCGTGGGCGTCGGCGGTCACTTTGTAGAAGGCGTGGAAACAGATGCTTTTATGCAGAATGGCATTACATTTGCGCAGTGTAGCCTGCGCGTCAAAGACGGTGCCGTCTTCAATGTCGAAATGGGCTATGTAGTTTCTGGCGTTCACACCGGCGTCAGTGCGTCCGGCTCCCACGACGGAAACGGGCTGCGCGAAGGCAATCGACAAAGTGCGTTCGACTTCATCCTGTACCGAAGGGGCGTTGAGCTGGGATTGCCACCCACTGAAAGAAGCTCCATTATATGACAGGGAAACGAACAGACGCATTTGTTTTTTTTACTATTTTTGTAAGATGTAAGACGAGATAATTCGATACGACAAAAATACAAAAACTTCTAATAAACACGATGGATTCAGTAAACATTAAAGAGCTCAACGACCGAATAGGTAAGGAAAGCGCGTTTGTCGACATCATCCAGATGGAGATGGGAAAAGTCATCATAGGCCAGAAGCAGCTTGTGGACAACCTCCTGATTGGCCTGCTTGCCAACGGACATATTCTGCTGGAAGGAATGCCCGGCCTTGCAAAGACTTTGGCTATCAACACATTGTCTAAAATTGTGGATGCGGAGTTCAGCCGTATACAGTTCACTCCCGACCTGCTCCCCGCAGATGTTGTGGGAACAATGATCTACAGTCAGAAAAGCGAACAGTTCCAAATCAAGAAAGGGCCCATCTTCGCAAACTTCGTTCTGGCTGATGAAATCAACCGAAGCCCCGCAAAGGTTCAGTCAGCTCTTCTTGAGGCTATGCAGGAACGTCAGGTGACAATCGGTGAGAAGACGTTCCCCCTGCCGCAGCCTTTCCTCGTGATGGCGACACAGAACCCTATCGAACAAGAGGGAACATATCCTCTCCCCGAAGCCCAGGTGGACCGTTTCATGCTGAAAGTCAAGGTGTCCTATCCCAAGAAGGAAGAGGAGAAGCTCATAATCCGTATGAACAATCAAGGCACTTTCCCCAAACCCACGACTTCCCTCAAGCCCGAGGATATCGTGAGGGCGAGAGAGGTGGTGCGCGATGTCTATATGGACGAGAAGATTGAGAAATATATAGTAGACATAGTCTTCGCAACCCGTACTCCGGAAGAGTGCAATCTTGCCAAGCTGAAGAATCTTATCAGTTTCGGAGGCTCACCGAGGGCCAGCATAAGCCTGAGTATGGCTGCAAAGGCCTACGCATTCATACACCGCAGGGGCTATGTCATTCCCGAGGACGTGCGTGCGGTCAGCTACGACGTGCTCCGCCACCGTATCGGTCTGACATACGAAGCCGAGGCCGAGAATGTCACCACCGAGGAGATTATCACCGATATCCTCAATGCAGTCGAGGTTCCTTAATAGAGTGTGATGGAAACAGACCTTCTGAAAAAAGTTCGCAAGATTGAGATCAGGACCAAGGCCCTGTCCCACCAGATATTCGCCGGTGAATATCATTCGGCGTTCAAGGGGAGGGGTATGGCCTTCAGTGAGGTGCGTGAATATCAGTACGGTGACGATGTCCGCAATATGGACTGGAACGTAACCGCACGTCTGCGCGCTCCTTACATCAAGGTGTTCGAGGAGGAGCGCGAGATGACGGTGATGCTTCTCGTGGACGTGAGCGGCTCCCGGTTTTTCGGCACGAGAGGGGAGATGAAGAAGGATCTGATTGCGGAGATAGCAGCTGTCCTCTCTTTCTCCGCCTCTGCGAACAACGACAAGGTGGGGGCTCTCTTTTTCAGCAGCAAGGTCGAAAAGTTCATTCCGCCTAAGAAAGGCAGAAGCCATCTTCTCCGCATCATCAGGGAACTGGTGGAGTTCGAACCGGAGGAAAAGGGCACGGACATCAGTGTGGCGCTGCAATATCTGACCAATGCCATCAAGCGCCGCTGCACGGCATTCCTCCTGTCCGATTTCATGGATACGGACGCAGCCGGCAGACCCCATTACGAAGATGCCGTAAAGATAGCGGTGAACAGACACGATATCAGTGCGATAAACGTTTATGACCCTATGGAGCGCGCCATTCCGGATATCGGCCTTGTGAAGGTCAGGGACGGAGAAACGGGAGCGGCTACCTGGGTCGACACATCTTCCGCCTCGTTGAGAAAGTCCTTTGCGGACTGGAACAGGGCATCCTGCGAACATACGAGGCAGTTGATGCACAGATACAAGATAGATTCCGTCACAATCAGCACTCAGCAGGATTACGTCAAGGAGCTGATTACTTTTTTCAAAAGCAGGGCATAGGATGAAAAGGATATTGATATTGATTTTGCTTTTGTCTGCCGGTCTGACTTGTCAGGTCTTTGCACAGGAAGGCGCAAAGCCGACCACAAGAATTAGCCGTGATACTATGCTGATCGGGGATCAGATAGAATGGGTGATTGACCTCTCATTCCGGGAAGGTGATGAGTTCTTTGTCGAGAAACCGGATGACCAGCCCGCTCCGGGGGTGGAGACAATCTCCCCGATGACGTTTGACACTGTTTCTCAGAAAAAAGGAGTCGTAAATGTCCGTGGAACAGCGATTCTGACCGCTTTCGACAGCGGAAGCTATTTCCTGCCTCCATTGGTGACGGCAATCGGACACGCTGACGGAAGCGTCGATACGGTTATTTTCGACTCTCCTGTAATGGAAGTGACCACAATTCCTGTCGATACCGCCACTTTCAAGCCATACGATATCAAGGGGCAGATAAGGTACCCCCTTACTCCGAAGGAGATATTCATCTGGGTCGGACTGGCGCTTTTTGCGGCGGCCCTGGTATTCCTGATAATCCGCCTTGTCAAGGCCCGTCGTGAAAATACGTCACTCTTCGGCAAGCCCGTGGTAAAGGACCCGCCGCATATTGTGGCTTTGCGTTCGCTTGACAGGATAAGGTCCCAGAAACTGTGGCAGAATGACAAGCAGAAGCAGTTCTATACGGCTGTCACTGACACGCTGAGACTGTATATTTCGGAGAGATATGACATATCGGCTCTTGAAAGCACTTCCGCCGAGATTTTCGATGACCTGAAGGACAAGGGCATTGAACAGGCTCTCTACGCCAAGGTGCAGGAACTTTTCGAGACGGCCGATTATGTGAAATTCGCCAAGCACAACGCTTCGGACCTTGAAAACGAGGAGGCCGTGCCTACGGCGATAAAATTTGTGAACGAAACGTATATGCAGCAGATCGAGGCTGACAGCAAGGAGGAGAAGTGATGTTTTTCGAATACCCTCATCTATTGTATCTTGAGTTTATCCTCATTCCGTTGATAGCGTTGTATGTCTATCGCGAGTTGAGGAACCGGACTCCGTATCTGACGGTTTCCGACATCACTCCCTACCGCACCGGCAGGTGGAGTTCCGGAATAAAGGCGGCATGCCGTCACATCCCGTTCATCCTGCGCTGCATCGCGGTTGCCGCCATAATCGTCGCCATCGCCCGTCCGCGCAGTTCGGAATCCTTTGACAGAGTTGACACGGAAGGCATCGACATTGTCCTGACGCTTGACGTGTCTACTTCAATGCTTGCCAGGGACTTCAATCCCGACCGTATCGGGGCCGCCAAGGACATAGCGATAGAGTTCATAGCAAGCCGTCCCAGCGACCGTATCGGCATAGCTGTCTTTGCCGGTGAAAGTTTTACCCAGTCTCCTCTGACGACGGACAGGGCTACGCTCATCAATCTGATGAAGGAGATTGAGACCGGTCTGATAGATGACGGCACTGCAATCGGAAACGGATTGGCTACAGCCGTGGCGAGGCTCAAGGATTCGGACGCGAAGAGCAAGGTGGTGATTCTGCTTACGGACGGTGTGAACAATTGCGGCGAGGTGAGTCCACTGATGGCCGCCGAGATAGCCAAGACATACGGCGTGAGGGTATATACCATCGGAGTTGGAGCTCTTGGAGAGGCGCCATATCCAGTAATGACACCTTGGGGAGTGCAGCTCCAGAATATGAAGGTTGAAATTGACGAAAATCTCCTCAAGCAGATAGCCGAAGGAACCGGAGGAAAGTATTTCCGTGCTACGGACAATACCAAACTGATGGAGATTTACTCTGAAATCAACGAAATGGAGAAGACTCTCACTTCAGTGGACAGTTTCCCCGTCTACAGCGAACTGTTTATGAGATATGCGCTGATAGCCCTTGCGGCCCTGCTGCTTGAGATTTTGTTCAGATTCTTTATTATCAGGAGGTTACCGTAATGTTACATCTGGCACAAGCTCAATATCTGATACTGCTGCTGATTGTACCGCTGCTGTTCGTGTTCTACGCGGTATATCTCGCTGTGAGGCGGAAGAGGATTTCAAAGATAGGGGACCCCGCTCTGGTACAGCGGCTTATGCCGACTGCCTCCACGGCCAAGGGGTGGCTGAAAGTGAGCCTTCTGGCAGTGGCCTGGCTCTTCTTCACGCTGGGACTGACACGTCCTCAGTTGGGAGCCCGTCTGAAGGAGCACCAGACCCAGGGCTCTGAAATAATGATTGCTCTTGACGTTTCCAACTCGATGCTTGCGGAGGATTATTCTCCGAACCGTCTCGAACGTTCGAAACTGGCCATCTCCAGAATAGTGGACAAGTTGGCCGGAGACCGCATCGGTCTCGTCGTTTTTGCAGGGCAGTCCTTTGTCCAGCTGCCCATTACGGCGGATTACGTATCCGCAAAGATATTTCTGAGCAGTATAAATACGGAAAGTGTTCCGGTCCAGGGAACGGCTCTTGCAGAGGCTCTTACATCTTCCGCAAGGAGTTTCAGCACTCAGAGTTCCCGCTCCCGCGCGATTATCCTCATAACTGACGGTGAGGACCACGAGGGTGACGTTCAGGCCGCCGCTCAGGCAATTGCCGATGAAGGGATAAGGATATACTGCATCGGAGTCGGTTCTCCGCAGGGCAAGCCCATTCCGAAGAATGGCGAACTGATGAAGGACTCCAACGGCGAGATTGTGGTATCCCGTCTGGATGAGGCGGTACTTCAGGAGATAGCTGGAATCGGAGGAGGAAAGTATGTAAGGGCCGGCAACAGCGAATTCGGACTGAACCCCATCATTGACGATATACGGGAGATGGACAAGGAGCAGTTCCAGTCATTGGTGTTTGAGGATTTCAACGAACAGTATATGTATCTGTTCGCCATAGCGCTGTTTTTCCTCATTCTTGAGATGCTGGTATCCGACAACAGGTTGAAACATAAATTGTTCAAGGACAGAGTATGAAAAAGATAACGGTCATTCTGGTTGTTCTGTTCTCTGTCTGCGCCGTTTGCGGCGCCCAGACTGAGAGGGGGAGTGTCCGCAAGGGGAACAGAGACTTCAGGAAGTCCCGCTTTGACGAGGCTGAAATCAATTACAAGAAGGCGCTTGTCGCAGATTCGACGAGTGTCGTGGCGGACTATAATCTGGGCAACACTTATTTCAGGATGGAGAATTACGGTGAAGCCGAAAAATATTATTCCGCAGCAGCCGATTCTCTCGCCAAGGGGGAGCATGGCGCCGACCTGTACCATAATCTGGGCAACTCCCTTCTGGCTCACAAGGAGTATCAGAAGGCAATCGAAGCCTATAAGAATGCGTTGAGACGCCGGCCCGGCGATATGGAGACAAAGGCCAATCTGGCATACGCTCAGAAGATGCTGGAGGACCAGCAGAACCAGGACCAGCAGAACCAGGACCAGAACCAGAATCAAGACCAAAATCAGGACCAGAACCAAGATCAGCAGGACAAGCAGGACAATCAAGACCAGCAGGATCAGCAAGATAAGCAGAACCAGGATCAACAGGATAAGCAGAATCAAGATCAAGATCAAGATCAAAATCAAAATCAAAATCAGGACCAGAACCAGAATCAGCAGGGGCAGCAGCCCAAGATAAGTCCGCAGGCCGCACAGCAGATGCTGCAGGCAATTCAGGATCAGGAGAAGGATACGCAGGAGAAGGTCAAGAAAGAGAAAGCGCTGCAGATGCGCTCAAAACAGAAAGAAAAGAATTGGTAGGAAAGATATGAAAAGGATATTTGCATCATTCGTCTTTTTCTTCATTTCAGGTGTATGCGCCATTGCCCAGACATTGACTGTCGATGCACCGAGGGTTGTTTCAATGGATGAGACTTTTCGTGTCGTGTTTACGGCTGACGGAAAGATGGCGGATTTCGACTGGCCGGGGACATCGGATTTCAGCGTTGTCTGGGGGCCGCAGAGAGGTTCTATGTCAAGCACCAATATCGTGAACGGAAAAAGAACATCTTCCCATCAGGAAACCGTCACATATCTTCTTCAGCCTGTCAAGGAGGGGGTGTTCACCATAAGCGGAGCAACCGCCAAAGTTGATAAGAAGGAGTGCTCTTCAAAGGGATTCACGATAGAGGTTGTCGCCTCGCAGGAAGAGGCTGCAACATCCGCTCCTCAGGGGGGCGGGTCATCGTCACCGGATGCGTCAGCCGGAACTGTCCAGTCGACAGGCACCGTTTCAAACGGAGATATATTCCTGAAACTTTCACTGAGCAAGACTTCCGCAGTCAAGGGGGAACCCATCACTGCGACGTTGAAGATTTATACCCGTACCGACATTGCCGGTTTTGAAGATGTCAAGTTCCCTACGTTCAACGGTTTCTGGAGCAAGGAGACGGCTTCCGTGAACAATCTTGAGTTCAATCGCGAGAATGTGAACGGAACCATCTACAACAGTGCTCTCATTCGCAAATATATGCTGATACCCCAGCAGAGCGGTACACTTGTCATCGACCCTGCGGAGATGGTCTGTCAGATAAGGGTTCGTGCCGCATCCTCGGCTCCAAGGTCGATTTTCGATGATTTCTTCGACAACTATCAGACAATACGCAAACGTCTCACGACTCCGGAGATAAAAGTCAAGGTCAGCGAACTGCCCGCCGGGGCTCCTGCATCTTTCGGAGGTGGGGTGGGAAAGTACTCCATAAGTGCATCCCTGAGCAAGAAGGACATCAAATCCAATGAGGCTGTCTCTTTGATTGTGAAGGTGACCGGAAACGGCAATGTCTCGATGCTTGAGGCTCCCAAGGTGGATTTTCCTTCGGATTTCGAGGTGTATGACCTCAAATCCACCGAAAATGTATCTTCCAATGGGACGGAGGGGGGCAAGACCTTCGAATATCCTTTCATCTCGCGCAGTCACGGGGATTTTGTGATTCCTTCGATACAATATTCATATTATGACATTTCCAAGGGCGGCTATGTGACCGTCTCGACATCCGAAATACCCGTCAAGATAGAAAAAGGTGAGGAGATAGAGGGCGGAGGAGTCGCTGTTGCGGGAGTCAACCGCCAGGGGGTCAAGAATCTGAAGGAAGATATCCGCTATATCCATCTCGGTGATGGAAACCTCAAACGGAGCGGCCATTTCTTCGCCGGTTCCCTGTTCTATTACGGGGCGCTTCTGCTCGTTGCCGTTCTCTATTTCGTGGCATTGTGGCTTCTCAGGTTTGCCGAGGGACGTCGTGCCGACGTCGTGGGGAGCAGGAACCGCAAGGCCAACAAACTTGCCAGGGCAAAGCTCCGCACTGCGAAGGACTTCCTCTCAAAGGGCCTCAGTGGAGCCTATTATGAGGAACTGCACAAAGCTCTCATTGGATATGTCTCCGACAAACTTTCCATTTCTGCAGCAGAACTATCAAGGGAACGTATCGGGGAGGGACTTGCAGAAAGAGGTGTTTCTCAGGAGAGCATCGCCGCTTTCACGGAGCTTGTGGACAAGTGCGAATTCGCGCGTTATTCACCTGATAACGGCGCGATACAGATGCAGAACGAATATAATGAGGCGGTACGGGTCATATCTCAATTGGAAAGTGAAGTGAAAACCAACAGGAAACATAACGGAAAGGCGGCCGCGGCATCTGCCGTTGCGGCATTGCTTTTACTGGCTCTACCGGCTTCCGCCACCGGAACCGGCGAAATCTGGAATCAGGCGAATGAGGCTTATGCGGCCGGCAACTGGCAGCAGGCTCTGGATGCCTACAGTGAAATAGAGGAGGCGGGTTATGAGAGCGCTGACCTCTGTTTCAATATGGGGAATGCTTATTTCAAGATGGGGGACAACGCTCACGCAATCCTCTATTATGAGAAGGCGCTGAAGCTTGATCCCGGACATTCCGATGCCACGAACAACCTGGCCGTGGCAAATCAGTTCACCCTGGACAAGATAGAAGCAGTTCCGGAGTTTATCCTGGCTTCAAAAGTCCGCAATGTGGGATATATATTCAGCGCTGATGGCTGGGCATTCCTCTCCTTGGGGCTTGTGGCATTGTGCGCGCTCCTTCTTCTTGTTTTCAAGATGGCTCATATCGGGCGCACCCGCAAGACAGCATTCATATTGGCGGCAGTCGCGCTTCTGTTTGCAATTACTTCGTTCATCTTCTCCATCTCGCTCAAGAACAGTGCGGTTGAGGCGGAATGTGCCATTGTGGTGACTCCGGTAAGTTCCGTGAAGAGCTCTCCGTCGAACGGCGGCAATGCAATCTTCGTCCTCCACGAAGGCACGAAGGTCAAACTGCTGGATCAGGTCGGAGAATGGACCAGAATTGAAATAGCGGACGGACGTCAGGGCTGGCTGTCAACATCCACTTTAGAGAATATCTGATTGTTCGTATATGCGTAATTACGGTTTGATTCTGATAGTAGGCCTTGTCGCTTTGCTTTCTTCCTGCAGTCAGTCGACTTCCGGTCCGAAGAAGGCGGTCTATATCATAATTGACGGCGTTCCTTCAGATATGGTGGAACGTCTTGATCTTCCTGCAATACAGGAGATTGCTTCTGAGGGGGCGTACGGTAGGAGTTATGTGGGCGGTTCAGTCGGGAGATATGACGAGACGCCAACCATCTCCGCCGTGGGATATACGGACCTGCTTACCGCCACCTGGCTGAACAAGCACAATGTCCCGGGGAATGACAATCTTTCGCCCAACTACAATTATCCCACAATATTCAGGATTGCAAAGGATCAGGACAGGGAGGTCACCACTGCCATCTTCTCAAGCTGGATTGACAACAGAACGGTGCTGATAGGGGAAGGCAAGGCTGAAACACGCGGTGTCAGACTTGATTATGTTTACGACGGGTATGAACTTGACAAGGAGAAGTTTCCCGGCAGGGAATATGACCTCCGTATATTCGACATAGACGAGTATGTCTCGGAACGGGCGGCGGAATGTATCAGGGAGAATGCTCCGGATTTGAGCTGGGTCTATCTGTGGTACACCGATGATGCCGGACATATCTTCGGAAATGGTGAGAAGTTCGACCAGTACGTCCGCCTGGCTGACAAGCAGGTGGAAAGGGTGTGGGATGCTGTGAAATACCGTCGTGAGAAGTTCGGGGAGGACTGGATGGTCGTCGTTACCACGGACCACGGGCGCACTGTCGACGGCCATTCCCACGGAGGACAGACGGAAAGGGAAAGGACAACCTGGGTCGCAGTCAACAAGCCTGTGAACGGCAGGATGCTGAGCGGGAAAAGCGCCATTACCGATATCGCCCCCTCAATCTGCCGATTCCTGGGATTTGAGATTCCTTCAGACGTCGAGCGCGAACAGGACGGAGTTTCTTTCTACGGCAAGGCCGACATTATGGATATGGATGCACTTCCTTATGACGAAAAGGCTGACCTGAAATGGACCTGCCTGGAAAAGGGTGTGCAGGTGAATGTGCTCGCCTCTGTGACAAACAACTTCAAGGCAGGTGGAAAGGATGAGTGGATTGAAGTGGGGAAGGCTCTCTCGGAGGACGAATCATATACCGTCGACCTGAAGACACTGCCAAAAACAGGTTTCTACAAATTTGTTCTCGAGACTCCGAACAGCACTCTCAACCGTTGGATGACGGTTGAATGATATGTCTGTCAGTTATTTCTGAAAGTATTCTTTCAGGTTGTCCGGCATTTCACTTTCAAGAAGGTATCTGTACCAGAACTTGTAGTCCTGATAGTTCGAATGTTTGGCCTGGTCTCCACGGTATCCGTGCATTCCTCCCGGATAAATCATCAGTTCGAAGTCACGGTGCATCTCCTCGAGTTTTGATACAAGCTGGAGCGTATTCTGGAAATGGACGTTGTCATCCCCGGTGCCGTGGGTGAGGCGGAGCATATTGGAATCGTCACCTTTGTAATTCTCCAGCCTGTCGATGACACGGCCCGCCGCATACCCGTCGGGATTGTCCTGGGGACGGTCCATGTAACGTTCGGTGTAGTGTGAATCATAGAGAGCCCAGTCATAGACGCCTCCACCGGCGATTCCATACTTGAAGTATTCGCTTCCTTCAGTGACGCAAAGTGTTGTCATCGTGCCTCCGAATGAGAATCCTTCCACTCCCACCTTCTCTTCATTTACATAGGGAAGGGCTCTGAAATGTTTTATTCCGTCGATGAAGTCCTCGAATTCTACTGTCCCCAGTTTTCGGTACGCCATATTCAGACCCTCCTTTCCGAGGTGGCCTCCGTCACGGTTGTCGAGCACCAACTGTATGACTCCGTGGTTGGCCCACCATTGCGTTCTGAAATTCAGGCCGGCCCAGCGGTCGTGTACCTGCGGGTTGTCGGGTCCGCCGTAAATGTCGACCTTGACCGGATATGTGCGATTCTCGTCCATATCCACAGGCCAGATTACCCTGGCAGGCAGTTTGAATCCGTCGCGGGTGGTGATTGTCACTATCTCCGGCAAAGCAAGTGCATAGTTGTCGAATTCGGGGCCGCGGGTATCGTAAACTACAGTGGCTGATGATTTCTTGCCGGATGGTTCAAACAATCCGGGCAGCTTGATATTTATCAGCCTTGGAGGGGTCTGACAGCTCGATTCAATGGCGGCGAGATATTTTCCGTCCGGGGAAACCACCGTTCCGGTGCAGTCGCCTGTTCCGGAGGAGAGCCTGACAATCTTGCCTGAGCCGTTGGTTCTTGCCGCAAATATGTCCGTTCTGGTTGTCGCGTCACGTTTTGCGGTGTAGTAGACGTGATGTTTGTCAGCGGAAATCAGGCGGACCGACCAATTGCAGCCGGCTGTGAGTTGTGTGAATTTGGAACCGTCGTAACTCAGGAAATATATCTGCTGCCATCCGGATTTGTCCCGTACTATGTATATTCCCTTCTCAGTGAAGAGCATCTGCTCCATCCAGTCGATGAAAGTGTCCTGATGCTCATCATAGACCGCGACTTTCTGGCCATCGTAAGGGTTTACGCTGTAAAGCACCAGATTGTCCTGGGCACGGTCCATCCAGGAAACCATGAAACGCCTGCCGTCTCCGCTCCAGAAGGGTATTCCGAAGTACTGGTCTTCTTTGGGGTTGAATTCGGACCATACGGTTTCTCCGCCGTGTGCCGAAACGAAACCTATTCTGACTTCGGGATTGTTGTCTCCTGCCTTCGGATAGCGTGTCATATTGAGATGGCCGTGGTGCCCGTCTGCAAGATAGATGGGGAATACCGGCACCTGTGAATTGTCAAAACGGTAGAAGGCTATCACCTTGCTGTCAGGAGACCACCAGAATGCCTTGTATCTGGACGGCCTTCCCAAAATCTCCTCATAATACACCCACGATGCATAACCGTTGAGTATGACATCGCTCCCGTCAAAGGTGTGCTGGGTTATATGCTTGGTCGTGGCATCTATCGAGAACAGGTTGCCGTCCAAGGTGTAGGCAATCTTCGAATGGTCGGGGGACCAGGTCGGGTTTTGCCAGCCCTCCACCAACTCCGGGATTTTCTCTGTTTCTTCCCGTTTCGGAATGACGCCTGTCACCTGTGTCGAGATTCCTTTCCTGATGTCGAAAAGGTATTCCTTGTCGCCGACTCTGTAAGCCAGTTCATTGGCGTTGACATAAACGTAGTCTTTCGGGGTGGGGGAGACTATGCCTGCCGGTATTCCGTACATTATCTGGCTGTCCGTCAGATGTTTCTTATTGCCTTGCCGTGCATTGAGCACAGTCGCTGCCAGCAACAGGAGAGAGATGACCGCTATTTTCTTCATCATTTTGTTTTTTATTCGTTCAGCAGAGCGGGCCGCAGCGCGCGGGTGCGCTCGATTGCCTGAACTTCCTGCCATTGGGAAATTTTCTTGGGATCGCCGCTCAGAAGGACATCGGGGACTTTCCATCCGTTGAACTCGGCGGGACGGGTATATACGGGAGGTGCGAGAAGGCCGTCCTGGAAAGAATCCGACAGCGCTGACTGCTCGTCACCGAGAACTCCGGGAATCAGACGCACTATCGCGTCCGTTATGATTGCGGCGGGAATCTCACCCCCGCTGAGCACATAGTCGCCCACGGAAATCTCCTTGGTAATCAAGTGCTCCCTGATGCGGTGGTCTATGCCTTTGTAGTGGCCGCAGAGTATTATTATGTTGCCCTTGAGTGAAAGTTCGTTGGCGAGTCCCTGGGAGAGGATTTCTCCGTCGGGGGAGGTGTAGATGACTTCATCGTAGTCCCGCTCCCGTTTCAGTTTGGAGATGAGGTTGTACACCGGTTCTATCATCATCACCATTCCGGCGTCTCCGCCAAAGCTGTAGTCGTCCACCTGGCGGTAACGCCCCAGCCCGTATTCACGGATGTTATGTACGTGTATTTCTGCCAGTTCCTTGTCCCTGGCCCTTTTGACTATGGAGTGGTTGAGGGGGCTTTCGAGAAGCTCTGGAACTACGGAAAGGATGTCGATTCTCATACCTCGCAAAATTAGCATTATTTTTCTTTTATTAATAAAAATTTGTATATTTGCAGCCCATTTTGCAAACAGGAAGAGAGGATGTTGAACCAGATAGATATTCCCGTAAGAGGACTGAAACAAGGTCGCCATTCTTTCAAGTTTGATATTGATGGAGAGTTCTTTAAAGGTTACGGTAACACCCAGATTCTGGATGCGGGATGCACAGTGAGGGCGGAGGTTGTCAGGCATCAGACAATAATGAAAGTCAACTGTCTGGTCAGCGGTTTCGTTGTGACTCAGTGTGACAGGTGTCTCGAGGATCTGGTGTTGAAGGTGGACTTCGAAAGGGAGATGACGGTCGGTTTCGGTGCCGTGGAGGTTGAGGGAACCGGTGCGGAGGAGGATGTGGTTCTGATTGACCCGACTCAAAGCGAGTTGAACATGAACCAGTTCATTTACGATTATGTCTGTCTCAGCCTGCCGATTGTGAAAGTCCATCCCGAAGGGAAATGCAATCCTGACGTGGAGAGATATCTTTCCGGAGAGTGTTCCGCTGAAGGGCCTGCAGCAGATTCCCCTTTCAGTAACCTTAAAGAAATATTGAAAGACAAAAACAATTAATATACTTTACAATGGCACATCCTAAACGAAAAATCTCAAAGCAGCGCAGAGATAAAAGAAGAACCCACGACAAGGCAGTCGTTCCTCAGCTGACAACCTGCCCCAACTGCGGTGCATCCGTAATGTATCACCACGTTTGCCCTGAGTGTGGTTATTATCGTGGACGTCAGATAATTGACAAGACTGTCGCATAAGCGCTGACGATTGAAATCCAAGATACCGGGGCGCTATTCCTCGGTATTTTTGTGAGCCCTTGTAGTTCAACGGATAGAATGGAGGTTTCCTAAACCTTAGATGGCAGTTCGATTCTGCCCGAGGGTACTTATTTTGCAGGGCTCTGCCCTGAGACCCGCGGCTCCTTGCTCCAGTATGTTGCTGTCGCAACATACCCGCACCGCCGGACGTCTGATGACGTCTTTTTACCGCTAGCGCCTGATGGCGCTTTTTTTTGTGGCGTGCCGGCAAATACACGGTCTCCGCCAGACCGCTGATGCGGTCTTTCCGAATTACGATGGCCATCCTTACTTTTTGGCGGGGGATGGCCATTTGAGTAAAACGTTGTCCTTTGGCTATTAGCGAGTTGTCTTTTTAAAAGATGGCCATCCCCAATGAAAAACCGAGGATAGCCATTATAACTGCTTTGTGCTTCGCCATAGCAAATCCCCTTCAAATCAATACAAGGAAGGAATCTATGCACGGTGCAAAAAAACACGTAGGCAGGGACAGGTCTGCGAAAGGATGCATTGCGGATTGGGCCGTGAAAGGATGCCGGATGCGAGTGGGAAATGTCTGTGGGCCGGCTCTGGCCGGTGGGACCCGCAGACATCCCGAAGCAGACGCGCAACTTTCAGGCACTGAAGCTCAGCATCCGTCGCAACCTGCCTCTGCCGCAGTACCTTCGCATTCTGCAAATCATCTGCTCAGGCATAGTGGCCCATAGGGGCCTCCGCCAAAGATTCCTTGCGCAGATTCCCCCAGCCAGGTGCCGTCTGCGCATCGGCCACTGCTTACATGTTCATAAAACGCACACTCCGTGCGCAGACGATTTGCAGAACGGCCTTGGGAGCCCGATTTTGAAAGCAACTAAGCGCAATGCCTTGCCGCAATGTCAAGTACGCCTGCGTTTGCGCAAGGATATAATTTGTGCCGAAAAATGAAATAACAAATGTAGGATAACAAGTGTTAGATTATAAAAATTATTGTATCTTTGCAGCCGTTTTCAGTGCTTGGACTGAAAAAAGAGATATCGAATAAATACTTGTAGAAAATGAGAAGAAAGATTTCAATGACTTTTATGGCAGCCTTGCTGCCAGTTGTTGTATTCGCGGCAGGTGACTGGAAAGGAAAAGTAGTGGATGGAAAGGGCGAACCGGTCCCTTTCGCAAATGTGGTGGTTATTTCCAAGGCGGATTCCACAGTGGTATCCGGAGCGACAACAGCCGAGGATGGCTCGTTCAATATAGTGACAGATGGAAAGCGCCAACTGCTGATGGTGTCGATGATAGGATACAAGACTCTGTATCTGGAACCTTTCGACAATGCCACAATCACTCTAATGCCCGATACGCAGTATCTTGAAGGAGCTGTCGTATCCGCAGTAATCCCCAAGACCACACTTACCGGCGATGGTTTGCAGACCTCTGTCCGCGGCACTGTCCTGGAGACGGTCGGTACCGCCAATGATGTTCTCGCCAGGACACCCGGAATGATTAAGAGCCAGGACGGCCTACAGGTCGTAGGCAAGGGTTCACCCCTTGTGTATATCAACGGCAGAAAGGTGACCGATATGACCGAACTCGACCGACTGCAAAGTAACGAGATTCAGAGCGTAGAAGTAATTACGAACCCGGGAGCACAGTACAACGCAAGTGTGCGCAGCGTCGTGCGCATACGGACCATAAAACATCAGGGTGACGGATTCGGATTCAATGCCGGCCTGACGGATGCCCAGTCCCTTCGCAGCGGTTACAACGATCCGTCAGGATACCTGAATGCAAACTACCGCCATAACGGTCTCGATATCTTCGCTGGCGTGAATGCTCTGAAATACACCTCCCGTCAGGAGAGTGATATGCTCCAGCAGACTTTCGGCAACCCTGAATTCAAGCAGGAGGGAACCTTGGATTTCGTGCAGAAAATGACCAACGCAGGGGCGAACGGAGGATTGAACTGGCAGATTTCTGAAAATCACTCCCTTGGCTTCAGAGTAGAGGCGGAAATGAATCCCAAGGTGGATGTACACCAATTGATTGACGAGGATATCTTCGAGGACGGCAGCTTAATAGACCATCTTATTGCCGAGGGCAATCATCACAATGACAATATGCCTTACGGAATATCGGCCAATGCCTACTATAACGGGCAGGCGGGTAAACTGGGGATAGATTTCAATGCGGATTACTACGGAATGAAGACATCGCAGGATGCTCACACCGTGGAAAAGAGTACAATGGGACAGGACGATGACGTCAACTACCTTTCCCACAGTGGCAACCGTATGTATGCGGCAAAGCTCGTACTCTCCTATCCCATCTGGAAAGGAATGCTCCAGGCCGGTACGGAAGACGTTTTCTCCCGCAAGGATGACGATTACACCATCAACAGTGCAATGGTGCCGTCGTCGGCATCTAAGGTCAGCGAGGATAATATCGCCCTATTCGCCTCCTACGGGTTCTATGTCCAGAAAGTCGGGCAGTTCAGTGCCGGAGTACGCTATGAACACGTGAATTATGTTTACGAGGATCTCAAGGGCTCTGATGACCTGAACAGAAAATATGATAATGTATTCCCGACACTATCATACGCCAATGCATTCGGACCGGTACAGATGCAGTTGAGCTACAGCGCCAAAACCCACAGACCGAATTTCGAATCGCTCAGCAGTGCCGTACGTTATCACAGCCGATACATATACCAGAGCGGTAACGCAAAACTCCAGCCGCAGATCAATCACGACCTTGGCTTGAACGTCAATTGGAAATGGCTCACTATGGTGGCTCAGTACTCCCGCATAAACGACGCGGTCTCACAATGGTCGGAACTGTACAATGACAAAGGCGTGGTATTGGTTC
>JAGHTO010000062.1 GCA_018065305.1 Candidatus Cacconaster scatequi | reverse complement strand
AGTGGGCCGATATGAAGCAGAGACTCTCCAAACTCGAAGTTCCGTTCTTCCTTGTCGGAGGCAACCACGACCTGTCAAGCCAGGCACAGACTGAAGACTATATCAGGCGCTTCGGCTGCACTTACTACAGCTTCTCATACGGGCCGGACCTCTTCCTTGTTCTGGATACCCAGGAGCATAGCGGCAGGGATATCTCCGACACACAGGTGGAATATTTCAGGAAGGTGCTGGATTCCTGGAAAGGGAGGCACATCTATGTGTTCATGCACAGCCCGCTCTGGTATCCCCAAAACCACGGGGGCTATGAGTATATAGACGATATGCTTCAGGGGCATCAGTACACGGTATTCAGCGGCCATACACACATCTATTATTACGAGGAACGCGGCGGTATGGAATACTACGTCGTGGCTACAGCCGGAGGTGATTCCGAACTTCGCGGAGCTGAAGTCGGCGAATTCGACCACTATATGCTTGTCACCGCGCGTGACGGCAAGCCCGCCATCGCCAACATTCCGATCGGGGCAATGGTGGCAAATGACGTCGTGAACAGGGACAACGCGCCTGTAATAGGATATATGCTTGGCGGCAGCTTCCTCAAGGCGCCTTATCTGACACTTGAGAGCAAGGCTCCCGAATCCTTCTCATTCACGCTGAAAGCCGAGAACCCGATGGACGTTCCGATGCATTATGCTTTCGCCTTTCCCGATGACCCCGGACTCCGTTTCGAGCCTGCCGGAGCCGAAGGCACCCTTGCTCCTCACGAATCGAAATCCTTTGAAATCAAAGCCGGCTGCAAAGGCATAGTCGAGGTGGGGCGGATAAAGATATCCACCACCTGCGGGTACTCTCTCAACGGAAAGATGAAGGACATTGCAGGGACCGCATCCCTTTTCACTGACATAATCCGCGACCTGCCTCTCGGAGGCGTGGAACAGATATGCTGCAAGGACCCCTACCGGGTAGAAGAGAGCTGGGATTATCACGGCGTTGATGACGGCTGGTTCGAATTAAGCGTGGAACACGGCAAGAAGGCTGTCAAGGTTTCGGTGACTCCTCACGATGACATCCGTGCGACCGACAGGATGTTCGTGGTCTTCGAATCCGGCGGAGTGGTGAAGGAATACGAAGTGAGTATGGATGATGCAGTGGTGAACATTCCTGTAAAATTAGTTAAGGACAACCGATTCTCTTTGAATGTCAAATGGATAGATAACGACGATGTTCGGGAACTGGATCCTTCTGTCCTATGGTGGAGGCTTCCCGACAAACCGGGCGAGTTCAGATTCTAAGATGTGATGGAAAGATTCTGCACAACTGTCACTCTTCCGGGTGCTCCCAGTCGAATGACACTTCACGGCCGAGCAGGGTCCATCTTGCAGGATGGCGTGTCTCCATCCAATCCAGAGGTTCGCAGGTGACCTGAGGTTTTGATGCCGTCTCGAAACTTTTTTTGAGGGCTTCCATCTGCTCCGGTCCCAGAACCTCGGGCTGCGGTGAGACGAAGAGGGGAGTGCCGCTTTCGGCTACGAGCTGAAGCCACCTTTGCGAGAGCCGCCATTCCACTTTCTTCGTTATCGCCACGCAGTCGGCATCTATTGCGTAGAAGGCATCGTGCTGCGCGGCACGGAATGCAATGCAGTTGACGCCGTTGTGGACGGTGGGGAACCACTCGCGCCCGCTTGTGTCGTCACCGATTCTCTGAATTTCGAAGATTCCGGCTCCCAGATGTGAAATTGTGTTGCATCCGATAAGGCTGATTCCATCTCCGGCCGCATCACGGATGTCGCGATACAGCTGCAGGACGACCTCGGCGTTGGTTTTTTTTGTGTCGTGGAACTGCCAGTCCCCCTTGGTCATATCTCCGTCTTCAATCATCGAATGACCCCAGCGGCGGAACATATCGAAAGTGGTGAAATCGTGCTTCACCATCTCGTAGCCCCATTCCCGGTAGGTCGCAAAGCATTTTCTGATATATTCCCGAACGGACTCCACCGTAGGGTCGAAATATCTGTCGGGAAGTTCCTCCTCATATCCTGCCAGCAGCATCTCCTCGGGAGCGCCCATCCAGGCGGACAGGGGCCTCATCCACAATCCGGGGCGAAACCCGGCATCGCGCAACCGGCCGGCAAGGGCCTTCATATCCGGGAATCTGTCGTTGGACGTATGGAATCCGCCGGGACCGCAATAGTCATAATCACCGTCGTCGTACCACTTGCGTGCCCATCCGTCGTCAATGAGGAAGAAGGGTCTGTTTTCGGAGTCGGGGAGGATGGGCGTAAGCATCGCGGCGGTTGAGGCTATCAGCTCCGAACTGTTGTGCCCATAGGCGAAATACCAGTCATTCACGCCATATACCGGACTCTTCGGAAGACGGGGATTGGGGCACATAACCTTGCAGAAGCGGTGCAGCGCCGCATATTCGTTCTCTCCGGGAACTCCCTCGAAATCAAGAATCACCGCCATCTCAAGCTTTCTATCTCCGAGGTCCACTCCGCGGGAGCCGTTGCGTACGTCAAAGGTTAGTTCCACGGCGGAGCCGCTTACTTTCCAGGCGCAGAATGAACTGCAGCCTGTCATCACTCCGCGGCCATATACCTTTCCGCCCGCGGATTCGATGTAATACCACGGCATAATGCGGGAAGGGTCGAGTTTCTCCCATCTGAGGTCACCGTATCCCCGTTCCCACTGGTCTCCGAGATAGAGACTTCCTTCCCTTGCCGGCTCATTCCAGGTGGCGCGGACATATTTGACCTTGGCGGAAGGGGAGTGGAGGGTCGCCGCCAGACCATCGCGGGTTCTGGTGAAATTGACCTCAAGATTGTCCGAGGCGAAGGTTGAACCGCTTCTTTCAAGGACGATTGTGCGGTTCTGGTCATCAATGATTTCAACGGAATCGGGAAGGCCGCTCATGCTGCACGATGCGAGAAGCGCGGCCATTGCAAAAACAGACAGTATATTTTTCATAATTATTGGTTCTTGTCTGACAAAGAAAACAATAATGATGATTCAATCCAAATGTTGTTTTTGTAAATTTACGGTATGAAAAGAATATTCAGAAGCGGCATTTCGGTTGTCGCAGCGGCGGTGATGTCCGCTTTCACCGCATCAGGACAGGACAATAGCATCAAATTGGCGGAGAATGCATCGCCCGTGGAATACAATCCGATGATATTCGGCCATTTCATCGAGCACTTCAGCACCCAGGTGTATGGCGGAATCTTCGACCCCGGCAATCCGCTTTCGGATGAGGATGGCTTCCGCAAGGACGTCATCGAGGCTCTCCGCGAAATCAAGGCTCCGATCGTGCGCTGGCCGGGCGGATGCTTTGTATCGACATATCACTGGATGGGAGGGGTCGGGCCGGTCCGGACCCCCGTATTCGACAAGTCGTGGGGAGTTGAGGACCCCAACACGTTCGGAACGGACGAATATGTCAAGTGGTGCCGCAAAGTGGGGTGTGAGCCGTATATCTGCACGAATGCGGGCACAGGCACTCCCGAGGAGATGAGTGACTGGGTGGAATACTGCAACCTCAATTACGGCAAGTTCGGACGGCTTCGTGCGGAAAACGGTCACCCCGAACCGTACGGAGTCAAATATTGGAGCGTGGGCAACGAGAACTACGGCTCCTGGGAGCTTGGGGCTAGAACTGTAGATGAATGGGGACCTTATGTGTGCGAGTCATCCAAACTGATGCGCAGCGTTACAAAGGACCTCAAGCTACTCGCCGCGGCCAATTCCAACCGGGAGTGGACTCTGCCGCTTCTCAGGAAGGCCGGGTGGCAGCTGGATTTCGTCTCCATCCACGGATATTGGGATTTCCTTACCCATGAGAACAATCCCGCGCCGTATCTGAAATGTATGATGTACACCGACGATCCGGAGCAATCCATAATGCAGACAATAGACATCATACGCGAGGCGGGGTGTGACGACCACATAAAGATAGCGTATGACGAGTGGAACCTGCGCAGCTGGCATCATCCCGGCCACGGCAGACTCAGGGAGGGCTTTGACGTCGAGGCCCGTAAGAACAACGACATCAATTCCACCTACACGATGGCGGATGCCGTTTTCAGCGCCTGTTTCTTCAATGCCTGCCTGCGCCACGCGGATTATGTGGAGATGGCCTGCATATCTCCCTGCGTCAACACCCGCGGCCCTATCTACGCATACAGGGACGGGCTGCTCAAGCGCTCGACCTACCATACCATCTGGATGTATGTCAACCTGCTGGAAAAGAACGTGATGCCTCTTGATGTGAAGTGCGGGAGACTTGAATTCGGGGACGATTCCGTCGATAAGATAGATGCGGTCCTGACAGTGGACGACGCCGGTGGCAGATATGCCCTGGTCATAGCCAACAAGGATCCGGAGAACACCGTCACGATAGCTCTTGACGCCGGTCTGTTCGGAGGGAAGATACCTTCCTCTCTCAAATCCACGGTTTTGAACGGCAACGGACCCGATGACTACAATGAGGTCGGTGCTGAGAACCATATCGTTCCCAGGGAGAAACGGCTCCCTGTCGGGAAAGGGGGACTGATTACGGTCGAGCCCCATTCGGTCACCGTTATCGGCTGGTAGAAACAGCTTCTTAATTACCCCAATTTTCTTCGATTGCGTTTCGAACCTGAACTCAGATGAAATGATAATTATGAAACGATTGATGATATTTACGGTCCTGACCTTTTTGTGTATGGGGGACAGTGCGTCCGCTTTTGATCGGGATGGTGACAGGTACACCGACAGATACAGGACCTGGATAAAGGTCATCGGGTCGGATGAGTTCGGCGGGCGCAAGCCTATGACGCAGTTCGAGACAAAGACAATCGAGTACCTTGCCGGAGAGTTCCGCAGTCTCGGGTTGGAACCCGCATTCGGAGACAGCTATTTTCAGAGTGTCAAGGAGATATCCACAACGGTCACATTGCCGGAAAAAGGGATTCCCGTCAAGGCGGCAAAAGGCTCTTTCAAACTCTCTTCTCCGAACGACCTGATGCTCTGGACCACGAGAGGCACAGACCGTGTGGAGTTCAAGGATGCGGAATATGTCTTCTGCGGGTTCGGTATCGACGCTCCGGAATATGGTTGGAACGACTTTGATGGCATTGACGTGAAAGGGAAAATCGTGATAGCGATGGTGAACGACCCCGGATTTTATGACAATTCCCTCTTCCGGGGCAGGAATATGACCTATTACGGGCGATGGACATACAAACTGGAGCAGGCTCAGAAACTAGGGGCAGCAGGATGTCTAATCCTGCACAATGAGGCTGCGGCCGGCTACGGCTGGCACGTCTGTGTCAACGGCCATCAGGAGAGCAATCTGGCCCTTTTCGACGAGGCCGACAGTAATCTTGACGAACTCGGTATGAGGGGATGGATAAGTGGGGAGGGCTGCAGGAAACTGTTCGAAAAGGCCGGCGTGAATTATGACAATGCGGTTCTGGCGGCTAAGAAGCCCGGCTTCAAGGCCATTCCCCTGAAGGCGCGGAGCAGTTTCTCGATGGACGTGAAATATGAAGTCGGGGAAACTTTCAACGTGGGGGCCGTTCTTCCCGGTACGGACTTGAAGGATGAGTGCGTTGTCTATAGTGCGCATTGGGACCACTTCGGTATCGGCACGCCTGATGAGACCGGAGATGCGATTTACAACGGTGCGGCTGACAACGGGTCGGGCCTTGCCGCTCTGCTGATGATTGCCGCGAAACTGCAGACAATGCCGACTCCGAGACGTTCCATCCTCTTCCTTGCGGCCACTTCCGAGGAGAGCGGTCTTTTCGGCTCGCAGTACTATTGCGAACACCCGGCCTTCCCGATGGAGAAGACTGCCGCTTGCTTTAATTTCGACTGCATAGCACCCGCCCCGCTTACCGGTGAAGTGACCCTTCTCGGCGGAGGAGAAAGCACTCTTGACAACTATGTGATTGCCGCCGCAGCCGCGCAGGGCAGGAAGATAATCTTTGACGACGACAACTCTGACGGGTGGTTCTTCCGTTCCGACCATTGGAATTTCGTGAAGAAAGGAGTTCCGGCAGTTATCTTCAAGGCCGGCAAGATGGGCTCGTGGTATCATAAGCCCAGCGATGAATACAGTGAGGACTGGGATGTCGAAGGTTCCGTAGCGAACGTCAATCTTATGTTCTCCGCCGGTTTGGGCGTCGCCAACGCTGACGGCACCGGCCTTTCACGCTACGTCAACCCTTTTATTGGGGCTTCCACTTCAATAGATGCCGCAGGAGTCTATCACGGTCTCGGAAAGACATTCCCCGGTGCGACGACTCCCTTCGGAATGACGCAGGTCAGCCCGAATACCATTACCGGAGGGGACAATGGTCCCGGATACAGTGATGAGCATCGTACCATCGAGGGCTTTGCCTTCACTCAGATGAGCGGAATCGGATGGTACGGGGATCTGGGCAATCTCCTCACCATGCCGACTACCGGCAGTCTTCACACCGTTGCAGGCAAGGAAGACGGAAGTTTGAAGGGTTGGAGGTCGGCCTATGACAAAGAGAGCGAAACAGCATCGGCAGGCTACTATTCCGCCTTGCTTACGGACTACGGCATACTTGCGGAAGCCACAGCCTCGCCTCACGGCGGAGTGCTCCGGTTTACATATCCTGAAAGCAAAACCTCCCGCATACAGATTGACCTTTCGAGGCGTGTGGGCGGATGCTCCGTGCGGCAGAGTGTCAAGGTGATTGACAACCACACCATTGAGGGCTGGATGTTGTGTACGCCGGAAGGTGGAGGATGGGGAGATGGTGCCGGCAACGCGAGATATACTGTCTTCTTCCACGCCGAATTCAGCAAGCCGTTCTCAAAATACGGATTCTGGTCCGCGGATATCCCGGATGACTGGTCAAGACACAACAGGGACGTGGCAAGCCTGAAATACCAGAAAAAGGTCGCCAAGGCCGGAATAATTCACGGACGCAGCGAAATGGAGGGGAAGCATATAGGATTCTATGCGGAATTCCCGACGGAGAAATTGGAGCAGGTCTGTATGAAAGCCGCCATCTCGTTTGTGGATCCGGCGGGTGCCTCAAGGAACTTTGAGGCTGAACTGGCGGGAAAATCTTTTGACGACATACATACCGCCGCGGTGGCAATGTGGGACAAGGCACTTTCAAAACTGAGTGTCGAAGGCGGATCCGAGGATGACAGGACCATTTTCTATACGGCTCTGTATCACACGATGATAGACCCGCGCCTGTATAGCGATGTGGACGGCAGATATGTGGGAGGGGACTACAGGATACATAATACCGGAGATACGTTCAGTAAACGTACAATTTTCAGCGGATGGGACGTGTTCCGGAGTCAGATGCCTCTGAACACCATAACCAATCCGCAGGTCACTGTGGATGTCATCAATTCCCTTACGGCCCTTGCAGAGGAAAGTGGTCGGGGTTATTACGAGAGATGGGAGTTCCTCAATGCCTATTCGGGCTGTATGATAGGCAACCCAGCCATTAGCGTCATTGCCGATGCGTATGTAAAGGGGATAAGGAATTTCGACCTTCAGAAGGTTTACGGGATATGCAGAAATACCTCTGCCAAATTTGGCAACGCCCCCTGCGGCTATACTCCCTCAAGCGTGTCGAGTACATTGGAGAATGCATACACGGACTGGTGTGTCAGTCTCCTTGCCGATGCCTGCGGAGATGCCGGAGGAAAGAGGGAATACCTTGAGAAAGGGCAGGCCTACCGCAATCTGTTCGACACCGGGACAGGATGGTTCCGTCCGCGTGCGGCTGACGGCAGTTTCCTGCCTCTTCCGGAAGAGGGACGGTACAAAGAAGGCTACGGATGTGTCGAAAGCAATCCGTTCCAGCAGGGCTGGTTCGTTCCTCACGACATCAACGGCCTCGTGGAACTTCTGGGCGGACGGCAGAAGGCTCTTGAGGAACTGGACTTTATGTTCAACAGAACCCCTCCGGATTTCCGCTGGAACCAGTATTATAACCACGCCAATGAGCCTGTCCATTTCATCCCGTTTCTGTACAATGCCCTTGGCGAACCGTACAAGACGCAGAAATGGACGCGGACAATCTGCAGAAACGCTTATTTCAATGCTGTGGAAGGTCTTTGCGGCAATGAAGACTGCGGCCAGATGTCCGCCTGGTATATACTTGCCGCATCAGGGATACACCCTCTCTGTCCCGGCAGTACCCGTATGGAAATTACCAGCCCGATGTTCTCCAAAGTCGAGTTCGTCCTTGACCCTGTCTATCACAAGGGGAGGAAATTCACGATTCTGGCTCACGACAACAGCGATACGAACATATATATCCAAAAAGCCGCCCTCGACGGCAAGCCTTTGGAAAACAGCTTCATTGATTATTCTGATATTGCTGAAGGAGGCAAACTCGAATTGTGGATGGGCCCGGAGCCGTCTGCCTGGGGCGTAAAATCGCGGGATTTTATGTAAGTTTGTGAAGGTTCAAATTATTGTTCGGATGAATGCTATGAGATTCTTTAGGCTATCTTTAATCTTCATTATCTTTCTTGGAATCAGTGTACAGTCTCACTCTCAGAATAAATCTGTAAAGAAGATGCTGGAGATGGGGCGGGAAGACAACAGGACAATGGAGTATGCGGATTATCTGTCAAATCGTATCGGAGGCCGAATTATAGGATCCGGAGCTCTGGAAGAGGCGGAGAAATGGGTGGCGGCCCAATTCCGTTCATGGGGGCTTGAGGTGATGGTTCAGGAGGTGGGTCAGATCAATGTAGGCTTCGAGCGTGGTCCCTGGTCCGGGAGGATGCTCTCTGAGGACGGGATGACACTTCATTTCGGCACACCTTCATACACTGCCGGCACAAAGGGCCCTCAAAAAGGACACGTCGTGTTGGAGCCGCATTCTGCGAATGAATTCAACAGGATAAAAGGCACTCTCAAGGGAGCCTGGGTGATGCTGGACAGCATCTCGAAAGGTTGGCCGGTTGATTGGAGGGAACAGGCGGGCACCCTTTTCTACAATGAAATGGTGGAAGCCGGAATATTGGGATTCATCCAGAAGGCCGATCGATATATGACATTGCTGTATGACAGGAAACACTGCTACGACCTTAAGCCGGACAGTCTGCCCACCGTATGCGACATCAAACTTGATGCTGAGCAGTTCGACATAATCAGAAAGAAAGCGGAGGCAAAGAAGGATTTTCTGCTTGAATTTGATATCCGCAATCATTTTCGGGTGGGCCCGATAAAATATCACAATGTCATCGGTATCCTCCGTGGAAGGAAGCATCCGGACCAATACGTCCTTTTAGGGGCTCATCTGGATTCATATGACAGTGCCACAGGCGCCGTGGATGACGGGAACGGAACTGCCGTCACGATGGAGGCCGCGCGACTGCTTGCCGAAAGCGGAGCGCAGCCCGACCGGTCAATAATGTTCTGCATCTGGACAGGGGAGGAGTTCGGTTTGCTGGGATCGAAGTATTTCGTCGAGAACAGGACTGTTCCATACGAAAATATATCCAACTATTTCAATAGGGACGGGGGTCCGACATTGACCACCGCACTGAATGTTCCGCAATCGATGTATGACGATTTCGTGAAGGTCTGCAAGCCGGTGTTGAATTATGTGGAGGATGCGCCTCTTACTGTCAATGTGCGTCAGGGCGAGCCCGGTCCCAGGCCGGATAAGCCCGGTGGCTCGGACCACTCCTATTTTGCAATGAACGGAATCCCGACAATTTCATTCCGTGAAAGCGATCCGTACGGACTCGGATTCAACTATAGGGAGATATGGCACACAGAGAGAGATCGGTACAACAAGTTGATTCCGGAATATATGGAGCCGTCAGCTGTCATAAATGCGGTCGTGGCCTATGGTCTGGCTAATCTCGGACATCTTCTCTCTCGGGACGGACTCTACAACGATTGAAAACCTGTTTTTATGACTGTCGCAAAGGCGGAGAGATGAAAATAACCGTACTGTCGGACAATATAGGGTCGGGCGACCTGAAAGGGGAGTGGGGCCTTTCTTTCCACATCGAGTATGACGGGGGAAGAATCCTTCTGGATACCGGCGGCTCCGGACTGTTCCTGAAAAATGCAGGACTGCTCGGAATTGACCTTTCCGCAGTGGATGCCGCGGTCCTGTCCCACGCCCACTATGACCATTCTCTCGGAATGGCTGATTTCTTTGAGGCAAATGAGAAAGCTCCATTCTATCTCAGCCCGGAAGCATCGGAGGACTGCTATTCCGGACGGCGCTTTTTCGGGCGCTATATCGGAATTCCCAAAGGGGTTCTTTCCCGGTACTCATCGAGGATACGCAGGCCGGAAGGGGTCGTTCAAATCCTTCCCGGGGCGTTCATCGTACCGCACAGCACGCCGGGGCTGGAAAATATAGGGCGGAAGGCCCGTATGTACCGCAGACGGAGTTTTTTTGACTACTGCGTGGATAACTTCTCCCACGAACAGACACTTGTCCTGAAATCTCCGTACGGGCTTGTCATTCTCAACAGCTGTTCCCACGCCGGTGCCGACGTGATTGTGGATGAGGTGAAGAAGGCGTTCCCGGCAGATACGGTCAGCACCTACATAGGCGGACTCCATCTTTTCCGCCTGAGCGACAGGGAAGTGGAGGCGGTCGCTGGGCGAATCAGGAATGCTGGCGTCACCGGACTCTACACGGGACACTGCACGGGAGAAAGGGCATACGGGATACTCCGTCAGGAACTTGGTGACTGTGTTCATCAGTTCCATTGCGGAATGGTGATATAGCGATAATTGCGCGAAAATTCTTATATTTATGAATAAAACCAAGCAGTCTCTGAATCTATGAAAAACGCTGCACTCGCGGTTTTTGCCGCCTCTCTTCTCCTTACATCCTGCAAGACGTCCGAAATGAGCGGCAATCCGCTTTTCGAGGGTTGGTATGCCGACCCCGAGGTTGCCGTGTTCTGCAATGAATATTGGATATATCCGACCTATTCCCACAAATATGACGAACAGCTTTTTATGGATGCATTCTCCTCAAAGGACCTGGTCCATTGGACAAAGCACGGGCATATTATCGGACAGGAGGGCATATCCTGGCTGCGCAGGGCTCTTTGGGCCCCTTCCGTAATTGAAAAGGATGGCCGGTACTATCTCTTCTTCGGCGCAAACGACATGCACGAGGAGGGTGAGGGAGGAATAGGTGTCGCTGTGGCGGACAATCCTGCAGGCCCCTTCACTGATGCGCTGGGTCACCCTCTCATCGGGAAAGTCGTCAACGGAGCGCAGCCTATCGACCAGTTCGTCTTCAAGGATGACGACGGCAGCTATTATATGTATTACGGCGGATGGGGCCACTGCAATATGGTCCGACTTGGAGAGGATCTGATGAGTCTGGTGCCTTTTGAAGACGGCGAAATTTTCAAGGAGATAACCCCGGAACATTACGTGGAAGGGCCGTTTATGCTCAAGCGCAACGGCAGATATTACTTTATGTGGAGCGAGGGCGGCTGGACCGGGCCCGACTATTGCGTCGCTTATGCTGTCGCTGATTCACCCTTCGGACCGTTTGAAAGGGTGGGCAAGATACTCCAGTCGGACCCTGAGGTGGCAACCGGAGCCGGCCATCATTCAGTCCTCCAGATTCCCGGCAAGGACGAATGGTATATAGTCTACCATAGACATCCGCTCGGCGCAACTGACGGCAACAACCGCGTGGTCTGCATCGACAGGATGGAATTCAATGAAGACGGTACCATCGCACCGGTTAAAATCACCTTCGAAGGAGTCCCGGGAAGGTAGCCCTATAATGATTCAAGAATGTCATTCCAGACGGAAAGCTTATCCTTTTCGCCGAGAATTTCGTGTCTCATACCAGGGTAGAGTTTCGAGCTCACGTTGCAATATCCGACATTTCTCATAAGGCTGACGGCCCTGTTGAAACTTTCGTCCGAGATGCGGCAGGGGTCGTCGGCACCGGAAATGAAATGGACGGGGAGGGAAGGGTTTGCCATCTTCCATCCTTTGGGTGAATAGCAGTCCTGCATCATTCCCAGCAGGTTGTAGAAACCGTTGGCCGTGAATACGAACTGGCAGAGGGGGTTGTTGTCATATTCGTCCAGCACCTTCGTGTCAGTGCATAACCAGGCACTTCGGTACGGCTTCCCCGAGGCATCCTTCTCGTCCTTGAACGGCTTGTTGTATTCACCGAAACTGAGTTTATGCAGAAGTTGAGGTCTGTAATGCCATCCCATTGTTTTTCCGGTAATTAATGCCAGTGCTTTGCCGATGCCTTTGGCCGGATTGTCGGAAGGGCATCCGCATACGAACAGAGCGTCGACGGTGTCATCATAGCGCTTTACATATGAGCGCACCGCCAGCGAGCCCATACTGTGCCCGAAGAGTGTGAACGGCAGGCCCTGGTATCGGGTTCTTGCCCAGTCTCCCACAGCCTTGATGTCCTCGACCATCGCTTTCCAGCCTCCTTCGTACATATATCCGAGGTCTTCCTTTGAACGGACTGACGCACCGTGTCCACGATGGTCGTGGATGATGCAGACGTACCCTTTGGCGGCGAACCATTCCATCACCGCAAAATATCTTTCCTTGTGTTCGCACATTCCGTGGACGAATTGGATTACGCCGGAGGCAGGGGTTCCCGGCTCTATGACGGCGACTGAAAGCCTTAGCCCGTCAACAGGTGAAGTGATTGTTGAAGTATTCATCGTAATTCCCAGAAAGCCACAGCTGCCGCCGCGGCTACATTTAAAGAGTCAACATTATTTTTCATAGGTATTCTGACCACGTAATCAGCTTCTGAAATGGCTTCCTGTGACAATCCGTCACCTTCCGTTCCCATAACCAGGGCCAGCCTGTCAACCGTTTTCAGGATGGGGGCGTCCAAGGGAATGCTGTCATCGGTCAAGGCCATTGCGGCCGTCTTGAAGCCATATTCGTGCAGGGAACTGACAGGCCCGTCCAACCAGGTCCAGGGTGCCTGGAACACGGTTCCCATAGAGACCCGGACCGCCCTGCGGTTCAGCGGGTCGCAGGTGGTTCTGGTGAGCAGTACGGCGTCCACTCCAAGAGCCACTGCGGAGCGGAAAATCGCACCGATATTTGTCGTATTGGTAACGCTGTCTATCACCACTATACGCCTTGCATCCTTAAGCACTTCTTTAACTGAGGGAAGCTGAGGTCTGCGCATTGCGCACATCACGCTTTTCGTCAATGGAAATCCGGTCAGATCCTTCAGCAGCTCGAAGGTCCCCACATAGATGGGGATGTCTCCCAGTCTTTCAACAACTTTGGCCGCCGTTCCATACAGATGCTTTTCGTCCGTCAGCATCGAGAAGGGTTTGTAACCGGCATCGAGTGCGGTGTCAATCACTTTGGCCGTTTCGGCTATGAAGAGGTCGCTTTCGACCAGCCTCCTGTCGCATAGCTGCGCCTCGGTCAGGGAGGAGAACAGCTCCACTCCGGGGTCGGACAGGGAAGTGATGTGGATAACTGGCATAAAGTTGTCTACAGAGTGATAATCGCAACGTATCCTCCACCTGCTGCCAGATGGACTTTGAGAGGCTTTGAGGTCTTTGCCGAGACGGTCTTGTGCGTAAGGTCGGTGGCAGTCCTGTCGGCCTTTTTCCCGTCGGCCCAGTATTCGATGCTGACAGATTCCTTGCCGGTGAATCCCAGGTCTATTGTCACGTCGCGAGGCACCTCATTGTTCATAACGCCCAGATACCATTTGTCACCGCTGCGTTTGGCAATGATGACGTATTCTCCCGGATAGCCCTCAATGAACCGTATGTCGTCCCATTGGGTGGGGACAACCGAAAGGAAATCCGCTCCCGGCTGACCGAGCACGTTCGATGGGTGGTCGCAAAATACGGTGTGGGGACTTTCGTAGATGACGAATTTGGAGAGTTCGGCGCAGCGCGTGTTCATCATTGATGCGGGGGATACCTGTTTGTGCTCACCCTGGGCCTCGTTCAGGAATGCTCCGGGAGTGTAGTCCATTGCTCCGGCGAGCATTCTTGTGAATGCGAGGGTGACGTTGTGGGACGGGGTGATGTTGCCGGACCATTTCGCGTATTCGGCCCCCATAACGCCCTCTCTGGTCACCTGATTGGGCCAGGTGCGGTCTATGCCGTCAGGACGGTATGCGCCGTGGAAATTGACCATAAGGTGATGCTCGGCGGCGCATTTGACGATGCGTCTGTACCAGTTGACCATCTCCTGGTCGTTCCTGTCCATAAAGTCTATCTTGATTCCGGCGACTCCCCACTTCTCGTATGTGGCGAAAGCCTCCTTGTATGCGTCGTTGCGGTTGACGTCATCCGAGTAGATCCAGACCCATATCTTCACCCCGCGCTCGCGGGCGTAGGCGATGATTTCCTGCATATCAATCTGCGGGGCATTCTTGACGATATCGGCCTCGGGCTCGTCGAAAGGACCGTACCACTGCCAGTCCACCAGCATATAGGGCCACCCCTGCGCGGCCGCTAGGTCGATGTATTCCTTTATCACGGGCATCTCCATCTTCACTTCTCCGCTCCACCAGTGGTCCCACGCGCTCATTCCGGGCTTTATCCACGACGGGTCCCCGATTGCGCAGGGAGGGTTGAGGCTGCGAATCATCTCGGACTCGATGAAGCGGCCGGGATTGTCGGCAACCATAATGACACGCCAGGGGGTGTCCTGTTTCTCAAAGAATCGGGCGGCCACGCCGTTCTCATCCTCGCCCGGCAGCGGTGCAAGGCGGGAGATGATGGAGCCTTTCGAACCGGCTGCGAACCATCCCGGGAAATTGTCCAGGCAGGCGTCGGAAAGAGCCAGCCAGTTGTCCCTGTCGATTTCAACGAGAAGGGGGAGAAGATCCACCTCTTCAGGGGTCATCTCCGCCACCGGGGTCTTTATGAACTGAGTTTCCTGCGAACCTGTGAAACTGCCGTCCGCATTGTGCCCGATCCAGGCGTATGATCCTGCAGGAACCCTGTATTGGGTGAGTTCCCGGGTAATCTTGCGGTCTCCGGGGCAATCCGAGCCGTACAGGGTGTATCTGAACGCGGCCCCGTCATTGTACACGCGGACGGCGATATCCATCCTGCGGCGCTCCTTCGCACTTTCACGGAGTTTGAGAACAGTCTCGTTATAAGGAAGTTCTATGTGTGAGTGCTTGTTTCTGACCACGGGGTCCCAGATGTCGGTATGCCACGTGACTTCGCCCGGCGCAACCAGTTCGAAGCCGTCAGACATCGGCTCCTCGCCCTTGAATTCGAAGCCGAGAGGGGAGCGGTCTATCAGGGTGCGGCCTTTGAATGAAAGGCTGTAGCCAAGCGTTCCGTCCGTGCTGACCGTGACTTTTATTCGCGAGTCAGGGGAGGATACGGTTATGTTCTCTGCGGTGACGGCCTGTGCAACAAGGCCGAGTGTGATGAAAGTCGCAAGAATCTTTTTCATTGGTTATTCGAGTTTTGCAGTTGTAAACTTTGTGCGGTGATCGTCAGTGATCCTACATACGAAGATACGCATATTTTCAAGATACCTTCCAAGACTTGCGGAATTTCCCTCATTTGAAATACTGTTCGATGATTTTCTGCTGTTCCTCTTCTGATAGCCGGTGCTTCGTCGCTGACAACAGATTCTGATATGAAGCATTCTTTGGAGTGATGACACGTCTGCGTTGCCTGCCATTAATGGTTGCGTACAAGTGAATATTTGAAGATTCCGTAATCTCAAATCTCAGCAATTGAGCAGCGGTGTCTTCTTCCGGACCGAAGACTTCCGGCGAAAGTTCGCGCAAGCGGTCCCTCATGAGCCGGGCAAGGAACGGGGCGATGCCGTTTGCGGTGGCGAGATTATCGAAATCAGACAGCGACTTCCGAACTTTTGCAATGTATTTCGCGGGATTTTTGATATCATTGCGTATCGCGAATTCCTTCAGATCAGTATCCGTTATGTCCTCGTGCTTGCCGCGAATGGAGAATACATGTGCCTTCTGTGCAGCAGTACCATTCTTTAGTATGAAGCACATGTCGTAGGCGGGGGAGAGGTGCCAGCTGCCGTCCCTGTCCATGATGAAAGAGAAGTTCTTCGCATGATCGTCTGTGTTGTTCGAGAGAACATTGAAAACCGTGCGAAGGAACAGCTCGCTCTGTTCGTCCTTCGGGATTGAAAGTAGCCTGCAAGTCTCGAAAAGACCCTCGTAGGTATCGGCCTCGGGATTGATGGCGGCCAGAGTCTGTGTGAATATCTTTTCTCCATCCCGGCGGTCGAAACGCTCCGTCAGGAAATGCTTCGTGCCCTCAACCTCAATGAGCTTCGATGGCATCATGGTAATGCCAGCCGCCGTGGCCATGTCGTACCATGTCTTCTCCGTTTCCGAAATACAGAACTCCGGTGTGTTGAACTTCAGGATATAGTACTGCCTGCCCGGGTCGGTGGATGTCTGTCCGGAGTAGATGTCTCCGTTTCCATCAATGGCGATTATAGCCTTCTTGAAGCGCCCTCCAGCCGAAGTTCCGACAGCCATCAAAGCCTTCTGGGTAAGTGTCTCATCTGGAGATATGCGCGCATTGTCCCTGTCCTGTTCAATCTTCTTGGCCAGTTCGTAAAGTTTTGGGATGATGAGTTTTTCGCCCGGGTCAAAATCCGGCTCGCTGCAGGGCAGGAACTCCAGTGCCCCCATTGCCCTGGCTCCGATGAACGACAGCTTGGCAAGGGGAGTTTTGTCCTTCTCGTGGTACCCGTGTTCGGCAAACCACCGATCGAACAGACTGTTGCCCCAGTCGTCCGGCAGCGAATCCGCGATGAACGGCGGGAGCTTCTGGTATTTCGGGGAATCGGTGTTACCGAATATGGCAAACCGGGCCTCCGGATTCTTGATGGAAGCAACGAGGGGAGCAATGTCAAGACCGGATGCAAGGAATTCTTTTGAAAAGAAGAAGTACGAATTACCCTTGGCAGCATTCCAGCAAAGCTGCCCGATCTCCTCACCCCAGAGTCTGACGCTCAAACGTCCCGTATCGATATTCCTAGCCATTGTTCTTTCTGCTTACCCGCTGCCTGCTGCGGTCTTTGTCTGTGATATATGGATTGGCCGGCTGTTCCGGAATCAAGTCATCTATGCGTTCCAGAAGACCCACCTGGCGGAGTAGCGACATCAGATTGGTAACGTTCATATTGGTCGCTGTACCGGTTTCAAACTTGTGCAGGGTGGATACAGACACCCCGGCTGCCTTCGCAAGATCTTCCTGCGAAAGGTTGAGTCCCAGTCTGTAATCCTTGAATCTTAGTCCGAGCAGTTGGAGTATCTGGACATCGGAATATTTCTTGAGTTCCATATTTGCATCATTAATCGGCTGCAAATATAATATGTTATAGGTTAATGTGCAAATTAGTGGCTAACTAATAATAAATTATTGGTTGATATTAGTGAAAAAGTCCGCACAAATGGAAATATTTGCGTCTTCCAAAAGTATGTTGCAAGTCAAGATGCTTGCTTATAGACACCATATTACACTAAACCTGTTTTCCGACGTTACTTATCGGATTCTTTCTTGCGTCTTTCAGCCAGAGCCTTCTGCTGTTCAAGGAACTGATCGATGAAGTGAATCTCAACCGGAGAAAGAGAGTATTGAGCCCTTGATTGGAACTTTTCGTGCTCGGAATCGGCCTT
>JAGHTO010000024.1 GCA_018065305.1 Candidatus Cacconaster scatequi | reverse complement strand
ATTTCAACCATATTCTTTGTTCAACTCCCTCCGGCAGCAGTCTTATCAGCGCAGGGAGATAAAGGTTCATCAATCCCGGACTTATTACTGAACGTCTGCGGTACATAGCCTTCAAAGCCCTTCTGACGAGCCACTCCGGTGTCTTGATTATGCCTGTCTTCAAGGAGAAATCCATCAGTTTCGGATTGATTCCGTAAAGAGGCGTCGCTACCGCCGCTGGGCATACAGTTGTCACGCCTACGCCATAGGGCTTCATCTCGAAATGAAGAGACTTGCCGAAACTCTTCAGGTAAGCTTTGGTCGCGGAGTATACCGTGATTCCGGGTGTAGGGAGCTTTGCCGCCATTGAAGATACTATCAGGATGTACCCGCGGCCCCGCCTGCGCATATCCTCACCGAACAGGAGGGAGAGTTCCGTCACCGTCTGAACATGAAGGGAAAGCATCTTATCCACACGCGACAAATCTTCTGCGCACAGTTCCTTGAAAAAGAACATACCTGCATTATTGATGAGCACTTCAACTTCAAGACCTTCGCCGTGGCAATAGTCATAAAGATTCCGTGCTGCATTTTTTTCTGCCAGATCCTGATACCGAACGATGGCAGAGACGCCATATTTCCCCCTTATGTCTGACGCCGCGTCCCCCAGTTCCTGTCTCTGGTTGCTCACCAACAGGATATTATACCCCTTCTGCGCCAGCATTCTGGCATATATGAGTCCCATTCCGGAACTTGCTCCCGTTACAAGCGCCACTTCCATAGATCAAGCATTCTTATTTTCAGCCATTGCCACTTCCCTCCGAAGCTTTTCAGGAAGGCAATCCACACAATGATGGCACTTCATCTCCAAAGTATACATTCTGCCTATACAATAATTGGAATGGCCGCAGGGACTGCATTCCAGAACGCCATCCTTGAGTTTGTTGACAAAATCCGTGTCATTGACAAGGGCTCTGGCCATCTGCAGCGCAGTGAAACCGGCCGCAAGCACTTCTTCCATCCTGTCCTTGGCAACCATCCCGCCAACATATATCAGCGGCATATCAAGCGCTGCCCTGAAGAGCTTTGCTTCCTCTAAGAAATATGCCTGGCTGTAAGGTACCGATGGTATCATAATCCGCCCCACCAGTGCGAGCATTGCCTTCAGCCACCAGAAATGCTTCATATCCATATAATGTGCAAGAGTCTTGAGCGGCATCGAGCCTCTCATCACCTCCATAGGAGCTTTGCTTACAAATCCTGCGGACAGGACAAGAGCGTGCACCCCGAGACTCTGCAATTCTCGGCAGACTTCAATGCATTCTTCCGTCTGCATCCCCCTTTTGAAACCATCGTGCATATTGACCTTCACCAATACGCCCATATCGTCACCCGCCTCCTTCATCACCTCTTTGATGACAAGCCTCATAAAACGCATCCTGTTGCTCAGAGACCCGCCGAACTCATCCCTACGGTGATTGGTGTAGGGAGAAAGGAACTGGCTGATCAGGTAACCGTGGCCGGCGTGGATTTCAACGCAGTCGAATCCGGCTTCACGCGCCAGTCGGACTGAGCGGCCGAATTCCTTGACGAGCCCGTATATCTCCTCCTTGCGCAAGCGCCTCACGAAAGTGGGTGAATACAAGTTGAAACCTCCTGACGCTCCTACGGGCGTACAGCCGCAAGTAGCCCTGTGAGTCATATTTCCGCAATGCCCCAACTGGATGGACGCCTTGGCCCCGTATGAATGGACAGAGTCCGTAAGCTTCCTGAGTTCCGGAACAATCGCTTCCCTCATCCACAACTGCCCGTTGAAAGAAAGCCCCGACTGACATACGGCTGCATACGCCACAGTAGTCATTCCGACTCCGCCCTTTGCAACAGCGGTATGATAGTCAAACAAATCCTGAGACGGAGAATTGCCATAGGCCATATTCTCAAACGCTGCGGAACGAATAACTCTGTTACGCAGGACTACAGGACCGATTTTACAAGGAGTGAAGATGGGAGAGTCCATATCAATAAATAAAGGGAATCATTCTCTTGACCCTGTCGGGGTCGAACTGCCCGGCGAACTCACTGGCATATCTGTCGTGTATACGGGAGGCGCGGGGTCCCAGATTGGCAAAAGTCCACAGTACAAACACAGCAGCGGCCCAGGACCAGGTAAGGACTGCAAATCCTGTCCATTCCAGCAGTTCTCCGAAATAATTGGCAGAAGTAACGTATCGGAACATCCCTCCCTGCGGCAGATAGTGAGCATTGTCACCAGGCCTGCGAAGGTTCCGTATGATGGCATCCGAAGAGATGTTCACGTACATTCCATAGAAAAAAAGGATAGTACCGATAATGAATCTCGGGTCATACAGCCAGGCCAGGGAGTATCTTTCAAGGGGAGAGACATAGAATAGCCACCCTCCCTGGATCAAAGCGTTAAGCGAATTGAACAACACCCCCATCAGGATAATGGATAGCGGCATCTTGCCTTCGCCGCGTATCAATAGGGGAAAGATGAAAGCTCTCTGGAAATAATGCAGTTCAAAAATGCAAAGGATGATGATTCTGGTCACGTCACCCTGTCTGTCCGAGCAAAGCCATAGCGCCGCCATCAGGAAAAAAACAGGGCACTCCATCAGCACCCAACCCAAACGGTTGTTGACGGCGGGGCCCCATTTCCTGTTGTAGAACTTGCCATAGCCGGCATCCACAAAAAACAAAGCCACGAAGACAACGACGGCCGCCGCTGCCATAATCAACAGGAAAATATTGAATCCTTCCAAAGTCATACCTGCTGTCAGTTACACCTGTTTGTTCACTTCCCAATGACCACCTTTGTCGGGACCGATTCTTGAAATCAGCCCTTCGGATTTTAATTTTGAGAGGTGCTTTTCTATAGCTTTCGTGCTTATGCCGACAGCCTGGGCAAGAGTCGCTGTTGTCATCTTTCCGTTTTCTCCCAACAACCTGATAATTTTCTCCCTACTTTTCTCTTGTGCATTGACGGTAATTACAGATTCCCCTGTAGATTGAACGAATGCAAGAATGTCCGCTATGAGATTTTTTATCATCACATCAAGCATATAATTCCGGAAGATTGTCTTGTCATCGGCTTCTCTCGTTTCCACCAAAGCCTTGATATAGTGTTCCTTGTCCTCTTTGAGAATCTTGGCGGGAATCAGACCGAATTCAAACTGAATCATATTCATAAGCAATCGAGCCATTCTGCCGTTTCCGTCAGCCCAGGGATGAATGGTGACTAGGTCGTAATGGGCATCAAAGCTTAGAAGGTACTGTTCAATCAGTGTCTTCTTCTCTACGTCTTTCCGTTTGAGATTCAATTTTTCACAGAATTCTTTCAACTTCGATTGAACCTTGTTGAAACTCATATAAGATTTACCACCTATACCTGCAGTGACATTAAGAAGCCGGATATCTCCATCTGACGATGAAAACTCACCGAGAGCGGTATTGTAGACCTTCCCCGTATTTTTCATCGTAATGGATGAAAGTTCTTTCAGGAGTTCAATGGTAATAGGTGAATGTTTCCTGGCATAAATCCGGCACTTGTCATATGCGGCCTTTAAATCAAGATTCATATACTGCTCCGTCAAGGTCTTGCCTCCAGCGCTTATCCCCTGATCGAACAACAGTTGATTCTCTATCTCTGTTATCGTCGAACCTTCTATGGCTGTAGAATGGGTTATGATAGAATATAGATAGAATTTTTCATAATCTATCTGACTGTCTATTCCCAATGCCTTATATTGAAGCAACAGTGATTCAAGTTCCTTTTCTTTTTGCATAACACAAATAATAGGTAGGGACAAAAATAATGAATTGTTTCTTATGAGCAAAGTTTCTCCCAACTTTTATGACTATGTAACAAAAAAGGCCGGCGAAATTGATTTTCCACCGACCTTCATTATAAGTTATTTTTGAATTAGAAGAATCTAGCGCGGTTGTCTTTGACGTCAGCAGCCTCCATCATCACGGGAAGTACCATCTGTGAGCTGTACTGTCCCTTCTGAGTCTGCATCATCTTGGCATCGTCAGCCGTATAGAAGGACTCTGTCTCCCTGCTGTTAACAGTGAACACATAGACGCCTGCAGCTCCGGCTACAGGTCCGGAAATCTCATTCAGAGGAGCAACGTACATTGCACCGAGAGCTGTGGGATCCATCTGTGCTCCCATTGTAGAGAAATTGATCTCCTGATTGTCGGACAAGGTTGAATTGAGAACTTTGGCAACCTCTTCAAGGGAAGTGATGCCTTCGATCTTCTTCGCAACTTCATCCTTGTACTTGGCATTGCGTGCCTCAGTGTAAAGAATCTGGCCAATCATAGGAGAAACCTCTTCGATGGGGGCATATCCTTCCTTATGTATTGCCTTGACAGCTGCGATGAAGAAATAGCTCTGGTTGACTGAAATGATCTCGGAAGCCTTGTTCTTCTTGGAGTCGAATGCCCAGCGGGTAACCTCCTTTGCATTGTCGATGGCGCCGTATGAAGATGTGCCCTCGTTGATGTTCATCTGATGAGAATATACTCCGAGAGAATCAACAGCCTTCTTGTATCCTTCATAAGTACCTGCAGCAATCGTCGCAAACTTGTTGGCCTTTGCATAGTATTCGTTGAATGTCTCGGCACTGGCGACTGAAGTCTTCTCGAGGATGGCGACTTTCTTCTTGGCGACGGGGGCAGTCTTCTTTGAAACAAGGACTACGTGTGTACCGTAACGTGTGTTGAGAACGAAAGGCTTGCCCACTTCTGCAGTGATTACAGACTCGAATCCGGGGATCATGTAGGTCTGTGTCATCCAACCGATGTTACCAATCTCACCGTCGGCCATAGAACCCTGGTCGATAGAATTGACGGCTGCAAGAGCTGCGAAGTTTGCACCATTCTTAAGCTCTGTCATAAGACTGTCGGCAACCTTCTTCGCCCCTGTTCCCTGAAGGAGTATGTGCTTTACGTAAACAGAATCGGGGACATTTGCCGAAGCGATAGCCTTGGCTGCATAGAAAGTGTTGGCTGACCTGACAATGGGAGAGGCACCGTCATTTCCGCCGAATACATAATCGTTCAAATCAGGGGAGATTGTTGAAAGCTCGCCTGCCTTGTACCAGTAGTCAGAAAGCTGACGCTCGGAATTCTTGAGAAGGAAAGCCTTCATTCCGTCTGCATCAGTTGCAGCAAATTCATCGTAAACCTCGGCAATCTTGTCGTTGGTATCGTTGATATCCTTCTGTGAAGGAACGACCTCAAACACCACATACTCGATGTCACGGCTGGCTTTCTGCTTGTAGAAATTCTTGTGAGCCTTGTAATAAGACTTGACCTGAGCCTGGGAGACGGTGATTGTGCTGTCTTTCTCAAAACTGTAGGGAGCGAGCACAAAGTCTACGTTGGCCTTTGTATTGTTCGATGCGATTTCAGATTCCTCCTGGAGAGCGTTCAGATAATAGCTGCTTGTGAAGAGAGAACCGTACTTTGCATAGAACTGCTGGGTGTAGACGGTATTCTGGATATAATCCCAGTATATCTTGAGATTTCCTGAAGGATCGTTGTTGACGTTCTTCACGAACTCAACCACATTCTCGGGAGAGAAGTTACCGCTCTGATCCAGGAACATGGGATTCTGGGAAATGATGGGAGAAATCATATCTCCGCTTGTAAGAGCCACCATTTCGGCGTCGCCGACGTTGATTCCGGCATCCTTTGCATTCTCGATGAAAAGGTACCTGTCGATAAGCTCCTGCCATGCAGCGTTGCGGATCTGCTGGCTGGTCTGCTCGTCCTGGACTGAAGAACCTGTCATTATCTCATTGATAGTCTTGTATCTGTCCAGATCTGCTGTGAAGTCAGAGTAAGATACAGACTTACCGGCTATTTTGCCGACGTCATTCTTGGGATTCATAGTCTGAGCGACTGTCTGAAGAGTGCTCGGATCTATGATGAATGACAAAAGGGCCAATGCGATGATTACTGAAATCGCAATGCCGAACTTAACGCGTATTTTTTCAAGTACCGCCATTGTATGGTTAATTTTTGATTAATTTTCAATATGGGGTGCGAATATAATAAATTTCCGTCACTTTC
>JAGHTO010000018.1 GCA_018065305.1 Candidatus Cacconaster scatequi | reverse complement strand
GTGATACTTGATACCATCCATCTTCACGTAGTTTTTTGAGAACTTCACTCACCTTGTATCGTTTCATTAGACAAAGATATAAAACATTATATCAAAACCATTTTTTTTATGGTGTGTTTGCAATATTGCTTTCAGGAAGCATTACCCTGTTTTGACGGGACAAGGATAGGAAATTTCTCTTACAAAAAAAACGTAAATCATATAATCGGGTGAAGATTTACGATTTGTTGGAAAAATCAGCGTTAAAAAATTCCCGCTAAAAAGTTGCACGGACGCGAGTGACTCGCGTATGGCGAAAAGTGAGGGGTGCGCAGTAGTTCGGGGTTGATATTGCGACCGGACAGCGTCTTTCTATGCGGGGCGCTGCCCCGAAGTCCGCGGCTGAGTCTCGACGGCGGGCTAAAGCCCTGCTGCTTCGGGCCGCAGGCATCAAAATGCCTGCTGCGAGCCCCTCGCGACTTTGCCGCAATTATCAACCCCAAACCCGGTGGCGGGATCGAAAATGGCGATTTTCCAGCCGCGGACTATGAATTTTTGAGCGGAGGGATGGAGAAAGGCCTGTTTTAATCCCAAAAGGTGGGCTTGCGGATAGACCTGAGCAGATGATTTGCAACACTCGCGGATGTTGTTAGGACAAGGCTCGTTCCGTTGTTGTTTGCGCTTTGGGCTCCTGTCTATTACTTGAGTCGGACTTCGCTTCGCTCACCCTCCCACTGCGCTGCGCTTGTGGGCCCCTCCCGCTATTAAGCGCGGGTGCTTAGGTCCTTTCAAGTAATAGACAATCCGCCATTTTTAGGCGGCAAAAATTACAGTCTTTTCTTGATGGCGGCGGTGGCTTCCTCGTAACCCGGTTTCTCGAGAAGAGCGAACATATTCTTCTTGTAAGCTTCTACGCCGGGCTGGTTGAACGGATTGATTCCCAGCACGTACGCGCTGATTCCGCAAACCTTCTCGAAGAAAAAGAACAACTGGCCCATATTGTACTCGTCAATCGTGTCGATTGTAATCTCGATATTGGGGACCCCACCGTCAACGTGTGCCAGGAAAGTTCCCTTTTGTGCCATCCTGTTGCAGAATTCAACATTCTTTCCGGCCAGGAAGTTCAGATTGTCAAGATTCTGGCTGTCACTGCCGATGACTACGCTGCGCTTTGCGTTGGCCACGGTGATGACAGTCTCGAAAATCTCCCTGAGGCCCTCCTGTATATACTGGCCCATCGAATGAAGGTCGGTCGTGAAAATCACGGAAGCGGGGTAAATGCCCTTGCCGTCCTTTCCTTCGCTTTCGCCGAACAGCTGCTTGAACCACTCCCCGACATACTGCATCTTGGGATTGAAACTGGCCAGAATTTCAACGTGCTTGCCATTGTCATACAAGGCATTCCTCATTGCGGCATACTGAACCGCCGGATTGTTCACGGAGGCATCCATCAATGCCTCCTCGGCATCCTTCGCACCCTTTATCATAGCTGCCACGTCGAAACCTGCAAGTGCGATTGGAAGCAGCCCGACCGGTGTCAGGACACTGTAACGTCCACCGATGTTGTCCTCGATGACGTATGTCTTATAACCCTCCTGGTTTGAAAGTGACTTGAGAGCTCCGCGCGCCTTGTCGGTCACGGCGATTATTCTCTCCTTCGCCTGCGCCTTTCCGTATTTCTCTTCTATATAACTCTTAATCAGGCGGAAAGCAACCGCAGGTTCGGTGGTGGTGCCGCTCTTTGAAATGACCACGCAGGCGGTGTTGCGGATTTGCACGAGATCCATCAGTTCCGCCAGATAATCCTCGCTCAGATTGTTGCCGGCAAAGACGATGCGGGGAGCCTCGCTCTCCATCTGACTTGCAAAACTGTGGCTGAGCGCATCAATGGCGGCCTTCGCGCCGAGATATGAACCGCCTATTCCTATCACGACCACAAGATTGACCCCCTTGTCCTTCCAAAGTTTGACAACCTTCAGATAATCTTCCAGTTCCTCCGCAGTGGTGGCGGAAGGAAGATGCCTCCAGCCGATGAAATCGCTGCCAGCGCCGGTGCCGTCCTCCAGCACCTTATGCGCCGCTACGGCCTTTTCAAGATATTTTTCAAATTCGGATTTGTTTACGAACGGCTCACAGCCTTTCAAATTGATTTTAATCATAGCAATTATGGTTTATTTATTCTTTCATATTCCTCGTCCGTCAGGAGATCGGGAGCCGCTGCGGCGGCAACGGCCAGACGGTCGCACCGCTCGTTCTGGGGATGGCCGTTATGGCCCCGAATCCACCGGAAACGGACATCGTGCTTCCTGAACACCGGCAGAAAACGCCGCCACAAATCCTCATTCGCCTTCTTTACGAATCCCTTGGCCTCCCATCCGAACACCCATCCTTTCTCAACGGCATCCACGACGTATGAAGAATCGCTCCATACGACCACTTCAGCCCTTTCCCATCTGATGGCCTCAAGACCTGTAATAACGGCCAGAAGTTCCATTCTGTTGTTGGTAGTGCACCTGTAACCGGCAGAAATGACCTTTTCCAGACCCGCACAACTCATCACGACCCCGAACCCTCCGGGACCGGGATTCCCGCTGCAGGCCCCGTCCGTGTAAATGGTTATGGGAGGTCTTGTCATTCGGGCATTATGGTACGCTCGTACCGGGGACCCTCGAAATGTTTTATCTCCAGCGGATTCGCACTGATTTCAGCATATTTTTTCCTGCTGTGGCAGAAATCCACTGCACTGTATATCGCGGATATCATCGACCCGGGATTCGCCTTGCACTTGCCGGCAATGTCATATCCGGTGCCGTGGTCAGGAGAGGTGCGCACGATGGGAAGGCCCGCCGTATAGTTAACACCGCCGTCAAAAGCGAGAACCTTGAAAGGTATGAGGCCCTGGTCGTGATACATTGCAAGCACACCGTCGAATTTTCTCAGGGCGAACGTTCCGAAGAATCCATCCGGCGAGTACGGTCCGAATGCGAGTATTCCCTCCTGCTTGGCAGCCTCTATGGCCGGAATTATGACATCCGTCTCCTCAGTGCCGAGAGAGCCGCCGTCCCCGGAATGAGGATTGAGGCTCAGCAGGGCTATCTTCGGCCTGTCACGGCCGAAATCGTGAATCAGAGAGGTGTTCATCAGCCTTGTCTTGCTGAGAATCAGCTCCTTGGTCAAGGCCTTGCTGACTTTTGACAAGGGAAGATGATTTGTCACCACCCCTATGCGGAAATCAGAAGAGCACAGCAGCATCAGTCCGTCCTTTGCGCCGAACCTGTCGATGAAATATTCCGTGTGCCCCGGAAATCCGAACCCCTGCTCCGCAACGGTATGTTTGTTGATCGGAGCTGTAACTATTGCGTCAATCGCGCCCCTGCGGGCGTCCGCCACCGCTGCCTCAAGCGCCAATATGGCCGCCTTGGCTCCGTCTGCCGTCGGCTGCCCTATCTCGATTGCGAGGTTTTCGGGAACCGCATTTATGATGTTTATCCTCTTCGGACGGGCATCTTCCGCCGAGTTGATGACATTGGTGGTCACCTGATCCGTTTCCGGAACGAACTTCCGGTGAATGCCGAAAAAGCGTGAAGACCCATACACGACGGGAATACACATATCAAGTATCCTTGCATCTGACAAAGCCTTGATAATCACCTCATATCCAATACCATTGGTATCACCCTGGGTAATTCCGATTTTTATTTTGTCTGCCATTTCTCAAATTTTCCCAAAGATACAAAAATCTTCCTATTTTTGTATAAGGATAACCAGAATCTCAAAACCCTGATACGATGCCGAAACATCTGCTTTCCTGCCTCCTCATATGCCTCTCACTTCTGCCCGCCGCGACGCAGGGCCAGACCGAGGATTACACCGTTGAACTGCAGACAGACAAGAAAGTGATACACGTCAAGAATCTGGGACTTCCGGACAACACGCCTCTGATTGAATTTCTCCAGATGATTCCGGAACTTGTCGTCCGCGAAGGTGAAGAATTCCTTGAAGGGTACGATATCTTTCTGGATTCCAAAAGTGTGGCTTACAACAAGGATGTCATGCTCGCCACGATGAAACTGCAGGAAATCAAAGAAATAGAAATCTCCTCTTCTGCCACCGCCGCCCAGCAGCGCAACGGAATGGCAGGCTCCGTGAAGATAGTTTCCCGGGATATGGACGAGGGCCTTTCCGGGACTCTTACAGCCAACGTAAGCACTTTACCGAACGTCACGCCGAACCTTAACCTCAACTACCGTTCCGGAAAGGTCGAACTGCGTGGCAACGTTGGAGTGCAATATCTGTCCGCGAACCAGCCTTACCGGTTCTACAAGGAATCTCCCCCCACAACGATCATCGGAAAGGACACCGTGCAGGCCGGATACCTTGAGGAAACGGCAAGAATCCACCTGCAATACTCCCCTTCAAGCAGGGACAAGATTAAATTATGGGTTCTCGAGAGTTGTGACCTGATCGACAAAACCACCGTCAGCAATCTGGTGAACGTTGAGCAAAGGCCCGATATGGGAGACAACATATATGTGATAGGAAATGGGACGGACACCTCCTTTTCCAGACTTTCCTCTTTCAATTTCAGCGCATTGTCCGAATATGAACATCTCTTCCGGAACAATATGAAGTTAAATCTCTCCGCCGACTACATTCAGGAAAGGAAATATTCCGGCAAAAAGTCGCTGAAAGATGCCGTACCGGATGTGCCGCAGACAATAAGAACCGAAATCAAACTGACAGCCCCGTTCCTCTCCCCCGGAGCCAGAAGTCTCGACCTCGAAATAGGCGGAAATGCCGAATATGGCATCAATGACTTTGCAAAAACCAACAGCCGCACGCTGTACGCCTCACCTTTCGCGACATTGAAGTTCTCTTTGCCGGGATGGAAGGCGGAAGCCGGCTTCCGCTATCAGTATTACGGGTTCGACTTCGAACGGTCAATGGAGGGCCTTTTCTCCAAAGGACAAAAAGACTTCACCTTCAACTTCAACTCATTGTGGCAGATTGCAAGCCACCACGCACTGAGATTCTTAGTGACAAAAAACATCATCCGCCCCACTTTTGAACAGATGTACCCATCCTTCTACTGGGACTTGAACCGGGGAATTTACGTCCACGGAAACCCGTCCCTGATGCCGGCCTCGATGTATTCCTTCAATCTCGAATACATAACCGACTGGTTCATTGGAGAACACTCTTTCATCGCGAATGCTTCCGCTGGCTATGATCGGGTCGACGGCCTGGTGAACACGACGCAGAAGTTTGACAGCGAATACAAGAAATACTACCTGACATACGTCAACACAGGCATCAACAACATCCTGACAGCCAAGGCAAACCTTATATACAGCTATGGCATTTTCTCCGCATCGCTTGCCGGCAACTGGTATCACAATTTCACGAAAAACGAAGGAATCGCCGACAGCATAGACAATCTCAATATAGCTGTCTCCCCCATTTTCAGTTTCCGCCGCAACTGGACTCTCTCGGGAACACTTAGATACAACAATGGCATAACCAGCAACACAAAAAGAGAGGGAGAATGCGTCTATGCACGCATCAGGGTCAACAAGACATTCGGAAAATGGATATTGAGCGCAGCGTTCAGCGATATCTTCGGCTACATGGGAGAGAGGTATGAATATTCGAGCGGGGCTTATACATACACGGAATACGACCAATATCCGCGATATTTTGAAATCGGCGCCACCTACAGGATTGGCCGTTGACCAAAATTTTGATATCTTTGTAAAGACTGATTCACAAACACAAATAATCTATATAATAAAATGGACAAAAGCAGACGCAGTTTCATCAAAAAGAGCACCGCAGCCGTGGCCGCCTGCACGATTCTTCCGCGTGAAGTCTTCGGCAGGATGGGTGGCAGCAACAATTTCATAGCCCCCAGCGACCAGCTCACCCACGGCATCATCGGTGTCGGAGGAATCGGAAGGTCGGATTCACATTTTTACAGCGACAGCAGCTGCCGCCTTGTGGCAATGTGCGACGTGGATTCCAATCACCTCAAATCCGCATTCGAAGCGGCCAAAGAGCAATTCGGACAGACAGCCAGGACTTATTCGGATTGGAGAGAACTGGTGCACGACCCCAACGTTGACGTGGTACACATAGCAACTCCTCCCCACTGGCACGGTATAATGGCCTGCGAGGCCGCCCGGGCCGGAAAGGATATCTGGTGCGAAAAACCTATGACCCGCACTATCGGTGAAGGCAAGCGCGTCCTCGAAGCCGTGAAACGCAACGGACGAGTGTTCCGGCTGAACACCTGGTTCCGATTCAAGGACACCTTCTACGGTCTCGGCACGACCGTCAAACCTCTCAAGAAACTGGTTGACAGCGGCCTTCTCGGATGGCCCCTGACAGTCCGCATCTCCGGAGCAACCGGCTTTGCATGGAAATTCTTCTGGGTAGGAAAGGAGAATCTGGATCCCCAGCCCGTTCCCGAGTGCCTTGACTACGATATGTGGCTCGGCCCCGCACCCTACAAGCCTTACAACGTACACCGCACCCATCAGACATTCCGCGGTTATTGGGATTATGACGGCGGCGGTCTGGCAGATATGGGACAGCACTATATCGACCCCGTGCAGTATATTCTCGGCAAGGATGACACTCTCCCCGTAAAGGTGGAAATCGACGCTCCCCAGCAGCACCCTGATGCAGTCGGCACCTGGCGCAGCATCACCTATACCTACGGTGACGGGTGCAAGATTATCCTCGAAGGCGAGGGCTACGAATCCGAAGGAAAGGTCCCCTACATCGAAGGCCCATTGGGTAAGGTTTACAAGGGATTCGAGTGCACTATCCCCAACGTGATGAACGTCATCAACGAACTGCCCGATCCCAAAATCGAGGAGACGGACTTCATCCGCGCCGTGGGCAGCCGTCACCAGTTCTCACTCGATGAGTCCAAGGGATTCCACAGTTCCACCGTGGTGAATATGGGCGTATGCGCCCTCAGGCTCGGCCGCAACCTCGAGTTCGACCCCGTCAAGCAGATGTTCGTGAATGACGATGCCGCCAACCTGCTGATTGACCAGCCTATGCGCGGCGACTGGGCAAATTACATTAAATAAGACCGTTATGAGAAAGATATCCTATATTTTCATCTCCCTCGCCCTCCTGTTCTGTTTCGAGGGCCTTTGGGCACAAGACTGCACAGATTCCGTTCTCTTCAATGCAGGCAAGCTGAAGCCGGCCGGTGAAGGAGCGAACAGCAAATATGAATACGCAATCAGCGGAGCCGTCAACCTTGCGACAACTCCCGGAAACGAGGCGCTGCGCGGCAAGGTAAAGAGTCAGCTCGAGCAGGCAATTGAAGCGGCTCCCGACAAGGACATCCGCCAGTTCCTTGAGTCGCAGCTCTACTTTATGGGAGTCCCCGTCGAGCCCGCGGCAGGTCCTTCCGAAAAGGAACTTCTCGCAGCCGCAAAGAAATTGGCGCGCAGCCGCAACTCGAACGAACGCTGCCAGTCAATCTGGCTCTATTCCGACGTTTACGGCAAGGAGAACGCAGCCCGTGTCCTCGCAGCAATGTCCGACAAGGACAAGGCTTACAGGATGACTGCTCTGCACAGTTATGAAAAATATGCTGACAATCAGTTCTACGCAGCATTGACCGCCCTTTTCCCCAAACTGGGCACGGATGCCAAAGCCGACATCCTCTATTTTCTCGGAGAACAGGTGGCCGATTCCCAAATTGACGCGATAATCGGAGAATTCGACGGGGCCAACGCCGCCGATGCAATGGCCGCCGCCGCAAAAATCGGTGGGGAGAAAGCCCTTGCTGCTTTGATCGGCCATCTTGGAGGGAACTATGACTGTGATGCATATCTGGCTTTGATTTCATTCAACGGTGACGTAAGAGGGTCTGTGGAAAATGCTCTCAAAAACGCGCCCGCCGCAGCCAAACCCTCGCTTCTGAAACTTGCGGGTGAAAGACACTGCACAGCATCCTTCGAGGATGTCGTTGACCTTCTTGATTCACAGGACAGCAAGACCGCTCTTGCCGCCGCAAACGCGCTCAAGGGTGTATCCATTCCCGAAGATGCCGTCCACGTAGCTCAGTTGCTGCAATCTCTCAAGGACGATAATCTGGCCTCTCCCGTATCGGATGCCCTTATAGGATGCTACTCCGATTCCGACGGAAAAGCTTCTGCCGTCAGGATTCTTTCAGTTGTCAAGGATGCTCCCGAAAGCGTAAAAGAACGTTTCTATCCCGCACTGGCGTCCACAAATTCCGACCTGGCGGCCGATTATCTCCTGACCGCATTCAAGTCAGGTCATTCCGATGCCGCCCTGAAGGCGCTTTCTGCCATCGACAATTTCAAGGCAGCCCCCGCCCTCCTGGAAGCGGCTTCAAAGGATGATTCACATCTGATCCGTTACGTCGAGCTTGTCAGCCGTTTCGTAAAGGATGATTCAGCCAAGGCAGGAGAATATGCGACAGCCCTGAAGAGCGCAGTTTCCGCCAAAGTCAAATCACGCATAATCGACGCGATGGCTTCCGTCCCCCAACTGGAAACAGTAAATAGGCTTGAGGCCCTTCTATCCGACCCCGAAGTTGCCTACAATGCCGCCAATGCATTGAAATCCGTGGTGAAAGAGATGGCCGGCGAACTTCCCTACACTAAAATCAAAGAGTGTTTCGACAAGGTTGTCAAGGTTTATCAGGGCACCGGCAATGCTGATGACCTGTATGCCATCGACGAAATGAAAAATTTCCTTTCAGGATTGAAGAAATGACAAACCTTATATCTATGAAAAAAAACAGAATGCTTCTTACAGCGCTCGCGCTGATACTCTCCGTTGCCACAACCGCCGCTCCCAAGCAGCCGGTACTCAATTCACCCGACGGCAGGATAACCGTCTCCGTGTCTGTTGACGGAGGCGTGAAATACTGCGTATCCAAAGACGGCGTGCAACTGCTCGCCCCCTCCGGAATTTCAATGACACTTTCCGACGGCACCGTCTACGGCGGTCCTCAGGCAAAACTGCAGAAGGTCTCTTTCAAGAGCATCGACAACGTAATCCCGGCAGTCGCATACAAAAAGGCGCAGGTTCCCGAGAAATATAACGAAATGACCTTGAAATTCAAGGCTTTCAGCCTGATTTTCAGAGCGTACGATGATGGTGTCGCATACCGTTTCGTCTCCGCTTCCAAAGCACCTTTCACGGTAAAGGACGAGCAGGCCGATTTCACCTTCCCTCAGGACTGGAACTCCTATGTGCCTTACGTGACACAGAATGACGAGACTCTTGAAGGCCAGTTCCACAACTCCTTCGAGAACATCTACAAGTATGAGAAAATCTTCGAATTCGATGACACGCACTTTGCATTCCTTCCGATTCTGGTGGACGCCCCGAACGGAGTCAAACTCTGCATCACCGAATCGGACCTTCTCCACTACCCCGGAATGTATCTCTACAAGGGTGACAAGCCCTGCTCATACAAGAGCGTCTTCGCCCCCTATCCCAAGAACAGGGTTCCCGAACCCGGCGACAGGGTAATTTCGATGTATGTCGAAGGGACCGAGGATTATATCGCCAAATGCGAACCTGCCTGCAGCTTCCCCTGGAGGGTCATCGGCATAAGCGATTCCGACGGAGAACTTCTGGAGAGCGACCTTGTCTGGCTGCTCGCATCCCCTGCGGAAGCGGGAGCCGACTTCAGTTGGGTGAAGCCCGGAAAGGTTGCCTGGGACTGGTGGAATGAATGGAATCTCTACGGAGTCGATTTCAGAGCCGGAGTCAACACTGAGACCTACAAGGCATACGTTGATTTCGCCTCGCAGTTCGGCATCGAATACGTGATTCTGGACGAGGGATGGTCCGACGCCACAAAAGCTGATTTGAGGACCGTGATTGACGCTGTTGACCTGAAGGCCTTGATTGCATACGCGGAGAAAAAGAACGTCGGTATCATCCTCTGGGCAGGATTCTACCCCTTCCAGAAGGATATCGAAGGCATCTGCAAGCACTATGCTGCAATGGGTGTGAAGGGCTTCAAGGTCGATTTTATGGACAGCGACGACCAGCAGATTCCCGAGTTCCTCGAAAGGAGCGCGAAGGCTGCCGCTGAGAATCACCTGATGCTTGATTTCCACGGAATCTACAAGCCTACAGGATTGAGCCGCAAATATCCGAACGTGGTCAATTACGAAGGTATTCACGGACTTGAGCAGATGAAGTGGAATGCCACTCCATCTCAGGTCGATTATGACGTGACCGTTCCCTTCATCAGATTCTTCGCAGGCCCCGCCGACTACACTCAGGGAGCGATGCGCAATGCCATTGCGGACAATCTCTTCTCCGCAGGCACCGAGGCGATGAGCCCCGGCACGCGCTGCCACCAGCTCGGTGAGTATGTGGTCTTCTTCTCTCCTCTCAATATGCTGTGCGACAATCCTTCCAACTATCAGAGAGAGCCTGAATGCACGAGATTCATCGCCTCCGTTCCCACTGTATGGGATGAGACAGTGGCTCTTGAGAACAAGGTCGGACAATATGCCTCAGTGGCGCGCCGCCACGGCAATGACTGGTTCGTCGGAGCCGTTGGCAACTGGCAGGAAAGGGATCTGACCATAGATTTGTCCTTCCTCGGCGAAGGTGACTGGCAGATAGAGCTCTTCAAGGACGGCATCAACGCCGACAGGGCGGCACGCGACTACAAGAAATGCGTCTCCCCCGTCCCCACAGACCGCAAACTGACGGTCCATCTGGCTCCCGGAGGAGGATTTGCCGCAAAGATTACAAGAAAGTAGTTATTCGAAGTTGATAAGGTTGCCGGACAGATACTGGTCGTAGGCAGCCATATCGACCAGACCGTGACCGGACAGGTTGAACAGGATTGTTTCAGCCTGTCCGCTTTCTTTGCACCTGTTCGCTTCCCTGATGGCAACCGCAATAGCGTGGCAGGACTCAGGAGCGGGGATGATTCCCTCGGATTTGGCAAAGAGGAGCCCGGCATCGAAAGTCTCCAGCTGGGGTACGTCGGCGGCTTCCATAAGGCCGTCTTTCATCAACTGAGAGACAATTGCTCCGGCGCCGTGGTAGCGCAGACCGCCGGCGTGGATGTTAGCCGGTTTGAAATCGTGACCGAGGGAATACATCGGAATGAGGGGTGTGTACCCGGCCTCATCACCGAAATCGTATGTAAACTTTCCTTTGGTAAGCTTCGGGCAGGCAGACGGCTCGGCCGCCACATAGCGGGTCTTGCGTCCTTCCTGAAGTGTGTGGCGCATAAACGGGAAAGCTATTCCGCTGAAATTGGAACCGCCGCCGAAGCAGGCTATCACAACGTCGGGGTAATCGTCAGCAAGGGCCATCTGCTTTTCGGCCTCCAGGCCGATGATTGTCTGGTGCAGAGATACGTGGCTCATAGTGGAGCCCAGCGCATATTTGCAGCCGGGGGTCATCCTTGCAAGTTCCACTGCTTCCGATATGGCTGTGCCGAGGGAGCCCTGATGGTTGGGGAATGCTGTCAGAATATCCTTTCCGGCACGGGTGGACATCGAGGGAGACGGGGTCACCTGAGCTCCGAACACCTGCATTATATTGCGTCTGTACGGCTTCTGCTGATAACTGATTTTCACTTGATATACAGCACATTCCAGCCCGAACAGCCTTGAGGCGTATGAGAGGGCCGCTCCCCACTGCCCCGCACCTGTCTCGGTTGTGACGTTGGTCGCCCCCTCCTTTTTGCAATAATATGCCTGAGGGAGAGCGGAGTTGAGTTTGTGAGATCCTATCGGGCTGACGCTCTCGTTCTTGAAATAGATGTGAGCCGGAGTGTCAAGGGCCTTCTCAAGTCCGTATGCCCGCACCAACGGAGAGGGGCGATAGTAGGAATAGTACTCCCTGACCACCTCCGGAATGTCTATCCAGGCATCGGTGGTGTTGAGTTCCTGCTTCGAGCACTCAAAACTGAAAATCTGACTGAGTTCCTCCACCGTCACCGGCTTCCTTGTCTCAGGGTTGAGCATCGGCTGCGGCTTGACCTTCATATCGGCCTGTATGTTGTACCACTGCGTGGGAATCTCGCTTTCGGGGAGTGTGTATTTCTTCTGTTTCATATTACGTTCCATTATCGGTACAAAGGTATAAAAATAGTTCTTACTTTTGCGCTATGAGTTATCCGTCCGAGTTTGTATCCGTTTTTGCAAGGAACTGTGCCGTACGACGCATAGACGCCTCCACCGCCCGCCTTTTTCTGGAGAAGAACCACAGGTTCGGATTCAGCAGATGCGGGTACAGCTACGGCCTGTTCGTGGAGCGGCAGGGACATGACGGGAGGTTTGCCCCCGGTGAAATGGTCGCGGTAAGTTGTTTCTCCAAGCCGCGCCACCGCGAGGAAGAGGGACGTCGGCTCTCATCCTACGAATGGGTCCGCTACGCTTCTGTCGAAGGTGTCCGGGTCAGCGGGGGAATGGGCAAGATGCTCAGCGCGTTCATCGGAGATTTTCACCCCGATGACGTGATGACATACGCCCCTCTGCAGGACGGAACCGAAGGCGAAGTTTATGAGAAGCTGGGGTTTGCCCGGGAAGGTGTCAAGGATTTCGGAGACTCCTCCTCCGCCGTCTTCCGCAAATGTTTTTAATTTAGGGAAATAACCGATATATTTGCAGAGTTATGGATATAAGGATTGGAAACGGATATGACGTTCACGCTCTGGCCGAAGGGTTGACGCTGACATTGGGAGGTGTCAGGATTCCATTCGAGAAAGGATGCGTGGCCCATTCGGACGGCGATGTGCTGATTCACGCACTGTGCGATGCCCTGCTCGGCGCCCTTGCATTGGGGGACATCGGCCGCCATTTCCCCGACTCTGACGAACAGTACCGCGGCATCGACAGCAGAATCCTCCTTCGGAAAGTCAGGGAGATGATTGCAGAAAGGGGCTACCGCATTTCCAATGCGGATTGCACGCTGCTTCTTCAGAAACCGAAGATTGCTCCATATATCGATGAGATGCGGAAATGTCTCGCTTCGGACCTCGGGGTGGAAATTGGCCGCATTGCCGTAAAAGCCACTACCACAGAACATTTGGGCTACGAAGGACGCGGCGAGGGAATCTCTGCAATGGCCACTGTCCTGCTTACAGGAGAGTAACTCAATGGGACAAGGAAAATCATTCACTGCCGGCTTCATCGCAATAGCCGCACTCGCCACGGTCGGTCTGGTTCTCCAACTGGCAATCGGTCCTCTGGACTGGAGTATCCTGCACTGGCCGGGAAACGCAATGGCCCTGACAGCATTCATAACGATTCTGGCAATCGTTTCCATCTGGAGAGAGAACTGCCGGGCCATACGGTGGATGGCAAGCCTTGATGCAGCCGTCCCTTCCCTGCTGGCTACCGGAGCCGTCACCGTCATATACGGAATCACCGGAAACTCCTCCACCATTTCCAACTGGAGCTTCATTCTGATATATGCCTTTATGACCACGTCGCTTGGCCTGACCTGCATAAAGAGACTGAGTTTCAGACTGCACAACATCCCGTTCCTGCTCAACCACATAGGTCTGTTCATTGTTCTGGTCTGCGCCGCTCTCGGATGTGCGGACAGGGAGGAACTGAAGATGGTTGTCAACGAAGCGCATCCGCAGTGGCATGCCGTCGATGACAGGGGATTCGGATACACCCCGGGGTTCGCCCTGCGTCTGGACAACTTCTCGGAAGAGAAATTCATATCGGACCTCACCGTATACAAACCGGAGGCGGACCCGTTCAAAATAAAGGTAAGCGTCAACCACCCCCACACTCTGGAGGGATGGAAGATATACCAGTCAGGCTATGACAATTACGGGGACGGGGCTGTCTCCATCCTAAGTCTGGTACGGGACCCCTGGCTGCCGGCGGTGTACGCAGGCATCTTTATGATGCTTGCCGGAGCAGTGACGCTTCTGTTGACAAAAAGACCCGCACGGAAATGATAGGTTGGAACATCTTCATCTATTTTGCCGCCGCTGCCGTGGTTTTCTGGGCAGCAGGAGCATTGTCGGCCTGGAAAGGAGCTTCCAAGGTCTCCCTTGCCGCATCATCCGCAGGAATGCTCTCTCTCTGCACGTTCATAGCGGGGTTGTGGATTTCTTCCGGAATACCCCCTCTTAGAACAATGGGAGAGACAAGGCTCTGGTACAGTCTGTTCCTCTGTATGGCTGGTCTGATTGTCTATTCACGGCACGGATACAGGTGGATACCGACATTCTCCACCGTGATGTCCACGGTCTTCATTTTCATAAACTTATTCAAGCCGCAGATTCATACGCAGCCTCTGATGCCTGCACTGCAGAGTCCCTGGTTCGCCCCGCACGTGATTGTCTATATGTTCTGCTACGGCCTTCTAGGCGCCGCCACCATTGTGGGGCTGTACCTGCTCTGGGCAGAAAGCCGCAAGCCGGAAGAGGAACTCCGTCAGATGATATCCACTTCGGATTCCCTCGTCAGAGCCGGCCTCGCCTTTATGACATTCGGTATGCTGTTCGGGGCCCTGTGGGCAAAGCAGGCCTGGGGCCACTACTGGACCTGGGACCCCAAGGAGACCTGGGCAGCCGCAACCTGGATGATTTATCTGGGCTATCTGCATCTCAGATTGTCTCGTCCGGAGAAAAGAAAAGCGGCCATCTGGATTCTTCTGGCCGCATTCCTCTCTCTTCAGATGTGCTGGTGGGGCATCAATTTCCTGCCATCCGCCGCAGGGAGCGTGCACACCTACTGATTCTTCCGTCACCTGCTTTTCGCGCTGAAAGTCTTCAGCACCACCGGTCCGATGAGCCCTGACTCCTGAAGAGCCGCGCCGTCGCCAAGAGCCGGGTCAGTCAGGATGAAAGTCTTCCGCTCTCCGGCGGGCTTGAGTCTTTCACCCATCAGTCGGTTCATCCAGTTGTTGGCCAGTTCCACCTCGATGGTATTGCTACCCTCGTGCAGAAGTCCGGTCACATCAACCCTGTAGGGCTCGGTCCAGACGCCTCCGGCATCCTGTCCGTTGACCTTCACCCTTCCCATTACCATAACCCTGCCAAGGTCAAGTTCATAGCGGTTATCACCGGAGACCCCGTCCAAGTCAATCTCCGTTTCATAATGTGCCACACCCGAATAATAGCGGACCGCAGCATCGTCAGAAGCCGCCCAGTCCTGAAGTTCGGCGAATTCCCTCTCGAAACCTTCATTCCCGCAGAAAGCCTCGAAAGTGACCTTCCAGGGGCCGGGGAGGGCCGCAGTCGCGACAATCCTCTCGGAAACAGGCCCTATCGCCCTGTTACGCAGAACGATGAAAGTGCTGCCGTATTTATCGAGGTCGAGCACGGAGGAAGTGCTGCCTCCGGAGACCTTGACATCCAAGCCTTTCCTGCCGCCGGTCACAGGGTCCCAGATTTCAGCATCCCTGTATTTTTCGTTCCTGAATACCAGATCGAGATGAACAGGACGCTGTTCCTCATTTGAGATGAAATAGATTTCAGCATCAGCTATCCGGCGATGTATGAACCTGACCTCAGTGAGGGCATTGTCCGGTGTGAAATAGAGGAAATCGGGAGCTACGCCGAGATTGGACAGAATCGTACTCAGAGGAGTTCCTTCGGGATATACACGGCCCTTGCCATAATTGCCCGGCCTCCAGAGCTGGGAAGCAAGAGACCTGACACTTTCATCAGCTTCCGGATATCCTGCAAGGCTCGGCGAACGGTCCGGCATAGGCCCGGTAACCGTCAATCCGTCCTGCACCAGCTTGGCGATGCTTTTGAGGACCTCCGGGCGCATATCCTTTTGCGGTGGAAGCACGAGAAGCCTGTAACGCATCCCGCTGTCCAAAACAAGGCTTCCGTCCTCAACCCGTGAATGTTCGCACAATACTTCCGCATTGATGAAATCAAACGAGTACCCCTCGGGCAGCGCAGGAGAGCAGATACCTGTCATCTTGGGAGCATCTTCCCCGATATAATATGCCACGTCGGCCACATAATCACCCTGCTGGAGCAGGAAGTTGCAGCGACGCAAATAATCGGAGAACATATCGAAATAACGGAACCAGGTGTTGTGACGGTTGAATTCCGTACCGAACCAGGCATTGATTCCGGGCATACGGTCATCCGGCTGCTGGACATACAGATGAAGCAGAGTGCTGTTTACGCCTGCAGTGAACGAGTGGTCAAGAAACATTTTCAGTGTCTCCGGGTAGCGCTGATATGCACGGTCCCCGGAGGTGCAGGACTCCGCCCACACCTGTTTCTTTCCGTAAATGTGGGCACAGGAAGCCGCTGCACGCGGTTCATAATCACGTGGAGACCCTTCTCCAGCCCAGAATTCTCCCGCCACCTGATCGCTCTGACCGCCATACTGCAGGAATTCGGCGGGGAAACCCCAGTGTCCGTAATTCTCAAGCCAGGACTTGAGCCCGTTCTCGTGGCAAATCTCTCTCAGAGCACCCACATATTCATAGGCCACAAGATCACTCACAAGACGTCTCAGGTCCCACAGAAAACGGTCGGTAACGTCGGGATTCTCAACTATGAAGCCCTGAAGCGCAGGAAGATAAGGGACAGGATCATAGCCATATGTCTTTTTGAAAACAGCCGCCATATCGTCGGTCCAGTTCGTCCCTCCGGTCTCATAGCTGTCCTCGACAGCTATGTCGAAAGTCCTTCTCTCCTCCGCCGGAATGCGATGCAGGATATCGCCCAAAAACGCATCGAAATGGTCCCGGATATGTTTTCTGCTCATCTTGTCAACCTCAAGGCCTGTAGCCTCGGCAGAGGCTGGGGCATTCGTCTGTCCCGTCGTCTTCATATATGCCGTCACAACAGTCCAATCCCCTTCAGGAGCAGTCCACTTAATCTTCCCGTCCGAGGCAAACGGCTTCAGGTCAATCTTGTCGGAAAGGGCAACCCTGAATCCGCCGTTATCCTCCGGTGTCTTCCACATATATTCGTCCCAGGCAGGCAATGTCCCCTGATACATCTTCTGGAAAGTCTTCTCCGGATATTCCTCGACCATAGCGACTTCCGAGAGAACCACGCGGAAGTCCACATCTTCGGAAATCTCCTTCAGTTCAATCGAGAAATCGCCACCCTTTACAGCGGGAAGGCTCAGAACATAAGGGGCGCCGGGTACGAAACCCACCTGAGTCTTGAAATTGGTGCGGTCGAAATAGAATTCCCTCAAAGGTTTTCCGTCCTTCAGGAGACGTACGTCGGCATCGGTTTCATTTTCAACGTAAATCAACATTGTGCGGACAGTCATCGACGTATCGGTCTTCAACGGCCATACACCCTCCCCGCGGATCGTCCACTGCCTCGACAGCCCTTCAGGCGCAGGAAATGCATAGACATCGATTATCCTGTTTTCAGGCACATCTGGCAGAGTGACTGTCCGAACCTTTCCGTTCCCGGAAATCCGGTCCTCCTTGAAAGCCACGTACCTCATCGACTGGTCCTCGCTGACCCAGGGGCCCCCGGACTGACTCCATCCCGGACAGTTGAACATACCTATCTCGATATCAAGGTCGGATGCCGTCTTGAGGGCGGTACGGGTCACTTCCCACCATTCGTCCGACATAAACTTGACCGGACCGTACGGCACGTCGGGAGTTCCGATATTGCCGATGAATGCGCGGGTGATACCCGCCTCCTTCATAGCCTGAAGGTCCTTCACGACGCCTTCCCGGGAGATATTGTCCGAAAGCCAGTACCAGTAGACAGCAAGCCTCACGCTGTCGGGGATATTGGCAAAACCCTCTTCAATCCGTGAAATTTCCGAGCCGCCGGTGACGGCATTGCAGGAAGATACGGCCACAGTCAGCGCCGCTGACAGAACGATTGCCGGAATCAAGTGGAAAATATTGGTTCTCATATTACAAATTTAATCAATTTCAGACAGATTCTTGCTATTTTTGCAAAACCTATCCACAACACTATGAAAAATATTCTTCACATCCTGCCTCTTCTGGCATTCATTTCAATCGTATCCTGCACCGGGCAGCATACCGCCTCGGAATTGAGACCTTCGGCATACCCTCTGATCACAATCGACCCATACACCAGCGCCTGGTCGACCACCGACAACCTGTATGACGCTGAAATCCAGCACTGGACGGGCAGGAATTTGCCCCTCACCGGCACGCTTGAAGTGGACGGTACTCCATACAGATTCATGGGCGTGACAGCAAAGGAAAAGGAAATAATCCTATGCACCGGAGAGATTGGAGAATGGCCCTGCCGCTACACTTATTTCCTGCCTAAAGGGAATTGGACGGCAAGGGATTACAAGACGAACCTGCTTTGGAAGAATGGGGTCGGGTCTTTCGGATATCTCGAACCCGATGCCATATACAGGACAATATGGAAATCAAACCACATCTGGATTCGCAGGGAATTCACTCTGGACCGGTCATACGAAGGGAAAGATATCTACCTGAATTTCAGCCACGACGACGATGCAACCATCTGGGTCAACGGCATCAAGGTCGCCGAGTGGGACAATTCCTACCAGTGCGGCGGTGAAATGAGACTGCCCGAAGAGGTCGTGGCATCCCTGAAACCGGGGAAGAACGTGATTGCCGCAACCTGCTGGAACAGGCACGGTGACGGAATAATCGACTTCGGGCTCAGTTGCGCTGACTACGGAGACGCTCCGAAACCTCAGACTGCCCGGCAGACATCGGCCGACGTTCAGGCCACGCAGACACACTATCAGTTCACCTGCGGTCCGGTGGATCTGAAACTGACTTTCACGGCGCCTCTGCTTCTGGATGACCTCGACCTGGTCAGCAGACCCGTCAATTACATAAGTTACAGCGTCTCCTCAAATGACAGCAAGAGTCACGACGTCGGCATTTCCTTCGAGGCGAACGGCTCTTGGGCGACAGACAGGGACTACCAGAATCAATCCTCCGAGTTCTGCACGGAATCGAATGACAGGCTCGTGTATGTGAAGACCGGCACCGATACGCAAAAGATACTCGCAAAGAAAGGCGATGCCGTCTGCATCGACTGGGGATATTTCTATATGGCCGCCGACAAAAAGAAGACCGAAGCCTCTGCGAAGGAGAGGTGCCTTACACTGAAAACCGCGCTGGGCGAGGTGAAACGGCCCTGTTCCGGTATGATTATGGTCGGATATGACGATATCTTCAGCGTGGAATACTTCGGCAATTATCTGAGGCCCTATTGGAACCGCACCGGAGAGCAGACCATCCAGCAGCAGTTCAATCTTGCAGCTGACAATTACGGGAAGATTATGAAGAGGTGCGACCGTTTCGACCGCAAGCTGATGGCTGATGCCGAGGCCGCCGGCGGAAGGGAATATGCGGAACTCTGCGCCCTTGCCTACAGGCAGTCGATTGCAGCCCACAAACTTGTGGAATCACCGGACGGAGAACTGCTCTGGTTTTCAAAGGAGAACAACAGCAACGGTTCCATCGGGACCGTGGACGTCACATATCCGTCAGCGCCTCTCTTCCTGCTCTACAATCCGGAACTGGCAAAAGGTCTCTTGAACCATATCTTCCATTATTCCGAATCCGGAGAGTGGACGAATCCCTTCCCCGCCCACGATGTCGGCACCTACCCCATCGCAAACGGACAGACCTACGACGGTGACATGCCGGTTGAAGAAGCGGGCAATATGCTGATTCTCACCGATGCCATCTGCCATTTCCAGAAGGATTACAGTTATGCGGAAAAACACTGGAGCACTCTCTCCGTCTGGGCGGAATATCTGAAACAGTTCGGTCTGGACCCCGAAAACCAGCTCTGCACCGATGATTTCGCGGGGCGCTCGGCACACAACACCAACCTTTCCATCAAGGCGATTCTTGCCCTGAAGAGTTTCAGTGATATGGCGGAACATCTGGGCCACGCCGAAGTTGCGGACTCGTTCGATTCATCCGCCAGGGAGATGGCTTCCGAGTGGGTCAGGATGGCAGACGCCGGAACCCACTTCAGCCGCACGTTCGACAATCCTGCAAGCTGGAGTCAGAAATACAATCTGGTTTGGGACAAAATCCTGGGATTCAACATATTCCCCGAAGAGGTAGCAAAAAGAGAACTGGCATTCTACCCCTCTGTCGAGTTGGAATACGGGCTTCCGCTGGATGACCGTAAGAGTTACACCAAGACTGACTGGATTGTCTGGACCGCAACCCTGTCCGACAGCAAGGAGGAATTCGAGCACTACATAGACGGCATCTACAGGTTCCAGAACGAGACGCAGGACCGCGTGCCGATGTCCGACTGGGTATGGACCGACAAGGCCGAACACGTGGGCTTCAAGGCCCGTTCCGTTGTCGGCGGATATTTCATCAAGATGCTCGAAAAGTAACGTGCTGAAACGACAAAGCGGGCAACCAGTTTCCTGATTGCCCGCCAGTCGGGATGATCTGACTCGAACAGACGACCCCCACGTCCCTAACGTGGTGCGCTAACCAACTGCGCCACATCCCGAATCGGACCGCAAAGAAAACAATAAATTTTCAAATCACGAAATAAAAAAACATTTTTTTGTAAATTTCGTTATGAAACGTGCAATTACCTGGGTGGTTCTCATCGCTGTGGCCACCGTTGTTTTCTTTCTCGTAAAACCGGGAATCAAGCCTGAAAGGCTGACCTGTGAATATACCGTCAACCCCTTTACAGTTGACGAAGCCTCTCCCAGACTCAGTTGGATAAACCTTTCATCACGAAACGGCGAGGTTCAGACCGCCTACAGGATAAGAGTGGCCTCGACAAGGAGGGGTCTTTACAAGGCCGACCTGTGGGACAGCGGCAAGATAGTCTCCAATCAGTCGACCCTTGTCAAATATGCCGGAAAGGCTCTGGAATCGATGCAGGAATGCTGGTGGCAGGTATGTGTCTGGGATTCAAGGGGCAGACGCTCCCTCTGGAGCAAGCCCGCCTTCTGGGGTACCGGAATACTCGACGCAAACCTCTGGCAGGCCGAATGGATAGGTGCTCCCTGGCAGGGTGAGGAAGGCCGTGACCAGATTGAAGGTGCGCCGCACTCCCCCGCCCCCTTGCTTCGCAAATCGGTGACACTGGAAAAGAAAGTCGCTTCAGCAAAGGCATACGTGACGGGTTTGGGCTTCTTCCAGTTCTATGTCAACGGGGAAAGGATTTCCGATGCCGAACTGACCCCAAACGAAACCTCATATACATACCGGGAGGGGCTCGAAAACCATATGCTCGGACTTGACGGAAGCAAGTTCCGCGGGTACAGGGTGCAGTATTACGGCTATGATATCACAGAACGGCTGCACTCCGGAGAAAATGTCTTCGGGGCTCTGCTCGGCTGCGGTTTTTTCGACACAAACAGTGGTTGGGTGCATTCCTATGGCACTCCCAGATTTTTCGGGCAGATATTCATCCAGTACGAAGACGGCTCCTCCGAAGTGGTGACGAGCGACACGACCTGGCTTGCCCGCAAAGGTCCCATCACGGCCAATGGAATGTATGACGGCGAAACTTACGACGCCCGGCTCGAAGTGGACGGATGGTGCAGTCCGGGAATGGTGCCGGGCAACGAGTGGCTCCCCGCCGCGCCGAAAAAGGCTCCGGACGGGAAACTTTGCGCGCATCATTACACTTCGGACCGCATAATGGAAAAGGTGACACCGGAGAGTTTGGAGAGGATTGAAGACGGTTCACTGGAGATTGATTTCGGAGACTATCTGACGGGATGGGTGCGTCTTGCCAATCTGAACGGAAACGCCGGCGACTCCATCAGAATAGAGTATCTCTGCGAATCTCCGGGCAACGGGGAGAACATATACGTGATGAAAGGCAGTGGGAACGAATCATACGCGGCGCAGTTCACCTGGTTCTGCTTCGACAAGGTCAGAATCACGGGCTATCCCGGCATCCCGGAACCGGACGACATCACGGCGGAAGCCGTATATGCCGACCTTGAGACAACCGGTCATTTCGCCTGTTCGAACGAACTTTTCAACCGTATCAACCACATCTGGTGGAGAAGCCAGACCGACAATATGCACCTCGGCGTTCCGACAGACTGCCCGCACAGGGAAAAGGGCCCCTACACGGGAGATGGGGAGGTTGCCTGCGTTACGGTGATGCACAATTTCGGCGCAGCTTCATTCTATACCAAATGGATGAGAGATATCTCAGACTGTCAGGACATTGAGACCGGCTATGTGGCCAACGGCGCTCCCTGGCACCCGGGATGCGGAGGCGGCGTGGGATGGGGTGCCGCAATGAACATCATCCCCTGGGAATTCTATCTGCACTACGGTGACAGGGATATTCTGGAGGAGCACTATCACGCGATGACGGAACATATCCGCAATATGCGCGGCTGGATGCTGGAGGATGGGACGATGCATCAGAAGATGCACGATCCGAATAACCCGATTTATTTCTTCAATCTGGGAGACTGGTTGCCGCCATACGAACTTCCCGATGACGGGCTGGTACACACTTTCCTGCTTTGGAAATGTACGGATTATATGGCAAAAACGGCGGAAGTTCTCGGGAAAGCTGATGATGCCGCACTGTTCCGGACTCAGGCAAAAGAGGTTGCGGATGCCTTCAACAACGTTTTCTATGACAGAGAGAAAAAAAGTTACGGAGATTACGGATCCAACATCCTCGCCCTTAAACTGGGAGTGCCCGATGACCGGAAAGAGGCTGTGCTGCAGACTCTTCGGGAGGAAATCGCAAGATATGACGGACACCTCAACACAGGAATCCTCGGCACGCAGCTGTTTTTTGAGACTCTTGCCGAAAACGGGATGAACAATCTGGCCTTCGAAGCGATGAACAAGAGAGACTTCCCCAGTTTCGGGTGGTGGATTGAACAGGGAGCCTACACTACCTGGGAGGCCTGGAACGGCGAGAACTCCCGCAATCACCCTATGTTCGGTGGCGCTCTCACCTGGTTCTACCGCAAGCTTGCCGGTATGGAGGTTGACGAAAAAGCCCCGGGATACAGGCACATAATCTTCCGCCCGATGCCCTGCGGGGACGTCACCTGGGCTGAGTACAGCACCCGGACTCCCTACGGCGAGGCCGGTATCCGATGGTCTGTCGAGAGCGGTCGGTTCACCGCGGAAATCACCGTCCCCGTCGGCTGCACCGCCACCTTCATCGTTCCCGGAAAAGAAGACGCTCCCCTTGAATTCGGCAGCGGACGCCATCGCATCTGAAAATTTTCTTTTGTCGGGGATTTGGACTATCTTTGTGCGGTCACTTAGAACCTTCACATGATATGTCGGAAATTGTCGGTCACATAGTTCAGATTATCGGTCCCGTAGTGGACGTTCATTTTGATATCGCTTCCGAAGAAGAAGCGGGCTCCCGCCTGCCCAGGATACACGATGCCCTTTATATTGCAAGAGCTGAAGGGAAAGCGGTCGTAATCGAGGTGCAGCAGCACCTCGGAGAAGACTGCGTCCGCTGCGTGGCGATGGAATCTACGGACGGCCTCTGCAGAGGGATGGAAGCCCTTTACAAAGGGTCCACCATCCGGATGCCTTCAGGCAACTTCGTCCGCGGCCGGGTGATGAACGTCGTCGGGGAGACCATCGACGGTCTTGAAGAAGTGGACGCTCCGGAAAGTTTCCCCATCCACCGCGATGCCCCGAAATTTGAGGACCTGACCACTTCACAGGAGGTCCTCTTCACGGGAATCAAGGTGATTGACCTGCTGGAGCCCTATCTGAAAGGCGGAAAAATCGGTCTGTTCGGCGGCGCCGGCGTAGGCAAGACCGTCCTTATCAAGGAGCTGATAAACAATATCGCAAAGAAGCACAACGGATTCTCGGTCTTTGCAGGTGTGGGTGAGCGTACCCGCGAGGGCAACGACCTGCTCCGCGAGATGATTGAGTCCGGTGTAATCAAATACGGAGAGGAATTCGAGAAAAGTATGGCCGAAGGGCACTGGGATCTCTCGAAGGTCGATAGGAAGGAACTGGACAAAAGTCAGGTTTCAATGGTGTTCGGACAGATGAACGAGCCCCCCGGAGCAAGAAGCAGCGTGGCTCTCAGCGGACTTACCCTTGCCGAAAGTTTCCGCGACTCGCAGAATCCCGATTCTCCGAAGGACATCCTGTTCTTCATCGACAACATCTTCCGCTTCACGCAGGCGGGAAGCGAGGTCTCCGCACTTCTGGGACGTATGCCCTCCGCGGTGGGGTACCAGCCCACACTCGCCTCCGAGATGGGGCAGATGCAGGAGAGAATCACATCCACCAAGAACGGATCAATCACCTCAGTGCAGGCGGTATACGTGCCGGCGGACGACTTGACGGACCCCGCCCCCGCAACCACGTTCTCACACCTAGATGCGACCACGGTTCTGAGCAGAAAGATTGCGGAACTCGGCATATACCCCGCCGTCGACCCTCTTGACAGCACCTCCCGCATAATGGACCCCAACATAATCGGGCAGGAACATTATGCCACGGCACAGAGAGTCAAGCAGATTCTCCAGCGCCAGAAGGAACTTCAGGACATAATCTCCATCCTCGGAATGGACGAACTGAGCGACGAGGACAAAACAATAGTCAATCGCGCAAGGAAGGTCCAGAGATTCCTCTCTCAGCCCTTCAACGTAGCCGAGCAGTTCACCGGCGTCCCGGGCGTGATGGTCTCCATCGAAGACACCATCAAGGGTTTCAATATGATTCTCGACGGAAAAGTCGACGACATTCCGGAGCAGGCGTTCCTCAATGTGGGGACAATCGAAGAGGCAGTTGAAAAGGGTCGTAAAATGCTTGGTCAATGAATCTGACAATCCTTACACCCAAAACTCCCAAAATGGAGAGGAGCGTGTCCAAGGTCTTCCTACCGGGCACGGCGGGCAGCTTTGAAGTCCTCAAGGGGCACGCACCCCTGATCTCCTCCCTCACCGGAGGCTCCGTAAGATGGGAGAACGAATCCGACGGTTCCCGGGAATCGTTCGAAATATCCTCCGGATTCGTGGAAGTGAAGGACAATGTCATAACAGTCACTGCAGAACAATGAAGCGTTTCATCCTGATATCAGCCATCCTGCTGCTTGCCTGCACAAGCGCATCCGCCTCCGGAAAAGAGAGCGTAGAGGGCGGCTTCGATATGCAGGAATATCTCTTCGGCCACGTGCTTGACTCGTATCAGTGGCATATCACCAGTTGGAGAGGACATCATCTGTCAATCCCCCTGCCGGTGATACTGTTCGGTCAGGAAGGGCCTGCTGTCTTCCTTTCAGACAAGCTGGAGGACGGCTCTTCATACAAGGGCTTCTTCATCCCGGAAGATGGCCCGAACAAGGGGAAAATCGTGGAACTTGACAGCAGCGGCAACCAGGTACGCCCCATCGACATAAGCATTACCAAGAACGTTCTCTCCCTTATGTTCAGCGCAGTCCTGCTGGTCTGGCTGATTCTGGCCTGCAGCCGGTGGTACCGCCGCCATGACGTGCTTCACGAAGCCCCCACGGGGATTGCGGCACTGCTGGAGCCGATAATAAATATGATTAACGAAGATGTCATCAAGGACAGCGTCGGGCCGCAGCACGAACGGTTCAGCCCCTACCTCCTGACAGCCTTCTTCTTCATACTGATAAACAATCTGATGGGAATCATCCCCATCTTCCCGGGAGGAGCCAACGTGACGGGAAACATTGCCGTAACTCTCTGTATGGCAATATTCACGTTCATTTCCGTCAATCTTTTCGGCGACAGGCACTATTACAAGGAGATATTCTGGCCGGACGTCCCGATGTTCCTCAAGGCGATTCCGATTATGCCCGTAATCGAGATAGTAGGAATGTTCACCAAGCCCATTTCGTTGATGGTCAGGTTGTTCGCCAACATATTCGCAGGTCACGTACTGATTCTCAGTGTCGTAGCCCTGATTTTCATAACGGCGTCAATGGGACCGGTCCTCAACGGCTCGATGACACTCGTCTCAGTCCTCTTCGGAATCTTTATGGACTGTCTCGAACTTCTGGTAGCTTTCATTCAGGCCTACGTATTCACAATGCTTTCATCCGTATATATCGGAATGGCCCACCCCAAAAGAAAATTAACACAATAAAAACTCTAATACTATGTCACTTATCACAATCCTTCAGGCTGCAGTCGCAGGTTCATCACTGGCTTATATCGGTGCAGCCATCGGTGCCGGTCTCGTTGCTATCGGCGCAGCCATCGGTATCGGCAAAATCGGAAAGGCCGCGATGGAATCAATCGCCCGCCAGCCTGAAGCTGCCGGCAACATCCGTTCAAGTATGATTATTATCGGCGCGTTGGTTGAAGGTGTCTGCCTGTTCGCCGTAATCGCCTGTCTGCTCATCGTCCTTATCCGATAATGGAAATACTCACTCCATCCTTTGGTCTGATTTTCTGGATGGTGTTGATTTTCGGCACCGTCTTCTTCCTGTTGGCGAAATTCGGCTTCCCCACCATCACCAAAATGATGGAGAAGAGAAGCGAACATATTGCCCGGTCCCTCAGGGATGCCGAGGAAGCAAAAAAGCTTCTGGTCCAGATGGATAAGAAGTATCAGCAGATGATGCAGGAAGCGCGGAAGGAGCAGGGGGAACTGCTTGACCAGGCCAGAAAGGCCGCCCAGCAGATGATTGACGATGCCAAAGGGCAGGCTTCAACCGAGGCTGCGGCAATCATCACCCGTGCGAGGGAAGAAATCGAACAGGAGAAGAAAGAGGCTGTCGCCGAAATACGGAATTCAGCCGTCAACCTCTCCATAGCGCTGTCCGAAAAGATTCTGCGCGAGAAACTCTCTTCAGACGCGGCACAGAACAGTCTTATTCAAAAAATGTTGAATGAACTCGGGGATTATAGCAACTAGATACGCCACCGCACTGTGGAAGCTGGTCAGCAAGAAGGGTACAGCCGGGAAAGTCTATTCCCAGGCCGGCATCATTCTGCGGGCTTTTTCCGGAATACCGGAATTCAGCAGTGCAATGGCATATCCCCAATCCGCGTCCATAGAGAGAAAAATACTGCTTCTGCAAAGTTGCGTGGCCCCCGATTCTCTGGAGCCCGGCATCGAAAAGCTGGCAAGGCTGATGAACCGGAACGGCCGTATCGCCCATCTGAGGCTGGCCCTGCTTGATTTCTTAAACATCTACCGGGATGAAAACGGAATCAAGATGGTCCGGATAACCACTGCCTCCGAAGATGATAAAATGCTGGATATCGCCGGAAATATCGATGACGGACGTCCCGCAAAACAGATTTCAGTCACCCACAGGGTGGACCCGTCCATAATCGGCGGCTTCATCTACGAAAGTTGGGGCAAACGGCTGGACTGCAGCATAAAAGGTTCCCTTGAACGTGTCAGGGAACAAATGATTGAAAAGAACAAAAGATTAGTATAAATGGCTGAACATATCAAGGCAAGTGAAATCAGCGAAGTTCTGCTGAAACAGTTGGAGGGTATCGACCTTTCCGCAAAAATGGAAGAAGTCGGACAGGTCCTCCAGGTTTCCGACGGCGTGGCGAGAATCTACGGCCTCAATGCCGTCCAGGCGGGTGAACTGATTGAATTTCAAAGTGGAATAATGGGAGTTGCTATGAACCTCGAACAGGACAACGTCGGAGTCGTCCTGCTGGGTTCGAGCGAATCCGTCAAGGAGGGCCACCGCGTGAAGAGAACCGGCAAGATTGCCTGCATAGGTGTCGGGGAAGGAATCGTCGGCAGGGTTGTGGACCCTCTCGGAAACCCCATCGACGGACTTGGCCCCATCAAAGGAGAGAAATTGGATATGCCTCTTGAGAGGAAAGCTCCGGGCGTAATATTCCGCGAGCCTGTCACGGAGCCTCTTCAGACCGGATTGAAGGCCATTGACGCAATGATTCCTATCGGACGCGGACAGCGCGAGCTGATTATCGGAGACCGTCAGACAGGAAAGACAGCCATCGCCATCGACACCATCATCAACCAGAAATCGAATTTCCTTGCCGGAAAACCGGTCTATTGCATATATGTAGCCATCGGACAGAAAGGCAGCACCATCGCAAACATAGTCAAGACCCTGCGTGATGCGGGAGCAATGGACTACACGGTGATTGTCAGCGCAACCGCCTCCGAATCAGCGGCTCTCCAGTATTACGCCGCTTTCGCCGGTGCAGCCATCGGAGAATATTTCCGCGACACGGGCAGACACGCGCTGGTGGTCTATGACGACCTCTCCAAACAGGCTGTCTCATACCGCGAGGTTTCGCTTATTCTGAAGCGCCCGTCAGGCCGTGAGGCATATCCCGGTGACATCTTCTATCTGCACAGCCGTCTTCTCGAGAGAGCCGCCAAAATCATCGGACAGCAGGAGGTTGCCGAGCAGATGAACGACCTTCCCGCCTGCCTGAAGGGAAAAGTAAAGGCCGGAGGCTCCCTTACAGCTCTGCCTATCATCGAAACTCAGGCCGGCGACGTCTCCGCATATATCCCCACAAACGTGATTTCAATCACCGACGGTCAGATTTTCCTTGAGACAGACCTGTTCAACCAGGGTTTCCGCCCCGCAATCAACGTCGGAATCTCCGTGTCCCGCGTAGGTGGAGCGGCACAGGTAAAGTCTATGAAGAAAGTGGCGGGAACTCTCAAGATAGACCAGGCACAGTTCCGGGAACTGGAAGCGTTCACCAAGTTCAGTTCCGATATGGATGCGGTCACAACGGCCACCATCGACAAGGGCAGGAAGAACAATATCCTCCTGGTCCAGAAGCAGTACAGCCCGATGCCCGTGGGAGAGCAGGTTGCAATCCTCTACTGCGGTACGCACGCCCTGATGAAAGATATTCCCGAAAGTCAAGTATCCGAGTTCCAGGAGCTGTTCCTCGAAAGGATGCGGCAGCTTCATTCCGAAGATGTGCTGAAACCCCTTCAGGAGGGACGCATCGACGAGAACATCTCTTCACTCCTTGAAAAGGAAGCGGCTTTCATTGTTTCACAGCTATCTGACTGATGTCCAATCTGAAGGAAATACGAGGCAGGATTTCTTCCGTGAAGTCAACGCTGAAGATAACTTCGGCGATGCGGCTCATCGCATCCGCGAAACTCCACAGCGCGACCAACGCCATAGAGAATATGCTTCCATACGAGCAGGCACTGAGAAGGCTTCTGGCAGACTTGCCTGTCAGAATGAAATCCCGGAACCGCGCAGGAGACGACCGGGCCGTAATCCTGATCACCTCCAACCAGACTCTGTGCGGAAGTTTCAATGCGAATCTGCTCAAGGCTTTCCACTCAAAAGGGTACGACAAGTCCGGCACCGTGGTATATGCCGCAGGCAAATTCGGAATGAAGGCTCTCCGGAAGGAGGGATACCGCATTGTCGACTGCTGCGCTATGGCGGCACGTCCGGACTATGACGCAAGCTGCGCCCTTGCCGACAGGCTCGTCGCGGACTTTGAAGCGGGCAAGTTGTGCGGAGTCACCGTCATCTACGCTCATTATGCGAATTCCGCCTCCCAACCTGTCCTTGTTTCGGATTATCTCCCGTTTGAATGCGACGACTGCGCCCGCGAGGATGACGGGACGGAGTTCATCATCGAGCCCGATGCGGAAAGCGTGCTTGAGGAGTTGATTCCCAAAGTCCTCCGTCTGAGGCTTCATACGATATTCCTCGACGCGGCCGCAGCGGAACACGCCGCACGCACCCTTGCAATGCAGATAGCCTCTGACAACGCCGAGGAACTGCTCAAGGAGCTGTCACTTCAATACAACAAACTGCGTCAGCAGGAGATTACGAGCCAGATACTTGACTTGGCTGCCGGTTCAGTTGAATAGCGAGGAACACGGCGCAGACTCCGAGAGTCAGGAAAATCCACTCCACCCTTGCCACTGACGCGAGGACGTCATCACCAGAGGCGAATATACGGCCCACAACCTTTGGCACAAAGAAGAGTCCCAGATTCTGAATCCAGTAAATCAGAGAATAGGCCGTGCCAAGACTCTTTTCGGGTACTATCTTCGGCACTGAGGGCCACATTGCGGAGGGCACCATAGAATATCCTATACCCAGCAGCGCTATTCCGAGATATCCGTAAAATCCGACTCCGAGCGGAGCGAAGGCAATTATGACGTGGCCTGCGAGGACACAGAAACTTCCTCCCATCATCCATCTGGCGGCGTGACCCAGTCTGTCAACCAGAGCACCGAACAGAGGTGTGAACAATATGGTAAAGAAGGGAATCATCGCGACCATTGTGCCGGCGGACGAAGCCTCCAACCCGAAACGCGGTATCACGACCGCTGTTCCGAACTTCTTGAACGAACTTACGCAGCAATAGAAAGTGACGCAAAGCAACCCTATCATCACGAATCTGGAATTCTTCAGGAGGGAAAGTATATCCTTGAATGAGAAGGCATTCTCCGCGGTGACCTCCCCTCTTCTGTAGGTTATTCCCGCCGCCTTGTCATAACGGCTGTCCATCGAGACAAACAGGGCCCAGACAAGACCTCCGACAAGAAGCAGGGCAAGACCCACAAGTGCAGGGCGTGCCGTATCGGCAAGAGAATAGTAATCTTTCGGAATTCCCACTATGAACGGAGCTGCAATCAGGGCGATACCTGTGCCGGCTCTCGCTATCGCGAGCTGGAGACCCATCGCAAGGGACATATTGCCGTTCTTGAACCATTTCGCTATGGACCTTGTCACGGCCACGCCGGCAATTTCACTGCCAAGGCCGAAAATCATCCTCCCCACCCTTCCAATAGCCACGGCACTTTCCTTCGGAAGTCCACCAGCAACACCGTAATATGCCAGGGCGGCGCCGCCTACCATCATCCCCACAAAGACAGAGCCCATTATCCGGATACCGAATATGTCAAGCAGGATTCCGCCTATTATCAGTCCGCCACAGATGCACAGAAGGCTGTAGTCACCTATGAAGTTGCCAAGATCCCTGGAATCCCAGCCCAGTGCCAACGAATCGGGCGCCTGGAAAAGGTGGGACACCGTCGAAAACATGTCATCGAAGAAATAGGATGCGAACATAGGCACCACCAGACACGCCAGTGCCACCCAGCAGGCCACTTTCCCGGCTTTGAAACCGTTGTTTTCCATAGTCATTTCCCTATCAGTTATTTGATGTTCGGCTCCTCAAGACCGAGACCGCGCTTTCTGTCCAAAGCCTTGAGATAAATTGCGATGGCGAATGCAAGCACACCGAAGCCGGCAAAAATTATCAACGGGATGGTGTAATTGTATGGTATGAACTCGGCGTTCGCGGCCTTCGCGGCAAGCACGGCCGGATTGTCGGAATTGACGGATTCGAGGACATTGCCGATGAGTTTCGGGACAAAGCACAGACCAATGTTCTGCACCCAGAATATGAGACAGTATGCGCTCCCGAGAATCTTCTCGTCAATAATCTTCGGAACTGAAGGCCAAAGGGCGGCGGGAACGAGAGCGAAACTGATGCCCAGGATGACTATTGTCGCGTATGCAAGCAGATGACTGTGGGTTGCAGGAAGCGCGAACGCGAACACAAGGTGGCAGACAATCAGCAGCACAGCCCCCCACATCAGCATCGTGGCTCCCTTGCCCTTGTGGTCAAGGAATGCACCGAGGAAAGGTGTCACCGCGGCGGCTCCCATCGGGAACCACCGGAAGATGTTGGACGCCGCAGTTGCGGAAATGCCGTCAAGATTGCATTGGAGCATATTGGCTCCGTATCTCTGGAACGGGAAAATTGCCGAATAGTAGAGCACGCATAGCAGTGCCACCACCCAGAAACTGAGTGATGAGAATATCTTTCCCAGATCAGAAACGTGGAATTCTTCCTCAGGGTCAGCCTCTGCTGCGGAAAGTCCGACCTCAACGAGCTGTCTGTCGAACTTCCTGTCCATAAATGTGAAGACGATGAAATTGATCAGGCCGATCAGAAGCAGGCAGGTGCAGAATCCGACAGGAGCGGCCACTGTACCCAGTTTGGAAGCGATGATGGGGCTTATGGAGAAAATCGCAAACACACCGACGCGGGCGAGGGCCATCTCAATGCCCATTGCCAGAGCCATTTCCTTTCCCTTGAACCACTTGGCGATGGCCTTCGAGACGGTGGTGCCGGCCATTTCACAGCCGCATCCGAAAATCATAAAGCCGAGTGCGGCAAGTTTGGCGCTTCCGGGCATTGTTACCCACCAGCTGTTCAGCCAGGCCTCAAGACCTGAACCGGCGAACCATTTGCTGACGGCAAAGAACTTGATGCAGGCACCGGCAAACATCATCGATGCCGAAAGGATTCCGGTGAACCGGACTCCCATCTTGTCGAGAATGATTCCGGCTATGATGAGGAATCCGCATACGTTCAATATGTACTCGGCGCTGGCATACGTGCCGAAAATGCCGGGAGTCCACCCTTTTTCAGCCTCCACAAGAGACTGGAGAGGCGACATCACGTCCACGAACATATAGCCGAAGAACATCATCAGGGCAATGAGAACGAGTGCGGCCCATCTGGCTGCAGGATAGTCGTTCAATAATTTTTGTACTTTTTCTGTCATATCTTGAATTTATTCGGTTGCGATGTATTCGCACAAAAATAACCTTTTCAACCATAACGCGCAAAAAATTTATATTTTTGCAGAGTGAAGATTCTTGACACGATAAACAATCCTTCCGACCTTAAAAGCCTGGACAACGACGAACTGAAACAGCTCTGTTCGGAAATCCGCGAGTATATGGTGGAATGCTGTTCCGAGAATCCGGGCCATCTGGGGTCCAGTCTCGGTGCGGTGGAGATTGCCGTGGCGCTTCACAAAGTTCTGGACACGCCGCAGGACAAGATAGTCTGGGATGTGGGGCATCAGGCTTACGCCCATAAAATCATCACCGGCCGCCGGGAAGCCTTCCGGCAGAACCGAAAGCGCGGGGGCATCAGCGGATTTCCGCGCATCGACGAGAGCCCATACGACGCCTTCGGCGCCGGACACGCCTCGAATTCGATTTCCGCCGCACTCGGAATGGCGGAGGCATTCCGCCTTCAGGGGCTACCCAACAAGGTTGTAGCGGTGATAGGTGACGGGGCATTGACGGGCGGCCTCGCCTTCGAAGGGCTGGACAACGCCGGCTCGCTCAAGCCGAACCTGCTGGTAATACTTAACGACAACCAGATATCCATTGACAAGAACACCAGCGCTCTTCACAACCACCTGTTGAAAATAACCACGAACAGGCACTACAACCAGCTGAAGAAAAGCGTGTGGGACACCCTCGGTACAAGGAAGTCAAGGAAATGGATTCAGAAGGTTGTCAAGGGGGCCAAACATATCATAGGCAAGACGGTCGAGGAGAGGCTGTCACTCTTCGATTCCTTGGGATTGAGATACTTCGGACCGATAGACGGCAACAATATCGCTGTCCTGACCGACACTCTCCGTCGGATTGTGAATCTTCCGGGGCCCAAAATCCTGCACGTAATCACCGTCAAGGGGAAGGGCTATGCGCCGGCGGAAAAGAATCAGACCATATGGCACGCTCCCGGAAAATTCGACGTGACTACGGGGAAAAGGACTTCGAGCAAATCTGAGGCCGCCCGTTTCCAGGATGTTTTCGGGGAAGTTCTGCTGAATCTCGCAAGAGAGAGAAAGGAGATAGTCGGAATAACCCCCGCAATGGCGACAGGTTGCGGAATGACGGCTCTGGCCGAAGAATTCCCGGAGAGGACATTTGACGTGGGCATCGCCGAAGGCCACGCAGTCACTTTCTCCGCAGGGCTGGCAGCGCAGGGCCTTCTCCCGTTCTGCAACATATACTCAACATTCTCCCAGCGGGCCTACGACAACATAATCCACGACGTTGCACTTCAGAATCTGAAAGTGATTCTCTGTTTCGACCGGGCGGGACTTGTCGGTGAAGACGGGGCCACTCACCACGGAGCCTTCGACCTTGCGGCATACAGGAGCATTCCCAATCTGACAATCTGCGCCCCGAGAAATGAACTGGAATTGAAGAATATGATGTATTCAGCGACATTGCCGGAATACGGTCCCACTATAATAAGGTATCCGAGGGGATGCGGGAACGGGACTCCCTGGAGAAATGTCCCCTGCTCCGTAATCCGTTCCGGAAAGGCAGCGCTTCTTCACGAGGGACGCGGCATCGCAATCCTGAGCATAGGTGCGGTCGGCAACAAGGTTTCCGAAGCTGTCGCAAAAGCCGCCGCTGACGGGATTGACGTCCTCCATTACGATATGAGATTCCTCAAGCCCGTGGACCGGGAAGCGATTGCGGACGCCTGCAGCAAGGCGGAGAGGATAATAACCGTCGAAAACGGAGCGGTGGCGGGCGGACTGCACGGAGAAGTTGCGGAATATATCGCTGACAACGGCCTTGGCAACCGTCTCACCGGCCTTGGAATCCCTGACAGGTTCATCGGTCAGGGTACGCCTGACGAACTCTACTCCGAGTGCGGATTCAACACCGATGACATCCTCCGCTGCATTATTGCCAAATAAATATCCGAAGCGGGCTTTCCTTACGCGACTTGCGGCTTCCGCCGCCCTGTACGGGAAAATGTCGCGTAAGGAAAGCCCGCTTCGGATATTGGCCTATGAAACTTTTATTTTTTTCTGAAAAAATTTTGTCATTTAATTTTAAACGCATATATTTGCAGTCCCGAAAAAAGCCGACGTAGCTCAGTTGGTCAGAGCAGCTGATTTGTAATCAGCAGGTCGTGGGTTCGACTCCCTCCATCGGCTCTGAGAGAGACTGACTCCTCAAATTTGGGCAGATACCAGAGTG
>JAGHTO010000020.1 GCA_018065305.1 Candidatus Cacconaster scatequi | reverse complement strand
TCCCAGGCCGCCCGCATGAGGGACGGTCAGAACTTCCAGGCCAATCCCAGGATGATGCAGCAGCCCGCACAGCAAAGACCCGCCAAAGCCGCCCAAAGGCTTCTGACGACCTTCCCATCGTCCACGCCGTCATCCCGTCCGATTACAGGGACATCAACATCAATCAGGAAATAACATTCAACAATATCACCGCAGAAAGCACCTGGGATATGGCAGGCCGGGGCACGGGAATCGCCACCTGGAGGAATATCCGCGGCGGCCTCGACGGCATACGCATCGACCTTCCGGCGCTCGATGTCAAACCGTTGAAGGACGGGCTGATCCCCATCAACATACAAGTCAAGGACCCCATCTGGAAGATGCGCAATATGTTCGACTTCTCCTTCAGCGTCAAGCCGGGTGAGAAACGCACCCTCTGGCTCGACCTCAGGGACAGGATACTTCCGGACGACGAGCCCCTGTATCTGACCTTCGCAGGTGCAGGCGCCGACTTCAATGCCGAAAGCCTCAAGGGAACAGTCATAACCCTCATCTTCAAAGACAGGGAGGAGGCAAAGAAAGAGCACGCCGAAGACCGCTTCAACCAGGTCAGGGACGGATACGCCATGCTGGTGGAGGAAGCCACCTCCAGCCGCCGCTACAGCAAATTCGCCCAGGTTGACAAAGACCTCAACGACCTTATCAGGGTTGAGCCTGACAACCAGCTGTACAGACGCTACTGGAATCTTTATTATTCGGGTTCCCCTCTCGACTATACGGAGCCCGTCGCTCCGGCGAATATGCCGGAATGGGCTTTTGTCCAACTGGAGGTGCTCAAGAGATACCGGGAGGTCATCGAATGGTACATAGACAACAGACAGGTGGAGTACGGTGAATTCGGAGGAGGGATTTCGGACGATACAGACCTCACCAACCATTTCACCGGTCTCTATTATATAGGTGACGAGAAGGACAAGGTCGCCGCCTCGCTGCACCTGTTCATGGATGCCGTGGACAGGGAGGGAACGCTCACCAATGGTGTCAGTACAATCATGACAGACGGTCTCCACACCTACGAGGAAGGAGAGAACACCCTCTGCCAGATCAACTATACCGAAGCCGGCAATCCCCGTCAAGCTGAAAGGCTTATGGAGAATGCCAGGACAATCAGGGACTGGGTTATGGGGACCAACAAGGCCGGTCATTTCCATTTCCGCTCAGACTACTGGAGCGCGACGAAGATGGCAGAAGAATGGCCCTGGACAAGGACTTCAGCCAGAGAGAATTATCATACCGGTCCGGCACTGATGCTCGGAGAATTCTACGGCAACCCGGCAGCACGGGAATTCTTGCTCAGATACGCCGATTCGCTCCTCGATCACAAGAGATATGATGCCGCAGGAAACGTACAGCTTCCCACCGAACTCGATTTCGCCACGGACGAACCCATCACCTGGGGCATAGGCTACCTCGGAGCCCTTTACAATTACGCATACGCGTGGACCGGAGAAGAGAAATATGCCGAGGTTGACAGAGCTTCCGGATGGTGGGATCCCGAGATGACCAGAGATCAGAGCATCACCAGAGGCCGCCAGGTTCTCCGCAGCTATTTCAACAGAGACTTCATCACCACCGAAGGAAGCATTTGGATAGACCGTATCTCCTTTGATGTGAATTACATCCAGAACGTGCGTCTCGGAGGAATAGGAATGAACCGCAGCCAGCAGCTTGTTCCGGGCAACCTCCTCAGATGGGAATTCCCGGGTGGCAAGGATGCCGAAAAAGTCGCCATCTTTGTCCACGACCGCAGCAAAGACACGTTCAAGATTGATTTCTTCAACACTGACAAAAAACCGATGAAAGTCGATATGATAGGCGTGGAACTGCTCGGAGGCGACTGGGAACTCACTGCCGGAGGCAAGACCACCACCCACAGATTCGGGCGCAACCGCCGCATCAGCTTCACCATCCCCGCAGGCAAGGAGTATAACATAGAGATGAAACTAAAGGGTGAAGGCCGCGATTTCAACCTCCTTCCCGACGTCGGTATCAGCGCAGAGGATGTCGAACTTTCCGGCAACGGTGTGACTGTCACAGTCCACAATATCGGTGGAACTGACAGCGCCCCGATGGAGATTGCATTGGTCGATGCAAAGGGCAGGACTCTTGTCACAGGAACCGTTCCCGCAATCAAAGCCCCTGTTGACCTGCTTCCCAAAACCGTCAAGGTCAATCTGGCCCTCCCCTCAGGAACCGTTGCCAGGGGTTGCAAGGTTGTTATCGATCCTCAGGACAAGGTTGAAGAAATTTTCGAGGAAAACAATTCGGTTGAACTCTGAACTCAAATATTGAGGTTTTCCTTGAATTCAACCTCAACTATGCGGAGCTCATTGTTGTCCTTGTCAGCACCCTTGGCCTTGAACAGGTCAAGTTCGCCGGCTGCAGGGGCTACCAGCTCCACTATGCTCCCGAATGCATCCTCTTCCTCGGCCGCTCCCTTGAGGCGGATGGTAATCTCTCTTGTCATCACAGGCTTGACATTCAGATGGACGTAGCCGAGGCTGCGCGGAGTCTCACCTGACCAGATGAGTTCCTCTCCGGCATAAATCTCGATGGGATAGCTCCTCATCCTCCATCCTGTCATCTTGATGCACACCTCGTCTATCTGCGCCATGCGTCCGAGATTGTAGGTGATCCAACCGGTGCTCAGATGACCGTCATTGGTCCATTCGCTGAGTTCATTGTCGTCAAAGCTGAATGATGCCCTGTCGGCATTGAACCCTGCTGTGGCGGATACGATGGGCACGTCCGCCGTCCTGTCTATATATGAAGGAGTATCAGGAGTTTCGCCTCTGTCAATACGTCCGGCAAGCAAGTCCCCGGGGATAAATTTCGAGAGACCGCCCTTGACCTCCACCGGAAGTGTTTCGAAACTGATTTCCGCACCCTCCAGACCTTCAGCTGAAGCTTTGAGCACAGCCTTGCCGGCAACCCGGGTAGAACGGAGAATAGCCCTGTTGACACCGCATTCCACAGGGAAGTCCTTGGCCAGGATGTAATTGTCGGGCCCCTGAGCCAGACCTCCACGCCACTCCACAGGACCTTCCAATTCGTAATGAATCATATTGTTGGCAAGAGGACAGCGGCGGCCCTGTGCATCCACGACCTCGATCTGAACGAGCGCCACGTCAGCTCCGTCAGCCTTCCAGCCGTCGGGATTCTGAATGGCAGTCAATTTGATGGCGGCGGGCTTTCCTGCCGTCTGCAATGCATACCTGGCGGCTTCCTTGCCGTCATTGTAGCCGACAGCCTCCAGCTTGCCATCCTCAAACGCCACGTCCTTGAATGTAAAAAGGAAATTGTATTGTTTCTCAGGAGCCGGGAGTTTCTTACCGTTCAGGAACAAATCGACACTCTCGGTATTGGAAACAACATAGACAGGCTTGACTGTTCCCTTGTCATAATTCCAGTGGCCTACGATATGGATACCCGGATGTTCAATGTCAACCCAGCCGTCCCACATTACCTGATGTGCGAACCAGGTGTCCTTGGGGATGCGGAGAGGATCGACGTTACCGCTTCGGCGATAGTTCTCCACTCCGCGGTAGTGGGTGTTGGAATCGGAGAATATTATCTTCACTCCGCCAGAGCTGACCCTGCTGCCCGTACCGGGACGTTCTCTGTAATAGTCATACCACCTTGAAACGTGCTCCACGACAAAGCGGTCCTGATTGTGGTTGTACGGAGATGCATCGACATTGGTCTGCGCCACTCCCGTAAGGGCGGACTCGAAGGATTTGTTGCCGTCACCCTCTTTGTGATATGGATAAGACCATTCGTCCCAATACTTGCGCAAGCCCTCATCCCTGCAGTATTCCTGAGCCCAGAAGGGTGAATGGGCGCTCTTGTTGACATAGAGCATCTCTCCGCCGTACTCGGCTTCGCGTATGTCGAGCATCTCGCGACTGCCTATGGCACGTCCGCCGTAGAAATCATATTGGTCACGTATCTCCCTCATTTCAAGCATATGCTCGCGGCTGATGGACTCGTTTCCACATTCATAATATATAATGGAGGGATTGTTGCGGTTGTAGATGATTGCTTCGCGCATCAATTCCTTGCGCTGCTCCCACTGGCGTCCCCTTACGTCCCTTTCGGAGTCCCCCGCCTGCATCGACATCATCAGACCCACACGGTCGCAGGACTCGATATCCTGCTTCCAAGGAGTGATATGCATCCAGCGAACGGTGTTGGCATTGCCCTCCACCATCATTCCGTTGGAATAGTCGCTCAGCCAGGCCGGCACGCTCATTCCAAGGGCAGGCCATTCGTTACTCGTCCGCTGAGCATAACCTTTAACCTGAAGAACACGGTCATTGATCCATATCTTTCCCTCGCCGAAGCGTGTCTTGCGGAAACCGGTACGTGTGTTTACTACATCCACGGCGGCTCCGTTCTCCACAAGGGAAGTCTTCACATCATAAAGATAGCCGTAGCCCCAACTCCAGAAGTGAAGGCCACCGACATTCTTCTGCGCGCTGAGGGTCACTGTTTCGCCCGGCTTGACGGCAACGGGTGCCGACTCGAAGCTGTCAAGCAGGGAGCCGTCGGGTTCGAATATCTCCACACGATAGGATACGTTCCTGATTGCGGAACTTTCATTCCTCACCTCTGACTCGGCGTGTATGTCAGCCGTACGGGCCTTGATGCGGATGTCTCCGGCATAAACATAGACACCCGTAGTCTTGAGATTGTTATACAGAGGCAGAGTCTGATAGAGTTTGTCCGTCACGTGGAGCCAGACATTCTTGGGCAGACCACCGTAGTTTGCATTGAAACTGGTGTGGTTCCATTGATAGGCCGTACCGGTGGCGCGCTCCCTGTAACTCCAGTTGTTGTCTATCCTGACGGCAATCACATTGCTGCCGCTCTTTACAAAAGGAGTAAGATCATAGCCGAAGGCCATCACGCCGTTCTCGCAGAGTCCTACATATTTTCCGTTCACCCAGACCTCGGCCGCCTGTCTTGCTCCTTCGAATTCGATGAAAACCTTCTTTCCCTTTGCGTCACGGGGCAGCACGAAATGCTTGCGGTACCACACTACCGTATCGGTGAGTTCCTTTATGGATACCTTGAAGGCCTCGTCCTCGTTGAAAGCGTGCGGAAGTGTAACCTCTTTCCATCCGTTCTCTTTGAAAGACGCCCTGGATGCTTCGGGGTTGTCTCCGACTTTCAGCAGCCAGTCGGAATTGAAGTTGTACTTGTCTCTGGCTCCCGCCGTCATCGCGACGAACAGGAGAATGGTCAAAAGGGTCTTTGATTTCATATAGGTTGATATTATCGATTTTTCTATCCCACTAAGATAGCAAAAATCTGCGACTATCCATCCTTGTGTCTCCGGGCAGGCGGCTGCTCTCTTCCGAGCCCCGTGTCGTTCCGGCGGGCTGAAGCCTCTCAATGAATAATCGTTCATCCGTCTGACGTATGATTTTCGCACAGACGCGGATGGGGTGAAAAATCCAGAAAATTCCCCCGTCAAACAAAGTCAGCGGCTCCGGAAGAACGTATGCGGTTATGGAATGATATCGATCCTGTTTGATTCATCCATATGGGCGGATGCAAAAGATCCTGTTTGCTTTTCGTCTTCAATCATTTCGACGGCGTAAACGAGGTCTGTTTTGTGGCTCACCCAACTTCCTCGACGGTTCCAATCACTTCTTTGTCTGTTTAATTGGCTTTTTTGATTTGATTCACCTTTTATTCTATCTTTGTCCCCGAATGATCGAACACATATGATGAAAGAGATTGATATTACTGGATGGAGCCTATTGAGCGAGCGCCAATCAACAAAAAGTTATACCAGCCCTGATGGAAAGTGGATGGTAAAAGTATTCCTAACCAAAGATGAATCCGATTTGGAAGAGCTTCAGAAGGAGCAGGATTTATCGTCTTATGTTTACTCATTGGGAATTCCCACTCCCGAGGCCGGAGGATTGGTAAAAGTTGCAGGCGGAAGCGTGGGTGCCGTTTATCAGAACATCCCTAGCAAGAAATCGCTCATCAGGGCCATTTCGGAGGATTGGGAGAATATGCCTTTCTATATCCATAGATTCGTGGATCTGGGGACCGTCATCCGTTCCAAGCCGTGTGATAAGAACCGTTTCGTTCCTGTAGAGGAAAGAATGAAAAGCAAATTGCCTGATGCGACGATGTACACAGATGAAGAAAAAATCCGCATTTCGGATTTTCTGGATGCGATTCCCAAATGTGACAACTGCTTGCACGGTGATTATCACCCCGGGAATTTCATCTTTTCAGGGAATGATGTATATGCCATAGACCTCGGACTTTTCTCTTATGGCAATCCTATCTATGATTGGGCCAACTGGTATTTTATGACCCATTATTATATGAAGCGCGAGGAACACTTTTATATGACCTGTGATAAACTGCTCAAATGCTGGGAAGAATCATTCCGTAACAGCGGATGTGACGAGGAGCAGGTATCTATACTCGCTTCTTTCTATTCCTTGAATTATCTCGGGATAATGCCTATGTCGCCGTTGTCCCTGGCCAACAACAAGAAACTGACTCCTTTTTTCAGATAGGTCCTTCACCCAACATAAACTAATCTTGGGCCCTATTCTTCTATTAGTTCTAAGTGTTGATAGTCTGCCATACTGCAATTCCCGCAAACATCACGATAATATTGCGGAATTAGTCAAGATATCGCCGAAATAACTCCCTTGGACAGAAGTGATGCAATGCAGAATCCTAATCCGACAACAGCAAATAGCTACCAGCATCCTTTACACCAATAATATTCAGCCTTGATTTACTATAGGATGGAACAATCCTATTATCAAGAATGCAGATGTTCCAAGTATGATTCCTGTCCAGTCCATTGCAATTTTTCGGAGTTAATATTACTTGTCACCTTTTCGGGATACAATTATCAAACTCATATGGTATTTGGATGTTTCCAATCCTGTTTTGTGTTCATCCGTCTGCGCGGATGATCCGGCGAAAGTAGTGCAGGGTGTCTTAGTAGGACATACAACTTATACCGTCATAATCTTCTTTGACGCTGCAACCCGAAATGAATGTAG
>JAGHTO010000025.1 GCA_018065305.1 Candidatus Cacconaster scatequi | reverse complement strand
TGACCAGCCATTCAGGGGTCTTGATTATGCCAAGCTTCAAGAAGAAATCCATCAGTTTCGGACTGATTCCGTAAAGAGGCGTGGCGATGGCTGCAGGGCATACCGTGGTCACTCCCACGCCATATGGCTTCATCTCAAAATGAAGCGACTTTCCGAAACTCTTGAGATAGGCCTTTGTGGCCGAATAAACGGTGATTCCAGGTGTGGGCAGTCTGGATGCCATAGAGGACACTATCAGGATATGGCCCCTGCCCCTCCGGCGCATATCCTCACCGAACAGAAGGGAAAGTCCCGTAATGGTCAGAACGTGAAGGGAAAGCATCTTCTCCACGCGCGGCAGGTCTTCTGCACACAGTTCCTTGAAAAAGAACATCCCGGCATTGTTGACCAGCACTTCAACCTCAAGACCTTCGACGTGACAATAGTCATAAAGTTCCCGTGCGGCATCTTTTTCTGCCAGATCCTGATATCTGGCAATGGCCGTCACTCCGTACTTCTCCCTGATTTCAGAGGCCGCCTCCTCCAGTTCCTGCCTCTGATTGCTCACCAGCAGAATATTATACCCCTTCTGTGCCAGCATACCGGCATATATCAGTCCCATTCCGGAACTTGCACCTGTCACAAGAGCCACTTCCATAATTCAGCTGTTCACTTTTTCGGCATCAGAAACTTCCCTGCGCAGCTTTTCAGGAAGACAATCCACGCAGTGATGGCATTTCATCTCCAGGGTGTACATCCTGCCTATGCAATAGTTGGAATGGCCGCAGGGGCTGCACTCCAACACTCCGTCCTTGAGTTTGTTGACAAAATCAATGTCATTGACAAGAGCCCTGGCCATCTGCAGCGCAGTGAAGCCGGATGCAAGCACCTCTTCCATCCTGTCCCTGGCTACCATTCCTCCAACATATACCAGAGGCATATCTAGCGCCGCCCTGAAGAGTTTGGCTTCTTCGAGGAAATAAGCCTGCCTGTATGGCACTGAAGGAATCATTATTCGCCCCACCAATGCGAGCATTGCTTTCAACCACCAGAAATGCTTCATATCCATATAATGGGCGAGGGTTTTCAGCGGCATTGAGCCTCTCATAACTTCCATCGGGGCCTTGCTTACGAATCCCGCCGACAGGACAAGGGCATGCACCCCGAGACTCTGCAATTCACGGCAGACTTCAATGCATTCTTCAGTCTGCATCCCCCTTTTGAAACCATCGTGCATATTGACCTTCACCAATACGCCCATATCGTCCCCCGCCTCCTTCATCACCTCTTCGATGACAAGCCTCATAAAGCGCATCCTGTTGCTCAGAGACCCGCCGAATTCATCCCTCCGGTGGTTGGTGTAGGGTGAAAGAAACTGGCTGATCAGGTAACCGTGCCCGGCGTGGATTTCAACGCAGTCGAACCCGGCTTCACGCGCCAGACGGACAGCGTGACCGAACTCCTTGACGAGCCCGTATATCTCATCCCTGCGCAAACGCCTTACGAAAGTGGGGGAATACAAGTTGAATCCTCCGGATGCTCCTACGGGCATACAGCCGCAAGTGGCCCTGTGAGTCATATTTCCGCAATGCCCCAACTGGATGGACGCCTTGGCCCCGTAAGAATGGACTGAATCCGTAAGTTTCTTCAGTTCCGGGACTATCTCTTCCCTCATCCACAACTGCCCGTTGAAAGAAAGCCCCGACTGACAGACGGCAGCATACGCCACAGTAGTCATTCCGACACCGCCTTTTGCGACAGCGGTATGATAGTCGAACAGATCCTGCGACGGAGAATTGCCGTAGGCCATATTCTCAAACGCGGCGGAACGGATAACCCTGTTGCGCAGAACTACGGGACCGATTTTACAAGGAGTGAAGATAGGAGAGTCCATATCAATAAATTAAGGGAATCATTCTCTTGACCCTGTTGGGGTCGAACTGCCCGGCGAATTCCCGGGCATACCTGTCGTGTATGCGCGCCGCCCTCGGACCAAGGTTGGCAAAAGTCCAAAGAGCAAAAACGGCTCCGGCCCAGGACCAGGTAAGTATTGCGAATCCGGTCCATTCCAGAAATTCCCCGAAATAATTGGCGGAAGTCACATACCTGAACATACCCCCCTGCGGAAGATAATGTGCATTGTCTCCCGGCTTGCGCATCCTGCGTATGATGGCATCCGAAGATATGTTCACATACATGCCATAGAAAAAAAGCAGAGTACCCAGAATGAAGCGCGGATCATAAAGCCAGGCCACGGTGTATCTTTCAAGGGGAGAGATATAGAAGAGCCATCCACCTTGGATTAAGGCATTCAAGGAATTGAAAAGCGCCCCCATCAGTATTATGGAGAGGGGCATCTTGCCATCCCCGCGAATCAGAAGGGGGAAGATGAAAGATCTCTGGAAATAATGCAGTTCAAAAATGCAAAGGATAATGATTCGGGTCACGTCACTATGCCTGTCCGAGCAAAGCCAGAGTGCTGCCATCAGGAAAAAAACAGGGCACTCCATCAGCACCCAGCCCAAACGGTTGTTGACGGCGGGACCCCATTTCCTGTTGTAGAACTTGCCATAGCCGGCATCCACAAAAAACAAGGCCACGAATACTACGACGGCAACCGCGGCCATAATCCACAGAAAAATATTGAACCCTTCCAAAGTCATATTGTAACGCAAATATAAAAAAAAGAGCCGACTTCGCTGAAGCCGACCCCTTTGTAATTATTTCCGGTCTAGAAGAATCTTGCGCGGTTGTCTTTGACGTCAGCAGCCTCCATCATCACGGGAAGTACCATCTGCGAGCTGTACTGTCCCTTCTGGGTCTGCATCATCTTGGCGTCGTCAGCCGTATAGAAAGACTCTGTCTCCCTGCTGTTTACAGTGAATACATAGACTCCGGCAGCTCCGGCTGCGGGTCCGGAAATCTCGTTCAGAGGAGCAACGTACATTGCACCGAGAGCAGTGGGATCCATCTGCGCTCCCATTGTAGAGAAATTGATCTCCTGATTGTCGGACAGGGTTGAATTGAGGACTTTGGCAACCTCTTCCAGGGAAGTGATACCTTCGATCTTCTTCGCAACCTCCTCCTTGAACTTGGCATTGCGTGCCTCAGTGTAAAGGATCTGGCCAATCATAGGAGAAACCTCTTCGATGGGGGTATATCCTTCCTTATGTATTGCCTTGACAGCCGCGATGAAGAAATAGCTCTGGTTGACGGTAGTGATCTCGGAAGCCTTGTTCTTCTTGGAGTCGAATGCCCAGCGGGTAACCTCCTTTGCATTGTCGATGGCGCCGTATGAAGATGTACCCTCGTTGATGTTCATCTGATGAGAATATACTCCGAGAGAATCGACAGCCTTCTTGTATCCTTCATA
>JAGHTO010000031.1 GCA_018065305.1 Candidatus Cacconaster scatequi | reverse complement strand
TCACAAGGGAAATCCGGTCGGCCAGGAACAGCACGTTCTTTACCCAGCCGTTGCGCTGGAGCACATCCACAAATGATATGGCGACGCGTGTTTTTCCCGTACCGGTGGCCATCACAAGAAGTCCTTTGCGGTGCTTCGTATTGTAATGCTCACAGACTGCTTTGATAGCCATCTTCTGGTAATGTCTGTCGGTTATGCTGTCCTTGATGGAAAAGTCCGTGATATCGTGACGCTCCCGCTTCTGAATCATCAGTTCCAGGTCGGCTGCCGTATGGAATCCGAACAGCCTTCTCGGGGGATATCCCAGTCCGTCTATGATATTGGTTTCGAATCCGTTGGTGTAGTATATGACAGGGCGTACTCCGTATTGGTTTTCCAGACAGTCGGCATAGAGCTCTGCCTGATGCTTTCCTTTTATGGGTGACACTGAAGTGCGCTTCGCTTCAACCACGGCAAGCGGGAGCCCGTTCGCTCCGAACAGGACATAATCTGCATATCCGATTCCTTCCGCATTCGGCATTCCGTGAACCTCCACTTCAATGCATGCTTTGCGAGGCTGTATGGTCCCTTCGGTAGAAAGCACCTGCCATCCGGCTTCCTTGAGCATCAGGTCGATATACATCTTCCTGGTCTCAGCCTCGGAGATGTCGCAGGCTATCTCTTCAACCGGCTCCGTATTTTCTACGGCGGCGGTATCAGATGAAGACACAAGGGTGTCCGTCGGCTGGATTTGTATCTGAACAGGAGACGGTGCCTGTGCCGGGGCGGAAGACTCTCTCGGAATAAGATTCTCATCAAACGGCTTGACACTATCGACAACCTTCAGTTTGAGAAGGATTGCTCCGACTACATTGTAGATGTTCAGCAGAGCAAAGAACGATTCACGCTTGGTAACGTCCCCAGTGTGCGCTCCACTGTTTCCGACCTTCCTGACATAGTGAACAGCCATCATCACCCTGTCATCATTGATGAACTCACGGAACGGCTCACCATCAACGAGTTCAAACAGTGACGTTCGTTCAGGGACTTCAATGTTCTTCATATAGTACAGGGCTCTGACAATGTACTCCAACGCTCTGCGGGCATTGACAGCGCTGATGTCGGGATTGCTCAGCTGGTTTTCTTCAGCGGCGGAGCAATACTTGTACAGGTCATTCAAACCTAGGTCTTTTATGTAGTCGAAATTACGCATGCTAACCGAAATATTTGTCCATCGTGTAGTCGAAAAGTTTTTGGGTCTCAGCGATGGATTGGTTTATGGATGCTTTCTGGGATTCTATGGATTGAATCTTCTGGGCGAAGATTGCTTGCTTTTCGAGGGACGGCACATTTAACTGTATTTCATCAAGCATCTTGGATGTGATTTGGTTGATGGTTGCTGTTTGAGCTGAGCCAAGCTGACTCCTAAAGAATGGACTTAGGAAGAAGTAGAAAAGAAAGTCATTGTATTGAGACTTTATGGTAGTCATAAATGCACCAAACGACATTTCTTCGTCAATGTCTCTAATCCGTGCAACTTTTCCAACCAACCTTGCACTTCCATTTCTCGCGCACATCAAGATGTCGCCATCGGAAACGAGCTTCTTAGAATCCACCGCAAGATTTACCCTAACGATATCTTTGAAATCAAGGCTATTGTCTTGGATATTACTTGAACGCAGTACAATGATTCCTTTCTCGGCTACATCTGTTGGCTTGTATGTGAGTCCTATTCTATAGGAGGCGATGTCTTTTAAGAGTCTCGTTGCTGATGATGTGAGTTCTTCTTTGAACATATCGTAGAAAATGGACTGGGCGAGGGTGTCGAGTTCTTTGAGCTGCACTTTCTGCTTGTCGATGATGCCCGTCAGTAGGTCAAGTTCCGCCACGATTCGCTCTTGCTCAGTAAGTGAAAGTGCAGGCACGGGCAACTTTTGATATGCCTTCATATCTAAGTTATGAAGTCCTGTTGTCTTAGATTGCATCTTCAGTGTTTCTCCTTTGAGATAATGCCCAAGTAGGCATTTGTGAAGAAACTTTGGATTTATGTAGGACTTGTCCTTTACTCTCAAAGCGGCAGTAAAGTTGCTAAATGAAAAGTCTCCGTCGGGAATGTCAAACATAACAGCTCTTCCTACGGGCTGCTTTTCGCTGCCTCCCGATTTCTCAATGATGATATCACCAACCTCCAGCTTTCTTGTCTTGAACTGCTTGCTCTCGACGTCAATGTATGCCACATCATCAAGCTTTAAACGACAGTCTTTAGAGAAGTTGGTGTTGCGGATAACGGCAATGTTAACAAACGGCTCTTTCTTGCCTGTCCACAACCCATTTATGACATTGCAGACTTCTCCAAGTTCCTGATACTTCTGTCCTGTCTTCATACCCTACAAATATTTCTCCCTAAACTCCTTGAATGCCGCATTTATCTCGCTCTGCAAGCCTTCAATCCTTCCGAGCACAACCGACGGATCCTCGTACTCTACCTTGACCTTCTCGACCTCCTTGTATTTGTTGATGGAGAGGTCGTAGTCATTGTTTCTGATTTCCTCCACGGGAACGACGAAACTCTGCTCCTTGCGGCTGCGGCTCTCCTCAGCTTCCAGATTCTTGAATCGCTCTATGATGTCGGGGATGTCATTTTCCGCTATCGGGGAACGCTTGTCGTCCAGGCTGAATCCGTCCGCTTTCATATCATAGAACCATACCTTGTCCGTGCCGCCTGCATTCGTCTTGGTGAATATCAGGATGGCGGTGGATACTCCCGCATACGGTTTGAATACGCCAGAAGGCATTGAGATTACCGCCTGCAGGCGCTGGTTGTCAATAAGTTCCTTGCGTATGGATTTGTGTCCCGTACTGTTGCCGAAAAGCACTCCGTCAGGAACAATGGAAGCGCAACGCCCTCCTATCTGGAGCATCCTCACGAACAGAGCCAGGAACAACAGCTCCGTCTTCTTGGTCTTGGTTATGGCGAGAAGATTCTTGCTGACCGCCTCATAGTCCAGACTCCCGGTGAACGGCGGATTGGCAAGGCAGAGGGTGTATTTGTTCTCGTCAGTATTGTCCGTCGAAAGGCTGTCCCTGTATTGGATATCGGGGTTGTCAACGCCGTGCAGCATCAGGTTCATAGCACCGATACGCAGCATAGTGAAGTCTGTGTCGAAGCCGTGGAGCATTCCGTTCTTGTAGTGGTCGGAGTTCTCTTTTTTCAACAGCTCGGACTTGTAGTGGCTCTGGATATATTTGGCAGACTCCACTATGAAGCCCGCACTTCCCATTGCAGGGTCGCAGATGCTGTCTTTCAGTGCAGGCTGCATCAGTTCCACCATCATACGGATGATGTGGCGCGGGGTACGGAACTGCCCGTTGTTGCCGCTAGCCGCCATCTTTCCGAGCACGTATTCATATACGTCGCCCATCGTGTCCCTGTTGTTCATGTCCAGGCTATCTATACCTTCCACAACCTTCACAAGTGTTCGGGGACTTTGAATCAGGAACGTTGCGTTTGCCATGAACTTGCTGTACGCCGATTCCTTGCCGTCATTGAGGTTCTTTATGAACACGAATACATCCTTGCTGATGGTCTTGTACATCGCCTCGGCTTCCGTGTTCTTGAATATGTGCCATCTGAGTGCGTTGTACGGGATATCCTTGTCAGTATCAGGATTGTGCCAGAGCCCTTTCTTGAATGTCGGGTCCTTGACGGCTACGCCGAAAGCATTTGCATTCGCTTCCTTGGTCATCTGGGCATCATCCAGCATCTTCATGAAGAACAGATATGTCATCTGTGCCAGAATGTCCATTGAATTGGTTATACCACCGGTCCAGAAGGCATCCCATATCGAATCAATGCGATTCTTGATCTCGCCTGTTATCATGTATTGTTATGCTTGCTTAATCCCTCAAATTTAACAAAACATTTCCAATGTTCTTCATGAGCCCGAAAAACAGGTTCAAAAATGACGCATTTAAGAGAGTGGCAACGAACTAAGTTTGCATCGCACTTAAGGTCATATTCGGAATTTACTTGATGCTGTTACGGTTCAATTTGTATTAAAAAATGGCTCATAACGCAATAATATGAGCCGAAAAATTGCTATCTTTGAGCCGAAACAAAATTATTGACATTATGGATAACCTGTATCTGAACATCCTCCGGTATCTTCAGTACCACCCGGAA
>JAGHTO010000005.1 GCA_018065305.1 Candidatus Cacconaster scatequi | reverse complement strand
GTATCGGAAATAATTTTGTTTCGCAATCTGTTGCTTATTTGCTCCTGTCTGTCACTTAAGTCGGACTTCGCTTCGCTCACCCTCCCACTGCGCTACGCTTGCGGGCCCCTCCCGCTATTAAGCGCGGGTGCTTAGGTCCTTTTAAGTGACAGACAATCCGCCAATAAGCAAAATAATCGAGGGTTTATTTCAGAAGGTTGCCAAGGATGCTTCGGGTAAGCTGCTTCGTGGCGTTTCTGGTCACGGCGGAGGTAGTGTTCCTGATGGCTCTGTCCGCTATTGTCTTGCCCGTCACTTTCTTTCCACTGACGGCTCGTGAGACTTCGGTTCCAAGGGAACTGCTCACGGCTGTTATGGCCGTGCCGAGCAGGGCGCCGAGGAGTCCCTTGCCAACGCTTTTTGCAACCGACTTGCCTCTCTTTTCAGGCTCTTGCTGCTGCTCCTCCTCCTGTTGTTGCACACGGCTTTCCTGAGCCATCTGCATCAGATCTTCGAATGCGCTCTGCCTGTCAAAGGTCTTGTCATATTTGCCGTAGATGCGGGATCTCTTGATGCTGGCATCTCTCTGGGCCGGGGTTATTGCACCTATCTGGCTGAGAGGGAAGAGAATCCTTGCCTTTTCAACTACACCGGGCATTCCTTTCTCGTCGAGGAAGGAGACCAGCGCTTCACCCGTGCCGAGTTGGGTGATGGCATCTTCCGTCTTGAATCCGGTGTTGGCCCGGAAGGTCTCCGCTGCAGCCCTGATGGCTTTCTGGTCCTTCGGTGTGAAGGCACGCAGAGCGTGCTGTATTCTGTTTCCGAGCTGGCCGAGTATGACGTCGGGAATATCGGTGGGGTTCTGTGTTACGAAGTAGATGCCCACGCCCTTGCTCCTTATCAGACGGACAACCTGCTCAATCTTGTCAACCAGCGCCTTGGGAGTGTCGGCAAACAGCGTGTGGGCCTCGTCGAAGAAGAACACCAGTTTCGGCAGGGGCAGGTCACCGACCTCCGGCAACTGTGCATAGATGTCCGACAGAAGCCACAGCAGGAAGGTTGAGTAGAGTTTCGGGTTTGACATCAGCCTGTCTGCCGCCAGGACACTCAGGACACCCTTGCCGCCCTGTACTGTCATAAGGTCCTGAATATCAAAGGACGGCTCGGCGAAGAACAGGTCAGCACCCTGACTCTCAAGTTCAAGAAGTGCGCGCTGAATTGCGCCTACCGAAGCTGACGATACATTGCCGTATGTGTTCCGGTACTCCGCCGCGTGCTCGCTTACGTATCCGAGCATTGAGCGAAGATCCTTCAAATCAATCAGAAGCAGGCCCAAATCATCCGCCACGCGGAATACGATGTTCAGCACTCCGCTCTGGGTGTCGTTCAGCCCCATAAGACGGCTGAGCAACTGCGGGCCCATATTGGATATTGTGCTGCGCATAGGGTGTCCCTGTTCTCCGAAGACGTCGAAGAATTGTACCGGACAGCCTTCGAAGGTCGGGCTTTCAATGCCGAACTCTGCGCATCTCTTTTCAATGAAACCGGTCATCGTTCCGCTTTGGCTGATACCCGAGAGATCACCTTTCATATCCGCCATGAAGCAGGGGACTCCCGCCTGGCAGAATGTCTCGGCAAGCACCTGCAATGATACTGTCTTTCCCGTGCCTGTCGCACCCGCAATGAGACCGTGACGGTTTGCCATCTGACCGCAGATGGAGAGCGGTCCGTTCTGGCAGTGGGCTACATACAATCCTTTCGTTGAGTCAAACATATCGTGTATGATTATTTAATCCGTTTTTACAAAAATACAAAAACGGATTCTATTTTTTAGTAATTTCGTGTCCAATTCATAAAGATATGGCAATAATAGCAATAACAGGAGACCTTGGCTCGGGGAAGAGCACGGTAGCAAAAAGAATATGTGAAATTACCGGGATGGAATATCTCTCCACCGGGTCAATCCAGCGCAGGATAGCGAAGGAGCGGGGGATAGACACTCTGCAACTCAACAAGGAGTGCCGCGGCGACAAGTCTGTCGATGACCTGATAGACAACCGGCTCCGTGCGATGAATACCGACGGGACGGACAATATCGTGCTTGACTCCAGGCTTGCGTGGTTCTTCGTGAAGAAGTCTTTCAAGGTCTATCTGAAAGTGGAGCCGAAGATTGCCGCACAGCGTGTCTTCAAGGATGACACCCGAACGAGCGAGCCGACAGGGGATACTATGCAGGTCCTGAACAATCTGCTTGAGCGCAAGAAGGAGGAAAACGAAAGATTCAAGCAGTTCTACAATGCCGACTGCTTGAATCTTGATAATTACGATCTTGTCCTTGACACCTCCGACCTGAGCGTGGATGAGGTGGCAGGCAGAATCATCAGCGCTGCGCGTTGATATGTTCCTTAATGTATCTGTCTGAAAAGTCCAACATCCACTGCCAGTCCTGGGCGGATATTCCGTGATCCAGATTGCGTCTAACATAGCCGAGGTTGAATCCTATCGCCTTGGTGTCATAGTCATCCGGGAATGATACCTTTGGCAGTCCCTGGCGGCCGAGGAATTCCCATACCTTGCTTGCATTCTGCAGGCAGATGAACTCGCTTTCGGTGTCATACCAAGGCTCGTCGAATCCTTCGCAAAGGAATGCGCGGGGGGCGATACAGCTTACGAAGAGGTGCTGGTCGAAAGGCAGAGCATCCTCGTTTCCGGCATATTTGTCATATCCTCTGCAGTACCAGTGTGTGAAACTGTGAATTTCAGTATTCACGTTCTCTCCGTAGAAATGTTTTGCAAGGGGGATTCCGCCGCCTCCCGTCTGGTTGGGGACAACGATGGGGAAGCGCTGGTCGAATGCACCTGCGATGAGGGCGGCCTTGCCGAGCCTTGAATATCCTGTGAGCAGGACGCGTTCCTGATCCAGTTCAGGCAGTTTCTCTATCATATCCATTCCGCGCATAAGGCCCCAGGCCCAGGCCATAAGGCTTGTAGTGTTGTCGGTGCGGGAAGGGTCTCTCTTCGGCCAGAGGTCGAATATCCTGGTATATGCATATTCGTCCTGAAGTTCGCGTTTTCTTTCGTATGATGCCGCAGGGTCGGGGTCCGGGCTTATCTCCTCGTAGCAGGCCGTGACATAAGCGTAGCCTCTTGCAAGTATCATATTGGCGGGAACGATGTTGCGCTGGTTGGGGTTGGTCAGTGCGCCGCGGCTCTCCTCCTTGAAGGGTTCCTTGTCCTGGAATATTGTAATCTGAGGGATTTCAATCTCCTTGTCGGCGAGTATTTCCTGGTTGCCGTTGTAGTTGAGCATCAGCACGGTGGGTCTTGGACCCTTGAATGCGTTGGGGGTCAGAATCAGCCAGGTGATGAACGGGCCGCTCTTGTCAGGGCGGAAATACATACGGATCTGTTTCCTGTGGGCGAAGCCCATCAGGGTCGTGCCTTCCTCGATTGTTTCAAGGATGACGGTGTCGGGTTTGGCGGGGCATTGCCCGTACATCTCCTTCTGGAAGATGTCCAGAATTTCGAGGCGTCTGGCAGCCCAGTCAGCTTCAGTTTTCACCTTGCTGCCGTCAACGAAGGTGAGGGGGTCCTCAAGTGTGAAGGGGCGGATCTTGCTCTTGTCGTAGTTCACTTCAAGTTCCTGTGCTCCGGCAAGGAAAGTGGAGGCCGCAACAAGCAGTGTGAGTAATAATGTTCTTTTCATAAATATTTGTGTTAAAATAATATGTTATTTTCAATGTTCATTTTGTCGCTTATGGCTCCAATCTGTCAATTAAGTCGGACTTCGCTTCGCTTTTATACGGGGCGCTGCCCCGAACCCCGCCGCTCCGGGCAGCTATTGCTCAAGCTTACCCTGCTTGCCCTCCGCTAACGCCTGATGGCGTTTTAATTAAGCGCGGGTCGCGAGGGTGTTTACAGCGAGCATTTTTATGCTCGCGACCCGAGCAGCAGGGCTTTAGCCCGCCGGACGCTTAGGTCCTTTTAATTGACAGATTATCCGCCTTTTAAAGCGACAATTTTCCATTCAGGGCGTCATAGACGATATGGACGGGGAGTCCCATTACCGTGTAGTACGACCCTTTGATTTCTGTTATTCCTATGTAACCTATCCACTCCTGGATACCGTATGCACCCGCTTTGTCGTATGGCTGACAAGTGTCTATGTAGTAATTTATTTCACTGTCTGTCAATTTCTTGAACGTTACATATGCAGTATCGGTGAAGGTCTTCTTGTGCGCGTTGCTCCTTACTGTCACGGAAGTGACAACCTCGTGTGTCCTGCCTGAAAGGGCCTTCAGCATATCGACTGCATCCTGCCTGTCCTTCGGTTTGCCGAGAAGCCGGTTCTCCACTATCACCACGGTGTCCGCCGTAATCAGGACTTCGTCAGGCTCAAGCGGTCTGTGAAATCCGAGCGATTTCCCTTCCGACATCACTGACGGCAGTTCGTGAGGGGGGATTGTCGGGTCCTTCGTCTCGATGAACGTGTTCTCCGTATCGACGGTGAAGGAGGGGATTATCTCCCTGAGCAGTTCATTGCGTCTGGGGGATTTGCTGCCAAGTATTATCTTTCTCTCAATAGTCATATTTCTTCCAGAGTTTGCCCAGCCGGCTGCGGAGCTCGTTCTCCCTCGCGTTGTTCCCCGGGTCATAGAATTTGTGCCCCTTCAGTTCGTCCGGCAGGAATTCCTGGTCCACGAAATTGCCCTCGAACGAGTGGGCATATTTGTAATCTTTGGCATAGCCGAGATCCTGCATCAGTTTCGTAGGGGCGTTGCGCAGATGAAGCGGGACTGGAGGAGCCTCGTTGGTACTGTTTACCATAGCCAGGGCCTCGTCAATAGCCATAATGGCGGAATTGCTCTTGGGGGATGATGCCAGGTAGATGCAGGTCTCGGCAAGGATTATCCTCGCCTCCGGCATTCCTATCTGATGCACCGCATTGTAACAGCTTTCGGCAAGCAGCGCTGCATTCGGGTTTGCGAGTCCGACATCCTCTGAGGCGAGAATCAGCATCCTGCGGGCTATGAAGAGGGGGTCTTCGCCTCCCGCAAGCATCCTTGCCATATAATAGATGGCCCCGTTGGGGTCGCTTCCGCGGATGCTCTTGATGAAGGCGGATATTATGTCATAGTGCATCTCACCGTTCTTGTCATATAGGGCAATGTTTTCCTGCAGACAGTCCGTGACGACTTTGTTGGTTATCTCTATTGCCTCATCTTCTCCGAACGACTGGATGACTATCTCCAGGACATTCAGGAGTTTCCGGGCGTCGCCGCCGCTGAAACGGAAAAGAGCCTCTTTCTCTGAAATCTTTATCTCCCTGTTCTTCAGGTAGGTATCTTTCTTCAGGGCATTTGCGAGCAAGGTGTCCAAATCCTTGACCTCAAGCGACTTGAGGACATACACCTGACAGCGGGAGAGCAGGGGACTGATAACCTCGAATGACGGATTCTCCGTTGTCGCCCCGATAAGCGTAATCACCCCGCTTTCAACGGCTCCGAGCAGCGCATCCTGCTGAGCCTTGTTGAATCTGTGTATTTCATCGATAAAAAGGATGGGGGAGCCCTCGACCTGGAACATCCGGTTGCTCCTTGCCTTGTCTATCACGTCCCGGACATCCTTGACGCCGGAAGATATAGCGCTGAGGGTGAAGAACTCGCGGTTCAGCTGACTGGCTACAATCCTGGCAAGGGTAGTCTTGCCAACACCGGGAGGCCCCCATAGGATGAATGACGAGATTTTCCCGGATTCAATCATCTTTCTCAGGACAGCTCCCTTGCCGACAAGATGCTCCTGCCCGACATACTCGTCAAGAGTGTGCGGACGAAGCCTCTCCGGCAGCGGTATATTCGGTCGTTCCATATTTTGTAAAGTTAATCATTATTTGAAACAATATGAAGCAACCGGACACGGGCTCGTTGCTATTTCAAGATTATTTTGCTAATTTCAAGTAAAATAAATCCTGAGTTATGAAACGAATCCTAACACTTGTGGCAGTGCTGTTGACAGCACACGCAGCGGTCGCCCAACAGGCGATTTTCCAACCGAAGCAGGTTGTATCTCCCGAAATCAATCCTGACAGAAGCGTAACGTTCCGGCTTGACTGCCCGAAGGCGATAACAGTCCAGGTTGTCGGAGACTTTCTTGAAAGCGGTGTGAAATATACAACCGCCGATCTGGTGCAGGGTGAAGACGGAGTGTGGACTTATACCACCGAACCTCTTGAACCGGAATTGTACAGCTACAGTTTCCTAGTAAACGGCGTGAGAATGCTCGATCCCGCCAATATCTACAGGAACCGCGACGTGGCCACCTGGACAAGCATATTCATAGTTTCCGGTAAGAAAGGGGACAGGGGAGACCTCTACAGTGTCAATGACGTTCCCCACGGAAACGTGCAGAAGGTCTGGTACGAGAGCCCGACACTCGGACTTACCCGCAGAATGACCGTATATACTCCGCCGCAGTATGAAAAGAACACGAAGGAGAGATATCCCGTATTGTATCTGTGCCACGGAGCCGGTGGTGACGAGAATGCTTGGTCCGAATTGGGCCGTGCAGCGCAAATACTTGACAATCTGATTGCTACTGGACAGGCTAAGCCTATGATAGTTGTTATGCCGAACGGTAACTGCAATACTGAGGCTACGCCGGGAGAATGGAGTGCAGGAATGTACCAGCCGTCTTTCGGGGGTGGAAAATTTCCTCAGCCAAAAGCCACAATGCAAGAAAGTTTTCCGGACATAATGAATTATGTCGAGAAGCATTTCCGTGTCCTCAAAGGCGCTGCAAACACGGCTATGTGCGGACTTTCAATGGGCGGCGGACATACGTTCCATACGACAAAGATGTATCCCGGAAAATTCGGGTATATCGGATTGTTCTCATCGGCAGTATATCTTGGAAACAGATCCGACAAGACTCCGATACGCGAGCAGATGGCAACCAGCACGGAATTTCAAAAAGAGATGGCCGCATTGTTCGCCGCAAAGCCGAAATTGTATTACATTGCAATCGGTGAAACCGATTTCCTGATTGATTCCAACAATGCGCTGCGCGAATTCCTTGACAGCAAAGGATATCCGTATGAATATTTCGAAACCTCAGGAGGACATATCTGGGTCAACTGGAGAATCTATCTTGCAGATTTCGCCAAGAAACTGTTCAAGTAGAGTTCTGATATATCAACAAAATGATGGCCATTCCAATTTTTAAGGGATGGCCATTATTTTATACGTTGGGAGAGGCGGCTACGCTATATTTAGTTAACATAATATAAATTGTGTTATAAAAGGCGCAAATAAAAAAAATCTCTCAATGGAGATTGAATTTAAAGAACACGCCGCAAGAAAATGATTTGCATTCGTACCATTCTGCTATGAAATTGATGTGTTCTTTCCATAAGTTGTAAGCAAATCCCAGATTGAACGAGCGACTGTCGTATTCAGCTCTCAAGTCAAATCCGTTTGCAGCTTTTGCCCAGAAAGTATCCGGTTCCAATGTCAGATGATAATCTATTCCTACACCTATACCTTTATAAAGAAATTCCGGACGGTCATTGTACATATATGTAAGATGAGCACCTAAAATTCCTTTGTCCCAAGTGTTGAAATGTTCTGTTGCGGCAACAAAGAAACGGCCCCAAAAACCATTGCCGGATGACCAGAATCCTACTCTGTTTCCTTTAATGTCTGTGCCGATGGTATGGACGAAATCATTTGCACCGACGACAATCTGAGGCATATACTTGAAGAACTGTCCCTCTTTGACAAGCCTTAATCTTGCAGAGAAGTTCCTGTCCTGATTAGCCCATTTGTCAAAATGGTTCTTGCTGCCTCTTCTGGATTTCAGGTCCTCTCCACTAAACAGTGTGAGGTCGTAACTGATTTCAAGAAACGGGAGCAGTGTGATGTTTATATAATAATTGTATGTTCTGTAATCCCACCTGTCAGGGGTTGCGGCAGGTGCAAGAGACCCTCCACCAATCATAACAGTCCTGTCCTCCTGCATATCTGCCGTGGGCATATGCAAAAGTCCGGTATTCCCAAGAATAAATTGGGCTTTTGCTCCGATGCAGAGCAAAAGTGCAAAAACTGTTATCAGAAGGTTTCTTTTCATAACAAATTGTTTATTAAAAAAAACGAACTGAAGGCACTCTTTAGTTCACAAAAAATACCTTCAGTTCATTTTTACAGGGAGAGACTATTTAAGACCTCCGAATACGTAAGTCAAACGAGCGTTTACACGCAGTGTACTTTCTGCAACCCTGCAATCGCTTCCCCATCCGAAAATGGAAGGAGCAACACCATAACGGCCGTCAGCTCCAAGAAGGAAATGATTGCCAAGTTTGAAATTGAAACCGAGACCGACAGTAGCGCCGACGCGTGCCTTTGCACCTTCGGAAACAAATTTGTTTTCAATTCCGGTAGGTATCAGGCTTAATTCAGTGCCAGTACCCTGAGTTGCGCTTTGCCACTCGTAATGAACAGTTTGTGTGCTACTTACTGCGGAAGAGAAAGAGATTGTAGGACCACCGAAAACGAAGAGATTGAAAGGTCTGTCGATTTCAGGCGTGCCGAACAGGTTAATCAGATTGAGAGTAGCGTCAAGATTGATTTCCGCAAATTTCTTGTTCTTCGCCTCATAGCCGTTTGACTGTTCATTAAGGCTCTGCCAGAGACCACCTACACCGGCTCTCCAACCCCAAATGGGAGTTACATACTGGCCTAGTGAGAGATTCAGGTTAGGAGTAACAGGATTGGCTCCACCATTGAATACGGTCATAATTCCAGCACCAAAGTCAAGGTAAAGGTTGTCCGACTTCTTTGGAGAGCACCCGCAGTCCGGTTGTGCAAACAGACTGTTGGCTACAGCCAAAGTGAGAAGGATTGTTAATATTTTCTTCATTTTAAAATTTCTTGTTGATTATTGATTATTTGCCTGTTGCTCCACCACCTGCGTTGGAACCTTCGCCGTGTCCGTGAGGATCACCGTGAGGATCACCGTGAGGATCACCGTGAGGATCTTTATGAGGATCGGTGTGACGATCATCAAGTTTCTTGATAATTTCTTCAAGAAGAGCCTTGATTTCTTCACTGGTCTTCTGTCCTGCTTCGATTTGGGCTACGATTTCTTCAAGCTGAGCTTTGATTTCATCGTTGTCACCTGCGATTCTGTCAAGAAGATCTTCCAGCAGAGCCTGCTGTTCATTTTCAAGATACTCTCTGATCTGATCAAGAAGTTCCTCTACTGAGGTTAAATCTGTTCCGGGGATTACAATGCTGCCGCCGGGGATGTCTTTGTTGTACTCAATTTCCTCTTTCTGGCAACTGCTGAGAGACAATGCTCCAAAAACGATTGCAAAAGCGGAGATTGCAAGTCCAAGTTTGCTGATGATTTTTTTCATGATTTTTGTTTGGTTAATTGTTAATAAATTATTGTGGTTATTTTAAATATGACTTAATATAACTTGCATTGTATTGGTTCTGCTTTGCCGGCGTGTCATCGGCAAGCGTCACTGGATAAAAATAGTGTTCGAATTCATTGTTGCCGTTATAGGTCATTCCTGTACTCAATCCGCTATCAACTCTCGGCGCTTTCCTGTATCTCTTGTATTTGTACGGAGGCAATGTAACATATATCCTGAATCCGCCGTTACCGGCAATGGAACTTGTAAAAGCCTTTTGGAAATAGAGGCCAACCGCACAATATTTGAAATGGCGGAAGGCGTCTGCACGGACTCCGATTTCCTTGCCTAAATACTGCTCGACACGAAGCTTGCACTGAACATTGAAGCGAGACCAGTAATAATCAGGTCCGACGGACCATGCCTGTGTATATTTTCCATTATAGTAGAAGTGCTTGAAACTCTCAAATACCCCACAACCAAGGTAAGCGAATTTCCCGTTTACGGTCCAATGTTTTCCATCTATGGGAACGGAGACATTTACTTCCGCACCGTATGAACGGGTGTCGAACACCCCTACCCTAACGTCACCCCAAGCATTGAAAGGCAGCCTGAATGCCTGCTGGAGGGTGATGTAACCGGGCCTGATATTTCTGTATTCGTTGTTGTATCCGTCATTGACGACAGGGAAAATAACCTGACCCGTGAATTTTGCCCCCTTCCACAGGGTGACTTCGACAGCGGGGCTGATTTCAAGCAGACACTGATAAATCTGATTGATGATGACGTTTTTCAGATAAAACTGGGGGTAGACGTTTACGTCCACGTCACCAAAACTCCTGTTGGTGCGCGTAACATTCCTGACAAGGTTCCACGCCTCATCATAACCCGAATTAGATACTGAACAATTCTGTATCATCAATTCACTTTCCCCTTTTCCGGTTTCAAGAGTCACCGCCACCTTGGGAACGTTCATATCCGTTAGAATAAGGACGCATTCTTTCGATGAATCTATTCCACCATTCTTTTGTATAATTGTCAGTGCTTCCTTTATCCCGAATGCCTGCAATCTGTATACATTATTCTCAAGGGTATATACCACTCTTGAGGAATCTTCGGCATATCTCAACTCTTCAAAGCCGCACTTTGCCAAAGAATCTATCACAGCATTGTTTTGAGCAGATGAAGGCAGGGACAAGCCGGAAAAAACCGTCAAAACAGCAATCGAAGAAATTACCCTGTTCAATCTTCCGCGCATAAAAATGCCATAATATTTCAACTCACAAAGTTATATAAACTTGTTCAATAAAACAAACAATATTTTTTATTTAGCAATTTTTTTTCAATTATCCAAATCTAAAGTTTTTGCCTATATTTACGTTGTAAACAAAAAGCGAAGAGAGATGAAAACTATTTATCATCGTGTAATTCTGGCTGTTACGGCATTTCTTTTTCTTTCGTGCTGTTCTGGCGGAAAGCAGTCCGCGCGGATAACTTCCGTACAGCCGCTTGATTCTATTGAAATAAAATACGCCCCATCGGTTGAAATAGGGACAAAAGCGCCGGATTTTACAGCCAGAGACACTTCGGGTACGGAAATCAAACTGTCTGAATTCAGAGGATCCTACGTCGTCCTTGATTTCTGGGCAACCTGGTGCGGAGACTGCCGTGAGGAAAATCCCGTACTGAGTGAGATATATGCCGAATACAAAAACAGGAACGTTAACGGGAAATCAGTTGTTTTCATCAGTTATTCATTCGATCATCAGGAAGATGTATGGAAATCCTATATCTCGCAGAATGATATGGACTGGATTCAGGTCAGCACTCTCACGAAATGGCACGACAACCCAGTGTCCGAGTCATATCGGGTAAAATGGATTCCTTCGTTTTATGTGATTGATCCCGATGGAACTATTGTGGGTTCTGCAGTCAAGGCTTTCAGAATCCGTGAAATCCTTCAATCAATATAATCGACTGGAATGAGCAGAAAGAAAAAACCTTTTCTCGAGGGAGTCAAGATTGAAGCCGTGGCCGCTGAAGGCAACGGCCTTGCGCATATCGACGGTCAGGTACTGTTTGTCAGCCAGGCTGTTCCCGGAGATATTGTTGACGTTCAAGTAAACAAAGTAAGACGCGGATACATGGGAGGCTATGTCAAGAATTTGGTGCAATCTTCCCCGATACGCGAAAAACCATTCTGCCCGCATTACGGCGTGTGCGGAGGCTGTACCTGGCAGGTGCTTCCCTACTCCATGCAGTTGGAATTCAAGCAGCGGCAGGTGATTGACCAGCTTACACGGATAGGCCATCTGACGCTCCCGGAGGTCTCCCCCATCCTAGGTTCGGAAAAAACGGAATATTACCGTAACAAACTGGAATACACCTTCTCCAACCGGCGCTGGGTGATAAGTGCCGACGAGGCTGAAAACATCCCCGAAAATGATCGTCTGGGCCTCGGTTTCCATATCGGAGGTCATTTCGACAAGGTTCTCGACATAGAAGACTGCCATCTCCAGAGAGAGCCTTCGAATGCCATAAGACTGTTCGTGAAGAAATATGCCATTGAGAACGGACTGAGTTTCTTTGATTTGAGAGAGAGTCACGGCTTTATGAGGAACCTTATGATACGGACAACCTCCACCGGCCAGGTGATGGTGCTCGTCGCCTTCGGTGCGGAAGCGGAAAGTGCTCAGGAAAAGGTCAATGCTCTTCTCGACGCATTGGTCACGAACTTCCCTCAGATAGATTCGCTTCACTATGTAATCAATCCCAAATGCAACGATGCTATCGGAGATTTGAAATGCACTCTGTATCATGGAGATGAAGCCGTTTATGAACAGATGGAGACCCTCCGTTTCAAGATAGGTCCGAAGTCTTTCTATCAGACGAATTCTGAGCAGGCGTACCGTTTGTACAGTGTTGTCCGTGATTTTGTTCGTGAAGGAATTTCCGGCACACTCCCCGCCCCTGTCATCTACGACCTTTATACCGGCACTGGAACGATTGCACTGTTCCTTTCCTCTATGGCTTCGAAGGTCATCGGCATTGAATACGTACCCGAAGCCATTGAAGATGCGAAATCAAATGCCCGGGTAAACGGCATAATCAATTCGGAGTTCTTTGCAGGAGATATGAAAGATGTCCTGAGCCGGGATTTCATTGCACAGCACGGCCACCCGGACATTGTGGTTCTCGATCCTCCGAGAGCAGGAATCCATCCTGACGTCGCCGCCGTCCTTATGGAGGCCGATCCGGACCGTATGGTATACGTGAGTTGCAATCCTGCCACACAGGCGCGGGATCTTGCAATATTCTCTAATAAATATGATATCCTGCACGTACAGAGTGTGGATATGTTCCCGCATACGACCCATGTGGAGAATGTGGTTTCATTGAAGAAGAAAAACATCTGAAGTTATGGCAATACTTGTTATAGGAAGTTCAAATACAGACCTGGTGGTCAACGTGGATTCCATCCCGAAATCGGGACAGACAGTTCTGGGTGGCAATTTCTTCGTCAATCCCGGCGGAAAAGGCGCCAATCAGGCTGTTGGAGCAGTCAGGCTTGGAAAGGATGTGTCATTCTGCTGCAAGACCGGTGAGGATGATTACGGCAGGGCTGCAAAGGGACTTTTTGCCAAGGAAGGAATGGATACATCTTATGTCTTTTCAACACCTGATCACCCTTCCGGAGTGGCCCTGATTGCCGTGGACAGAAAAGGTGAGAACAGCATCGTGGTGGCCTCCGGAGCGAATATGGACCTCCTGCCTGAAGATATTGACAAAATCGGCAGTTTCTCCCGGTTCGACATTGTTCTATGTCAGCTTGAGATTCCCTTGCAAACCGTGGAATATATTGCCGCAAAAGCCAGGAAGGATGGGGTTAAGTTTGTCCTCAATCCGGCACCGGCCTGCAAACTGCCGGACTCCCTGCTTTCCGTCGTGGATATCCTTACTCCGAACGAAACAGAAGCGGAAATAATTTCCGGAATCAAGGTGGTTGACACTGAAAGTGCCGTCGCAGCCGCCGGGAAGATAATGGAAACGGGTGTGGGACAGGTGATTGTCACTCTGGGTTCGAAGGGAGCCCTTTATTGCTCCCATAATGAACAGGTGCTTGTCCCCGCATTCAAGGTCGACGCCGTGGATACTACCGCGGCCGGCGACATATTCAACGGGGCATTGTGCGTGGCTCTCTCCGAAGGAAAGAAAATGGTTGACGCAATACGCTTTGCAAGCGCGGCATCCTCGATTTCAGTGACAAGGAAGGGCGCACAAGCATCGGCGCCATACCGCAGTGAAGTTGATAAAATCAAATAAATCATAATCAAATAAATCATAATATTATGTTCATCGTCCAAAGTTATTTTCTTGCAGTAGTATTCTGCTTCATCACAATGCTATGCTGGGGCTCCTGGGGCAACACACAGAAACTTGCCGCAAAGTCCTGGCGATATGAACTGTTCTATTGGGATTATGTCATCGGAATGGTGCTTTTCGCCCTGCTTCTTGCCTTCACTATGGGTAGCGTAGGCACCGAAGGAAGACCTTTCCTTGAGGACATTGCCCAGGCAGACGCCTCCTCTTTCGGCAGCATAATCATAGGTGGCGTCATTTTCAACGCTTCCAACATATTGCTGTCCGCTTCGATTTCAATCGCCGGACTGGCTGTGGCGTTTCCCCTCGGAGTCGGAATTTCCCTCGTACTTGGTACAATCATCAATTATATCGGCGCACCGAAGGGTGATCCCGTCATCCTCTTTGCCGGAGTCGCCCTCATCACAATTGCAATAATCTGCAACGGCCTGGCTTCCGGCAAGATGGCCGGCGACAAAAAAGGCGGGGCGACTAAAGGTATTGTCCTGGCCGTTGTGGCCGGGGTGCTGATGTCGTTGTTCTACAGGTTCGTGGCCTCTTCGATGGACCTCGACAATTTTGCAAGTCCCGCTGTCGGAAAGGTGACCCCCTATTCCGCAATCGTGATTTTCAGCATCGGTATTCTTTTGAGCAACTTTGTTTTCAACACTCTTGTAATGAAGTATCCATTTGTTGGTGAAAGAGTTTATTACAAGGATTATTTCAACGGTAACTTCAAAACGCATCTGGTCGGTGCCCTTGGCGGTTGCATCTGGTGTCTTGGTACGGCATTCAGTTATATCGCCTCCGGAAAGGCAGGCGCAGCCATTTCATACGCCCTCGGACAGGGCGCTCCAATGGTTGCCGCAATCTGGGGAGTATTCATCTGGAAAGAGTTCAAGGGTGCAGGCAACAAGGTGAAGAGCCTTCTCGGACTGATGTTCGCACTCTTCATTCTTGGACTGGCCCTCATCATCGTATCGGGCAATTAACTGATTTATCACTCAAAACCACATATCTATGAAAAAATCAATCTTTTTATTTTCTGCTGTCGCATTGCTTTCGTTCAGTGCAGCGGCTCAGGAAGCCAAGGAAGTTCAGGACGGCTTCAAGTTCGAAACAATCAAGGAACTTCCAATCACCTCTGTCAAGAATCAGGCAAGTTCCGGAACCTGCTGGTGTTTTTCCGCCATCTCCTTCCTTGAGTCGGAGATGATTCGTCAGGGATGCAAGGACAAGGACCTTGACCTTTCCGAAATGTTCGTCGTATCCAACGCCTATGCTGACAAGGCGGTCAAATATGTCAGAGTTGACGGCCATCTGAACTATGAGCAGGGCAGTTCTGCACAGGATGTCCTGTTTGTCCTCAGGGAACACGGAGTTGTTCCGAACGAGGTGATGCCGGGATTGAACTACGGTACTACCAAGCACGCACACAGCGAACTTGTGGCCGGTCTCAAGGGCTTTATGAACGCCATTCTAAAGAACCCCAACAGAAAGTTGACAACAGCGTGGCTCCCTGCTCTGAAAGGCATTCTTGCGGCTTATCTGGGTCCTATTCCCGAGAATTTCGAATACAAGGGAAAGAAATATACCCCCAAGAGTTATCTTGAGAGCCTTCCCGTAAATCTTGACGACTATGTTGACCTCACCTCCTGGACTCATATCTCATATTATGAGAAACATCCGGTGGAAGTTGCAGACAACTGGCGCTGGGGAGCCGCCTATAACCTTCCTCTCGATGAACTTGTGGAAGTAATCTACAATGCAATCGACAAAGGTTACACCGTAGCCTGGGGAGCAGATGTGAGCGAAACCGGGTTCACCCGCGACGGAATCGGCCTTGCAGTTGATATGGAGGCTCTGAATACTGTTGGAAGCGATCAGGCACACTGGGTAGGTGCTCCCGATTCAAGAGGTCGTCGCGCCATCAACGGCCCCGTAAAGGAGATTGAGGTCACACCTGAACTCCGTCAGCAGGGATATGAAGAGAAGAGCACTACCGATGACCACGGAATGCACATCTACGGTATCGCAAAGGATGCCGAAGGCAACAAGTACTTCAAGGTCAAGAACTCCTGGGGAAGCACCGGTAAATACGATGGAATCTGGTACGTATCAGAAACTTATGTAAAATACAAGACAATGGACATCATGGTCCACAAGGATGCGATACCCAAAGACATCAGAAAGAAACTCGGTATCAAATAAGGATGAAAAAACACATTCCAAATATGATTACGCTACTGAATCTGCTTTCAGGTTCAGTAGCGGTCATATATGCAGTGCAAGGAGCATATTTTGCAGTATGGATGCTCTGTATCCTTGCTGCAGTGTTCGATTTCTTCGACGGTTTTGCCGCAAGGTCTCTCGGGGCATATTCTGAAATCGGCAAGGAACTGGATTCGCTGTGTGACTGTGTGAGTTTCGGACTGGCGCCTTCCGTGGCCCTGATGACATTCTATCGCAGTGCGGGTGAATATGCGTCAATTCTCAGTTACATTCCCCTTGCAGTCGTCGCCTGCTCTGCCCTGCGTCTTGCCAAATTCAATCTGGACACGAGGCAGGCGAAGAGTTTTCTCGGACTCCCCACCCCTGCCTGCGGTCTGCTTGCAGTCTCTCTGACAGCCTGTTCCCCGGCATTTCTTTCAACGGTATGGTTCATTCCGGTTATCAGTGCGGTTTTGGCATTTCTGCTTGTGAGCGAAATCCCTATGTTCTCGATGAAATCTTTCAGTCCGAAACACCGGTGGTTCATTTTCGGTTCCATTGCAATATGCTGTCTGATACCCATATTCTACGGAACTTCCGTCTGGTGGATGAAATTGCCTACTGTAATGGCCGGTATCTTTACCTATTACATTATACTGAATCTCATTCCTGTTAAAAATGAAAAATAAATTTTTGTTGTTCTGTGCTCTTACTTCCGCAGTGACCTTGTCATCCTGTCAGAAGGCGGAAGTGTCTGTCTCCATTATCCCGAATCCTGTCTCCATCGAAACTGCGGGACGTGGGGCAAAACTTCAGGAGGTACCCGTATTCGACTGCGAGTCAATGGAACTCCAGATTCTCGGGCAGACATTTGTTGAAGTCGCAAACGGAGTGAAAGTTCCTAATATCTCACTTGCAATTGACAACACTTTTGAAGCGGAAGAGTATGTTCTTGACTCCCATAAGGGTAAGGTTGTCATCAAAGGCGGCTCTCAGGCCGGTGTCTGGTGGGGCCTCCAGACTCTCCTGCAGATCTGTTACCAGACCGACGGGAAGACCTTCCCCGGATTGATTATCAAGGACAAGCCCGCTTTCGCATATCGTGGCGCACACCTCGACTGCGGACGTCATTTCTTCTCAGTTGAAGATGTAAAGAGGTTTATCGATCTTGTCAATATGCACAAAATCAACATTTTCCACTGGCATCTTACTGAAGACCAGGGTTGGCGTGCAGAAATCAAGAAGCATCCCAAACTGACTGAAATAGGCAGCGTCCGCGCTGAAACGGTTGTTGGCCACGCAAGCGATTCCGACAAATACGACGGGACTCCCTACGGCGGATATTATACACAGGAGCAGATGAAGGAAATCGTTTCATATGCCGCTGCAAGGCAGATGACTGTCATTCCTGAAATAGAAATCCCCGGACACGCATCCGCAGCTCTTGCCGCTTATCCCGAACTCGGCTGCCGCGGAAAAGGATATAAGGTACAGACAACCTGGGGCGTTTTCGACGAGGTTTTCTGCATAGGCAATCCCGGCACGGCACAGCTTTTCAAGGATGTTCTCGATGAAATCTGTGATATATTCCCCAGCGAATACATCCACATCGGCGGTGACGAGGCTCCCCGCAACGAATGGAAGAAGTGCCCCAAATGCCAAGCTCTGATGAAAAAGATGGGATATACCAATGAGGCTCAGCTGCAAAGTTATATCGTACACGAAATTGAGCAGTACCTCAATCAGAAAGGGCGCAAAATCATCGGTTGGGATGAAATCCTTGAGGGCGGCGTTTCACAGTCCGCATGCGTGATGTCCTGGAGAGGAACTGACGGCGGCATCGCCGCAGCAAAACTCGGCAACGATGTGATAATGGCCCCCAACAGCTATTTCTATCTGGATTATTATCAGACAGCGGACCCCAAAGCGAACGGTGAACCTTTCTGCATCGGTGGTAATCTTCCCCTGTCCAAGAGTTATCAATTCCAGCCTTTCGAAGGTCTGACAGATGACCAGAAAACTCATATCAAAGGCATACAGGCCAATGTTTGGACCGAATATATTGCTGATTTCTACCACGTGGAATTCAACTCTCTCCCCCGCTTCGCGGCTTTGGCCGAGATTGCCTGGAGCAACGACAACCGTACAGACTATAATACATTCGTGGAGCGCACCCGCAAGTCTCTTCTTCCGGTATATGAAGCAAGAGACTATCATTATGCTCCCTATGCTTTTCAGAATCCTCCTGTAGAATAAATTCTTAAATAACTATACTATACTTATGAAACACTTTCATTCATTTTTGGCTGTGTCTTTTCTTGCAGCGCTGGCAATCTCCTGCGCTCCGAAAGACAACACGCTGACCAAGGCCGAGCAGGCCGACGGGTGGCAACTCCTCTTCAATGGCCAAGACCTCACGGGTTGGCGCAGTTTCAACAAGCCAGAACTCATAGGCGGCTGGTCAGTCGTTGACGGTTGCATACGCGCTGCAGGCGACGGTTCCGATGGCAGCGGTTACATAGTCACCGACAAGAAATATTCGAACTTCATCCTCAAATGGGACTGGAAGCTCACTCATGGCGGCAACAGCGGTATGATTTACCACGTTGTCGAAAATCCCGTATTTGACGTACCTTACGTTACAGGTCCGGAGTACCAGTTGATTGACAACGAAGGTTGGGAGGAAGTCAACGCTCCAAGCAAACTTGAGGAGTGGCAGAAACTCGGCGTCGACTATGCAATGCATCTGCCTGATTACTCAGTTATGAAGGTTAATCCTCAGGGCGAATGGAACACTTCCCAGATTGTGTTTGACAACGGCCACGTCGAGCATTGGCTCAACGGTGTCAAGATTCTCGAATTCGAAGCCTGGACTGATGACTGGTTCGTACGCAAGAATTCCGGCAAATGGGCGAATGCTCCCGAGTACGGCCTTGCTTCCGAAGGTGTCATCTGCCTTCAGGACCACGGAGATCCCGCCTCCTTCAAGAATATCAAGATCAAGGAACTCCCCCACAAGGGCGGAAAGACGGAATCTCTCTTCAATGGCAAGGACCTCACAGGTTGGGAGCCTTTCGGAGACGGCAAGTGGTATGTCGATAACGAAGGCAACCTCGTTACCGAGAATGGAGACACCCGTCAGTACGGCTACCTTGGAACCCGCAAGTATTACAAGGATTTCGACCTTACCTGCGAATTCAAGGAGGCTTCAAACGGCAATTCAGGCTTGTTCTTCCACTCATTCATAGAGGGCTTCAACACAGTCCACGGATGGCAGTGCGAGGTTGCTCCCAAGGGCAATGACACGGGTGGAATCTATGAATCATACGGACGTGGATGGCTCTATCAGATTCCTGACGAGAAAGAAGAAATCCTGAAACCGACGGACTGGAACACCCTTCGTCTGAAAGTCGAGGGCAATCACATCCAGACCTGGCTCAACGGTGAGCCGATGACTGACATCGAAGACGAACAGATAGGTGCCGTATCAGGCCGCATAATGCTTCAAATCCACGACGGCAATGACATCAAGGTCCTCTGGAGGAATTTCAAACTGACGGAGCTGTAATACGGTTATTCCCTACCATAACGTTTGAAGGGTGAACCTTAAGCTGATGCTTGGTTCACCCTTCATTTCAATTATTTAAATGTCATTGTGAATTCCGTACACTCATTGTCGCTTCTTGTCAGGTCGAGCATACCGTTGTGCGCACGCATAATCTGGCGTGAGAGGCTGAGACCAATGCCGGAACCGTCACGTTTTGTGGTGAAGAACGGGATGAAGAGCTGTTCCTGAGCCTCGGGAGTGATTGCAGTGCCGTCGTTCGCTACCTTGATGAGAGTCTGTTCGCTACTGTCGATACTGGCGGTGATGTTTATATGCTTGGCTCCTGCCTG